>CBFHAI010000020.1:0-73860 GCA_965653565.1 uncultured Chiayiivirga sp. | reverse complement strand
GGATGGCCTGTCGACAAACCCCGCAGCCGACGCGCGAACCTGATTTACACGGACGCAAATCAGGCGCGGCACCGGGGTGTCCTTCTCTTTGGTTACTTTCTCTTGGACAAGCAAGAGAAAGTGACTCGGCCCCCGCTGAGGGGGACGAAACTCGCGAAGGCGCAACAACTAAAACCGAGGGAAGCGGAAAGCTTCAAAGTCCCTGGGCTCCCGCCACCCCACGCCAGGCTCCCGACAAGCCTGAAAATCGACGGCACCCCCCAAAAACGCCGCCACTCAATCGCCTGCAACGGTCCGGCCCCTCGTTGCGTCAACCTTGCGGGACGCTGCCGTGTCGAATTCCAAGGAAGTGCCATGCCCGCTTTGAGAAAGACTTTGCCCACCGCTTTGGGCGCCGCGTTGCTGATCGCCTCGTCCGCCGCCTGGTCGCAGGCGCGGGTCGTTCCCGCCGATCCGGTGCAGTTCGAACGCGTGAGCCTGCGCCAGACGGTCGACGATTGCACCTTCGATCCGGAGCGCGTACGCGTCACGCTCGATGACGGCGTGATCCATGTCGAACAACCACCGCGGCAGTGTTTCGCGCCCGGCAATCCGGCCGTCGTCGACATCCAGCTCGGCGCGTTTCCGGCCGGCGATTACCGCGTCGAAATCCACAGTTCGCTCGACCAGCCGGCCGAGGCGCGCGTCGACTTCACCGTGAGCGGGCTGGTGCAGCCGGCCGTCGTGCCCGCCCCGCCGATGCCGCTCGACAATTACACCGGCATCTGGTGGAAATCGGCCGAGAGCGGTTGGGGCCTGTCGCTGCATCAGGGCCGCTTGAATACGCTGGTCGGCGCCGTCTATATCTTCGGAGCGGATCAGCAGCCGCAGTGGTACACGCTCGGCTCCGGCCAGTGGCTGTCATCCACGCAGTGGACCGGCGAACTGATCCGCAGCAACGGGCCGTCGTGGTCGGCCGCGGTCTACGATCGGCAGATCGTCAAGCACACCGCCGTCGGCACCGCGACGTTCGATTTCGGCATGACGCCGGGCAACGAAGACCTCGCCGAGTTCACTTATACGATCGATGGCGAAACCGTCAGCAAGACGATTTCGCGCATCCGGTTTTGATAAGAAGCGTTCTTATAAAATTTGAAACCGGATCACGTTTGAAACCGGACGCCGCGATGGCGGCGTCCGCTCAAGCATCCGTGTCAGGTAGAAACCGGTGCGGCGGGGTTTACCGCCGGCATCGGGCCTGGACTCACTCGAAGCCGTCGCGGAACAGCCGGTTGAATGCCGCCGGCTCGCCCACCAGGTACACGTCGACCGCCTCGTTGCCGTCGAAGTCGATCAGATCGGTGGCGGCCGATTCGAAGGCCACCAGGCTCGCGTTCGCACTCATGCTCAGCGTGTTGCCCGAATCGGCATTGCCCGGCGCACCGTCGTCGCGCGCGAAACTGGTCAGCCGCGGCGCGCCGCCGTTGGGCACCAGGAACACCTGCTGCACGGCGATCTGCGCTTCCTGCTGGCACTGCATCAGCACCGTGCCGTCGTCACCGACGCGGGCGCGGTTGCAGGTCTGGTAACCGGCCGGCAGCGGCATGCCGCGCAGGACGTTGTCCTGCAGATCGCGCCACAGCAGCGAACTCGGATTGGGCTGGCCGCCGATGATGTTGGTGGCGCTGCTGCGGAACACGACATAACGGCCGTTGGGCGAAATCGAACCGCGGTCGGACGAACCTTCGCCCAGCTCGCCGTTCACGCCGCGATTGACGTTCTGGAAACTGGCCACGCCCTGCGCATTCACCGTGCGCACGATGACGTCGAAATTGTTGCCGAGGGACACCGGCGCGATGTTGTTGGCCTCCGTCGTGAACACCAGCCGGCGTCCATCGTGCGACATCGCGCTCGGTTCGAGCGCCTGCGAGTCGTCGTCGGCCTGCAGGTTTTCGTTCGCCGCGCGCGAGGCGAGCTGGATGCTGCCGTCGGCCGTATCCATCACGAAGATGTGCGCTCGAAACTGCGTCGTGGCCGGCGCGGCGACCAGATTGCTGGCGTACGACAGGAAAGCGATGTAACGGCCATCGCCCGATATCGCCGGATAAGCCGACGCCGCATTCGCCTTCGCACCGCCGACACCGAGGCTGGCGCGCAGAAAAGTATTGGCGACGCGGTCGTAGCGCAGCACATCGACGCTTTCGCCATCCGGCCCGTTCGCCGGCAGGTTGGTGGAGTTGGTGTCGAACGCGAAGTAGCGTCCGTCGCGCGACACCGAGGGATTGTCGATGTAGCCGTTGGTGGCGTCGGGCGTGAGCTGCGAAATGGTGCCCGCGATGCGGTCGTAGGCGAACAGCTTGGTCGAATCCGGATGCATGCCCGGCGTGAGGTTGGTGGCGTTCGACAGAAACGCGACCACCGTGCCGTCGGCGGAAATCATCGGCGATTCGCTCGTACCGTCGGGCTCGATCAGCCCGGATTGCACGCGCACCGTGACGGGCGCGGCGGACACCGGAGCGCAAAACACACAAGCCGCGATCGCGGCGGGCAAAAGACGGCGTGCGATGACCATGGGACGTTCCGTGAAAGACCGGTTCTGACCGGCGCATCTTGCTAACGCAGAGTCGGTTCGATTCGTATCACGGCGGCGCGAAAAACGCAGAAATCGTACAAGCCCACGCCGTCTGTCGCGCCTGCCCGCGAGCCGTTCGGCGATTTCCGTCGTTCGTCGCACACCGGTTGAAGCGGCGGAACGCGCCGGCAAACTGCGTGCGGGCACAGATCGCGTTCGGGCAAAGGGGAAGCACGATGGAACTCAAACTGATCCACATCATCGCAGGGCTGCTGTCGCTCGTGGCGGGCGCGGTGGCGCTGTCCGCCGCGAAAGGGTCGACGCTGCACCGCCGCAGCGGAACCGTCTTCGCCATCGCGATGCTGACGATGACATCGAGCGCGGTGATAATCGCCGCCTTCCTGCGGCCCAACCAGATCAATGTGGTGGCCGGCACGCTGACGTTCTATCTGGTGTGCACCGGGCTGCTGACGGTGAAGCGATCGGTCGAACAATCGCGCGCACTCGTCGCCGCTTTCATGCTGATCGCGTTCGCCGGCAGCGCGTACGCCTTCACGCTCGGATTGCAGGCACTGAACAGCCCGAAAGGAACGCTCGACGGCATCCCCGCGCCACCGCTTTTCATGTTCGGCGTCGTCGGCCTCGCCGGCGCGCTGCTCGACGCGCGCCTGCTGCGGGCCGGCAGCATCCGCGGCGCGCACCGGCTGGCGCGGCATCTTTGGCGCATGGGTTTCGCGATGTTCGTGGCGACGGCGTCATTCTTTCTCGGGCAGGCGAAAATGTTTCCGGACGCGCTGCGAATTCCCGCAATGCTCGCGCTTCCCGTACTGCTGGTTATTTTCACGACAGGCTATTGGCTGGTGCGCGTTTTCATGAAGCGGCGAAGCGCCCTGCCCGCGACGGCGTACTGAAACCCTATCGATACGCTCGCGGGGCAGCGGATATCTCACGATCGGCATTTCTCACCGATCGATATGGAGGTTGCCGTTGTTTGATTCGAAATCGCGTTGCGTCGTTTAGCGGTCGCGCAGCATCGGCGACCCGACTTTGGCTCGGGTTTCCTCGGCTCGGTTCTTCTAATTCGAGTTGCCACAAAAAACCAGCGCCGCGGCGACCGCGCGCTTCCAACCGGCATACAAAGTTTCGCGTTGCGCTTCCGCCATGCGCGGCTGGAAAATTCTCTCGATGCGGCGCTGTTGCGAAATCTGTTCGCGATCGCGCCAGAAGCCGGTGGCGAGGCCGGCCAGGTAGGCAACGCCGAGGGCGGTGGTTTCGACGATCTGCGGGCGTTCCAGCGGCACGTCGACGATATCGGCCTGGAACTGCGCGAGGAAATCGTTGGCGATGGCGCCTCCGTCGGCGCGCAAGGCCTTGAGCGGGATGCCGGCGTCGGCCTGCATCGCGTCGAGCACGTCGCGGGTCTGGTAGGCGAGCGATTCGAGCACGGCGCGCACCAGTTGATCGCGGCCGGTGCCGCGGGTGAGGCCGAAGATCGCGCCGCGCGCGTCGCTGCGCCAGTGCGGTGCGCCGAGGCCGACGAAGGCGGGCACCACGTAAACGCCATCGGTCGATGCGATGCGTGCGGCGCAGGCCTGCGAATCGGCGGCCGCAGCCAGCAGGCCGAGGCCGTCGCGCAACCATTGCACGGCGGCGCCGGCGACGAACACGCTGCCTTCGAGCGCGTAATGCACTTCGCCGCCGAAATCGCAGGCGATCGTGGTGAGCAATCCATGTTGCGAACGCACCGCGCGCGGGCCGGTGTTCATCAGCAGGAAACAGCCGGTGCCGTAGGTGTTTTTCGCCATGCCCGGCTCGAAGCAGCCCTGGCCGAACAAGGCGGCTTGCTGGTCGCCCGCGAGGCCCGCGATCGGCACCGGCGCACCGCACAGCGAGGCCTCGGCCTGCGCGTAGATTTCGCTGTTCGAACGCACGGCCGGCAACATCGCTGCCGGCACGCCGAGCATGCGCAGCAGATCGGGACACCACTGCCGGCGGTGGATGTCGTACATCAAGGTGCGCGACGCGTTGCTGGCGTCGGTGACGTGCGTGCGATGTTCGGAAAGATTCCACACCAGCCAGCTGTCGATCGTGCCGAACAGCAGATCGCCGCGTTCGGCGGCGGTGCGCGCACCGTCGATGTTGTCGAGTATCCAGCGCACTTTCGTGCCGGAAAAATACGGATCGATCAGCAGGCCGCTGCGTTCGCGCACCAGTGCTTCGAACCCGTCCTGCCGCAATCGCTCGCAGATACTTTCGCTCTGCCGCGATTGCCACACGATGGCGTTGTGCACCGGCGCGCCGGTGTGGCGATTCCACACCACCGTGGTTTCGCGCTGGTTGGCGATGCCGATGCCGGCGATCTGCGCCGCCTGCACGCCGGCCTGGCGCATCACATCGCTCACCGCGGTGCGTACGGTGGCGAGGATTTCTAGCGGATCGTGCTCGACCCATCCTGGCTGCGGAAAAATCTGGCGGAATTCGTGCTGCGCCACGCCCAGCACCGCGCCGTGGGCATCGAACAGCATGGCGCGCGAGCTGGTGGTGCCCTGGTCGATGGCGAGCACGCAGGCCGGTTTCATTCCTGCGAGCGCTTCACGGGTTCTTTCACTGCCGCGGCGAAATCGGCGATGCGCCACAGATACAGGCCGGCATAGGTGCGATACGGGCCCCAGCGTTCGCCACGTTCGAGCAGTTCCTTCGGCGTGGGCATTTCGTCGAGTTTGTCGACGCGCTGCGCGCCTTTGCGGATGCCCAGATCGTCGATCGGAAGCTGATCGGCGCGGCCGAGGCGGAACATCAGCATCATCTGCACCGTCCACTTGCCGATGCCGCGCACGGCGGTGAGCGCGTCGATGATTTCCTGGTCGCCCATCGTCGCCATGACGCGCGTGGTCGGGATTTCGCCGCGGCGTTCGTGATTGGCGAGGTCGCGCAGCGCGAGCGCCTTGTTACCCGACACGCCGCAGGCGCGCAGCGCTGCGTCGTCGATGCGATCGAGCGCGGCGGCGTGCAATTTCTTCGCGCCGGTGGCGGCTTCGACGCGGCCGACGATGGTGGCCGCGGCCTTGCCCGACAATTGTTGATAAAGAATCGCGCGTGCCAGCGCGTCGACCACGTCGAACGGTTTTTTCCAGCGCGCATCGCCGGGCAGCGGACCGATGCGCTTCATCCAGGTGCCGAGCTTGCGGTCTTTCTTCGCGAGATGGGCGGCGGCTTGGTCGACATCGAAACCGCGGGCGATGCGTGGCATGGGTGACGCTCCGGAAAAAAACAGGGCGGGATGTCCCGCCCTGTGATTCTCTCAGTTGGCTCGCCGCCTGCAACGCGCGGCGGCGAGGCTGCTGACAGCCGGTGTCAGTTGTGCGGCGCCGGGCTGAATTCCAGGCGCGCGACCTGCGTGGATTGCGACACGGCCGGATCGATCACCAGCGGCTTGTAGCCGTTGACCAGCCACAGCGGCAGCTGGCTGATGTAGCCGGGGCCGCCGATCTTGCCGTCCTGGCCGCCGGGCGCGATCTGCAACAGCGTCGGCGTGTCGGTCATTTCGCCGATGAAGCGGCGCACCGGGCCGCTGCCGAACATGAAGCCGTTGAGCGTGTTGGCGCGCGTGTTGTGGCTGGAGGCATCCACCGATTCGTAACCGCCCGGCCGCGACACGCCCGGCAGGTTGGCCGCGAGGTGAGTGAACGGATACGGGTTGTTGCCCGGAATGCTCAGCTGCGAGCCGA
The DNA here is from genome assembly GCA_965653565.1 of uncultured Chiayiivirga sp. GTDB lineage: Bacteria > Pseudomonadota > Gammaproteobacteria > Xanthomonadales > Xanthomonadaceae > JALCLA01. Next base: position 67,581 of record CBFHAI010000020.1, on the reverse strand, counting down.
GCGGATGATCGAACACGATGCGGTGCAGCTTGCCCCAGCGGTAATCGCCGACGTTGGTGGAATTCGCGAACGCGGGTGCGAATTCGTCGCTGGCGAGGCGGTCGAGGCTTTGCTGCACGCTGGCGAGCAGGATGCAGTCGCGGCGATCGGAGGCATTCGCCGTCGCCGAAGCGGCCGGCACGTTGGTGAAGAAATCCAGGCCCGAGGCGCCCTTGCCGTCATTGGTGGCGAAGTTGTCGAGCAGGTTCTTCAACGCGCTGTAGGCTTCCTGGCTGCCCGGCAACGCAGCCCCGAGGCCCTTGCCGGTGAGGGTGAAGTCGATCGTGTTGCGGATCGCCTGCCCGCGCCACATCGCGAACACCGTTGCCGCCGCCGAATGGCGCACGTCGGCGGCACTGGGTTCCGGCAAGGCGAACGGGTTGTCGCCGGCATCGAAACCTTCGCGGATGCCGGTCGGCGTCGAATAATCCCAGGTTTCCAGGAAATCGAAGGCATCGCCGACGCGCGCGTCGGCCGCCAGGCCCGCCGCGCAACTGCCGGCCGGTGCGCTCTGCGCGCGTTCCCACGCCGCCAGCAGATGCGGCAGCACCAGTTCGGCGTCCATCAACTGGTTGTTGGCCTGCAGCTTGGCCATGTCGTTGACGGTGATGTCGCCGCGCTCGATCAGCTTCTGCAGCTCGCGATCGATGCGTCCCATGCGATAGGCCGAGTGGCCCGGCGCGTAGTACAGCAGGCCGCCGCCGGCGCGCACCTGGTTGAGGGCGTTGTTGTCGAGCGAGGTGCCGACCGGATCATTGTTGGCGTTCGCGATGTAGCCGCGCTCGGGATTGATCGAGAACGGCATTTCTTCCGGCGCGAGGATTTCGTACGGCAGCGCCTGGCCCGGATAGTGATGCGTCGCCGGCAACCATTCGTTGCCGCCGGTGCCGTTGCGGATCAGGAACGGCGGCGCACCGGTGACGGTGTTGTTCTGCAGGTCTTCGCGGATCGGCATTTCGGCGCTGAGGAAATAGGCGAAATTGCCGGTCTTGTCGACGTAGGCGAAGTTCTGCGAGCCGACATCGAAGTTGAGCACCGCGGTGCGGAACTGATCGAGGTTTTGCGCGCGATTGATCTTGCGGAAGGCTTCGAGCTCGAAGGTCGGACCCCAGCCGGCGTACTGCACCGACAGGCCGGTGCTGCCGTCGATATCGAGCACCGGGCCGTAGTTGCGGCGCGGGATGATGACGGTGATGCCGCCGTTGGTGTAGCCGATCTGGTTCTGGCGCGAAACGTTGTCGGTCACGCCGTCGCCGATGCCGTTGGCGAAGTAGCTCTGGAACACCCACAGCACCGGCTCCTGCGCCCCGTCGTGAATGATGTGGGTCGGCAGGCCGTAGGTGTTGACGACGAACTGTTCGGTGAAGGTGTCGGTGACGTCGAGCGAATTGGTGGTCAGGCCCCAGCAGAAATTGCTGGTGCAGCCGAGGATCGGCCACGGCGTGCCGGGCGCGATCGAACCGACGCTGTTCATCGGCTGCGCGTAGCGCGAATCGTTCGAAATGACGTGGCCTTCGTGGAACAGCATCGGCGTATCGAGCGACAGATGCGGATCGTTGGCCAGGATCGGGCGGCCGGAGGCGGTGTGCGCACCGCCCACCATCCACCAGTTGCTCCCGGCGCGGTTCTCGCGGCGCTTGAGCTGCGGGCCGATCACGGGATGGTCGGAAATGCGATCCAGATAGCGCTGCGCGACATCGCTGGTAGCCTGGTCGAGTTCGACCTTCGGCGTGGCCTCGGCGACGCGCTTGGCGGGCGGATCGAAGAAATCCGGAATCGAAACGCGACCGTCGGGCGGCGCGGTGCGGTGGGTGTCGTTGAAGAACAACGCGGCGCCATTGAAGCCGCCGGCGGCGCCGGCCTGCTGGTAGGCGCGCGCCTTGAGCGAATATTCGATTTCCAGGTCGAACGACAGCTGGAAGGCGAGCAGCTTGCCGATGGCGAGCGAATCGACCGGCGTCCAGCGATCGGCCGAGGTCAGTTCCAGCGCGCGGTGTTCGAGCGGCACCGGATTGCTGCGCAGCCAGGCGTTGACGCCGTCGGAATAGGCTTTGAGCTGGCCCGACAATTCCGGCGACAGCTTGGCCCAGGTTTCCCAGGCGGCGCGGCGCAGGCCGAGGGTGCGGATTTCGACGTCCTGCGACAGCACGCTCGGACCGACGAGTTCGGCCAGCGTGCCCGACGCGGTGCGGCGCAGCAGATCCATCTGGAAGAAGCGATCGCGCGCATGCGCATAGCCCATCAGCCAGGCCGCGTCTTCATCGGTGGCGGCGATCACGGTGGGCACGCCGTTGGCGTCGTAGGAAATGCTGCCGTTGGCGCGCAGGCCGGCGCCGGGAATGGTCTGGGCCTGGGCGGCGCCCAGACCGAGCAAAGCGAGCAGCGAGAGCGACAGCAGCGAGCGCACCGGGTGGCGCGCGGTCTTGATAGCCATGTTCTTCCCTCCCCAGGGTTGAGCTTCGATTATGCGTACGCCGGCGTAGGGATTGAAAGCCCCGCGATGGGGGTTGCGCCGGACGGAAGCCAGACCACCAGCGATCACCGTCCCCATCGGGAGCACCACTGCAGGACAGCAGTGAGCCTGCAACTACATCGCCGCCGGCCCTCACCGGCGCGTCCGCCCTTGGCTCCAGGTTCGTAGTGCAAGTTACCTGCCCTATGGAGTTGTCTCATGCGGTACTTATTTTTGGCGCTTCTCCTCGGCTTTGGCCTGGCGCAAGCCAAGGATCTTGATGTGGCATGGGATACCGCCTGCGCCATTCGAAGTGGTGGCCTGCAATGCTGGGGCAACAACGACGATGGGCAGCTAGGGGATGGCACCAAGATTTCGCGCGCCTACCCTGCCTGGGTTACCGGGTTGGGTCCTGGCACGAACGTTACCGATGTCTCCATGGGATACCACCATGTCTGCGCCGTGCAGGCAGGGGTGGTCAAATGCTGGGGACAGAAATTCTTTATCGAAGATGATCAGTTGCAGCCGGCAATCCTCGATGGCCTAGCCGGCACCGCGTCGCAGGTTGCCGTCGGTTACTACCATGCCTGCGCCCTGGTCGATGCGGGGGTTCATTGTTGGGGCAGAGGCGAGTCCGGCGCCTTGGGCGATGGGAAGAAATCTGATTCAGTACTGCCGGTTGCCGTCACCGGGCTGGGTCCGGGAAGTGGTGTTTCTGCTATCACCGCAGGCACGGAATCCTCCTGCGCGCTCGTGGGTGGAGGGGTCCGATGCTGGGGCGCGAATAGCGTCGGTCAACTGGGAAATGGGAGCACCGACACTGCGTACGAACCAACTACGGTTACCGGCTTAGCGCCCAATGCAGCAAGCCCATCTATCGTTGCCCTCGACGCAGGTGGATACCATGCCTGTGCCGTGCAGACGACCGGCGAAGTACTGTGCTGGGGACATGGCAGTGATGGACAACTCGGCGACGGAAAAGACGACTACTCGTCCCTTTCCCCGGTGACGGTTTTGGCCGCCGGGAGTAGCGTGGCGATTTCGGGCATGACTTCGATATCAGCCGGCCAATATCACACCTGCGCGGGAAACCAGGCGAACGGCGTCATCCTGTGCTGGGGCGAGGGCGACTTTGGAAAACTCGGCAGTGGTAGTAAGACCGATCAGTCCAAAGCTGCGGCTATCATTTTTTTCAACGACTTGTCGGGAATCGCAGCAGGGCACAACGGCAGTTGCGCACAATCGACTACCGAAACGATTCACTGCTGGGGATTGAACGATAGCGGACAACTCGGCCTAGGTTTCTCGTCCCACACGTCGCTTCCCGCAGAAATCCCGGATTTCGGTCCCGCGTCAATTCTCGCCGGCGGGCGATTTCACACCTGCGCGCTGGCCGCAGGCACCCCCTATTGCTGGGGGCGAAACACATTCTTGGCCGACCAGCAGGACGAAGCCGCTCCTGCGCTCGTCCAAGGGCTCCCCGATGCAACAACATTTTCACGCATCACTTCCGGGGGATTTCATTCGTGTGCCTTGAGCACAACGCAGGTGCTCTATTGCTGGGGCCATAACGGGGAAGGCCAACTCGGCATTGACTCGTTAGATCAGGCGAGCGACCCCGCTCAGGTGCCTGGCGCATTCATTCGCGCCGATGCCGGCCCGGAGCACAGCTGCGCCGTCACGAATCAGGGGAAAATCAGATGTTGGGGGCAGACTGCGCATGGCCGACTGGGAAACAACGTTACTGCGGAAGGAAACGAAAACGCACCTGTCGCGGTCGTCAACAGCGTGCTTGGAGAAATGACGAACACCGGCGATGTGGCAGTCGGAGCAGCCCACAGTTGCTCAATAACCAGTGGAACTGCCTTTTGTTGGGGCGCCAATACCTGGGGGGCGCTTGGACATTCGGCCGGACAGGGCGTTCTTCCGTACGCAAAACCGGTGCAAGGGCTTCCAGCGGGAAATACGGTTGTACGACTCGCCTTGGGAGCGGGGCACACTTGCGCTTTGCTGGCTGACAGTACCGTTTGGTGTTGGGGCAGAAACTGGCAGGGGGAATCCAGTGGGCCTGCCACGGATTCGACGGAGCCGCACCAGGTTGTGGGTCTGCCGGGCGCGGTGACGATCCTGACCGCCGGTAGAACCCACACATGTGCCGCGCTGCAGAATGGTGAAATCTACTGCTGGGGCTGGAATTTATTCGGCCAGCTTGGCAATGGCACGTACAGCGATGCTTACGTCCCGACCAAGGTTCTTACGATGAATTCGGGAGCTACGGCACTCAATGCAGGCAACGAGCATACCTGCGCAAGTTTCGCGAACGGAGTGACCGAGTGTTGGGGCGAAGGATTGTATGGCCGACGCGGCGATGGCGAGCTTGGCTACCGACTGAAGCCGTCTCTACCTGTTGTTTTCAATGATATATTCACCGATGGGTTTGAAAATATTGCCGACTGAGGCACGTCTTGTTCCACGCTCAGGAGACACGAATCGATCTTGTCGCTTCGACGCAAGAGCAACTGCAGGCGTTCAGTTTTAACCGTGCTCAGCGCCGGGCGAGCACCACGGCCTGCAGCAGCCAACTCGCGATGAGCAGCAATCCGCCGGTCGGAGCCAGCGAGGTGGGCATGCCGAAGGCGAGCGAACCGATCAGGCTGCCGCTGAAAAACAGGCAGCCGAGTGTCCAGCCGATCAACACCGCCGTACCGAGAAGGTCGCGCTGGCAGCGGGCGAAACAGGCCAGCGCGAGTCCATGCAGGAACAGATAAAGGATCGGCGTTTGCAGCCGCGCGGTGTCGACCGGCTCGAAAGCGTGGGCGGCCCACGCCGCAAGACCGATGGCCGCAGCGCACAGCAATGCACCGAGCGCCGCGAATCCGCGGCCGGCACGTGAAGCATCGATCGACGTGCCGGCCGCGGGTGTCATCGTTTCGCGTCCGTCAGGCCTTCGGTTTCAGATAGCTTTCGAGCGGCTTGTTGAGGTTTTCGGCCTTGAACGGCGGCAGCACGTAGACCCAACCGGTGAAGCGCGCGTTGAGTTTGGCGACTTCGTCGCGCAATGCGGCCAGGCGCTGTTCGCGATCGGCGGCCGGGTCGGCTGGTGCCGGTTCCGTCGTGACGGGCTTGGCTTCGTCGGACTGGGCTTCCTCGGACGGGGCTTCGTCCGCGGGCTCGTCGCCAGCGGCCGTCGCGGCATCGGCCGGCTTCGCAGCCTGCGCCGCACGTTCGGCTTCGGCCTTTTCCTGCGCCTTCTGCACGAACGCTTCGGCCTTGGCTTCATCGAGGCTCGCGACGAACGTGGCGCGGGTCTTGTCTTCGACCACCCACGACGTAAGATCGACCACGACGCCATCTTCCGCGACGAACTTCGTCTTCGTCACGCCCTCGGCCGGCATCGGCGCCTCGGACGCGGCGAGCAGGTCGTCGAAGCGCAGGCCCGACAGCACGCCGGCAGTGGCATCGGCGACGTACTCGCTCGCCACTTCGCGGCCTTTCGGGATATCGGCGACGGCGAAGTCGCCGGCGCTGCCCGGCGCCGCGCGCACGATGTGCACCGCCGGGCCCTTGGCCGGCGTCACGTCGACACGTTCGATGCGGGTGGCGGCGATGTCGGTGAGGTCGCGCTGCAGCCAGTTGGCGGGCACGCGCTCGACGGCCAGATCGCCGCTGACTTCCCAGCTCTGCGCTTCGTCGACGAAGCGCACGTAGGTGCCGCTGCCGCGCGGCACGTTGCGGCCGACGATCAGCTTCACCGGCGGCTCGATGCCTTCGAGCTCAAGCTGTGCGCCATAGGCCTGCTTGTCGCTCATCGGTTCGACGCCGAGGCGGTCGTACAAGGCCGGCGTCGAGGTTTTTTCTTCGACGCGGCGCGCCTGCGCGAGTTTCAGCAGGTAGGCGCGCAACTTCGAAACATCGACCGCGTAGCCGCCCTTCTCGGTGAGCGTCCAGCCATCGGTGCCGCGCACCAGCGTGGCCAGCACCTGATCGCCGGCGCCGCGGATGCGCACCGTGGAAACGTCGTTGAGCTGTTGCTCGAGATTCGGCACCAGCGATTGCGGCGCGAGTGCTTCCTGCACCGGACGCCGCGTCTGCGTCGACCACAGCGCCGCGACCAGCGCGACCGCCGCCACCACGCCCAGCACTGCGAGCTTGTGCTTGTTCATCGCACGACCTCCCGTTTGCGCGCCCGCGCGCGCAGCCAGACCCAGCCCAGTGCGCCCAAAGTCAACAGCAACGGCACACCGGCGATATTGAGCAGTTTCAGGCGCGTGCCGAGTTGTTCGATGTCGGCGTCGAGTTCGCGCCGCACGCGCCGCAGTTCCTTGCGGATGCGCAGCTTTTCTTCCTGGAAGCGCAACAATTCGGTCTGCTGCTCGGGGCTGAGCAGCAGCGCGTTCTTGCTGTCGCCCTTCGCACTTTGCAACTCGGACAGTTTGCGTTCGGTTTCGGCCAGTTGCGCCTGCAGTTGCTGCTCGGTGGCGCGGAAGCGATCGTCGGCGGCGCGCTTGATCTCTTCCACCGTCTCGAACGGACGCGTCGAGCCCGGCCGCGTGCGCACTGCGATCAGATCGCTGCTGCCGACCAGGTTGTCGACCGCATTGATGATGAAGTCGCCGTTGTTGGCGAAGGCGTTCATCACGCGCTGGCCGAAGAACGGCTGCACCTGCACCCACAAGCGGTCGGTGAGCAGATCGGTATCGGCGATCAGCACCACGTTCACCGGTTGCGCGCTTTGCGCCAGATGTTTTTCGCCGCTGCGCTCGGGGAAGGCGGTTTTCACCGTGCCGGTGAGACGGCCGGCGAGCGTGTAGCGCTGGCCGGTCGGGGTGAAATCGCCGAACAGCGTTTCCGGATCGGGCAGTGCGCGCACGCGGTCGCTCGGCACCGGCATCGCGCTGGCGGAGCTCTGCACCAGCGGTTCGAGCTTCATCTGCGCCTCGTCGGCCAGATCGAAGAAGCCCGCGGTCGCGACATTCACCTGTTCGAGTTCGGCCGAAATCACATCGCCCGAATTCAACGCCGCCTCGCCGCCGGCCTTGCCGCCGCGCAGGCCGAGGATGGCCAGATGCCGTACCGGCGGGCGATCCTGGCTGAACTGCAATTCCATCGCGTAGCGGCCGTCGAGCACGACGCGGTCGGGGTCGTAGACCACGCCCCAGGACGTGAACAGCTTGTCGAGGTTCGACGATTTCTCGGCGAACATCGCCTGGGTCGGATCGACTCCCTGCCCGGCCTGCTCAGACTCGGCATGCGGATCGACGAACACCAGCAGATGCCCGCCGCGCAGCACGAACTGGTCGATCGCGTAGAGCGTCTCGTCGCCGAGATTCTTCGGATGCACCAGCATCAGCGTGTTCATGTCCGCCGGGATTTCAGTGGCGTTGGTTTCCACGCGCTTGATGTCGAACAGCTTGCGCAGTTCTTCGTCCACCACCCAGCCCTGGCGCACCTGGCTGGTCTGCGGATCGAAGCCCGGGCCCATGTTGAGCGCGGTCATCAAGCCGACCACCGGCCGCTCTTCGCTGGCGAGGCTCGAGATCAGCTTGGCGACGTCGTATTCGAGGAAGGCTTCCTTGTCGGGCTGGAAGAACGGAATCACCGATTCGCCATCGATCGAGCTGGTGCCGGCGAGGCCGAAAAACAGCGTTTCACCGCTGTTTCCGAGCGGAATGGCCTGCAGGCCGAAGGCCGTGGCGCGGTCTTCGTCTTCCGAGAACGGCAGCGGGTCGATCACCTGCAGCTTGATCTTGCCGTCGGCCTTGGCGGCCACTTCTTCGAGCAGTTCACGCACGCGCGTGGCGTAGGTGCGCAGCTGCGGAATGTCGCGCGCGGCTTCGTCGGAATAGAAGAAGTACAGCGTGATGGGTTCTTCGAGCTTGTCGAGGATGTTCTCGGTGCCCTCGGACAGGGTGTACAGGCGGTTGCTGGTGAGGTCGATGCGCGCGCCGCGCAGCAGCGTGCCGGTGAGCGTGACCAGTGCCAGGAACAGCAGCGCCAGCACCACGAGCGTGGTGCCGGTCAGGGTGCGTCGATTCGTACGAGACATCGGTGGGGCCCCTTAGTCGGCTTTTTTCAGGTCGATCACCACGGCGCAGGCGTACAGCCAGAAGCCGATGGTGAGCAGGAAGAAAAGAATGTCGCGCAGGTCGAGCACGCCCTTGGCGATCGCCGCGAAGTGGGTGAGGAAGCTCAGGTTGGCGATCGCATCCACCAGACCCTGCGGCAACATCGCGCGCGCGCCGTCGAGCACGAGCGGAAAGCCCGCCATCAACAGCACGAAACACACCACCACGGTGAGGATGAAGGCGACGACTTGATTGCGCGTCGCGGCCGACAGGCACGCACCCACCGCGAGGAAGGCACCGGCCATCAGCCAGCTGCCGAGATAACTGGCGACGATCACGCCGTTGTCCGGATCGCCGAGGTAATTCACCGTCAGCCAGATCGGGAAGGTCAGCGCCAGCGCCATGCCGATGAACACCCAGGCGGCGAAGAATTTGCCGAGCACCGCCTGCCACATCGTCACCGGCAGCGACAGCAGCAACTCGATGGTGCCGCTCTTGCGTTCCTCGCTCCACAGCCGCATCGCGACCGCGGGCACCAGGAACAGGTACAGCCACGGATGGAAGTCGAAGAACGGCTGCAGATCGGCCTGGCCGCGCTGGTAGAAGCCGCCGAAATAGAAGGTGAAAGCCATCGCCATCAACAGGAAGATGACGATGAAGACGTAGGCCACCGGCGTGGCGTAATAGCTCTTGAGTTCGCGACGGAAGATCGCGAGGGTCGGACGCGAGGCGGCGGTTTTCATGCGCGGGCCTCCTTGGCGGCGGTGGCGGGTTGCGTGGTGATCTGGCGGAAGACTTCGTCGAGCCGGCCCTGTTCGAGCTGCAGTTCGGTGAACGCGATCTTCTGTTCGCGCAGATAAGCGTCGACGCGTTCGAAGATCGATGTGCCGGCCTTCGGGAAAGCCGTGATGCGGCCGTCCTGCGGATCGATTTCGACGGCGGCCACGCCGTCGAGGCGCGCCAGGCCTTCCTTCACCGCCACCGGATTGCTGGCGGTGAGCGAAATCGCGCGGTGATAGCGCGAGCGGGCCTCGAGTTCGGCCGGCGTGGCGTCGGCCAGCAGCCGGCCGTGCGCGATGATCACCGCGCGCGTGCAGACCGCATGCACCTCTTCCAGGATGTGGGTGGAGATGATGATGGTGCGGTCGCGCGACATCGACTGGATCAGCGCACGCACTTCATGTTTCTGGTTCGGATCCAGGCCGTCGGTGGGCTCGTCGAGGATCAGCACGGCCGGATCGTGCACGATGGCCTGGGCCAGTCCGACGCGGCGCTTGAAGCCTTTCGACAAGGTGTCGATCGGCTGCGCCAGCACCGGTTCCAGATGCAATCGGCCGACCGCATCGTCGATTCGCGTGCGGCGCCGATCGCCGCCCAGGCCGCGCACGTCGGCGACGAATTCGAGGAACTGCCGCGGCGTCATTTCACCGTAACTGGGCGCGCCCTCGGGCAGGTAGCCGAGCGCGCGCTTGGCTTCGATCGGCTGCTCCTGCACGTCGAAGCCGGCCACCTTGGCCGAGCCCGAGGTCGGCGCGAGGAAGCCGGCGAGCATCTTCATCGTGGTGGATTTGCCCGCGCCGTTGGGGCCGAGGAAACCGAGCACCTGGCCCGGTTCGACGCGGAAACTGATGCCGTCCACCGCAGTGAACCGGCCATAGCGCTTGCACAACTGTTGAGTCTCGATCATCTCCGGCAATTCCTGAAAGATCGTGTCTGGATGGGGTGTCGGATGTGAGTTGGGTCCACGGGGCAACGGCGCGCCCGCCGCTCGCGCGCGCCGCACCGATGTACAACGCACGCGAAAAAAAGTTCCCGCCACTTTTGGCGCAAGCCGCGAGGCACCGCCGGGCGGACTTGCGATCAGCAGCACCGTGGGCGCCGCACACCGACCGGGCACGCGCCCCTCGGCGGAGCGCGCACCGGCGGAACGCCGGCGCGCGTCGTCCCGGCCGCGGAGAGGCTGCGCGGCCGGATCTTATCTAGCTTGAAGCAACCTTACTTGATCGGCCAGTACACCTTGAAGCGCGCTTCTTCGGCGCTGGTGTCGGCGATTTCGGTGAGGTATTCCTCGAAGGAACGGTCGTGCACCGTGAGCCCGTGGGCGGCGGCGTAGGAGCGCAGCATGTCGCGCACCAGCGGCAGCGCGGCCGGATGGCCTTCGTAGTCGGCCACCAGGGCCAGACCGCCGTAGCTCTGGCCGGGCAGCACGTTCGCCGGCAGGTTCAGGCCGGTGAGCGGGGCCGGTGCCGGCTGGATCGTCATGTCGACCGGCGCGTCGGTCGCCCCTGCCACCGGCGCGGGCGGCGCGGCGGTATCGGCCATCGGCGCGGAGGCCAGGTCGACCGGCGCTTCGGCTTCCGGCGCGGCGGGCGCGTTCGGATCGGGCGTGCGCACCGGAATGGCGACGTCGAATTCGTACTTGTCGCTGCCGAAATTGGTGGTGATCAGGCGCGGCGCGCCGGCGGCTTCCAGCTTGTTGGAAGCGATCGCGGCGCGGATGTCCTTGAGCGCCAGATCCATCGCGTTTTCCACCGCGGTGATGTTGCGGTCCGACGTGGTCGAGACCAGCAGCACGTTCTGCGGCTGCACCGCGACGGTGCCCACTTCCAGCGAGGTGTAATCGAAGTTGGGCATCGTGGCGAGCAGGCCGACCAGGTTGCCCAGGCCGAGCTTGATGTCGTCGCCGACGTTGCGGCTCACGTACAGGCCGGCATAGCGGCCGAACAGGTTCCAGCCGTATTCGACGTCGTATTCCCAGGTGATATCGACCGTCTTGCCGCGCTCTTCGAGCGAAATGACGGAGGTTTTGTTTTCGCCGTAGGCCGGGTTCGTCAGCGCGTATTCGATCTGCGAATCCTGTTCGCTGTTGACGATCTCGAAGCTGCCGCTGCCGATGCGCTTGTTCTGCGACACGTAGTTGAGCTTCGCACCCACGCCGCGTTCCGGACCTTCGGGCGTGTAGACGACGGCGGGATCGTGCATGCGCAACGGGTGCCAGTCGCCGAAGCGCTTGAAGCTGTTGAGCGTGTCGTACACCTGCCGGACCGGGTGATTGGTCTCCATGCTGTGTTCGACGTGGCGTCGGCTGGGCAAGAACACGCCGACCACCAGGAACAGCACGGCGACGATGACAAGAGCGATTAGGAACTCGATAACACGGGTCATTCGGGGGTCTCCAGAGTCGACCGCGGCCGGGGGACCGGTCCCGGCGCGGCGGCAGGCACGCAGCATAAGCGGCAGGAGGCCGAATGGGCTAGCGTGAGCCCGTAATGCTAACAGGGTCGGATGGGCGCAGGCGCGCAGGTAATGTGGAAATGTGTGCGGGGGGACGCAGGATGGCGATGGGTTTGTGGTCGAGGTGGACCGAAACCATCCTCACCCCAACCCTCGCCTTGAAGGAGAGGGATCTGCGAAAGCCTTGAAAGGAGACGGGTGCTTCCTGGCGGTTCAGAAGGATGCACAGCACTTCTGCCTCCCTTTATGGGGAGGCGGCGTGAAGATGGTGTCGGCCCGCGCGCCATTCCACGCCCGGGCCGAACAATCACACCAGCTTCAACTCGAACGCCTTCAACACCGCCCGCGTCCGATCGCGCACGCCCAGCTTCGACAGGATGTTCGACACGTGGTTCTTCACCGTGCCCTCGGCCACGCCGAGCGAATTGGCGATTTCCTTGTTCGAATAGCCGCCGGCCATCAGGCGCAGGATCTCGGTTTCGCGCTCGGTCAGCGGGTCCGGCCGATCGAGGCTGGTGAATTCGTTGTGCATGTGTTCCAGGCCCGACAGCAGGCGCTGGGTGACCACCGGCTGCACCAGCGAGCCGCCGGCGGCGACGGTCTGCACCGCGTCCACCAATTGCTCGAGCGACACATCCTTCAGCAGATAACCGCGCGCGCCCGATTTCAGGCCGGCCAGCACCAGCTGATCGTCATCGAACGTGGTGAGGATGATGGTCGGCGGCAGCTCCTGCCGTTCCGACAGGTATTGCAGGGTTTCGAGCCCGGACATCACCGGCATGCGCATGTCGAGCAGCACGACGTCGGGCTTGACCTGCGGAATCAGTTCCACCGCCTGCTTGCCGTCGCCGGCTTCGGCCACGATGCGGATGTTGTCGGACAGTTCGAGCAGCGAACGGATGCCCTGGCGCACCAGGGTCTGATCGTCGACGAGGCACACACGAATCATGTTGCGGTCTCCAGAGGTAGCCACGCGTCGAGCGCGAAGCCTTGGTTCTTGCCGGTTTCGATATCGAGCCGGCCACCGAATTGCGCCAACCGCTCGCGCATGCCGCGCAGGCCATTGCCTGCGCTGAATTCTCCCGCGCCGCGGCCGTCGTCGCGCGCGCGCAGCGTGATGCCGCGGTTTTCGTTCACCAAGGTCAGCCACAGTGTGCGCGCACCGGCGTGGCGCACGGCGTTGGTGATCACTTCCTGCGCACAGCGCAGCAGCACCTGGGCGCGGGCCGGATCGTCGACCGTCAGATGCGGCGGCAATTCGAGGCGGATATCGAGCGATGGCACGCCATCGATCAGCGCATTCAGCGCTTCGGTGAGGTCGATCGCGTCGTCATCGCGCAGCTGGCTCACCGCTTCGCGCACGTCGCTCAGCAGCAGCTTGGCGAGCGATTGCGCCTGCCGCACGTGATCCTGGGTGCGGCCTTCCGACAGATGCGTTGCCACTTCCAGATTGAGGCTGAGCGCGGTCAGGTGATGCCCGAGCAGATCGTGCAGCTCGCGCGAAATGCGCATGCGTTCGGTCAGCCGCGAGCTTTCCGCCAGCAGCGCGCGCGTGGCGCGCAATTCCGAATTCAAGCGACGCTGTTCGGCACGCGCCTCGGCCTGCTGCCGCGCGACCAGCCCGGTGACGAAGGTGAAACTGGAATAGCCGACGAAGAACGCGCACTGCAGGATCGCGCCGACCACGCTGAAATCGCCGCGCTGCACGAACACCGGCACCAGCGCGGCATGCTGCAGGATCAGCCAGGCGATGCCGAGCCGCACGCTGAGGAACCACGGCAGCACGCCGGCGATCACCATCAGCAGGATGCCGCCCAGGCCACTGCCGCTGAAGTGGCTCACCGCCACGGCGCCCACCGTCATCACCGCGAGTAGGCCGTACTCGTACCAGCGCGCGCTGCGACCGAGCGAACGGGTGAGCAGCCAGTAGCTGACGCCGAACACGATGTAGCTGATGCGCGAGGAAATCAGGTCGAAACGCGTCAGCCCCTCGCTGAAATACCAGGAGTTGAGCACCAGCGGAATACCCACGCAGCCCCAGGTGAAGAGGCCGGCGTAGCGCAGCAGCTGGGTGTGGTTGAGACGCGCGAGCATGCGGCCATGATAGGCCCGCGTATAGCCCGGACAACATGCCCGAAGTCATGCGGGCCGATGGCGCCACGCTCGATTGCGCGGAAATCAGCGGAAAACGCGCGATTTTGACGGTTCGTCACGTTCGCCCGCCGCCACTCGGCGTTGCCGTCACTTCAGATGCGGCCGCACCGCGTCGGCCCATAGTCGATAAGCGTCGCGCGTGATGTGCAGCCGATCGTCGAGGAACAACTCCGCTCGCGGCTCGCCGTCGGCATCGAGCATCGGCGTGAAGATGTCGATGTAGGACACCCCGGCATGCGCCGCGGCGACGCGCTGCAGGCGCGCGTTGGCATCGCGCGCGGCGGGCAGCAGGGCACGGCGCGCGGGGCTCGGCTTGATCGAGATGATCGCGACGCGGCGCTGCGCATCGTCGCGCCGCACGGCCTCGATGAAGGCGGCGAAATCGTCCTCCACCTGCGACGGCGTGCGGCCTTCGGCCAGATCGTTGTCGCCGGCGTAGAGCACCACCAGCCGCGGTTTGTGCGGCACGATCACGCGCTCGACGAAGCGCGTCGAATCGCGCAATTGCGAACCACCGAAACCGCGATTGACGATCGCCACGCCGGGGAAATCCTCGGCCAGCGTGGTCCAGTAACGGATCGACGAACTGCCGATGAAGACGATGCCGCCCGGCTGCGGCGGCTGCTGCGCATCGAGCTTTTCGAAGGCCGCGATGTCGGCTTCCCAGGGATCGGCCGCTGGCTGCGCGTGGACGCCGGCCGCCGCAAACAGGCAGATCAGGAACAGTCGGACGAATCGATCCACGGGGCTCTCCTGCGGCACTGCGCTGTGCGTGATCTTTCGCGATGGCGCGCGCCGCCGTCGCGAAGGGTTCGGTGTGCTCGGGCCAAGTCGATCCCGAGCCGCGAAAGGTTACCCTCGATGCGCCGGATCCACGCAGCGGCACCGCAGCCGAGGTCCCGAAGCTCGACACCCGTCGCGATTCGCGCTCGTCCCTGCTGCAAACCGCCGGCGGCCGCGCTATCCTGCCATGTAAACGTTTCCAACCAAGTTTCCACCCCACAAGAGACCGCCTGCCCCATGAGCCGACTGCCTCCCTTCCCCGCCGGCTTCCTCTGGGGAAGCGCTACGTCCGCCTATCAGATCGAAGGCTCGCCGCTGGCCGACGGCGCCGGTCCCAGCATCTGGCAGCGCTTCGTGCACTCGCCGAATCTGATGACCAACGGCGATACCGGCGATGTGGCCTGCGATCACTATCGCCGCTACAAAGACGATGTCGCGATGATGCGCGAGCTCGGCATGCAGGCTTATCGCTTCAGCATTTCCTGGAGCCGCATCCTGCCCGACGGCCGCGGCCGCGTTAACGAGCGCGGGCTGGATTTCTACGAGCGCCTGGTCGACGAACTGCTCGCCAACGGCATCGAACCGAACGCCACGCTGTTCCATTGGGATCTGCCGGCCGCGCTCGACGATCGCGGCGGCTGGCTCAATCCGGATATCGCCGACTGGTTCGCCGACTACGCCAGCGTCGTCTACCAGCGCCTCGACGGCCGCGTGAAGATGTGGTCCACGCTCAACGAACCGTGGGTCGTCACCGACGGCGGCTATCTGCACGGCGCGCTGGCACCGGGCCATCGCAACCGTTTCGAAGCGCCGATCGCCTCGCATCATCTGATGCGTTCGCACGGCAAGGCGGTGCAGGCGTACCGCGCGATCGGCAAGCACAAGATCGGCCTGGTGGTGAACATCGAGCCGAAATACGCGGCCTCGCAATCGGAAGCCGATCTGGCCGCGACGCGGCGCGCCGACGCCTACATGAATCGCCAATACCTCGACCCGGCGATCCACGGCCGCTATCCGGCCGAGATGAAAGCGATCTTCGGCGAAGCCTGGCCCGAGTGGCCGGCGGAAGACTTCGCGACGATCCGCCAGCCGCTCGATTTCCTCGGCCTGAACTACTACACGCGCAACGTCGTGCGGCACGACGAAGCGTCGTGGCCGTTGAAAGCCTCGCCGGTGAAGCAGACCCAGGCCACCTACACCGAAACCGGCTGGGAAGTGTTTCCGCAGGGCCTCACCGATACGCTGGTGTGGATGAAGCAGAACTACGGCGACCTGCCGATTTATATCACCGAGAACGGTTCGGCCTTCTACGATCCGCCGAACGCGGCCGATGGAAAAATCGACGATCCGCTGCGCATCGATTACCTGAAGAAGCATTTGAACGCGGTGCGCGCGGCGATCGCGCAGGGCGTCGATGTGCGCGGCTACTACGCCTGGTCGCTGATGGACAATCTCGAATGGTCGCTCGGATTCTCCAAGCGCTTCGGGCTGGTGCACGTGAATTTCGAAACGCTGCAGCGCACGCCTAAAGCCAGCGCCAGGCTCTATTCGAAAGTGATCGCGGGCAACGGCCGGGTGCTCGACGAAAGCTGAGTGCAGGTGATCGGCAAGCGCATCCGAAGCGGTTTCGGATGCGCCTTGCTCAGAGCCGCACTTCGAACTCGATCGGCGCTTCCTTGATACGCAGCTCGCCGTCGATCCATTCGACTTTCTTGCGCCATTTCGACGGGATGCGCGGCGGTTTTTCCAGCGGCCACGCAATCGCCAGCCCGCCCGACGGCAGCCGCAGGCCTTCGTCGATCTTCACCAACACGCGACCGCCTTCGCGCCGCAGCGTGTAATTCAATATTCCGTACGGCGTGCGCAAACCGCGGATGCCGGTGCCCTCGCCGTCCAGCCAATCGGACGGCACGCCGGCGGCCAGCACCAGGCTGCGATCTTCGCTGCGTTCGTAGGCGAACAGATCGAGCGCGCTGCGGATGAAATCCGACGCCACCCAGCCGTGCGGCATGTCGCCGATGAAACGCGGTTCGCGTTCGAGTTTGCCGACCACTTCCGCCCACTGGTTCCAGGCCTGCGGACGGCGATCGGCGAAGAAGAAATCGATCGCCTCGTGCGCGCGCTCGCGCCAGCCCAGCCGCACGAAGGCCGATACGTTGCGCCATTCGTACGGCGTGTAGTCCTTCGATTCGCGCTTGCCGTCGCGGCGCGCGACGAAATCGGTCCAGTAGCGCTCGAAGGTCGCAAGCAACATTTCGCGCGGCAAGTGCGCCAGTTCGTTGCCCGGCGACAGCGCGATCGTGGTCGACGTGGCATCGAAATCGCCGAGATCGGCGGCACCGGGGAGGTAGGCGATGCCATGCTTTTTCGCGCTCGCCTGCAACGACGCGAGGATGTCGGCACGGAAGGCATCGCGTTCGATCGCCAGGCGCGCGGCATCGTTGGCCTGGCCCAGCATCTGCGCCAGCAGCACCGCATTCTTGTAGCCGATCAGGCCCCAGAAATTATCCCAGTGCGAATAGGCCGGCTTGGCCGAATAGCCTTCGTGGCTGATCGACGGCGGCAACAGGCCGAAGCGTTCGCTGCCCTGGTTTTCCGGCGTGCGCTCGCTTGCGCGCAGCGTGTCCAGGTAGCGCGTCGCCTTGTCGACGTGCGGCCAGAATTTCTTCGCCAGCACCAGATCGCCGGTGTAACGCACCACTTCGGTGGCGAGGAAGATCAACTCGCCGTGACTGTCGTTTTCCGGCACCGGATCGGCACCGCGCGTGTCGACGCAGCACGGCACCTTGCCATTGCCGAACTGGAACGGCGCGTACCACTCGAGGAAGGCTGTCGCGGCATCGTCGCGACCCAGTCGCAGCAGCGCTTCGGAGGTCATCGCGCCGTCGCGGATCCACGAGCGCGCATACGAGCGCGTGCCGGGGCGGATCTGCACGCCATCGCGATTGATCAGGATATGTGCCAGCGCGGTGCGCAGCGTGTCGGCCAGCGCTTTCTCCGAGGCGGGCACGAGCAACTGCACGCGGTCGAGCTCCTTGTGCCATTGCAGCGCGACGGCTTCGCGCTGCTGCTGCACCCAGGCCGCGCCCTCTTTCTTCGCAATCGCCTGCGCGCCGGCGAGCGGAATTTCCAGCGCGACGCTGCGCTGTTCGTCGGGCGCCAGCGCCATGCGATAAAGCAGCGCGCCCGACGCGAAACCCGAAGCGTCGTTCACTTCGACATCCGCCGGCAAAGCCGCAGCGGCCAGATGCGACGGCGCCATGCCGGCCTCGAACGGCGTGACGAAGGCCTGGGTCGGGCGATCGAGCGTGAACACGCGCGCGTCGCCATCGACGCTGACGCCGTTCTCGCCGATCTGCAAGGCATGGATCGGACTCACGCCGCCCGGCGTGGTGAGGAATTGCACCGGCGGATTGACCTGAAAGGGCTGTACCGCCAGCGCCAGCGTGAGATCGCGCGGCTGTTCGCTGTCGTTGCGCAGCGTGTAGCGCGCCAGCAGGCGCGAATCCTCGCGCGTACCCTGCGCGAAGGCGTCGATATCGAGCGACCAGTCGCAACCCGCCGCGCTGCGTTTCCAATGCACGGCAGGCATCGGCAGATAGCCCTCGGGCAGGCTCTGCGTGATGTCGACATCGTTCCAGCCGAGCGTGGCCGGCGCATCGCTGCCGCAGCCATCCACGACGAAGGGCTGCAGCGAAAATCCGCCGCGACCGACTTCCAGCGCGCCGTCTTCCGAGATCAAGCCACTGTCGGCGCCGCCATCGATGCCGACCAGCGTCCAGTAGGTCTGCTGGCCGCTGAAACCGCGCGGATAAAGCGCCGCGCCTTCGCGCAGCGCGATCGCCTCGAAGAAGGTATTCGCGCTGCCGCCGAAGGCGATATTGCGCACGTCCATGCGCAACAAGCCGTAGCGTTCGCCGGGGCCTTCGTGCATCGCCAGGCGCAGGTAACGCGACTCGACTTCGCCGAGCAGAATGAAATCGGTGCCGCCGTTGCCGCGCTCGACGCGGCGCGCGCTGAGCCAGGTCTTGCCGTCCTGCGACAATTCGATGTCGTAGCTGTGCGCGTGCTCGCGCGGCAGCCAGTCGAGCACCAGCCCGCCGATTTCACGCGGCGCGCCGAAGTCGAACACGAGCGTCTGTTCACCGGTTTTTTCCGAACGCCACGGCGCGCTGGCATTGCTCGCCGCGAGATTCTGCGGCGCCGCGCCGGACGAGGCGACCACTTTCGGCGCGGGCCACACGGCGGGCGGCACCGGCAGTTCGGCGAACGTCAGCTCATCGACGCAGAGCGAACCGCCGCCGCCTTCATTGGCGTACACGGTGAATTCGATGAACTGCGTGCGGCGCAGCGTCTTGTCCGGCAGCGGACCCCAGGCCGGCGAGATGTGGCGCGCCTTGTAGCGCGTCGTCGTCCATTCGGACGGAAAAATCGTCTTCGGCCGCGACACCCACCAGACGTTTTCGCCGCTCGCATCGATCAGCTTGAATTCGAACTGGTTGGCGCGGCCGGCGCCGAGCACGTCGAAATCGAACTGGTAGTTGGCCGGAAACTCGATCGGCAATTCGCGGCGCAAGGCGGCGTGGCCGGAGACGCCGTTGAAGTCGTAGTCCAGGCACAGCGCGCGGCCCTGCTTGCCGTCCATCTGGCGCAGCGTGGCCGACACCTGATCCGACGCCGCGGCCTGCCACGGGCTGGCGTCGTCGAAGTTGTCGAGCACACGCGCGTTGTCGGCGGCGGCGGCCATCGACATCGAAGCCAGCGCAAGCAGGCCGACGCAGCACGCCGGGCGAATCATTGCTGCGCTCCGCGACAACCGCGCGCCGTGCCGCACATGCGCGCATCGACCGTGATGAATCCCGGTCCGAAAGCGGTTTCGGGGCGCCCTGCGTTGGTCATTTCGAGCACCTGCGCTCGCGCGCGTGAGAGGCGTCGGAATGTAAACGTTTGCAGCAATGTGAGTAAAGCCGCGGCGCCGAAGAGTGAGAGCTGGATCGGGTTTCGCATGGGAAAAATATAGCCCGCCTCGTTGCAAGCAGGCTCGCGCAGACGGGTGCTTCGTGCGATCGCGGGCGCTCATCGCATCCCGGCTGCGCCGCGCAGCTCGCACGCCGGCGCCAGCGGCTGCCAGCGAGCCACCCCCGGGGTTAACCCTTTCCTAATCCACCCGGCCCGCACCTTCATGCGATAATTCGGCCCATTCCGGGACCGGTCGCCGGTCGCCCGCCAGAACCCCACGGAGACGGGAATGTCGATTTCTATCCGCGACGTGCGAGAGCACGAGCTGGATTCGGTTCTTGCGTTGAACAATGCCGCCGGCCCCACGATCCTGCCGCTGGATGCGGCCAAAGCGCGCTTCTTCTTCGATCACGCCACCTATTTCCGCGTCGCCGAAGTCGACGGCCATCTGGCCGGCTTCCTGATCGCGTTCGATCAGCGCGCGCCGTACGCCAGCAGCAATTTCCTGTGGTTCCGCGAGCGCTTCGAGTCGTTCATCTACATCGACCGCGTGGTGGTGGCCAGCTCGCGCCGCGGCGCCGGCCTGGGCCGGGTGTTCTACGCCGATGTGCAGAGCTTCGCCGAAGTGCGCGCACCGAAGCTGGCCTGCGAAGTATTCCTCGAACCGCGCAACGACGTGGCGGTGCTGTTCCACGGCACCTACGGCTTCCTCGAAGCCGGGCAGCAGGTGATGCCGGAAACCAAATTGCGCGTCTCGCTGTTGAGCAAGGAATTGCTCAGTTTCCCGTGGGTCGAGGCGACTTATCTCGCCAACGGCGGTTCGCTTCCCGATGTGCCCTGGCTCAAGCCGCGCACCCTGGGCGCGCGCGCGCCGCAACTCGCCACGGGCACCTGAGCGCATGGCGGCGGCCCTTCCCGGCTTCGAACAGGCCGGTGAACTGAAGATCGGACAGGTCGGCATCGCGAATCTGCGCGTGCGCACGCTCGATGTCGAACGCCTGATCGCCGAAATGCGCGAACGCGTCGAACGCGCCCCGAAACTGTTCGCACGCGCCGCCGTGGTGGTCGACTTCGGCGCCTTGAGCAAGACGCCCGACGCCGCCACCGCGCGCCAGTTGCTCGACGGCCTGCGCGGCGCCGGCGTGCTGCCGGTCGCGCTCGCCTACGGCACCTCGGCGATCGAAACCTTGTCGGTGGAACTGGGCCTGCCGCTGCTGGCGAAATTCCGCGCGCAGTACGAATCGACGAGCGAAACGCCCGTTGCGATCGAAACGCCCGCGCCGCCGCCGAAAAAATCCGAACCCGCCGCGGCACCCGCCGCGCCCGAACCGATCGCCGCGCCGCGCACCTCGCCCGGCCTGATGCAATCGACGCCGGTGCGCTCGGGCCAGCAGCTCTACGCCCAGGCGCGCGACCTCACCGTGCTCGCCACCGTCGGCGCCGGCGCGGAAGTGATCGCCGACGGCTCGATCCACGTGTACGGTGCGCTGCGCGGCCGCGCCCTGGCCGGCGCCCAGGGCGACGTCAAGGCGCGCATCTTCTGCCGCGAATTCCACGCCGAACTGGTGGCGATCGCGGGGCACTACAAAGTGCTCGAAGACATTCCGAAGGAGCTGAGCGGCAAGGCCGTGCAGGTTTGGCTCGAGGGTGAGCAGATCAAGTTTTCGGTGATGGATTGATTGAGAGCCGGGAATCGGGAATGGGGAGTCGGGAGAAAGCCGGCTTTGCCCTGGTCTTGGTTTCAAGGCGGGAATCGCGAATCGGGAGACCGGAAAAACCGGCTTTGCTCTAATCCCGATTCCCGACTCCCGATTCCCCAGGCAGCGCCAACCGGCGCGCCCAACGCATAACGCAGGAGATACATGTGGCTGAAGTAATCGTAGTGACGTCCGGCAAGGGCGGCGTCGGCAAGACCACCACGAGCGCCAGCCTCGCCTCGGGCCTGGCCAAGCGCGGCAAGAAGGTCGCGGTCATCGATTTCGACGTGGGCCTGCGCAATCTCGATCTCATCATGGGTTGCGAGCGGCGCGTGGTTTACGACTTCGTCAACGTCATCCAGGGCGAATGCACGCTCAAGCAGGCGCTGATCAAGGACAAGCGTTTCGACACGCTGCACGTGCTGGCCGCCTCGCAGACGCGCGACAAGGATGCGCTGACCAAGGAAGGCGTCGAGAAAGTGCTCAACGAGTTGCGCGAAGACGGTTTCGACTACGTCGTCTGCGATTCGCCGGCCGGCATCGAAAAAGGCGCTTTTTTGGCGATGTATTTCGCCGACCAGGCGGTCGTCGTGGTGAATCCGGAAGTGTCGTCGGTGCGCGATTCCGATCGCATCCTGGGCCTGCTCGCCAGCAAGACGCGGCGCGCCGAACAGGGCGAGCGCGTCAAGGAACATCTGCTGCTCACCCGCTACAGCCCCAAGCGCGTGCTCGACGGCGACATGCTGTCGATCGCCGACGTGCAGGAAATCCTCGGCCTCGAAGTGCTCGGCGTGATCCCCGAATCCACCGTCGTGCTGCAGGCCTCCAACCAGGGCGTGCCGGTGATCCTGGACGAGGAATCGGAGGCCGGCCAGGCCTACGAGGATGCCGTCGCGCGCCTGCTCGGCGACAGTCGTCCGCTGCGCTTCACCCTGGTCGAGAAGAAAGGCATCTTCTCGCGCTTATTCGGAGGCTAGCCCGATGGGAATCTTCGACTTCCTGCGCGTGCGACCGAAGAACACCGCCCACATCGCGAAGGAGCGCCTGCGCATCATCGTTTCGCAGGAACGCAGCGCGCGCGGCGGTCCCGATTACCTGCCGCTGCTGCGCCGCGAACTGCTCGATGTGATCCGCAAATACGTCAACGTCGACATCGATGCGGTGAAAGTCGATCTGGTGAAGGACGGCGATCACGAGGTGCTGGATATCTCGGTGTCGCTGCCCGAAAAGGACGACGGCCGCGCAGCGATCGCCCGCGCCTAGCGCGCACCGTTGCGATGAGCGGCGAGGTTCTGCGCGTGCGCGACATTCCGCGCACGGCGATCGAGGCCCTGCTCGCCGCGCATGGCCTCGAATTTTCCGCGGTGCCCGACGGCGCGCCGATTCCCGGCAGTTACTGGGGCGACACCGAAGCCGGCATCATCGGCCACACCGTGCACGCGCGCGCCGATACGCCGGTGCATTCGCTGCTGCACGAAGCCTGTCACCTCATCGTGCTGCCGCCCGAGCGGCGCGCCGCGGTGCACACCGACGCCACCGATTCGGTGACCGAAGAAGACGCCTGCTGCTATCTGCAGATCGTGCTCGCCGAGCAGCTGCCAGGCGTGGGCTCGGCGCGCCTGATGCGCGACATGGATGCCTGGGGCTACACCTTCCGCCTCGGCAGCACGCAGGCCTGGTTCGAACGCGACGCCGACGATGCGCGCGCCTGGCTGCTCGATCGCGGCCTGCTCTGACGACGGTTTCGTCCCGCACGACTTTGCGCATTTGCCGCGCGGCGGTCGGTAGCCTATAAACCGAGGCTTCGCTTCACGGAGCCGCGCATGAAACTTCGAGTACTCGCACCGGCGCTGTTCGGCCTGGCGCTGGCATTGCCTGCCGCGGCCCAGGACGCCGCGCAAAAAACCGCCGTACCCGGCGCCGACGCCATCGCCACGCGCACCCTCGCCAACGGCCTGAAAATCGTCGTGTGGCCCGACCACGACATCCCGAATGTCGCGCTCTACACCTGGTTCCGTGCCGGTGGCCGCAACGAATATCCGGGCATCACCGGCATCGCGCATTACTTCGAACACATGATGTTCAACGGCACCTCGACGCGCGCGCCGGGCGAGTTCGATCGCGTGATGGAAGCCAACGGCGGCGCCAACAACGCCTACACCTCGAACGACGTCACCGTGTATCAGGACTGGTTCCCGAAAGACGCGCTCGACGTGGTGCTCGACCTCGAAGCCGATCGCATGGCGAACCTGGCCTTCGATAAAGACGTGGTCGAGAGCGAACGCGGCGTGGTCTACAGCGAACGCCGTTCCTCGGTCGACAACAACAATCTTGGCGCGCTGTACGAACAGATGCGTGCGACGGCTTTCGTCGCGCATCCGTACCAGTTCCCGGTGATCGGCTGGCCGTCGGACATCGAGAAATGGTCGATGGACGATCTGAAATCCTTCTACAAGACTTATTACGCGCCGAACAACGCGACCATGTTCGTGGTCGGCGACGTCGCGGCCGACGATGTGTTCGCGCGCATCGAAGAACGCTTCGGCAAGATTCCGCGGCAACCCGCGCCCGATCCCGTCACCACGATCGAACCCGAACAGCAGGGCGAACGCCGCCTCGTGCTCGAAAAGCAAGGCGTGCAGGCGCCGATGGTGATGATGGCCTGGCACGTCGGGCCGGAGGCCGATCCGGAAACTGTCGCGCTCGAGCTGCTGATCGGCGCGCTCGGCGAAGGCGAGTCCTCGCGCCTGCATCAGCGCGTGGTCGAAACCGAGCAGGCCGCCGTGTCGATCGGCACGATGGCCGATACCGGTTTCGATCCGGGCCTGGTGCTGATCTACGCGGTGCTGCCGCCCGGCGGCGACGTCGCGAAAGTGGAATCGCTGATCGACGAAGAACTCGCGAACGTGGTGAAGGACGGCTTCAGCGACGCTGAAATTGCCAAAGCGCGCAATCAGGAACTGGCCGGTTTCTGGCGCAGTTTGACCACGATTTCCGGCAAGGCGCAGGCGCTCGGCACGTTCGAAATCTTCCACGGCGATTACGACAAACTGTTCGCCGCACCGACGCGGTTCGAAAACATCGATGCCGCGAAATTGAAAGCCATCGCCGCCAAGGTTTTCCGCGCATCGAACCGCACCGTGGGCGTGTTGCGCGCCTCCGCCGACGCCACCGCGGCACAGGAGTGATCTGATGATGATTTCCTCGTTGCGCAAAATGTCGTGCGCGCTCGTCATGCTGCTGGCGTGCTCGCAAGTCTTCGCCGCCGGCCTGTCGCTGCCCGACTACGAAACCGTCAAGCTCGACAACGGCACCACCTTGCTGATGCTGCGCAAGCCCGATGTGCCGATGGTGGCGGCGCGCGTGCTGGTGCGCGGCGGCGCGCTGGCCGATGCGGCGGGCAAGGAAGGCAGCGCCGCGCTGCTCGCCGAACTGCTGTCGAAAGGTTCCGCGAAGCGCGATGCGCGCGCTTTCGCCGAAGCGATCGAAAGCGCCGGCGGGCAACTGAGCTTCAGCGCCGACCGCGAAGCGATCTGGGCCAGCGCCGATTTCCTCGCGCGCGACGCCGACCTGATGCTCGAACTGCTCGCCGATGCCTTGCAGCGGCCGACGCTGGCGCCGGCCGAGTTCGAGAAGCTGCGCACGCGCACGATCCAATCGATCGCCGCCGCGAAAGACGGCGATCCGCGCCAACTGGTCGACAGCTACGGCGCAGCCTGGCTGTATCGCGGCCACGCCTACGGCCGTCCGATCTCCGGCAACGAACGCAGCCTCGCCGCGCTGAAGATCGACGACCTCACCGCGTTCTACCGCGACCAGCTCGGCGGCGATCGCACCACCATCGCGATCGCCGGCGATTTCGATCCGGCACAGATGCGCGGCAAGGTCGAACGCGCCTTCGGCGATTGGCGCAAAGCCGCCGGCAGCTTGCCGAGCGTCGAAGCGAAACTGCGCGAAAACACGCGCCGCGTGCTGCTGGTCGACAAACCCGGCGCGACGCAAACCTATTTCTGGGCCGGCAATGTCGGTGCCTCGGTGAACGATCCGGCGCGCGAAGCGCAGGACCTGGTGCAGACCGTGTTCGGCGGCCGCTTCACCTCGATGCTCAACACCGAACTGCGCATCAAATCGGGCCTGAGCTACGGCGCGCGCGCCAGCATCGATCGGCTGTCGCAGCCGGGGGCCGCCGCCTTCGTTTCGTTCACCCGCACCGATGCCACCGGCCAGGCGCTGGATCTGGCCTTCGCCACGCTCGACAAGCTGCACCGCGAAGGCATCGACGCCGAAACGCTGGTCTCGGCGAAACGCTATGTGCTCGGCCAGTTCGCGCCCGATTACGAAACCGCCGCGCAGCTCGCCGGCGCGATCGCGCAGCTCGATCTGTACGGCCTGCCGCGCGACTACATCGACGGCTACGGCACCCGCGTCGACGCCGTGTCGGCGGCGGATGTGGCCGCCGCCCGCAGCGCCTTCGCGGCGAGCGACGCCACCGTGCTGGTCGCGATCGGCGATGCATCGAAGATCCGCGACGCCGTCGCGAAATATGGCGCGGTGACCGAAATGAAGCTCGCCGAGCCGGGTTTCGCCCCGCAAAAATAGGCCCTGCAGGCCGGCGCCGTGCCGGCCTACTTGCGCCCCGCCCGCGTCCTCACTAGCCTGCCCCCTTCACCGCACCGGAGGGGTGCGGGCCTGTGAGAGGTGCACATCGTGAATCAACATCGCGCGCTGCTGGCGCTGGCCGTCGCCGTCGGCCTCGCCGCACTTTCCGGTTGCAGTCAGAGCACGGCTCAGACCGACACCGCCGCCGCTCCCGCCGCCGCCAAGGCCACGCCGGCCGAGGCCGACGCCTTCGTCGCCCGGCTCAACGCCGAATACAAGACCGACTTTCCGGAAGCCGCCGCCGCGCAGTGGGTGTCGGTCACCTACATCAACGCCGACACGCAATTGCTGGCAGCGAAAGCCAATGAGCGTACCTTGGCCAAACTCGGCCGCGACATCGAAGAATCCAAACGTTTCGCGGGCCTGCAGCTGAGCCCCGAAACCGCGCGCGCGATCCATCTGCTGAAACTGGCGACCTCGATGCCGGCGCCGAAGGATCCGAAGAAACTCGCCGAACTCACGCAGATCGCCACCAAGCTCGAAGGCATGTACGGCTCGGGCACCTACTGCACCGGCGAAGGTGACGCCAAGAAATGCCGCCAGCTCGGCGAACTCGAAGACACGCTGCGCAGCAGCCGCAACTACGACGAACAACTCGAAGCCTGGGCCGGTTGGCACACCATCTCGCCGCCGATGCGCGCCGACTACACGCGCTTCGCCGAACTGGTGAACGAAGGCTCGCGCGAACTCGGCTTCAAGGACACCGGCGAAATGTGGCGCTCCGGCTACGACATGTCGCCGGCCGATTTCGAAGCCGAAACCGATCGCCTGTGGGGCCAGGTCAAACCACTCTACGACGACCTGCACTGCTACGTGCGCGGCAAGCTCGAAGAGAAATACGGCGAGCAAGGCTCGGTCGACGGCATGATCCCGGCCCACCTCACCGGCAATATGTGGGCGCAGCAGTGGGGCAACATCTGGGATCTGGTGGAGCCGTACAAGAATGCCGGCAGCCTGAACGTCACCGGCGGCCTGGAAAAACAGAAATACGACGCCGTGAAAATGGCCAAGCGCGCCGAGGATTTCTACACCTCGCTCGGCATGCCCGCGCTGCCGCCGTCGTTCTACGAAAAATCGCAATTGCTCAAACCGCGCGACCGCGACGTGGTGTGCCACGCCAGCGCCTGGGACATGAATTACCAGGGCGACGTGCGCATCAAGATGTGCATCCAGCCCAACGAAGACGAGTTCACCACGATCTATCACGAACTCGGCCACATCTATTACTACCTGGCCTACAACCACCTGCCGCCGATCTTCCAGAGCGGCGCCAACGACGGCTTCCACGAAGCCATCGGCGACACCATCGTGCTGTCGATGACGCCCAAATACCTGAGCTCGATCGGCCTGGTCGACGAGCCCAAGGTGTCGAACGAATCGCTGATCAACGGCCAGATGAAGATGGCGCTCGACAAGGTCGCCTTCCTGCCGTTCGGCAAGTTGATCGACCAATGGCGCTGGGGCGTCTTCGACGGCCGCATCAAGCCCGAGGACTACAACAAGGCCTGGTGGGAACTGCGCAAGAAATACCAGGGCGTCGCCCCCGCCACCGCGCGCGACGAACAATTCTTCGACCCGGGCGCGAAATACCACGTCCCCGGCAATACGCCCTACACGCGCTACTTCCTCGCGCACGTGCTGCAATTCCAGTTCTACAAATCGCTATGCGATGCCAGCGGGCATACTGGGCCGCTGCATGAGTGCAGTTTCTACGGCAACAAGGAAGCCGGCGCGAAGTATTGGGCGATGCTGCAGAAAGGCCAATCGCAGCCGTGGCAGCAGACGCTGAAGGAACTCACCGGTGGCGAACAGATGGATGCGTCGGCGATTCTGGATTACTTCGCACCGCTGCAGGGGTGGTTGAAGGAGCAGAATGCCGGGAAGACATGCGGGTGGTGAGTTTGGTTTTTATGAAATTGAGTTGATGAAAGTGGTTTGATGAAAGTGGATTTTAATGACGGCCGGGAAACCGGCCGTTGTTTTTTGTGTGTTGACGCGCTTCGACGAGGTGCGACGGGTAGCCCTGCGTCCGGGCGGAGAATTCAGTGACATCCAGCCTTCGTCATTCCGCCCTTCGACAGGCTCAGGACAGGCTGTCCTGAGCCTGTCGAAGGACGGGATGGACGGGATTGGAATGGAGTTGCGGAAACCGAACACTCCAAAGTCACTGGATTCCCGGGTCCCGACATACCCAACACAAACGTGAAACCCCACTTGCGGCCAAAAAAGCCGCCGCCAGCTAAACTCCCCACCATGCCCCACTTTCTTGCCGACGCTCTCGCCAACACCTGGCAGACGCTCAAATTCGTGCTCGTCGTCTACGCCGTCGGTCTGCTGATCGAGCGCGTGCGCCTGGCGCAGCAGAACCAGCCGTGGGGGCATATCGGATTCAATCTGCTCTACACCCTGCCGTTCGTCTTCTTCACGCATCTGCTGGTGCCGCCGTTGTCGGCGATTACGCAGCCGTGGATCGAAGGTCACGGTCACTGGCTGCCGATCAAACTTCCCGACGGATTCGGTTGGCAGTCGCTGCAGGGGCTGTTGTTCTTTCTGATCTTCGATTTCTTTTACTACTGGATGCATCGCGCGCAGCATCGTTTCGGCTGGTTCTGGTCGTTGCACAAGCTGCATCACGCCGATCGGTCGATCAATGTGACGAGCGGGCAGCGGCATCATTTCCTCGAGGAGCCGGTGCGCGTGTTCCTGGTGTTCCTGCCGCTGGGCATGATCTTCGACATCTCGCCGCCCAACATCGTGTGGCTGTGGAACGCGCTGTTGCTGTGGGGTTTCGTGATCCATCTGAACCTGCGCGTGCCGTTCGGGCCGTTCACGCCGGTGATCGCAGGGCCGCAACTGCATCGGCTGCACCATTCGGTGCTCGAACAACACACGGACGTCAATTTCGCAGCGTTTTTCCCGATCTGGGACGTGCTTTTCGGAACCTACGTGCGGCCGCAGCGCGACGAGTGGCCCGAGACGGGGACGCATGCCGGCGACGATCTGAACCGGATCGATCGGGCGCTGTTTTCGCCGATCAGCGATTGGACGCGGCCACGGCCGAAGGCTTGATCGTGCGGCGTCCCCACGCGAGCAGCGGACGTTCGATCGTGTAGTGCAGTATTGCCGCTGCGAGCAGCGATACTGCAAACCAGCACGCGAATCGCAACACTCCGCTCGCCGCATCCGGCGTCTGTCCGAAGCCGAGCCACGCGAATACGAACAGCAGCGGCATGTTCACCAGATATAGCGGATAGGCGCAGCGTGCGGCGATTCCGACGATACGCGGCCCGCGCCACGCACCGGTCAGCGCAACGCATGCCGTCGCCATCGCCACGCCGGAGGCGACGAACGAGAACATTTTCGCCGCGTCGCTCGCGTCGCGCGGCAAGCCGGCGAACATCCACACGGCCAGCGTCAGCGCGACCACCGCGACCACGGCCGCGACAATCCGGAACTCCGCGATGCGCGGCATCAGACAGGCCGCCAACGCTCCGTAAAGGCAGGCGTCGATGCGCGTGACAACCAGCTTGCGAACGCCTTCGTCCCACGCCACCGAATGCTGCGCCACCCACTCCGCACGCATGCCGATCGCAGCCACGATCAACACGCCAAGCAATACCAGCAGAAGCGTCCGCGGCTTCGCAAACGACTGCGCGCCGAGCATCAAGCCCGGCGCAATCAGCGAAAACAGCACGATGATGGGCAGATTCCACGCCTCGCCAAAAAACGATGGGTGCACCGTCGTCACGTTCTGCACGAGCAACGGATAACGCCACAGATCGGGCGGCCAACCACGTCCGTCGAAACTGACGATCGCCAGATGCGCCAGCAATGCCAGCCAGAACAGCGGCGCGATGCGCCACAACCGCCAGGCGGCGTAGCGCGCTGCGGGCGTCAAGGTGCGTGGTGCAAGCGCGAGAATTTCGCGCATCACGAGAAATCCGGTGAGCGCGAAGAACACTTCGGTACCGAGCCAGCCCGACAGCGCGAACGCGTCGAAATCCGGCATGGCTGCGAACAGGAAGTAGCCGCCGTGCGCGAACATCACCAGCAGGGCGCCGGCGACGCGCAGCGCGTCGAGCCCCGATTCGCGCAACGGTTGCTGCATCAGCCGCGCTGGCGGCGCGCTTCGAACAGTGCGATGCCGGTAGCCACCGACACGTTGAGGCTTTCGACGTCGCCCTGCATCGGAATCTTCGCCAGCCAGTCGCAGTGCTCGCGCGTGAGCCGGCGCATGCCCTCGCCTTCGCCGCCCATCACGATGCCGATCGAGCCCTTCAGATCGACCGTGTAGAGCGACTGCGTGGCCTCGCCGGCGAGCCCGACGAACCACACGCCGGCTTCTTTCAGCGCCGCCAGCGAGCGTGCGAGATTGGTCACGCGCACCACCGGCACGCGGTCGGCGGCGCCGGCGGAAGTCTTGCGCACGGTCGCATTCACCGGCGCGGATTTGTCTTTCGGAATCATCACGGCGGTCACGCCGGCGGCCGCCGCGCTGCGCAGGCAGGCGCCGAGATTGTGCGGATCCTGCACGCCATCGAGCACCAGGATCAGCGCCGGGCCCGATGCGCTTTCGAGCAGCGCTTCCAGATCGTTCTCGTCGTAGTTTTTTGCCGACGCATAATTTGCCGCGACGCCCTGATGACGGTTGCCCGACGACAGTTTTTCCAGCGCGTCGCTCGGCACGGTGCGCACGGCGATGCCCGCCGTGCGCGCCGAATCGGCGATTTCCTGCAGCCGCGGATTGCGCGCGCGCGCTTCGACCAGCACTTCACGCACGTTCGCAGGATCGTTCTCCAGCGCGGCGGCCACCGCGTTGATTCCCACCACCCATTGACCGCCGCTCACCGGCGCTTCTTCCGCTTCGCCGGTGTCGCGTCTGGCAATCCAACCGGTCCCGCCGGCTTCTTCGGCTTTCCCTGCTCGGCGGGCGCCGGCGGTGCGAGACGGAAATCGATGCGCCGATCTTCCACGCTGGCGCGCAGCACCAGCACGCGCACCGGATCGCCGAGCCGGAAACTCGAACCGGTGCGTTCTCCGGCGAGCGTCTTGCGCACCGGATCGAAGTGGTAATAGTCGTTCGGCAACTGCGTCACATGGATCAAGCCGTTGACCTTCGAATCGGTCAGTTCGACGAACAGACCGAACGACGTGACGCCGCTGATGGTGCCGTCGAATTCGGAACCGACGTGTTTTTCCATCCACGCGGCGCGGTAACGCTCGTCGACTTCGCGCGACGCTTCGTCGGCGCGCCGGCCGCGCTCGGAGCAATGCAGCGACAGGTGCGCCATATCGTGCGCGGCGTAGTCGAAATTCTCGGCGCGCCCGCCCTGCAGCGCGTGCTTGATCGCGCGATGCACGAGCAGATCCGGATAACGCCGGATCGGCGACGTGTAGTGCGCATACGATTCGAGCGCCAGACCGAAATGCCCGATATTGTCCGGCGAGTACACGGCCAGGCTCTGCGACCGCAGCAGCACCGATTCGATCAGGCCGGCATCGGCGCGCTTGCGTACCTTCTTCAGCAGCGTGGTGAAGTCGCCGGGCTGCACCTTGCCCCAGGGCGGCATGCGCAGGCCGAACTCGGCGAGGAATTCGAGCAATTCGGCATATTTGTTTTCCGGCGGCCGATCATGGATGCGATACGGCGCCGGAATCTTGCGTTCGAGCAGGAATTTCGCGGCCTCGACGTTCGCCGCGATCATGCATTCTTCGATCAGCTTGTGCGCGTCGTTGCGTTCGAGCATGCCGGCCTGTACCACTTCGCCGGCCGGGCCCAGCACGAAACGCACCTCGCCCGATTCGAACTCGATCGCACCGCGCTGCGCACGCGCCTTGGCGAGCACGTCGAACAACTGATGCAGGCGTTCGATCTGCGGCATCAGTTCGCCGACCTGCGCGATCGCTTCCTCACCCTCGCCTTCGATCTGCTGCTCGGGCGCCAGCGCTTTCCACACCTGCGTGTAGGTGAGCCGCGCGTGCGAACGCATCACGGCTTCGTAGAATTTCGAACTGGTCGTCACGCCTTTGCGATCGATCTGCATGTCGCAGACGAAACACAGGCGATCGACTTTCGGCTTGAGCGAACAGATGCCGTTCGACAGCGTCTCCGGCAGCATCGGTACGACGAAACCGGGGAAATAGACCGAGGTCGCGCGATCCTGCGCTTCGTTGTCGAGCGCCGTGCCCGGCCGCACGTAGTGCGACACATCGGCGATCGCGACGACGAGCCGGAAGCCGTTGCGATTGGGTTCGCACCATACCGCGTCGTCGAAATCCTTGGCGTCTTCGCCGTCGATGGTGACCAGCGGCATCTGGCGCAGATCGATGCGGCCGGCCACCATCGATTCGTCGACGGTGAGCGGCACGGCGGCGGCTTCTTCCAGCGCTTCGCGCGGGAATTCGTGCGGCAGGCCGTGGCCATGGATCGCGGCCTCCACCACCAGCGACGGCGTCAACTTGTCGCCCAGCACGGTGAGGATCTTGCCGAACGGCGGGCGGCCATTGCGCGGCGGTTCCAGTATCTCGCACACCACGAGCTGGCCTTCGCGCGCGCCTTCGCGCGCATCGGGCGGGATCATCACGTCGTGCAGCACGCGGCGGTCGTCGGGCGATACATAACCGATGCTGCCGCGCTCGCCGTAGCGTCCGATGATGCGCGTGAGGCGGCGCTCGAGCACTTCCACGATCGCGCCCTCGCGCCGACCGCGGCGATCCATGCCGGTGACGCTCGCCAGCACGCGGTCGCCGTGCATCGCCTTGCGCAGCTCGCCCGGCGGCAGGAACAGATCGTCGCCACCGGTTTCGGTACGCAGGAAACCGAAGCCTTCCGGATTCGCGATGACGGTGCCCGCGATCAGATCGAGCCGCTGCGCCACGGCGTAAGCGCCGCGCCGATTGGCGAGCAACTGGCCGTCGCGCAACATGGCGGCCAGGCGTTTGTTCAACGCATCGAAGCGATCCGGCGCGGACAGGCCGAGTTTTTCGGCGATCTGTTCGGCACTCTGCGGCCCGTCGGCCTCGACCAGATGCGCCAGGATCGCCTCGCGACTGGCGATCGGCCGCTCGTAGCGCAGCGCTTCGCGTTCGGCGTACGGATCCTGGCCGGGCTCGACGCGCGCAGCGGATGGCGCACGATGCGTCGGCAGCGGACGCGGCACCGGGCCGCGCTGCGGCGCGTCGGTGCGCGCACCGGCGGGACGACGTCCCGGCGGCGGACCGGGCGGCAGATCGGGCATCCACGGCGGGCGTTTCGCCGCGGGCTTGGCACCCTGCCGCGATCCTGCCGATTTAGGCCTGGACGCTGTCGGCCCGGACGCTTTCGGCCCGCGCGCCGATTTGCCTTTCGCTTCCGGCGCAGCCTTGCCGCCGGTTCCTCGCTTGCCGCCACTGTTATTTTTCTTCATGCCTCGATGTTACACCGCGTCGCGCACGCAACTTCCGAACGGAAACCGAACGCGCGACGACGAGCGCCGCCGAATCGGGCACGACAAGGCCGGCGCCGGCGGCCGGCCGCAACCGCCCAAGGCCCGGCCCGCCCTCATTGACAAGGCCCGGATCGATCCGTAAATTACGCGGCTCGCTCGCCCGCCGCGTCCCCGACGCCCCGTGCCGCGACACCTGCCCAGGTGGCGGAATTGGTAGACGCACTAGTTTCAGGTACTAGCGGGTAAAACCGTGGAGGTTCGAGTCCTCTCCTGGGCACCAACAAGTTACCCGCGTACGTTCGCGGGAGTTCGCCGAGATCCGAAGCGATACCAAAAACCCCGCCGAAAGCGGGGTTTTTTGTTGCCTGCGATTCGTCGTCGTTCGTGGGTGGTCGCTTGCAGTCGGCCGCAAACCCGAGTAGAAAGGCGGGTAAGGGCATTTCGCCCCACCGTAGGGGTATGGCTTGGCCGCCCGCGTCACCGACACCGAAATCCGAAACCTAAAGCCTCGCGAGAAGCTTTATCGGGTGTCGCTCGGCGAAGGGTTCTGCATCATCGTCAACCCCGACGGCTCGAAGTATTGGCGCCTGCGCTACAGCTACGGCGGCCTCGAAAAGATGCTCGCGCTCGGCGTGTATGCGCCCGACACGTTCAAGCACGTCACGCTGAAGGAAGCTACGCAGCGTTGCGCAGAGGCAAAGGCGCTGCTGCTCAAAGGCATCGACCCCAACGAGGACAAGCGGCAGCGCAAGCTCGCCATCCGTCAGACCGTCGCGCGGACCTTCGGCGACGCTGCCAACAAATGGTTCGAGCACAACACGCCCCGATGGAAACCGGCGACGATCGAAAAGGTCGACCAGTACCTCCGCAAAGACATCCTCCCTCCCCTCGCCTCTCGGCCGCTGGCCAACATCACCGCGCCTGAACTTGATGATGTCGTGAAGCGCATCGAGCAGCGCAAGGCGCACAACGTCGCAAAGAAGTCGCGGCAATGGCTGACGCGGATCTTCGAGTACGCCATCGCGAAGGGGTTGACGACTCACAACCCGGCCGAGCACCTGGGCGCCGTGGCCGAGATCGCACCCGAGACAAAGAACCATGCGCACCTGGCCCTGTATGAGCTACCCGCCTTCCTGCGCGCACTCGATGACTACACCGGCTCAGAGCTGACGAAGGTCGCCGTCTGGCTGGCGCTGTGGACCGCTAGCCGGCCGGGAGTGCTGCGCACCCTGCGATGGGCGGAACTCGATCTCGATGACGCGTTATGGACGATCGAGAAGGGCCGCGAGGGGATGAAAAAAGGCTATGCCCATCTGACCCCGCTCCCGACGCAGGCGGTCGATGCCCTGCGCCGCGTGCATCGCGTGACGGGTACGTTCGAGTACGTGTTCATCAACCGCAACGACCCGCGCCGGCCGATGAGCGAAGGCGCCGTTGCCGTGTTGCTCAAGGCGATCGGGTATGCGGGCAAGCAGACGGGCCACGGCTTTCGACACCTGCTTAGCACCGCGCTTAACGAACAGGGCTATCACCCCGACTGGATCGAACGCCAGCTCGCACACGGCGACCCCGATGCGATTCGCGACACCTACAACAAGGCGCATTACTTGGATGAGCGGCGCACGATGATGCAAGCGTGGGCCGACTATCTCGACCGACTCAAGGAGGGGACAGAAGCCCCACCGAAGAAATCCGGCACCCGCCGGTAACAGCGGCGGGACCGACTGCGCTAACAGCCGGCCCCGCCTTCCACAATCGCCAACCCGTATCAGGAGACAGGCGACCATGGCAACGAAGATTGTAACAAGGCGCAAGACCCCGGCCACGCCGGCATGTGACAAAGCGACTGCGCCGGCCACAGCGATGAAACCCTCGCGATGCGAGGACTTACTGTCCGACGCCCCCGCCGACCGGATCGATACCATCATCGATCGCACCACGGCACTCGCCGAATTGCTGTCGCTCAACAACTCCGACAACTGCGGCACCCGCAAGCGGACATTCTCAATCGTCGGCGATATCTTCCTCGGCTACATAGACGAGCTGCGCGACATGATCGCCGCCGAGCGTGCCGCATGAACACCGATCGCGACTATCACATCGAATGCGGATCGAACGGGCTGCCGGTAATTTTCCGACACGACGACGAAGCCGGCATCCTTCGCGGCTTTGCCGGCCATGCACAAGCCGCGGTGTTGGCGACGATGACGCTTGCAATGCACTACGCCGAAGCCCTCGACGGCGAGAACGCTTTGCATCTCGATGGGCTGACGATCGCACACGCGCTCAATGGGTCGCACACGCTGCTGCAGCTGGCGATGGCGATGCAGGAAGAAGCTAACCGTCTCGATGCTGGCGGTGCCGCATGAACCGCACGAACTCGGGAACCTACACCAAGCCGCTCACGCCGGAGCAGATGCTCATGCGTGCATCGTCGCTAGTAGAAGTCGTGCGAAAGGCATGCGACGACTCCGAAAACCATTGCGAGGCTGAAACGCTCGCGGTTGCAGCGGAACTCATTGTCGCGGCTGCATCGGCAATCGAGCATGCCGACCGGCGCGATACCGGCGGTGCCGTATGAGCGCCAAGGTGCTGTACCTGCCAAACGCAGATGCGCCTGCATTTCCGCGCAAGGGTCCGGGCCGACTTCCCAAATCAATCGCGAGCCTGTCCGAGCACCGTCGGCAACGCGCTGCTTTGCAACCTGCGCAGGAGCCGGTGCTTTATCGCCAACGCGTGCGTGACGCGATAAGTGCAACGCAGGCCGATGTAGTTCGCAAGCGATCGAGGTGGCTAGTCGATCTCATCGCCGAAATGCGCGATCTCGTCGCGCAGGAAGCGGCGGCGAACGGCACGCCGAAGGGGGCCGCATGAAAAACTCCATCGACACTTTGCCTGCAACGACAGTCACGCCGTTTCACCCGGTCGGTTGGGACTCAAACGACCTGTTGCAAGTGGCGCCGGGCATCGATCCGAAAGAAGCGCTCACGCTCGCGCATACCTGCCTGGACACCGCACGAGGAATGCTAAGCAATGCTGGCGTCAACGAGGACTTCGATGCTCACCAGTTGTTCGCAGTTCGCGTGCTGCTTGGGGTCGCGATTGCCGTGCACGAATCGCTGGGGTTGATCCCATGAACGTCGCTCTGCTGGACAACACAGACACGACACTTCGAGATATCGAAACCGTCCTCGACCTCATGGCGGAATGTCAGGGTGAGGAAATCGTGGAGCGCGCTCTCCTTGCTCGCATCGCCTTCATGCTGCAACGGCAGACGGCAGCGCTCAAAGCCTGCATTGAAGCCGAGCGCAGCGTGCGGACAACGGCATCCACTCACGACAAGTGAAATCGAAGTAACCTGCTATTGCCGCGCCTAGGCTGATCCCCGAAAACCGGGCACCTTCCCCGGCTGGCGCGGCATTCTTTGAAGGGGCGCAAAGGTGTGCGCTGTGAACAAACTGTTCAAGCTGAAGCAGTGGCTGAGCCTTCAAGAAGCCGCGGACCATCTGACAACAATGCTCGGCGAGGAGGTGACGCTCGCCGACATTTACCGCTTGGCCCTTTCAAAACACCTCCGGTTGTCGATCAACCTGGTTAACCATGGCCAAGCCAATATTGGCCGGCTAGTTCACAAGGACGAGGCAAGGTTTCACATCTACGCAGAGGATTTTTTCACCCCTGAGACGAAAGAGGTTCGGAGCCTGTTTCCCTCAACTGGCACGCGCGAGGAACAACTCGCATGGTTCGACTCAAATCGCGACCGGTTGGAACAAGGAAAATTCTTCCTCTCCTACGGCGGTGACTTCATCGATCAGGACAACTTGATCGAGTACGAAAACAAGCTCACGACGATTAAGGGCATCTGGGATCTGCCTATGCACGGTGGCGAACGATTGGACATCCTGCACGCACTTCAGGCCGAAATCGGAGGCCCGCCCGTAACGCTAACGTGCCTCGACGGCACCCTGCTCGTTGACCCTAACGATCCAACCAGATATGCGCAGGTGCTGGAACACTACTCCAACAACGAGTATTGCAAGGACGGAAACGACCGCAAAAAGTATCCGTACGGGGAGTTCAACAGCTATTACCCTGCCGGAGGCTTGCCTGACGATGCGGTGATTGTCGTTCGGACCGGCGCCATCGTCGAGTTCCTCGAAGGGCTGCAGGACGAACCCTCTCAATCAGCGAGGAAAGAGCTTCGAAGCGACGCACGAAGAACGTACGCTCGGATTATCGCCGCGCTGTGGCGAAAAGCGCACGGCGATGGTGGGGTCGGCCGCCTTCCGCTCGACCCGTACACCGTGGGAGCGGCGCTCGCTGACATGCTTAGCCGCGCGGACATGGCGTCACCTGACGCGGCGACGATCGGGAAGCGGCTCGCGGAGGAAGTGCTACCCGAACTCGAAAAAATCAGAAGTTCCGAGAAACCTGCATAACTTCCGATACGACGCCGGTCCTCGTGCATATCGTGCCTAACCGAAGCCCGCGCCAATTCGCGGGCATTCGGGAAACGCACCGTGAATCAGGAAGCACCGCAGGTCATCGTCTCGTCCGAGCCCGACTTGCTCACCGTTCCGCAGGCACTCGCTGCGTTGAACATCGGACGAACCTGCTACTACGAACTCGTCGCCTCTGGCGAACTGGTACCGATCCGCATCGGTAAGCGGCACTTGCTGCCGCGGAGCCAGAAGGACGACTTCATTGCGAAGCGCTTGGCGTGCGCGCAGGCCAGCCGCAAGCAGGCCGCCGCATGAAGCGCCCCGACCATTTCGCCCAGGTCGCCGCTCTCCGACAGCTAGCGGGCCGCTCCCTCCCCATCCACGAGCGCATCGCTCAGTGCTGCAACGCCATCGGCGCGCTGCACACCGCAACCCGATCATGGCCAGCCTTCGCGCCCCGACTCACCACGCTCGACGACATGATCGTGCAGGCCGATGCGGTAGCCCGGAGCCTGAGGGAACTGCGCGGCACCTATCCGATGCCGGGAGGGCCTGCCGATGCAGCCTAACCCCCAGGAACGACGAAGCCCGCGCAAGGCGGGCCCCGGGTGTAGCAATGCAAAGTCTGGCGACCAGCATTCTACCAGCGAAATCATCCACGCGTTCACCGATGCGATGCGGTCTAGCGGCCTGGTCGTTTCCGAATCGGTTGTCGCCGACGGCGAATTGCACCGCTGCCATGTTGAAGGCGACAAGGGCCGCACACGGAACGGATGGTACGTGTTGTTTGCGACGCCAGTCCCGGCCGGCGCGTTCGGCACCTGGCGCGGTGATGTGTCCGGCCGTTGGCGCATGCCGCTCGATGGCAACGACGGCGCAACGCGGCTCACACCCGCTGAGCGTGCCGCCATCGACGCCGCCATAGCAGCCGGGAAGGCCAAGCGCGCCGAGGAACAACGCACCGCGCACCGTGACGCACAGACGCGCGCCCTGACGCTCTGGCGGGGTGCTGGTGAGGCGCAGGCCGATCACCCCTACCTTGTCGCCAAGAAAGTCGGGGCGCACGGCATTCGCCAGCATGGCGATCTACTGGTGATCGCGATGCGTGACGCCGCTGGTGAATGCTGGTCGGTGCAAACCATCGCCGCCGACGGTTCCAAGCGGTTTCTACGCGGCGGCAAAAAGCGCGGGCTGTACTTCGCGATTGGCGGTTCGGTGATCGATACGCTGCTGATCGCCGAAGGCTACGCGACCGGCGCCAGCCTGCACGAAGCGACCGCGCATCCCGTGGCCATCGCCTTCGATGCCGGTAACTTGGAGCCCGTAGCCATCGCGCTGCGCGCCAAGTATCCGAACGTGCGCATCATCGTCTGCGCGGACGACGACGCGGAGACGGCGCGCCGAACCGGCACGAACCCAGGCATTGAGAAAGCGACGGCCGCCGCGCGCCGAATCGGTGGCTTGATCGCACGGCCGGACTTCGGGGTGTCCGCATGAACGCGGTTCCCAGCGACTTCAATGACGCAATGGCGCTGTACGGCAGCGCCAGTTTGAAACAGGCGATCGACAACGCGACAGCGCCGCCGGACATCATCGCCACGGCTCTGTCACTGCTGTCGGTGGATGCGGGAGCAATGTTCGAACCGGACGTACTGATCGCGCTGCGGGAAGTGCGATCCAATGACTACGCGCGCTTCGCAAGAATCCGCAGCGACGTGAAGGCAGCGAAGACGGTTTCACTGGTCGAGTTCGACCGGCTCACCGCGACTACGGCCGACGGAACAGATCCCGATATGTTCCCCGACGTAGAGCCTTGGTCGCATCCGGTCAATGGTGCAGAGCTGTTGCGCGAGATCGTCGCCGCGATCCAGCAGCACGTCATCGCCGATCTGCCGACGCTGTACGCCAGCGCCTTGTGGGCGGTACACACCTGGCTGATCGACCGGCTGACCATCTCACCGATCGCCAACGTGACGGCGCCGGAAATGCGCTGCGGCAAATCGGTGCTGCTGACCGCGCTGGGGAAGTTGAGCTATCGCCCGCTCCAAGTCGCCAACATCGCCCCGGCCGCTCTCTTCCGCGCAATCGAAGCTTGGCAGCCAACACTTCTCATTGACGAGGTAGACACGTTCCTGCGTGAGCACGAGGAAGCACGAGGCATCCTCAATTCTGGCTTTACTCGCGACTCCGCCTTCGTCATCCGCTGTACGGGCGACGACCATACGCCGACGAAGTTTTCGACGTGGGGCGCGAAAGCGCTGTGCGGCATCGGAAAGATTGCAGACACCCTTTCAGACCGATCGATTCCACTGCGCTTGCGGCGCAAGACTCCCAGCGAATCGGTTTACAACATTCGTCATTCCGATCCGGCGACCTGGGAGGAGCTGCGCGCTCGAATAGCCCGTTGGAGTGACGATCACCGCGATAAGGTTGGGCGCGCACGACCTGCGCCAGTGGAAGGACTGAACGACCGGGCGAACGACTGCTGGGAACCTCTGCTCGCCATCGCCGAAGCCGTTGGCGAAGAGTGGCCGAAGCTCGCGCGGTTGTCCGCAGCCGTGCTGCACGGACTTGACGGCGACGCCCCCAGCATCGGCGCGCAGCTGTTAGGGGACATCAAGGACGCCTTCGGCGGGCGCGAGAAGCTGTTCACTGCCGCGCTGCTTACTTCGCTGGTCGAAGATCAAGAGACGCCCTGGCCGACGTGGAATCGCGGCCGACCCATGACGGCGCGGCAGTTGTCATCCCGTCTGGGCGAGTTTGGGATTCGACCCAATACGATCCGCCTGGGCTCCGCGGTCGGAAAAGGTTACGCGCTCGACCAGTTCGCCGACGCCTTTGGCCGATACCTTTCCGCCGACACCCCCCGCGTATCCGTTACATCGTTACAAACCAATGGTGGCGCGGCTTCCAGCGATTTTCTATCCGTTACATCACCCTCGGGTGTAACGGATGAAAAAGCCCGCAAACCCAATAGTGGCGCGGGTTGTAACGGTGTAACGGATAGAACGCCCCCCTTGGAGGAATGGGAGGGCGAAACATGAGCGCCGCCGTCGACCATCTGCTGGCCGAACTGGAACGGCACCACGTCCAGATCGAGCGCCGCGGCGATCGGCTAAAGATGCGCGCACCCGCCCCGCCCCCGGCCGAGCTGGTGCAGCGAATCAAAACGCACAAGCCGGAACTCCTCCGGCTGCTGCCCGATGCGATCCGGCTCGAACGCGCCGTCGTCCGATTCCAGCTATCCGACACGCCAAGCAACACGCACTGCGCGGCGATCGGTGCGTGCAGCCATGCCGAACTGGTGGCCGACGTCCTGTCTCGCTGGCCGCATGCCGTGGTGCTCCCATGAGCACGACGAAGCAGGAAGCCTACGACCTGACGATCGAACTGGCCGCGCGCCACATCGCTGCCGCGTTCGGATACGGGGAAGCCTGGTATGCCAATCCTCGCTTCGGACCGTTGAGCCAGTGGAGCCGAGATCCCAGCGGTGAAGGCAATGCCGGTGAGCACCTTCCCGCATGCGTGCCAGACCTTCGCATCCGACGCGAGACGGAAACCCTTGAGCGGGCGAACGAGGCGATGCCGGAATCCGAGATCGCGAAACTGCCGCCGGAATCTCAGAGCATCGTGCGCGCGTGGCAGTCGACGCATTCGCTCACCGAGGGGCAAGGGACGAACCCTGAGCGTGTGCGCGAGTTCGAGCACTGGAAGACATCGCCCGGAATTGGTGTCACGCCCCGCCGATGGCTGGACAGTGATGCACTCGGTGCGATGGCGTTCTGCAAGTGGAGCGTGGTCGCCGATGCCTGGATGCGGATGTACGCATTGCAGGAATGGTTCCGCTGGCCCGTGGTGCTGCGTGCCGCGATGTCCCACGGCTACAGCCAGATCGCCGTCGAAGATGCAGCGACACGTATCCTGCTTCCATCGCGGCGAGCCAAGCGTCGAGCGGGACTTGATGTGTCGCAAGACGAACGCGCACTGCAACTTGGCATGCAAGCAGATCGCTATCGACAGCAGACGAAAGCAGCAGAAAAGATGCTGCGCGATTGGTTGTTGCGTGGTGCGAAAACCTTCATGCGCAGCCTGCATTCTCGGACGGCGAATCACCCTGCCGACGGCGTAATAGGTAAGAGGCACAACGTTCAACCGTGTGAGGACAGCAGCATGAAACCGTCGGCAACAGTAGTTGAGTACAGCGAGATGGACCGCCGCATGCTCACGCGCGCGCTCGCCTTGCTAGAGATCATCGTCATGCGCGAGACGCCCGCAGAGATAGAGCGTCGATCGACACGGCAGACGTTGACCCTCGTGCGCCCGCAGCAGCAGTTCAAGCGTGCCAGCTAACCCAAGGAATCCAATGAACACGATGCAACCCGCAACGGCTGAAGTGGTGGCGCAGGCGATGGAGTTAGGTCACGCATGGGTGCAGGCCGTCTTGCTGCGAGCCGACGAGTCAGTTCATGCCCGCGAAGTCTGTGACCTGATCGCCCGCGGCGCGAAGGTGGCAATCACCATTCCGATTGCACAGCTCCAAGGCGCGATCGAGGTACACACCACACGGCCGGACGGCACGCGCCTGGTGATCTCGTCCGAGACGTACGAGTTTTCGGCCGAGGGGTAGGCGCTCATAACGGCCAAGGTACTTCCAGCGACCTAAAAAAATCCCCGCGGAGCCAAATGATCGCGGGTCCAGAGAGTTTTCCGGGCCTCATGGCCTCACCACCAATTCAATTTGCACGACGCCAGACCGCCTAGGTCGACGTCGGCGCCTTAATTCCCGCTCCCGCTTAATCCCGCTGCCGACGATCGGCTGGCGGGCTTTCGCGTGCGCGTCACCAACGC
The DNA here is from genome assembly GCA_965653565.1 of uncultured Chiayiivirga sp. Taxonomy (GTDB): domain Bacteria; phylum Pseudomonadota; class Gammaproteobacteria; order Xanthomonadales; family Xanthomonadaceae; genus JALCLA01. The sequence goes on along the minus strand of CBFHAI010000020.1, from coordinate 24,822 downwards.
CGGGCCGCCCGGCTTTCACCCTGGAGAAGTAACCGATGAATGCACAGACCCTTGCCCCACCGCTCGCATCTTCCGATGTCGAGCAACGCATCGAGAGCGAACGCGCCCGGCTGCAGGCCGAGGAACAAACCGAACGCGAACTTGTTGCTCAACGTCTCGGACCGCTTGAAGCCGGCGACGACGCCGCGCTCGATCGCGTCGAGGCCGAGATCACCGCATGCCGGGAACGGCAGCGCCGCATCTCCGAGCGCATTCAGATCCTTGAGACGCGCGCCGAGGAAGCCAAGGACCGCGAGCACAACGCCGAACTGGATCGCCTCACCCGCCGCGCTGAACGCGCTCGTGAAATGGGCGAGAAGTTGATTCGCGTCGACTACCAGAAGCACGTCGACGGCCTGACCGCGACCCTCTCGAAACTTGCCGCGCTCGAAGGCGTCATCGATGCGGTGAACCGCACGCTCCATGCGAACGACCGCGTGACGGTCCATTCGCCGAACGTGATTCGCTGCCGTCCGGGTGAGACGGTCGTCGAGACCATCACGCAGCGTGTGCACGTCAACAACCCGCTGCATCCGCACTACGGCAATGCCGTTTACGACAGCCTCAATCCGAGCGATTTCGCCACACTTAACGGCGAGCGAATCCCGGCGTTCACCGAGGTCGAAGTGGTGCGCGAACGTTACGAATCCGGCGACATGCCCCTCAGCGTAGTCGAGGAGGTCGTACTTCCAGGCGTCGGACCGGCGGCGCGCGGCCACGGCATCGTTGACCTGTGGAACAAGCGAATTGCGCAGACCGCCAAGGCGGGTGCGGATGTGTTGGCCGCCGAAATCGATGCGGAACTCAGCGGCGGCGTGATCGGAAAGGTCGGCAAAGCCGCCTCCCGCTTCTTCGGAACGGAGAAAAACAAGTGATCGACGCCTTTAGCATCGCATCCTCGCAGCCCTGGGCGATCGAGCCCGAAGCTCTGCAAACCGTCCTCGATGTTGCCGCTCGCCTCGGCGATCCCGAGGCCCTGGCAACGAAGCTCGGCCGTCCGCTCGACAACACTCGCACGGTGACGATGCGCGACGGCACCGCGGTCATTCCGATCCGCGGCCCGATCTTTCGTCACGCCGGCATGCTGACGGAGATTTCCGGCGCCACGGCGACCGCCACGCTTGCCTTGGATATCCGAACTGCGCTCGACAACAAGTTCGTTTCGCAGATTGTGCTCGACATCGATTCACCTGGCGGCGAAGCCGCAGGTATCCAAGAACTAGCGAACCTCGTCTACGCCGGTCGCCTCATCAAACCGATCAAGGCTTTCGTCGGCGGCACCGGGGCATCGGCAGCGTATTGGATTGGCTCCGCTGCGAGCCAGATCATCGTCGCCGAAACCGCCATTGTTGGATCGATCGGCGTCGTGATGTCGCACATGGACACGACCGAGCGCGACATGAAGTCAGGCGTCCGCCGTGTCGAGATCGTCAGCAGCGCGTCGCCAGACAAGCGCATCGACCCGTCAACGGAGGCCGGCCGCGCCCGCGTGCAGGCGCTCGTCGACAGCCTGGGCGAAATCTTCGTGCGCGACGTGGCACGCAACCGCGGCACCACGACAGCGAAGGTCTTAAGCGACTTCGGCAAGGGATTCGTCATGACCGGCGCCGATGCGGTTCGTGCCGGTATGGCGGACGGCCTGGGAAGTCTGGAAGGGGTGCTGTCGGGGCAAGCACCACGCCAGCCGACCGGCGCCACTCGCAGCACGCGCGCCGATGCAGCTACTAGCTGGGACGCGATCTACGCCAACGCGTACAAGCCGAACAACATGCAGGCGCCGACGGCGGAAGAAGCGCAATGGGACAAGGCCTTCGCGAAGACTCACGACGCGAACAGCAATGTTCAGCCGTCCGCAGATGAGATATACGCCCAACGCAGGCGGCGCATGTGACGGCCACCGCCGTTGCGCCTTGCATCCTGCGTGATCGATTGCGCTTGGCTGGGCTGATCGGCATCGCCGACCGAGCCCACGACGAGCGGCGCGCAGAAGCAAGGCAAGCCGCATTGCGCGCCTATCACCGCCACGAGCCTGAATGTGTTTTTGAACTCCGCCTGCAACGCGCGATGTTGACCGGAGAGCCGTTCTATACCGGCGAGTTTTGAACTCGGCCGCGGCGGTAACGCTATTCGGGGTCTCCAGCCGAATTGCGTGCAGGCGTCCCGCCGCGGCCGACCCAAACCGCAAGCCGTGAGTGCGGACTAACCGCGGCAGCGTGGGCCGGGTCCAACTTGCTCAAGGGAAAGTCCTGATCTGGTGACCCCGCAGGCCCGCCCCTTCGGGGGCGGTGTCTTTATTGGGAGACGAACGTGGGATTGATTACGAAAGGCCTGAAAGAAATCGAAGACGGCTACAAGCACATGGCACGCACGCTTCGCATCGGCGAGACGCGGGCAATCAAACGCGTAGGGACCACGATCAAGGCGGCGCAGTCGCGTGACATCGGTGCGACGCTGAACCTGCGCGCGGCGACGATCAAGAACGAATTGCAGATCAAGAAAGAGCCGAAGGTGAAGGATCTGCGCTTGGTGTTTCAGGTGAAGAAGCGCGGCGTCCCGCTGCGTGAATTCGTCGGCACTCGGCAGATACGCCGCGGCGTGAGCGTTGCGGTCCTGAAAGGCAAGGGTCGAGCCATCCTAACCGCCGCGTTCGGCGTGACGAAGTTTGGTAACCACTTCTACGGACGCGTGGGGAAGAACTCCGCCAAGCAATACGGCCGCCCGCACGTCGGACGCCTGCCGCTCAAGAAACTGTTCGGTCCTTCGGTCGCCGACATTTACTCGAAGGATGACGTACTCAAAACTGGCGCCGATGTGTGGAACGAGCGCCTTCCCATCGAACTTGAGCGTGAACAACTCTTCGCGCTGAAAAAGGCAGGACTCATCTAATGGCCGGCAAGATTATCGAAACGATCTATGACCTGAAAGACCAGGTTACCGCGAAGCTCAAGAAGATCGGCGACGCGTTCGGAAGGGCACGCAAGGACAATGAGAAAGCGTCCGAAGGCATCGAGAAAGCGAACCTACGTTCGTCGGCGAGCTTCGATCGGCTCGCCAAGAATGTCGCAACGTTCCGCGCCGCCGTCGCTGCCGTGCTGGCAGGCGTCGGACTTTCCAAGCTAAAGGATGGTCTTGTCGACATCCTCAATACCGGCGAGCGCTTCGAGGATCTGAGCAAGAAGTTCACGACCGCGTTCGGCAGTTTCGAGCAGGGCGAGGCTGCGCTAGAGAGCGTGCGCAAGCTGGCCGATAACGTGCCGTTCGCCTTCGAGGAAGTCGCCGCTGCGGCGGTTGAGTTGAAGAAGCGCGGCATCGATCCGCTCGATGGCAGCCTGCAAGCGCTGATCGACAACGCGGCCGCGAATGACCAAGGCATCGACGAACTACGCAGCACGATCGAAGCGCTTGGCAAGGCGAGCTTGCGTGGTGAAGTCGGCACCCGTGCGCTGGTGTCGCTCACCGAGAAAGGAATCCCGGTCTTTCAATTGCTCGGCCGCGCGCTCGGAAAGACCGAGGAAGAGATTCGCGCGATGGCCGAGAGCGGCAAACTCGGCGCGGCGGAAATCGCGCTGCTGACGACAGAACTCGGCAAGCTTCGTGCGGGCGCGGCGTCTAGCGAAGTGGGCGATCTCGACGCGCAGCTCATCAAGCTGCGGGACACGCTCATCCAAGTGAAGAACGACATCGCCCAGGGCGGCGGACTTGAAGTCGCGCGCAAGCAATTCGCCGATCTGAATACCGAAGTAAAGCGTATTGCGTCGTCGCCTGAGTTTAGCCGGCTAAAGCAATCGATCAACGAGACATTCGAGAGCGGTACGGACGCGGCGCGCGCCTTCATCGACAACATCGATTTCGCCGAGCTAATCACCGAAGTCGACCAGTTGACCAGCGCGCTGCGCGATATGTTCACGATCATCGAAGCCAGCGACACCCTCGTCGGCCCGTTGTTCGATGCGCTCGATAGCCTGACCCTGCCGTTCAAACAGCTGAAGTTTTTCGCCGGGCAGGCGTTGACCGAGATCGCGACCCTGCTGGATCAAACGGCAAGCCAGATCGGCGAGACGACGGCGGAAATGCAGGGAGTTGTGTCGCCGCTTGCGCTGATCCGCGCCGAGATCGAGCTAGGCCGCATTGCCCTTGAAGCCTTTGACGACGCACAGCGCGCAATCAAGGGCGGCCTGAGTGTCGAGGCCAAGAACATCGCCGACGCGCTCGGGTTCCTTGAAGGTCCGGCCGACGCGGCAAAGGCGAAGATTGCAGAACTGTTTAAGACGTTCCAGACCGACACGCCGCAGCGATTGGGTGACGTCGCGCTGGGCCTGGCGCAAGTCGGTACGTACGCCAACAACGTAGCGGCCACCGTCCGCGAAGGCCTGGGCGCCGAACTCAAGAAACTGTCCGGCGAAGAATTACTGAAATTCCAGCAATCCGCGCAGACGGCGTTCGGTGCGATGAAGGTTTCGGCCGAGGAAGCGGCAACGGTCCTTGACCCGATCTTGACCGAAGCCCTCGGGCGCCTGGGTGTCAGCGGCGAATTGCTCGGCCAGCAGATCACCGCGAGCGGAAAGCAGATCATCGCTACGTTTCAGACCGTCGTCGATTCTGCGGTCGCCACGAGCGATCAAATCGAAGCGGCATTCGCAGGTGCGCTGCTGGGCGCATCCACGGTCGCTGAGGCCCAAGCCCTAGGCGCGGCACTGGAAGCCGCGGCGCAGCGTGGCAGGGTGAGCCTGGACGCAGCGGCACGATCCGCCATTGATCTGCGCAACCGCGTGCTGGAACTCACCAACGCCGCCGATCCGCTTGCCGACGCTTTCGAGCGGTTAGGCATCGTGTCGCAGCGCGAACTCGATCGCATCGCCGAGACGGCGCGCGGCGACTTTGAATCCATCCGCCAATCCGCCATTGCGGGCCAGCGCTCCCTGGACGACGTATCCCGCGCGTTCGTGGCAATGGCGCAGGCGCAGTTGAACGCCGTCGCCAACGCCAGCACATTTGAGAAGGCACAGGTGAGCGCGGCTTTGAGGGCGCAGGGTGCGGCGCTTGGGTTGAAAGACGAACTCGTGAAGCTCGGCCTGGTGGGCGAGGAAGCTGGCAAGAAGATCGCAGGCGGCGCCGATCGCGCGACTGCGGCACTGCGCGACACCGCCGCTGCCGCTGGTGGCGTGGCCGATGCAGCCGCCGACATGGGTTCGCAGGCCGGTCAATCAGCATCCGCGCTTATCAACGTGGCGGGCGCTGCGGATCAAGCCGCGGGTTCACTGGACGGCGTTAGCGCAGCCTTTCTCAAGGCTGCCGAAGCGCAGGCTGGTCGCCGCACCAGCGGTGGCGGAAAGGAGGCGAACATTTTTAAAGATTTGCAGGAGCAGAACGCCCGGCTGGAAGAAGAGATCGCACTTACGCGCGACCTCAATTCGGAATTCGACGAAACCGAACAGCGCATCCGCGCACTGCGGGGTCAGTACGAATACCTGAGCGACGATCGCTTGCGTCAGCTTGCGCAGGAACAGCAGCGACTCGACGAGAACCGCCGACGCCGCGAGGAAGACGCCAAGCGCGAACAGGAAGCCGCCCAACGAGCGACGCAGCAGCCGACGGCGACCAACACGAACAGCCAGCGCGCCGAGAGTGCCGCGCGCCCTGCAACGTCAGGCGGCGGCATCACGTTGAACTTCAACCCCAACGTGACCGTGTTCGGCAAGGAACTGCCGGCGAGCGTGGTATCGAGTTGGGGTCGTCAGCTGAAAACCGAAATCGACAACATCACCCGGAGATCCCGATGAACGCACTTGCTACCAACATCCATCCGCTGCGCGCCGCCTTCGAGCGAACCGCGGCCAATGACGACACGAGCCACGGGGGCGACGAGGGCAGCCGACCCGCCCCGCTGGTCATGGCGGTTGCCTTCTGCCTGGCCGCTACGGGCAAGTTTGGCCCGGAGGCGCTTGAGGACACCCTGCGCAAATTGCTCGGCATCTGGGAGGTTGATGCCGCCAGCCTGGCGGATCTCGAAAGCAGCCTGCCGATCATGCGCGAAGTGGTTGACTCGATCGTGCTGGAACACGGGGATACCGAGACGGTCACGTTCACGCGACCGCGGAGTTGAGCATCCGCGATACCGGAATCCCGGTATCGATGCAGCCGCAGTGCGGTAGGTACTTCCAGCGAGTGCGACCCAGCCCAGCGGAGGCCCAGGATCGCAGGTTCACCGACAATGTCGGCTGGTTGGGACTTCCACCACCAGTCGCCGTTAGGGCTTCTGAAACAACGGCATGGGCTGGCAGACGTGGTAGTCCGCTAGGTCCGCCGGCCCACCCCGAGGAAAGCGCACATGGGGTTGGTGCGAATTCCCACCAACCCCCCAATACTCCGATTTGAAATCGGGGTATTCGGCACCGGCACGTCTACGGGAATTCCCGTAGACCTCAGCTCGCACTTTACCTACCCGACCCCCAGACATTCGCCGATACCGCCGCGCCGCTGAGCGCGGTACGTTTTGCGCATGGACTACAGGCGCGAAGATGAGTTGCTGGTGGCTGCGCTGCGAGCCGCCGCCGATGCTGGCGACGCCTTGGCGGTAATCATGCTGCCGCCCATGGCCGTCTGGGCGTTGCTGCGGAAGGTGATCGGCGAGTCGTTCAAGTAGATCGCGGCGCAACGCGGACTAGGATTGTCGCGGTGCCGCTGGGATACTGCGGTCATTACGCCCCCATAGTGGGGTACGAATTGAAGTTAGTCGGCCATGGAGAGTTCGGAGTTGGTGTTTAAGAGCCTCGCCCTACTTCATGGGATCGCGGGTTACCTAGCTTTCGCCATTGCCACAGATGACGTGATCCAGGCCTCCGGCTTCTACGAGGGGAGAAATCCGTTAGCTGGAGACGCCCAGAAACTCTTGGCTGTCTCATCGTGCTGGTCATTGATTGCTTGTGGGCTATTCGCCTTTTTCGTGCCAGCATTTGCCTTGGCAGCAGTGTGGCTTTCCGTTGGGTTATATCTTCTAGCCGGGTGTATCGGAGCTGCCACACGCGCCAGTCCTCCACGTTTCTTCAGGTACCTTTCGGCCTCAGTTGCGGCACGCATACTCGCCGCGGGGGCGCTTTCCATCGCATTTAGCATCGGTTGGCCGGCTAACTAAGTGTCCAAGCCGACCGCTGAGGATATGCTTGGCTCATCCGTTGCCCGTTCGCGCAGCGGCGGCTTAACACGGCGTTAGTCACCTATGGATCGAACTTGGCTGCTCGGCTACGTGGTATCGCTCTTAGGTGGCGGCTTGGCAGCTTGGATCTTTTCCGCGGTCTGCAAGCGCGCGATGGGTCTCGACAAGAAACCAGAGTCAGGCGCCCCGCGTGTTCCTCCGTCCGTCACCGGGATTGTTGAGCGGGCGTTCTTTACAACGCTCGTCGCTTTCAACACGTCTGGCGTCGCAACTGCCATGATCGGATGGCTGGCGTTAAAACTCGCGACGAATTGGAATCACCCAAGCTGGAAAGAAAAGCCTGGCGTACGTTCACATGGACTAGTTGCACTTCTTGCCGGCCTCGTCTCGCTGCTCTTCGCTTTTCTTGGGGGCGTCATTTGCAGCGGTGGTGTTCGCGTAGGTGGCTAACTATGCGTCCAAGCCGACCACTAGGGACTGTCGGTTCATCGATACCTCGCCGGCACCTCCTCGAATACCTCCGACCCCAGCAAGATCGATCCGGAATATGGCTGCACCGTGCACAAGTCTAAGGCCGCTGATTCGTAAGTGATCGTGACGTGCGGCCGATAGCCCTCGTGATCCCACACCGCGCCCGCTTCCCTAAGCTCAAAGTTACGAGCCACCAGCGGCGGCGAATCAAACTCCAACACGCAGGCAGCCCCATACCGCGCCAGCGACCGCGAACCATCGGGCGGAACGGTAAGCCCTCCCACACTCCGCGCACCTCGCGGCACGCGCGACCAGTCCACTAGATCGCGGCTAAACATCAACGTTACGTGCAGCTTCTCTGCCGACTTGATCCCCTCGAAGCGCGCGGCCTGAGCCCAGGCGATCAGCTCATCGGCGTTGAGCACATCGCGCCGCACGTACAGCGATCGAGCGTCCTGAACAATCGGTTCCATGCCGAAAGCGTAGCAACCGACCCCGGCACTCGGCTACGAGCAACCGGCCGCCCACGGCGCTAGGATTGGGCCGTCAGGGAATCGGGGCTCGGGCATGTGTTACTCGGCGATGGTGTGGGCGGACTACATGAAGTACATCCGCGTGGTCGACGCGGAGATGGATTGGTTCGAGTTCGTCAAACTCTATGGCGACCGGAAGCAGCAGCGCCTCAACTTCCCGAAAGCGATGGATGCCGCGTTCGCCAACCCGCGCAACGAACACGAGCAGCAGATTCGCACGCTGATCGACGAATACAACCGCGAGCAGGTGACGAAGCTCGAACAGGAGATATTCGCTCAGCGGAAGCGCCTGGCCGACGCCGAGCGCACGCTGCAAACGAAGACCACGAAGAAGGCACTAGAGGATCAGCGCATCTCGTCGAAAAAAGTCGAATGGGCGATGGGGAAGCTTGCCGACATCCGGCGCAGCGAGCCCAAGCCGAAGGACTCGCGCATCTTCCCCGGTTGGTACGCGCCTGTTCTGGTGATGGAAAATGGCCGCCGTGTCATCAAGCCGATGCGGTATCAGTGCCGACCGATCGGCAAGCCGGCGAACTACGACTTCAAATATCCGGGCACCTACAACGCGCGGCGCGACAACCTCGAACACTTCTGGAAAGACCTGTTCGGTTACTCGCACGGCATCATGGTGATGGATGCCTTCTACGAGAACGTCAGCCGCCACAACGTCGAGCGGCGTGAGCTGGCGCCGGGCGAGAAGGAGGAAAACGTCATCCTCGAATTCCGGCCGAATCCGCCGCAGCCGATGTTCGTTGCGTGCTTGTGGTCTCACTGGCGGCAGGGCGACGAAGAACTGCTGTCGTTCGCCGCGATCACCGACGAGCCGCCGGCCGAAGTCGCCGCCGCCGGCCACGATCGGTGCGTGATCCCGATCAAGCCTGAGAACATCGACGCGTGGCTGTCGCCCGATCCGAAGAACCTAGCGGCGATGCAGGCGATTCTCGACGATCGCGATCGACCCTACTACGAACATCGGATGGCGGCATAGCTTCTAAGGCTTACGTGTTCGATACAAGGACACGGCTGCAATGCTCGCTACTGCGATGCACAGGGCAAGATCTAGCCACCGAGCTTTGACAAAGAAGAAGGGCGCCAACACGGTGGCGTTGACAATTACCAAGACGAGTAGGCTGCGTGGCATTTCGGCTCCCTCGCCGTCTTCACGGCCACGCCCAGAGTAAGGCGGCGCGCCGTCGCGGAGCAATCGGTTGGGCTGTCGCTCGCCTTGAGACACCACGTCTGCATGCTGGGCCATGCATTCCACACCCTACGAATCAGCCACCGACTGGAATCGGTCCCATCCTCCCGGAACCCTTGTGCGCGTCATCCTGCGCGACGGACGGGCCTACGAGACGCGTACGCGTGCCTATGCTCAGCAGTGGGGCGCCTTCGCGGTGATCGCGCTACACGATGTCCCAGGACTGTTCACGGTGAGCGCCCTACAACCCAGGCCGAGCGCAAGCGCATGAGCGACAACCTCACCCCTGCCGCGTACATCTTCGGCCACCTGATCCCCCGCGGCCCTTCCCCGCAGACCCAAGCCGATCGCGACCGGGAATCAGCCCGCCGTAAGGGAAGACACCGTAAGAATTGGTGGCAAGATTATCCGGTGCAGCTGGTGCCCGACTCGAAACCCAAGCCCGAATAGAGGAGCCCGCCGTGTCGATGAAACCTGAGGAATTCTTTACCTGGTTCGTCGAGCCGGCGATAGGCGATTGCTTCTTGTATTCCGGTGAAATTCGCGTGTCGTTGACGGCCGCCGCCACGCTTGTCGACTGTGCCGAGCAATGTTTCACCTACACACAACGAACTGATGCGGAGCGGACTGTGGGGTTCGATGGACTGGCCGCGTTCTTCGACTTCCTCTCGATTCGATCAGGCGGCGCCTACCGCGATGCGATCAATCTGGCGGCCGTCTACAAGAACCTTCGCGATGGCTCTGCCGACATTACGGAAGTTGCCTATGGCACGCCGAGCCGGAGGATGGACTCGTTGCACATCGGTGCTGGCGAGATCGTTTCACTTGAAGCTGCGTACGTCGAAGAGAACAAGATGCACGATGACCCGTATCTTGTCTTCCTGACTCGACGCGATGGCACCCGCGGAGACGTGATAACCCTGCTTTGTGCGGCAAGAGACGCGCTAGCCAGCTTCATGCGCATCCAAAGACCCGGTCGAACCAGTCCATCGCTTCGCGCGGTGACCTGAGCTAGCCGGTCGTGAATTTCCATGGGCTTCAACACCCGCGATCGAGATTTCGAGCACTGGATATGGAAGCGGGCGCAGGAAGTCCGTGAGCTGGAACGTGAGGGCCTGGCGCTAACCCTGATCGTGACCGGCGCGAAGTGGTTCAACGACAAGTCGTTCGTGACGAACGTCCTCGATCGCGTGCACGGTGAGCGAGGCGTCGCAGAGATTCGCTATTGCAGCGCCGTGCGAACGACGTACTACGCGGATCGGTGGGCACAGTCTCGACGCGTGCGGGTGCGCTATGTTCGGCCCGCCGAGATATTCCGGCAGCCGGCGCAAGGCGTCGTGGCGTTCGACGGGCCGGACTGGTTCGTTGACAAGGCCGCCGATGCCGGGCTCAGGGTGTGGCGCGTGAAGCCGCGGCCGCTGGGCTAGGCGCCGAGAAACTACCGGAAAACCGGTAGTTCGTTGCTGCACTGCATCTAGGAATCTGCCACCTATCACTCATCGCTCCGTCAGCGCAGAATCCGAAATTCCGCATATGAGGAAGCAGACGTGAGTGGGTCAACGCGAACATTGGCGGATACATCACCGCCACACAATTCGGAAATGAATCTATTAAAGCCTCAAAGCCATGTGTCGAGATATGTGTGGCACTACACTCTGGCCGCTTCAGCCTTGGCGGCGTTCTTCGCATTCGGATTGTACGCCCGGTATTTCTTCGCTCTAGGAATTAAGGCTCATCCTGCAGCATGGGGGCAATTCGGCGACTATGCCGGAGGCGTCCTCGGGACCGTGTTCACTTTCATCACCGTCCTTCTTCTGGTGCATAGCTCAAAGGAATCGGCGGCCAGTGCCGAGCGCTCAGCCAAGTCCGCAGCCGCCAGCGCAGAAGCCTTGGTAGACCTCGCTGCAAGCCAAGGGGTTGCCAACCTCCGCGCTGAGCTTTCGCGCGCCGCAACGTCGATTCAGGAGACGATATTTAGAGACGCCAACGTTAAAGTGGCGTTCCTGCAGGTTGGCAACGAGGCTCGACACTTGAGCCTCATGGATGTTTTGGAAGCAATGAGTGAGGAATTACCTTGGCAGTGGGAAGCTGCAGCGGCAGTCCATAAGGCAAGACCTCTTTTGCATATCAATGTCATGACGATGCTCAACGTCCAAGCTTCGTTGATTGAGCGATACGAAAATGCGGGCACGATATTGCCGCGCCGAGTGGATGCTGCGATCGACAACGTGTTGAAACAGCAGTGCTATGTGCACAACAAAACGCTGCTCGCGTACATTGGAACGTGGAGACACATCCTTGACCGGGGGACGCTCGACGCCAATCGCGATTCAATCGCACATATTCTTTACGTGTATTGGGGCGCAGAGTTAACCAGGCAACGAATGGACGAGTTGTTCCAGTAGTCGACACCCGCGCATGGGTAACAGAGCGGGTACTATTGGCGCTTGGTGGTGAATAATTCTTTAAAGTCAATTCGTTAGCAAGTACATAGGCCGCCTCTCCTGGCACCAACGCATGGTTCGCGAACGTTCGCTGCAGCGGCGACCTTCGAGAACCAAAAGAACCCGCCCCAGTGGCGGGTTTTTTGTGCCGCGAACGGTCAGGGTGCGCCGACGTTGGCTTACGCTCGAACATCGCATGCGATTGCCGGCATGGCATAAGAATTTGTCACCTACCCTCTGCTCTCGCGGCCCCGCACAATGGGCGCCGTCACCGGAGGGCTCATCGCATGTCCATCGACACCGAACCCATGTCACTCGCCGCTTCAGCACGCGCCGAGTGCGCTGCGAAGCCCACCGGCACGATCGCCAGCGCCCTCGCGTCGATCGTCGTCGTCCACGGCAACCCGATGTGTCCGGGAAGCATGCGGTGAGCGATCTGCAACCGCACTACGATCTTTGGGATGAATTCCTGCGAGTGTGGCCGCGCGAGCGTCTGGCTGCGATGACGCTGGATGACTACACGCGGGCCGGTTCGAAAGACAGCTTCACCTACTGGATCGAATCGCGGCTCGATGGGTTGGGCAGCATCTGGGGCGGCTCGGCGTTCAAGTTCGGAATTTTCTCGCGCAAAGACGCCGAGGAGAAAAGGACCGACGACAAGCTCAGTTACTCGGACACCCACGGCTGGTATTCATCGTTGGGCGCGACGGCGCAACAGGCGTTCGAACGAGTGCGACAACACGTGGCACAGGTCGCCGCGCTTGCCGCCCTGGGCGACATCGACGGGCTGGAGGCTTTCGAACATCTTGGCGAGGCCATCAAGTGGAAGGTCGCCTTCCATTATCAGGATCGTCAGGCGCCGGTGATCGTCGATATTTTCAAGAAAGCGCCGTTGGCGGTCTTTGTCGGCGGCACCGCGAACCAGAGCATGGCGGCGCTGCAGAAGGCGGCGCTGGCGCGACGTCCCGCCGATCTCGGAATCCTGGAGTTCGGTCAGCAGATCTGGCAGGCATGGGGGCCGAAGAATTTGGCCATCTGGAAACTTTCGCACGGCAGCCCCACCTTCACCGAAGCCGAGCGTCAGCAGTTGCAGCGGGAGGGAATTGCCGCGATGTTCGGTGAAACCAACGCTCCCGGGCCGGGCGACGAACAAAAAGGCAAGCAGGGAAAGAACTTCGCCACGGTCCCGGTCGGCACGTTGTTCTTCCTGTGCCACGGCAACAGTCCGCAACTGATCGGACAGTTCACATCAAAGGCGCAGCCCTGTGCGAAAGGCGAGGGCTGGCTGCAGCGCAGCTACCGCGTAGTGAAGGCGGCCAGTCGCACCGAGCGCTATGAGAACCACAAGAAAGGCTGGTCTCCGCAAGGCAATACGACTTTCTGGCAAGTGAGCGAGGAAGATTTGCCGGAGTTCGAAACCACCTTACTCAAACCCTATTTCGATATCGATCTGGCGAGCCTGGCTGCCGCGTCCGGCCTCGTCGAATCAGTCATCGAGGACAAACAGCCCGTGCCGGCCATTCCCGCATCCGCGTCCTCCTCGGCAACGCCGAGGACCGCCCCTTTCAACCGCATCTACTATGGACCGCCAGGCACCGGCAAGACGCTGAAACTGCTGCATTTACTGAGGGATGACTATCAAGATTCCGCGCCGGTTTCACCGAACGAGTGGCGCGCGCAGTTCATCGATCACCGCATCGGCACGCTCACCTGGTGGGAATGCACCGCGGCTGCGCTCTTCGACTTGGGCGGACGAGCCAGTGTAGGGGATCTGCTCGAGCATCCTTTCGTGCTGGCGAAGGCCAAACGGGCCTCAAGTCGAAATGTGCGGGCCGTCCTTTGGGCAAATCTGCAAGCACATACCGTTGGCGGTTCGGAGACGGTCAAGTACGCGCGGCGTGTTTCTCCGGAAATCTTCGACAAGAATGCCGATTCGGTCTGGAATTTCGCAGGGGAGTGGCAGCAGGCCTGCGCCGACCTCATCGAGATGGTCGAAGAACTCAGGCGCGGCCCGAGCGATGACGAGCCTTTGAATCGTTACACCTTCGTCACCTTCCATCAATCCTACGGTTACGAAGAATTCGTCGAGGGACTGCGTCCGGTACTGGCCGAAAATTCGGAAAGCGGCGAGATCGCCTACGAGATCCGGCCGGGTGCGTTCAAGCAACTGTGCCATCGCGCGCGCCTTGCGCCGGATAAACGGTTCGCCATCGTCATCGACGAGATAAACCGCGGCAACATCAGCAAAATTTTCGGCGAATTGATCACGCTGATCGAACTCGACAAACGTGCCGGTGGCGAGAATGCACAGCCCGCGACGCTGGCCTATTCCGGCGAAAGCTTCTTGGTGCCGGGCAACGTGGACATCCTGGGCACGATGAATACGGCGGACCGTTCGCTGGCGCTACTCGACACCGCACTGCGCCGTCGCTTCGAGTTCGTACCATTGTTACCCGATACGCGCGAGCAGAAGGATGCAGCCGACCCGACCAGCGCGCCATTGGCGGGTTTGACCGTGACCACGGCGCAAGGGTCCATCGACATTCGCCGAATGCTCGAGCGCATCAACGAGCGGATTGAAGCGCTGTACGACCGCGATCATTGCATCGGGCACGCCTACTTCACGAACCTGGCGCAGGTCGCAGACCCTCAGGCGAGATTCCGCGCGCTCGCCGAGGTGCTCAGAAGCAAAGTCCTTCCGCTGCTGGAGGAATATTTCTTCGAAGACTGGCAGAAGATTCGACTGGTGCTCGCCGATAACCAGAAGCAAGACCCGACCGCCCAGTTCATCCTTGAATCCGGCGAACAGGAACAAGACCTCGCCGCTCTTTTCGGCAACGAACACGGCATCGAGATTTACAGCGCCAAACGCAGGTATCGAGTGCAGGACGGCGCGTTCGACAACCCCCGCGCCTACATCGGCATTTATCAGCCGATGGATTGAGTTCGCGGCATGAACTCGATCACCGTCTACGAGTTCGACGTCCTCACGGCAGAACAGTCGGGCCGGTCGACGCCCGAGGGCCTGCGTGGCATACCGCCGCGAGTCTTCGACTGGCTGCAAGCGCGATGTCTGAAGCTCGCGGCAAGCGATCAATCCGGGTGGGCGCGGCTGACGCAGCGGCATGGGTGGCGTGCCGTGCAACTGACCAGTTTCGTGGGTGTCATCCGCGCGCCAGGCGGGTTCCAGATCGAAGTTCTGCCCAAGATCGGCAAGGCGATGGATGGAAGCGATCAGCCGTGCCGGCAGTTGCTGATCGAAATGTTGTGCTGTTTGAGCGGTTTCCGACACCTGCAGACCGACAGTGCGAAGTTGGCCGCAACGCGAATGCCGTTGCTGGAGATATTCATCGGCGAGTTTCTGCGTGCCGCGCGCGATGTCGTCAAACGCGGCATTCGCTCCGATTATTCGCCGCGGCACGACACACTGTTCGCGCTGCGCGGCAAATTGCTCGTTTCCGCAAACCTGCGCCAGAACCTGTGCCGCGCCGATCGCTTCGTTACCGAGCACGACGAATTCTCGGTTGATCGACCGGAGAATCGGCTCCTGCACACGGCCTTGCGGTGGGCCTTGGCTTTCACGGCCTCACAAGCGAATCAACAATTGGCGCGTGAGCTTTGTCTGGCGTTCGCCGACATCCCGCAATCCGATCAGGTCGATCGAGATCTCCGGCAGATACGCCTGGACCGAGGCATGGAGTACTACTCCGAGGCCCTGGCATGGGCCAGGTTGATCCTGCTGGCGACGTCGCCGCTGACCGGGAAAGGCGAACACCACGCGCCGTCGCTGCTTTTTCCCATGGAGGCGATTTTCGAGGCTTTCGTCGCCAGATATCTTTCCCGCCAGCTGCTGCATCCGTTCGTTCTCAGAAGCCAGGCGCGCAGTGAAGCGCTGGTGCGTCACCGGAATCAGAACTGGTTCCGGCTACAACCGGACCTGCTGGTCCGGCGTGGTACGACGAATCGGCTGGTGCTCGACACCAAATGGAAACTGCTCGACAGCCACAAGTCCAACGGTGTCGACAAATACGGCTTGTCCCAAGCGGATTTCTATCAGTTGCACGCCTACGGGCAGAGCTATCTCGACGGACCGGGCGATGTCGTACTGATCTACCCCAGGACCGACACCTTCGACAGCCCGCTGCCCAAGTTCGAGTTCCCGAAGAGCAAGGGGCTTCGACTATGGGTGCTGCCGTTCTGCCTGCGGCAGCGCGTCTTGATCCTGCCCGCTGATGGCGAGTTGCTGGACGTGCTTGCCCCGCATCTTGGAATATCAAGCGGCGGCGATCCGCCGATATTGCCTGTTTCTTAGCGGCGGCGACTTTATCTCGGCGGGCACAATTACCGCGCGACCTGGCCGGAGTTCATCGCCAGCTGAACAGTTTCCTTCGACGCCTTTCCTGCTGAGTTTGCAATACCTACGCGCCGCGGCTCTACGATCGCTGCAACACGCAGGGATTGCAGTCATGACCGAAACCATCGAAGCAATGCTGCGCGCGATGCAGGCGGACGAGCGCGCGGCGCTGACGGCCGTCGCGGAATATCTGGCGGCATCGCGCGGCAGTGCGGAAGATCCGCGGCTGGAAGTGGCTTATGCGATCGCGCGGCAGTTGCAGCTCGATTGGCCGGCGTTGCGGGAAGGTCGGGCCGGTTGGCGCTGGTTGCCGGAGGCGCCGTTGCATGCGCCGCGTGCGGCCGATCGCTGGACCTGCGAGTTGTCGCCGACGCTCAGCTACGACATCGCCGAAGGCGTGGCCGAGAAGGCGCCGCGCTACTTCGCCTATTGGCGCACGCCAGGTACCTCGAAGATCATCGGCGCGTTTCGCGCGCTGGCGGCGGCCAAGCAGGCCTGTTACGAGCACTTCGACGATCTGCTGGGGCTCGATCTGGTGTCGGCCCCGCTGCACGCCGCAGCGCGCGCGCCCAGCCTCACGATGTGAGCCGCTGACGCACGCTGTTCGCACCATCGCCCGCCGCGCGTCCCCGGTTCATCGCTGCCGCCATAGAATCCAGCCTTCCTTGGTCCTGGAGCAGGCTATGCGACGCAGTTTCGGATTCGCCGTCGCATTGTTGGTGCTGGGCGCCGCGGCCTGCGCGGCGGCCGACAAGAAATACGCGGTCGACTATTCGGTGCGCTTCCTACCCGACCACGCCACCGCGGCGGTGGTGATCGAAACGCGGCCCGACAGCGGCCGGTTGATCGCGCTCGATTTTGCCATGCCGGCCGATACCTACAGCGCGATCGATGGCGACGGCAGTATCGTGCGCGACGGCGCGCGCGTCGCATGGACGCCGCCGCCCGCGGGCGGAAAAATCCGCTACACGGTGGCGGTGGAACACCGTCGCAGCAATGGACAATACGATGCGCTGATCACACCGCAATGGGTGATCGCGCGCGGCGACCGGTTGTTCCCGCCGGCGCGCGTGCGCGCGACGAAAGGCAGCGGCTCCACGGCGCGGCTGAGCATCGAATTGCCGAAGGGCTGGACCGACGCCGAAACGCCTTTTTCCAAGATCGAGGGCGGCGCGTTCGCGGTGACGAATCCGGAGCGGCGTTTCGATCGTCCGGTCGGCTGGATCGCGGCGGGCGATCTGTCGACCGTGCGCGAGACGATCGCCGGCATGCGCCTGACCTTGACTGCGCCGAAAGGCGCGCGCGTCGATCACGTGGCGACCATCGCGATCCTGCGCCTGGCCTTGCCGGAAATGCACGAAGCCTTCGGCGAATTGCCGAAGAAACTGCTGATCGTGCGCAGCGGCGATCCGATGTGGCGCGGCGGACTTTCCGCGCCGCGCTCGCTCTGGCTACACGCCGATCGTCCGCTGCTCAGCGAGAACGGCACCAGCCCGCTGCTGCACGAACTCACGCACGTACTCACCGATATCCGCGGCGACGAGGACGACGACTGGATCAGCGAAGGCATCGCCGAATTTTACTCGCTCGAAATCGGACGCCGTGCCGGGCTGATTTCGAAGACGCGCTTCGAGCGGGCGATCGCGTCGGCGGCGCGCTCGGGCGACAGCGTCGATACGCTGCGTGGCTCCGAATCGACGCGCGACCGCACGCGCAAGGCCGTCGCGCTGTTCGCCGCGCTCGATGCAGAGCTGCGCGCGAAAGGATCGAACATCGACGAACTCACGCGGCTGATGGCGCGGCGCGAAAGCGTGTCGCTGGATGAGTTGCGTAGCGATGCGGCGAAGCTGGAGGGGACGGCGTCGGTGGTGCTGGACGCTGTGGAGTAAGCGTTTCGGGAATCGGGAGCCGAGAATCGGGAGAAAGCGTGCAGGCCCTTTCCCGATTCCCGACTCCCGATTCCCACGCGCCCCGAGCGCGCGACAACCGACCTGAGCCGCAAGCCCCAAGCGCCCGCGCCGCGTTCATTGGTCGCTCCAACTGACGACGCTAACTTGCTCGCATCCAACAGCGAACCGCGAGGGTGCCATGCCGAAAAGTCCGATCCACGACAGCCGCCCGACCGCCGCATCGCCGGCAATGCGGCCCGGCGAATCGCCAGCGGCGAACGCTACGAAGGAGCAACCGCGCAATCGCGCGGCGAGCGATGCCACATCGAAATCCGTCACGCGCGACTCGCGCGTGACGCCGAAACGCGATGGCGACAACAGCGGGGGCGAAAGCACGGCCAGCGCGCTGGATTCCGCCGATCAGGGCCATGTGCATGTACCGCGGCCGGGCGAGCATCAGGGCGGGCATTGAGCGCGCAGCGCAGCTTTGCGGTGCGCGCTTGGGATCGAATCCTGCTGCGAGAAACACCGTAAAAACCGCGCCGAGGCTGCTCTGCCTCGGCGCGGTGCGGCACCCTATCCGTGCTTCATTTTCGAATGATCGACGGGCTTCGCATCGAACTGCGGCGCCGGCCCGGGCGGCGGGCCGCGGCGCGTCGGCGTGCCGAAATCCGGATCGTCACTGACACGTCGCGCGATGCGTTCGGGCGTTTCCGGATACCAGCCTGGATCGGAATAGTCGCCCGCAGGCAAGCCGTCGCGCACTTTCACCACGGTGAACATGCCGCCCATTTCGAGGTTCCCGTGCGGACCTTTGCCCATCATCATCGGCAAGGTGTTTTCCGGTCCGGTCATATGCCCCGATTGGGTGTGATCCTGATGTTCGGCCATGCCGGTTTGTCCCATCGGCATGTAACCGGGCAGCAGTTTGCGGATTTCGCTTTCGACGCCCGATTGATCGACGCCGAGCGTGTTGGGAATTTCGTGTCCCATCGCATTCATCGTGTGATGCGACATGTGGCAGTGGAAGGCCCAATCGCCGGGAATGGCGACGAACTCGAAATCGCGCGTCTGCCCCACGCCGACGATCTCGGTGACTTCAGGCCGCCACAACGCGCGCGGCCAGCGTCCGCCGTCGCCGCCGGTGACATGGAAGCGCGGGCCGTGCATGTGGATCGGATGATTCCACATCGAAAGATTGCCGACGCGGATGCGCACGCGCTCGCCGCTGGCCGCGACGATCGGTTCGATCGCGGGGAACACCTTGCTGTTGAAGGTCCACAGATCGAAGTCCTGCATCACCGACGGATCCGGCCGGTAAGTGCCCGGATGCAGCGCCCAGTTGTGCAGCAGCACGGCGTAGTCGCGATCGATGCGTTCGGGCTCGCCGTCCTTCGGATGGATGATGAACATGCCCATCATGCCGACCGCCATCTGCACCATTTCGTCGGCGTGCGGATGATACATATGCGTGCCGTGCTGGCGCAGCGTGAACTCGTAGACGTAGGTTTCGCCGGGCCGGATGTGCGGCTGGGTGAGGCCACCCACGCCATCCATGCCGTTGGGCAGCAGCAGGCCGTGCCAATGCATGCTGGTGTGTTCCGGCAATCGGTTGGTGACGAACAGTCGGACGCGATCGCCTTCCACCGCTTCGATCGTCGGCCCCGGCGTGGTGCCGTTGTAGCCCCAGCATTTGGCGCGGCAGCCCGGCGCGAATTCGTGTTCGATTGCTTCGGCGACGAGATGGAATTCCTTCACGCCGTCGACGAGGCGATGCGGCAAGGTCCAGCCGTTGAGCGTGCGCACCGGCGTGTAGCGGCCGTCGTGCGCGACCGTGGGCGGAGGCGTCGGTGGTGATGGCGGTGGTGTCGGTGACGGCGGCGCTGCCGGCATCGTGTGTCCGGTGTGATCCTGGCCGAGCGCGCGTTGCGCGAGCAAGGTGAGCGGCGCGAGCGCGCCTGCGCCGGCCCAGCGGAACCAGTGGCGTCGCGAGAGTTTCATCGGTTGTCCCTGTGATCGTGGTGCGCCGGTTCGTCGGAGGTTTCCGGCGGCGTCGTGTGGTGTTTGGAGTGATCCATCTGGTGTCCGGAGTGATCCGTCGGAGACGGTTCGGCGGCGGGCAGAATCGCCTCGACCCCGATCGCCGGCTCGGCGATCACGCTATCGTCGGGCAGCCGTCCGCCGACGATGCCGCGCAGTTGCGCGCGCGCGATCCAGTAATCGCGTACGGCTTCGAGATATTCCTGGTAGGCGTCATATTCCTCCTGCCGCGCCGCGATCAGTTCGAAGATGCCCTGCAGCATGAAATTCACGCGTTCCTGCGTGCGCGCGACGATCGCTTCGCGGCGCGGCACGAGCAGCGTGCGGTAACGCTCGGCGATATCGCGCTGCAGCGCCACCCGCTCCAGGCCGACGCGCGCGTCGTTGTGCACCGACAGCGCGAGGGCATCGAGTTCCGCGCGCGCCTGCAGCAGCTGCGCGTCGGCTTTCGCGACCGCGGCCTGTCCCTGGTCGAAGATCGGCAATTCGAAGTTCAGCGACGGGCCGCGCAGCACTTCGCCGTCGGTTTCGCTTTCGCGCTCGTAGCCGATTTCGACCGAACCGAGCCAGCGCCAGCGACGCGTCACGCCGAGCGCATCTTCGCGTTGCGCGACTTCCTGCCGGGCGGCCGCCAGATCGAGCCGCTGATCGAGCGCGAGTTCGACCAGATCGTCGGCCGAATACGCAGCTTCCGGCGGCGCCGACAATTGCGCGGCGATCGACCAATCGGCACCGCTCTGCAGACCGAGCAGCGCCGCGAGTTCGCCGCGCGCACGTAATGCCTCGGCCTGCGCACGCACGGCCGCGATGCGCGCCTGCGAGGCGGCGGCGAGTTCCTGTTCGAGTTGCAGGCGATCGATGTTGCCGGCGTCGAAAAACCGCTGCGCCAGCTCGGCCGAACGCTCGGCCGCCTGCGCCACGACATCGCGCATCGCCTGCACCTGCTGCGCGCCGGCGGCTTCGTACCAGGCCGCTTCGGTTTCTGTAGCCAGTTCGAGCAATTGCGCCGCAACGGAATTCTGCAGCCGCTCGAGCTCGGCGGCGGCGAAGCGCTTGCGCGACGACAACAGCAGCAGATCGGCGAACGACCACGAAATACTGCGGGTGATCTGCGTGCCGCTGCCGTGCCGCGGTTCGAGCCGCGAATAGCCCAAGCCCGGATTGGCGATGCGGCGGGCTTCGTCGAGCTCGGCGCGCCCCAGCCCGAGCCTGGCGTACTGCTCGCGGATGCGCGGGTTGTGCACGAACGCCAGCGCGACGGCGCGTTCGACGGTGATCGGTTCGGATGGCGGCGGCGCGACGGAATCGTCGGCCGGCCATTGCGGCTGCACGCCGATGCGCGCCTGCACCAGTTCGCCGGTTTCGCGATAGCCGCGCTCGCGCGGCAGCGTGCTGCAGCCGGCCAGCGCGATGGCCGCCGGCAATAGCGCGGCGGAGAGAAATTTGAAACGCATGGATTGATCCTCGACAGTTCCGCGCGCGCCGGCGGTGGCACGCGGCTGCGGCAAGTCACGTCGCTCGAAGGCGACGCGGCGACGTCGAACGGATCAGCCCGCGGGCGGGCGGAAAGGCGGGCTGCCGCGCGGCGACATCGTCGGTGCCGCGGAGCAGACACGCGGCGCGGCGTGTTCGATGCGGCTGGCCTGCAGCGTCAACGCCAGCGGCACGGCGGGCGGCATGGTGCAGCCGCATTGGCAATCGCCGCCGCCGCAGCATGGCGCCTTGTCGTGCTCGTGGTGCGGGGAGACGCGGTCGGCGGCGGTACGGTCGGTCGAATCGGCGTGATGGTGCCCATGCGCCGCGGCTGTCGGCATTTCCTGGCTCGGAGCGAGCTCGACATTGGCCGCATGCGCCATGTGGGCGCGCGCCCACGGGATCGACACACCGTTGAAGAACAGCGAGAGCGCCAGCAGCAGGTGGCAAAGGACACGTGTCATGACGCAATCAGAATGCGCGCGCGGCGGGCCGGTTTCAACCGGCCGGGCACGTCAGACCATCACGACCGAAGAATGGGCGCCGCACACCTGGCGGATCGCGGAATCGGCGTCGTGCGAAAACAGCGATTTCTGATAACCGCACAGCAGGGCGATGCCGGAGCGCTCGCACTGTTCCTGCCAGAAGGCTTCGAGCTGCAGCGTCGCCTGGCGTTCGCCGCGCGACCACAGCAGCGCCACCATCTCGCCGAAGGCGCGCACCGGCCGGCCTTGGCCGCGCGCGCGTTCGATGACGCGGCCGATGGCGGCCTCGAACAGCACAGGATCGGGCGCCCCGTCGCGCATGAAGCGCTCCAGGGTTTCGTCGGCTTCGAGCGGAATGTACTGATCCGTCAGCTGCAGGCCGCGGACGTCGAGGCCGCGCGTCTGCAGGCGGCGCTCCAGATCGGCCAGATGCGGCGGCGTGGCGATGACGGCCACGCCCTCGTCGAGCATCAGCCCGCCCGTGACGAAGGCCTCGAGCGAGTCGAGCAAGGTGTGTTCGTCATCGAAGAGCTGGACCAGATGGTCGCCGGGAGCCAACTGCGCCCAGAAAAATTCGGGGGCGTGGAAATCGGGCGTGTTGGATTCGTCGCGAGTCAAGGTGTGTACCGCCGTTGTCTCGGCGGAGGTTACCGCATGAAGTCGGAGCGAGGGCGACTTTGGGCTGAATCGAAACTTGGCAGAAATGGTGATTTTTGTATGGCCGCCTGCGGCACAGCCCGCTGCCAACGGCGGCGGGCCGCGGCTATAATCGCCGCGTAGCACACGGTGGGAGAAGCGGGGCGACCCGCTGCCGAAGGCGCAACGCCCGTAATCGCTCAGGCCCACGTACCTTCGCGTGCGAATCACTCTGGAGAGACCGGTTCGATCCGGCGCCGAAGGGGCACGGAGCGCATGCGCTCCCAAACTCTCAGGCAAAAGGACAGAGGGGCGCCCCGCGTGCGGCTTCGCACGTTGCCTTCGGACGCCTTTCCCATGCCCTCCATCCCCAGCGCGTCGCTGCGCGACCTCGAACATCACGACGCTTTCATCGAGCGCCACATCGGCCCGAACGATGCGGAAATCGCGCATATGCTGCGCGCCATCGGGCATGACTCGCTCGATGCGATGACCGACGCGATCGTGCCGGCCAAGATCAAATCCGGCAAGCCGCTGGCCCTGCCCGCGGCCATCAGCGAAGTCGAAGCGCTGGCGAAAATCCGCGCGATCGCCGCGAAAAACCAGGTATTCCGCAGCTTCATCGGGCAGGGCTACTACGGCACCCACACGCCGAACGTCATCCTGCGCAACGTGCTGGAAAACCCGGCGTGGTACACGGCGTACACGCCGTACCAGGCCGAGATTTCGCAGGGCCGCATGGAAGCGCTGATCAACTTCCAGACGCTGGTGACCGATCTGACCGGCATGGAAATCTCCAACGCGTCGCTGCTCGACGAAGCCACGGCCGCGGCCGAGGCGATGACGCTGGCGAAGCGTTCGGCCAAATCGAAATCCAATACCTTCTTCGTCTCGTCCGGCGTGCACCCGCAGACGATCGAGGTGCTGCGCACGCGCGCCGAGCCGCTCGGCATCGAGTTGCTGATCGCCGACGATGCGCAGGCTATGCGAGCTGACGCGTTCGGCGTGTTGCTGCAATATCCCGATACCTTCGGCCGCATCGGCGACTACAAGGCGCTGGCCGAGTCCGTGCACGCGCGCGGAGGCGTGGTGTCGGTGGCGGTCGATCTGCTGGCGCTGGTGCTGATCGCCGCGCCGGGCGAATGGGGCGCCGATATCGTCGTGGGCAACACGCAGCGCTTCGGCGTGCCGTTCGGTTTCGGCGGCCCGCATGCGGCCTTCCTCGCCTGCCGCGATGCCTACAAGCGTTCGATGCCGGGCCGCCTGATCGGCGTTTCGGTGGATGCCGAAGGCAAGCCGGCCTACCGCCTGACCTTGCAGACGCGCGAGCAGCACATCCGCCGCGAGAAGGCGACGTCCAACATCTGCACCGCGCAGGTCCTGCTCGCCGTGATGGCCAGCATGTACGCGGTCTATCACGGTCCGGACGGCCTGACGCGCATTGCGCGCCGCGTGCATCGCTATGCGGCGATCCTGGCGGCGGCGCTGCGCAAGTGCAATGTGAAAGTCGACGAAGGCTTTTTCGATACGCTGCACATCACCGACATCGATGCCGCCGATATCCATGCGAAGGCGCGCGACGCCGGCATCAACCTGCGCAAGATCGATGCCACGAGCCTGAGTTTGAGCCTCGACGAAACCACCACGCGCGACGATGTGATCGCGATTGCGCAGCTGTTCAACGCTTTGATCGACGACGCGCAGGGACGCGCCAGTGTCGCGGCAGGCAGGATGCCGGGAGCGACCGATATCGACGCCTTGGATGCCGGAACGCCGGATGCCCTGCCGCAAGCATCGCGCCGCAGCTCGAAGTTCCTGCAGCACCCGGTGTTCAACACGCACCACAGCGAACACGAACTGCTGCGCTACCTGCGCTCGCTGGCCGACAAGGATCTCGCGCTCGACCGCACCATGATCCCGCTCGGCTCATGCACGATGAAGCTCAACGCCACCGCGGAAATGATTCCGGTGACGTGGCCGGAATTCGCCAACATCCATCCGCTCGCGCCGCCCGAACAGGCGCTGGGCTACAAGCAGCTGATCGACGAGCTCGAAGCGATGCTGGTCGAATGCACCGGCTACGACGCGGTGAGCCTGCAGCCGAACT
>CBFHAI010000019.1:0-74772 GCA_965653565.1 uncultured Chiayiivirga sp. | reverse complement strand
AGGACGGGCGCCTGCGCCAGTTCAACCTCTCGCTGCTGATCACCGACGGCTTCATCGAAGCGGTGGAAACCGACACCGACTGGCCGCTGGTTTTCCCGGTCAACGTCAAGGAAAAGGATGACGTCGACCTGACCGATCCGAAGGCCGTGGTGTGGCGCGAATGGCCCACCCACAAGAACTACGTCACGCGCGACGACGGCCTGGTGGCCTGCAAGATCTACGGCCAGATCCGCGCGCGGCACCTGTGGGACATGATCATGGTGTCCACCTACGACTTCGCCGAACCCGGTTTCATCCTGATCGACCGCGTCAACGAAATGAACAACAACTGGTGGTGCGAGCAGATCCGCGCCACCAACCCCTGCGGCGAGCAACCGCTGCCGCCGTACGGCGCCTGCCTGCTCGGCTCGGTCAACCTCACCACCTTCGTGCGCGACCCCTTCACCGACCAGGCCCGCTTCGACTGGGAGGAATACAAGGAAGTCGTGCGCGTGTTCACCCGCATGCTCGACAACGTGGTCGAAGTGAACGGGCTGCCTTTGGAGCAGCAGCGCAAGGAAATCCTGCGCAAGCGCCGCCACGGCATGGGTTTCCTCGGCCTGGGCAGCACGCTGACCATGCTGAAAATGGCCTACGGCGACGACAAGAGCCTCGAATTCACCGAAGCCATCGCGCGCGACATGGCGATCGCCGGCTGGGAAGTGGCGCTGTCGCTGGCCGAAGAAAAAGGCCCGGCCCCGATCATGGACGAGGACTTCGCCGTCACCGCCGAAATGCTGCGCAAGCGCCCGGAAATGGTGCGCGACGGCTGGAAACTCGGCGACAGCATCAAGGGCCGCGAACTGCACGCGCGCTACTCGCGCTACATGCAGCGCATCAACGAAGTGGCGCCGGAACTGGTGGCGCAGCTGGCCGAAAAAGGCGCGCGCTTCACCCACCACAGCTCGATCGCGCCCACCGGCACCATCTCGCTGTCGCTCGCCAACAACGCCTCCAACGGCATCGAACCGAGCTTCGCGCACCACTACAGCCGCAACGTGATCCGCGAAGGCAAGAAGTCGAAGGAAAAGGTCGAGGTGTACAGCTACGAGCTGCTCGCCTACCGCACCCTGGTCAACCCGGACGCGATGCCCTACTCGCAGGACGACGCCGCCAGGCTGCCGGCCTACTTCGTATCGGCCGACGACATCAGCCCGAAGGCGCACGTCGACATCCAGGCCGCGGCCCAGCTGTGGGTCGACTCGTCGATCTCCAAGACCGCCAACGTGCCGACCGACTATCCCTACGAGGATTTCAAGGACATCTACCTTTACGCCCATAAAAAGGGCCTCAAGGGCTGCACCACCTTCCGCTTCAACCCGGCCGCCTTCCAGGGCGTGCTGGTGAAGGAAAGCGACCTGGAAAGCACCACCTACCGCTTCGAACTCGAAGACGGCAGCGTGGTGGAAGCCCGCGGCAACGAAGAGATCGAGTACGACGGCGAAATCCACACCGCCGCCAACCTGTTCGACGCGCTCAAGGAAGGCTATTACGGCAAATTCTGACGCCGGCGGACGCTCGGAAAATCGCAGCGGCGATGAATGCGTCGCTGCGATCCGCGAAAAATTTTTGCCGGATGTCTTGCACAGTTCGCGCGCACGGCGCAAATTCAAAGCTCGACCCACGCCCATGACGAGGAGGGCACGATGAGCAATGGCAACGGTGTCACTGCAACAATTTCCAACGCGGCCGAAAGCGTTGCGGAAAAGGTCTCGGAAATGGCATCCGACGCGAAAACCGCGGTCGGCGACGCCGCCGCGGCGGTAGCGAAGAAAGCCACCGCGGCGCGCAAGGCCGTCGTCAAGAAGGCCGGCGAAGCGCGCAAGGCCGTGTCCGACGCCGTCGATGCGGCCAAGAAGCGCGTCAGCGCCGCCCGTAAGGGACCGGCGAAAAAACGCGCCGCCAAGAAAGCCACCGCCAAGAAGTCCGCCGGCCGTAAGACCGCCGCCAAGAAAACCGCCGCCAAAGGCGCCGCACGCAAAGGCGCGGCCGCCAAGAAGGGCGCAGCCCGCAAGACGGCCGCCAAGGGCGGCGCCCGCAAGGCCACCGCGAAGAAGGCTGCCGGCAAGAAAACCGCCGGCCGCAAGACGGCAGCGAAGAAGGCTCCGGCCAAGAAAGGCGGCGCCCGCAAGGGTGCAGCCCGCAAAGGCTCGGCGATGAAATCGGCAGGCCGCAAATCGGCCGCGAAGAAATCGCCGGCCAAGAAAGCAGCGAAGAAGGCGGCGAAGAAAGGCGGGCGCTGAGCAACAGAAGCGGCTTTCGGAATCGCGATCGCGCGTCACCGGCGATCGCTACCCGACGGTCGACGTTCTCGCCTCGGTAGTGAACTCCCTCCCCTTCAAGGGAGGGCCGGGGAGAGGGTGGTGTCCAAACTGGCCGCGCGCCTCACCCGAAGCGCGCGACCAGCAAGTTCCAAATTTCCAAGTTTCAAAACACCGCTGAACCGAACGACGCAACAAGCTCCACCCGCGCGATTCATCCACCAATCCGCACCCGCAGCACCCGGGCTCAGCGCCAGACCACCGGCTTGCGACACGCCCCGCAGCACCCCAAATCACCTTTCCCGCGCCCGTTTCATCGCGCGCCGCAACGCTCAGGAGCACCGGCCATGGCCATCAAGATCGGCAAGAAAATCAAGGGATACTCGGTCGCCAAGCCGGAAGACAAAGCCGCCGCCGAAGCCGCGGCCGCCGCCGCCGCACACCAGGTGACCGCCCCCGTGCACGCCGACACGCTCGAGCTCGCCTCGGCCGAAGTGATCCAGATGCACGAGCGCCTCGAACGCCCGGACATGCTGATCGGCAGCACCTACAAGATCAAAAGCCCGCTGTTCGAACACGCGCTCTACGTCACGATCAACGACATCGTCCTCAACCAGGACACCGAATTCGAATCGCGCCGCCCGTTCGAGATCTTCATCAACTCCAAGAACATGGACCACTTCCAGTGGGTGGTGGCGATCACCCGCATCATGAGCGCCGTCTTCCGCAAAGGCGGCGACGTGACCTTCCTGGTGGAAGAAATGAAAGCCGTGTTCGACCCGCGCGGCGGCTACTTCAAGGCTGGCGGCGTCTACATGCCGAGCATCGTCGCCGAGATTGGCGCCGTGGTCGAAGACCACCTCAAGCACATCGGCATGATCGTCGACGACGAAATCTCGCCCGAACAAAAACGCCTGATCGCCGAGAAGCGCGCCGCCTACGAAGCCCGCAGCAACGCAAAAAAAAACTCTGATTTAAGCCCCGCCACCGCGAACACCGCGGCTGCAAAACCCTCCACGGCTGCAACGGCCGTCGAAACCGCCAACGGCTACCCGCCCGGCGCCACGATGTGCATCAAGTGCAACACGAAGGCGTCGATCATTATGGATGGGTGTGCTACGTGCTTGGCGTGCGGCTACAGCAAGTGCGGTTGACGTAGCGAAGGGCTAATTAATGCAGAACATTCCTGAGGCCGGAGATCTAGTCACACTAGTTTTCCTTACTGACATTCATGCCACAGGCGCGGCAATCCCCCGTGACCGGGTCCACGCAATGGCGGCAGCGCTTCATTCCGTGATGACTGAGAGCGACCAAGCGATCTTGGTGCTGGGCGGTGATGTCGCCTTTTCTGGACAGGCGCACGAATATGAGGCGTTCGCCGGGTTCTTAGCTGACCTCGATACTGAACTGCGCGCGCGGGGCATTCTGCTGACGAATGTAGTGTCAGTGCCGGGCAATCATGATTGCGACTTTGGGAAGCAAAATCCTGCGGTAAGAAAGGCTCTATTGGGCGCCGCCACCGCCGATTCAGCACTAGACCTGGAAATCGTAAACGAGTTGACCTCTGTACAAGCCGAGTATCGGCGTTTCGAATCAAGCGTTGTTACTGCCGCTGAGCAGCTGTCAAAACTGCAGACGCGAGTGCTCATTAGAGCCCCGTCTGGGGCGACAGTTTCGTTCGACTGTATTAACTCAGCATGGGCATCGACACTGAATGAACAGATGGGAAAGCTCCACCTTCCCGTGAACCACTTGCAGCGTCCAGAAAATAGCGATTTTGCGTTTGCGGTCATGCACCATCCGCCTAACTGGTTCGAAGCCTGGAACCAGCGCGCAGTTCTGAGGTGGCTGGATGAAAATGTAGATGCAGTTCTGTTCGGCCACGAGCACCAGCGAGAAACCGTGGAGCGAATTCGACGCGAAGTCGATGCCCATCTTCTGGTCATATTCGGACCCGAATTCGCGTGGAAGCAGCAGTCCGCAGACTCCGGCTTCTCAGTCCATCAACTCGACCTTAAAAAACGCGAACTTATCTCTCATGAGTTTGCCTTGCGCAACGGCGTGTTTCATCCCGTATCTGGAACCTCAACGCCAATTTCATTCGGAAATTCCGCGAGATCACGGGGTAAGCTTCGCTGCACTGACGCTTTTGAAGCGTTCCTGGATGATCCAGGGGTTGCATTCAAGCATCAGAAGGTAAATCGTCCGATTCGTCTAGAGGACTTGTATGTTGTTCCGGATCTTCGGAGGTGCGAAGTCACCGGGTCGGCCAACGCGACAATCGAAGACACAGTCAATCGATCGGAAACTGTGTCGACGCTGCTCGGCAGCACGCTGTCGTTGGTGGCTGGCGTCGAGCAGGCCGGAAAGACCTCTCTTGCGAAACTGCTTTATCGTGAAAGTCAGCGCCGAGGAGATGTCCCGCTTTATCTAGATTGCAGCAGGCTGTCGAAGAGCTTCCGAGGAGAAATAACCTCGTGGATCAACTCTGCGATGACCGAGCAGTATCCGAGCGATTGTGCGGAAGATATCAAGCAAGCCACTCCGACACGAAAGATTGCGTTTCTAGACAACGTACACAGCGTGCCCGGTGGGCATGAGGGGCTAAAGAGAGTAGTAGACCGCCTTTCCGCTCACCATGGGCGAATTGTTGCTTTCTCCGGTCAGTACTCCGCCATCTCAGGAGTGGTGGATGACCTTGTCACTGGAGCGTCGAATGTGTGGCGAGATGCCGCGCTCTTCGAGCTTCCTCCAACTAGCCACAAGCATCGCTCAGACCTAATTCGCCGTTGGGTCTCACTCGGAGATGACGGAGAATTCTCGGAGGTAGAGATCGAATCGCAGTGTCGACAGCTCAAGAAGTTCGTCGATGAGCTTTTCGCTAGGAATATTATCCCTCGATACCCGGTCTACGTGCTCTTGGTGCTGCAGCAGCTTGAGCTCGCATCGGACGCGAAATCCATCGTTGCAAACGGTAGTCACGGCTACTTGTTCGAAGAGCTGATTACTAGAACAATTGACGAGCGCGTCAAGGGCGTCAAGATTGAGATTGTGGTTGCAGTTCTATCCGCATTCGCGAGGCGTGTCTCGGAAGAACCGTCGGAAGCGGTTACGCAAGAAGAGTTCGATGAGTTCTACGAGAGCTTCTTGAAAGAAAAGAGAATCGAGGTAGATCGCACTACGTTGGTCTCCAAGCTTGTGTCGGCGCAAATTTTAGCGGTGCACGACGGTGTGACTCGCTTCTACTACCCGTATTATTTCTACTATTTCTTGGCTCGTGATATTAGCGCGGCTCGTAACAGGCGCGAGCAGGACGAGTTGATTCCGCGACTCATTGAGTACATTCATACCGAGCGAAGCGCGAATGTACTCACATTTGTTGCCCATCTTGGCCACGAAACCGAGGTCGTCGATTTATTGTGTCGTCACGCCAATGCGCTGTTTCCCGAAATAGGAGAGGCGGAAGTTTCGGAAGGGACAGGACTGCTCACGCGTTTCCTCACCGTCGCAGACCGCAGCGTGTTGATAGACGGCCGCCCTATTGAGGTGAGTGAGCATTTTGCCGAGCAGGCCGACAAAGCGGAGAGGCAAAGCCTCGCGCCTAGTCATCGCGGAATGGAAGGGCTTGAGGACGATCCTGGCCGTATCAATTCGGCGTTTAAGACTATTCAGGTGTTGGGCCAAGTGCTGCGGAGTCGTGCAGGAGGATTGGACGGCGAGCGTAAGATGGCGGTGGCCAGTAGCTGTTCGAGTCTCGCTCGCCGCTTGATGCGATTGTTCTTCCAACTAGTGGAAGAACATGGGCCACAGATCGCACACCAGATGTCCGGGGCACTCGAGGCTTCATTTCGATTAGATCCAGAGGTGGCGCGACAGACAGCTAACCGCGTATTGGGATGGGTTGTTTCTCAGATGACCCTGGCGTGCGTATCGCGAGTCGCGACCGCAATTGGCGCGCAAGAGCTTCGGCCGCTTGTTGCAGACATGCGAAGGGTAAGGCCCGAGAGTACAGATATGCTGTTCTGGCTCGGAGCAGGCATCTTGTCGGAAAAGGATTTCCCTGGAATTCCCATTGAGAAGTTCTTGCGCGAAACAAGAGAGGCCGACCTTCTCCCCAGGATCGTCGTTAGGGAACTCGTCAAGCGCAGGATGTACCTCTCGCCGCCCGACACCGCGACAAAGCGAAAGTATTGCCAGTTGCTCGGGTTGGAAATTCGTCAGTTGCCGTCTCGCGGAGGTCGGAAACAGATCTACTAAATTGGCGATTGACTGGGTTCCTTCCTGACTCGGCACGGGCGAGTATGGCGCCAGAGGCATCGCTCGCCGCTTCACCGCTTTCGATGCAATCAATCAAACGGTCAGTTGCCTCAAGTCCCTGCTCGCAAGTTGGTGCAACTCGAACAGAAAGCTGCAACCACAACTCTCGTCGTCGATGTGCTTTGCTGTAAGCCGTTTGATAGCCGAACGGCGGGGGTCGAACGGCGGGGGTCAGAGCAACTTACTTGCCCTCGTCGCGAGCCGACTCAATATCATTGAGAACACGTTCGACGATATTCACGCCCTGAGTCGCGATCTGATGCAGTTCGAATAGATAGCTGCGACCTGCCCTGCCGGTGGTCACGTTCTTCGCGGTGAGTTGTTGAAGCGCCCAGAGCATCGACCTTGCTTTCGCAAGGGATGCGAGCCGCGAACGTTTTGCCGCACGTCTTCCTTTCATCTCCGCACTCCTGGCTTGTCGAAGTGCGCCACTCGGCGAGCGGGTGGCGAACGGTGCGCGGTGACAGACCGGTACACAAGGAACCGGCGAGCCCGAAAGCTCCCGCGCACCGCCGCCATAGAAGCCGGTTTGCGCCCACGCCGATGGCGGACGCAAAAAAAGCGCCGACATCGGACGTGGGCGCTGATGCGCCTTGTGTTTGCGGGCTGTCATACCCGGCTGCGGATTTGGCCGCAGCGCGATCGATCCTACGGCGACGCACTCACAGCATCAAGATAAATGCAACGAATCAGCTTCGTCGCAAACACATCGAATACAGAGAATGCGAAAAACCCCGCGAAATCTCGAACTCGTCCTGGCGCACACGATGAAGGCAGGACAATTGTGCGCTGTCAGGCGTCGCCGACGAAAGGTAGGAGGCGCGGTTAACGCACTCCGGAGCCCGGCCCTTGCGCCGGATTCCGTCACTCCGCAAGCAATCGCCGCGCTTCACGCAGCTCGGGATTGGCCGTGATATCCATGGCCGCCAACGTTTCGGTGATGTGCTGCAACTGCGCGCGGGCCCGAGTGCGGTCGCCGCTTTCGCCGAGCAGCACCGCATAGCGCAGACGCACGGGAAGCACGGCGATTTGCGCCTGCGGCGTGCCATCGCGCGGCGTCAACAACGCGGCATAGCGGGTGTGGGCTTGGTCGTGGTCGCCGGCCGCCCAGGCGGCGCGCGCGCGCGCCTCGTCGAGGGCGGCGCCGCAATTGGATGGCGCGGCGAGCCGTTCGCGTGCTTCGGCATCGCGGCCCAGATCGAAAAGCAGGCGCGCGGTGGTGCCCTGCGCCCAGCAGGTCTGGAAGAAATCCTGGGCGCCGTGTTCGACCAGCCAGCGATAAGCCGCATCGATTTCCGTGAACGCCGCGTCCAGGCGGCCTTGCCGCGCCCGCAGCGCGCCCAGATGCGAGCGCATCACGGCCACCAGGGTGCCGTCGATATCCTCGCGCTGCCCGGCAATCCGCGTAGCGTCGACCAGCAAGGTCTCGGCCTCGTCGAGTCGATCGAACTGCGCGGCCACGCGGGCGTACTCGGCGCGGATCGCCACCTGGTCGGTGTGATCGGGCGGCAGCAGCTCGAACAGCGGCCCGGCGGTTTGCCGCATCAGCTCGTTCGCTTCGGCCAGCGCGCCTTGCCTGCCGAGCGCTTTGCCAAGATTGAACCCGATGCGCAGACTCGTGACGTGCGCCGGGCCCAGGATTTCGCGCGCTCCGGCCCAGGCTTCGCGTTCGATAGCCACGGCCTCGTCGACTCGCCCATCGAGTTCGTACATCACGCCCAGGTCCGAACGCGCCTGGAACGCCAGGACATCGTTCGGCGCCACGCGGTCCACCAGGGCGATGGCTTCGAGAAAGCTGGCCTCGGCCTCGTTCAGCCGCTTCAGTGCCTGCTGCCGCAGGGCAAGCATGGTCAGG
Source organism: uncultured Chiayiivirga sp. (assembly GCA_965653565.1). GTDB lineage: Bacteria > Pseudomonadota > Gammaproteobacteria > Xanthomonadales > Xanthomonadaceae > JALCLA01. The sequence goes on along the minus strand of CBFHAI010000019.1, from coordinate 66,300 downwards.
CCGTTGACCAGTTGCAGACTTTCGGGGGCCTGCTCGCGAAGCACGGGCAGGGCTGCTTCGAGCAGGGCGTCGATGCGTCCGGCGTTCAGGCCGGTGCGCAGCCGCACGTTGGCGTGGCCGAGCTGCGCTTCGGCGACGGTGAGCAGATCGTTCGCGGCGCGCGCCGCGGCCGCGGACGCCTCGTAGTTGGCGATCGCCGCGTCGAATTGATCGAGCTGGTTCTGCACCGTGGCGATCGTCAGGAGCAATTTCGCCGCCAGCGCGGGGCGCGACGGTGCGAGACCTGCCGCCTCGTCGGCGCCGTCCTGCAACAGCGCCGACACCGGCCGCTGCGCGGCATCGCGCGTGGAGAGCGAGGCCGAGCCGAACAATCCGACCAGGAACCGTTCCACCGCTTCGGCGCGCTCCAGGGCCCGCTCGCGCCGTTGCGATTCGATCACCACACCCGCCACGCCGCCCAGAGAACCCAGCAGGGCGACCGCCGCCAACGAACTGACGAGCCAATTGCGTTGCAGGAAGCGCGCGGCCGTGTGCAACCAGTTCCGGCGGCGCATCGATATCGGACGCTTCTCCAGCACCGCCCGCAGATCGTCGGCCAACAGATCGACGCGCGCATAGCGGCGCTCCGGGTCGAACTCCAGCGCGCGCAGCACGATGGCATCCAGGTCGCCCTGCAGACGGCGCCGCAGCGCTTTTGGCGACGCGGCGCGCAGATGTGCCGCCGCCGGCACGTGCGCGGCCGAGGGCGGCACGAGCGGCGCTTCATCGGCGCGGCGATACACGGCGCTCGGCGGCCGCACACCCGACAACAACTCGTAGAGCATTACGCCCAGTGCATAGACATCCATGGCGATGTTCGGCGCCGCGCCGGCCAGTTGCTCGGGCGCCGCATATTCGGGCGTGAGCATGCGCCACTCGGCGCGGGTGCTGTCGACAGCGGCCGTATCGCCTTCGAGCAGGCGCGAAATTCCGAAGTCGAGCAGTTTGGGCTCGCCGTCGTCATCGACCAGCACGTTCGCCGGCTTGAGGTCGCGGTGCACGATCAGGTGGCGATGGGCCGCGCTCACCGCCTCGCACACGCGCAGGAACAAGCCCAATCGCCGCGGCACCGGCAGCCGGCGTTCGTCGCACCAGTGCAGCAGCGGCTTGCCTTGCACCAGCTCGGTCGCCAGCCACGGCACGCCGGCGTCGTCGACCCCGGCGGCGATCAGTCGCGCGATGCCCGGATGCGCGATGCGCCCGACGATGCGCTGCTCGATGGCGAAGCGCTCGCGCAGCTGCGCCGACGCCAGATCCGGACGCAGGCGTTTGAGCGCGACCTGCTGGCGCGCGCCGCCTTGTTCGCGCTGCGCCAGATACACCCAGGACATGCCGCCGACGCCGAGCAGGGCGGTCAGTTCGAAATCGCCGATGCGCTCGCCCAGCAGCGATTCGGGCAGCGGCTCGGGCCGCCGCGCGGCCGCTTCGGCCGCGATCTCGTCGAAGGCGTCGTGCTGCCCGATCGCGCCGAGTGCGGCGATCGCGCTGGCTCGCAGCGAGGGCGTGAGGTCGGCGAGCAGGCGATCGCGCGCGGCGGGGTCGGCATCGAGCAGCCCGTCGAGGGCCTCGCTCAATCGCCGCCAGCGGGTGTGCGGATCAGTGCCCGGGATCGTCATCGCGCAGCGCGATCGGCGCGCCTTCGGTCGACGCGAGCATCTGCGACAGCAGCCCGCGCGCCAGGTCCCAGTCGCGGCAGACGGTGCGCTCACTGACTCCGAGCAGCGACGCGGTCTGCTCCACTTCCAGCCCGGCCAGGCAGCGCAACTCGAGCACGCGCGCGGCGCGCGGATTGACCCGGGCCAGGGTCTGCAAGGACTCTTCGAGATCGATCAAGGCGTCGGTGTCGGCGGGCTCGGCCAAGGGCTGCTCGTCGGTGGCCATCAGCCCCCCGCCGCGACGCTGAGTGTTGCGGCGGCGCGCGTGATCGACCAGCAGATGCGCCATCGCGGCGCGCGCATAGCGCAGAAACTGCTCGCGGTCGGCCCAGCCGGCGGACTCGCCGGCGAACAGCCGCAGATACAACTCATGCACCAGCGCGGTCGCCCCCAGGGTGTGGCCCGAACCTTCGCCGAGCATCAATCGGCGCGCGACGGTGCGCAGCTCCGCATAGATGCGCTCGAACACCCGGTGGCGGGCGGCCAGGTCGCCGCCGGCGGCGTGATTCAGCAAGACCGTCAGCGACGCGTTTGCAATATCAATCACTTGGATTGCATCCGGGCAGGAAGAACGGCTCGACAGGAAGGATAGTGCAGGGCGGGCGCGATACCCCGTCTAGGTGTCACCTTTGTTTGCAAATATCGCACGAGACCGCTGGCATCCGGCTACTCCGGATCTCGCCTAGCACGCGAATGCCAGTCCAGTCCGTCGCTCCGGGAGCTTCCTTCGTGCCCGCCAGCGGCGCACGGACCGGCCTGTTTCGATGCTCCGCCTGCTCATGATCGCTCGATCGCGTGTGGCGCGGCGCTTTTCGTCGATCGAGTGCTGGAGCTGCCCATGAAATCCCTGTCGCGTCCCATCCGCCGGTCGATGCGCTTCGCCGCGTCGATCCTCCTGCTGGCGGTGGCCTGTCCGCAGCCCGCGAGTGCCGAAGGCACGCGGACGCTGCATCCGGCCGCTGCACTCGGCAACCGCGGCGTGATGGACGTCAGCAACAGCTCGAACTTCGCGAACGTGGCGCGCGGCCGCCAGTTTCTCTACGTCTATGCGCGCGCCGGCGAGTACATCCTGCTGGGCTCGCGCAACCGCAGCAACGGCGGCGACATCTTCGTGTACAACCCGCAGTCGTTCGGCACCCCCGGCGACGAGACGATTCCGGGCACGGCCGACTTCACCTGCAGCTCGCAGGCCGGCGGCACGATCGCCAGCCGCGCGCAGGAACTGGCCGGCCCCAACAGCGCCGACGGCACCGCCACGGTGACCGACGGCTTCACGCCGTGCTGGTACGTCGCACCCACCACCGGCACCTATGGCGTGCGATTCAGCGGCGCCACCAGCGGCGCCCAGGTCAACTCGGCGTCGATAGCCACGCCGCCGATCCTCGGCGGCGAACTGGTCGCGGCCTGGGACATCACCGTGCGCGCCAGCGCCGACTCGCTGGCCGACATCGACGGCCGCGTGTTCACCTATGCGTGGACCGTGTATCTGAACTCCAACGGCCGCCGGCTCTACAACGATCTGTACTACGTCTCGAGCGACGGCTACCGCTACAAGCAGACCTTCCGCGGACTCGATCCGAATCGCGCCGCGTTCTACGCCAACGCCGCCGGATTCCTCGACTCCGACGGCGGACCGCTCTATCGCGATCTTCGCGGCAGCAATGCGGCCGTCACCCTCGGGCCGTCCTTCACCGCCGGCATCACGGCGCAGCGCCCGCAATACCCGATCTTCTTCAGCGATGTTTCGCCGTCCGGCCCGAACGCGGCGGAAGTGGCGCGCGTGCTCGCGGCGCTCGCCATCCCGCTGGTGCCCGCGCAGCCGCAGTTGAGCAACCCGAGTTTCGTCGGCAACGTCGGCGGCAACACCTCGACCGAAGCGGCCGGCGGCGTGTTCACCTTCAACACGCTCAATACGCTGACCTACGAGATCGTCGTCAGCCGCGACGGCGTCGACTACGATCCGGCCAACGCGCTCAATCGTGTGCTCACCGGCACCGCGCTCAGCGGCAATCACACGGTACTGTGGGACGGGCTGGACAACAGCGGCAACCCGTTCCCGGCCGGCAGCTACGATTTCCGCATCGTCGGGCGCAACGGCGAAATCCACTTCCCGATGATCGACGTCGAAGCCAACCTCGAAGGCGGGCCGACGTTGACCAAGCTCAATGGCTTCGCGCTCGACACCACGACGGTCTACTACGACGACCGCGGCTACCGCGCCGCGAACAACACGACCATCGGCACGCTCGACGGGCACCTGTGCGGCGCCGCCAGCCTGGTGACGCAACCGGTGCCGACCCACTCACTGATCGGCGTGGATTCGGCCGACGACAACCTCGCCGGTTCCGGCAACTACTTCCGTTCGTGGACCGGCTCGGCCGACGACAACAGCGACTGCCGCGACCGCGTGACCGAATATTTCGGCACGGCCAAGGGCCTGGACCTGTGGGCGCTGGAACGCTCTCCGGTGCTCGAAGAACCGATCGTGATCGTCCCTCCGACCGTCGGCGTGGACGTCGGCACGCAGGTCAGCGTCACGCCCAGCGTGCTGGCCGGCGAGACGGCCTACGGCAGCTTCGTCTTCGGCAATGCCGGCGATACGGCGGCCACCGGTGTCACCTACGCGGTCACGCTCGGCAACCCGGGCGTGCCGGCGACCTGTCCTGCCTCGGTGAACTTCACTTTGCTGCCGCCCGGGGTGACCGCCAACTACAACCCGGCGCCGGTCTGCACGATCACCTTCACCGGCATGCCGACCACGCTCGCGCCGGAGCAGTGGCTGAGCTTCAACTTCAACTATGTGGTGGCCGTGGCGAATCCGGGACCGATTCCGATCACCACCAGCATTGCCGCAGCCAACGAGAACAACGACGTCGCGCCGAACAGCGCCAGCGCGCAGACGGTCGTTGCGCGGCCGATCATCACGGTGGCGAAGAGCGCCAACCCGGCCAGCGGCACCGCGGTCGATATCGGCGACAGCATCGAATACACCGTGAGCGTCGCGATCGCGAACGCACCGTTGTCGGCCACGTTCACGCTGCAGGACACGCTGAGCGCTTCGCTGACTTTCGGCACCGTGGTCAGCGCCAGCCCCGCCTTCAACTGCAGCGGCACGCTGACCTGCACGCTGCCTGCCGGCACCGCGACGGGCACGTATTCGGTGACCTACTCGGCGACGGTGGCGGCCACGGCAACGGTCAGCGTCAGCAACAGCGTGCTGCCTTCGGGCGGCGGCGGTGAGAATCCCCCGAGTTGCAGCCCGAGCTGCAGCACGACGCATCCGGTCAACGCACCCGATCTGACGATCGCCAAGACCGGTCCGGCCACTGCTGTGGTCGGCGTCGCGTACGACTACACCGTGACGGTCACCAACGAGGGTACCGCCGACGCGACGGCAAACGCGACGGTCAGCGACACCGTCCCGGCTGGACTCACGATCAACAGTGCCGGGCCCGGTTGCACGATCGCGGCGCAGGTTGTCACGTGCTCGATCGCGCAGGGCGATCTGCAGATCGGCGAGTCGGTCGCGATCACCATCAACGTGACGCCGACCGTCGCCGCCGGTGCGAGCGTGAGCAACACCGCCGGCGTGACCGGCGGCGGCGATCCCGATTGCGTGGCGGCCACCGACTGCGACACGCCGCCCGTCGTCACCACGATCGCCGCGCCGCAAGTGTCGGTGAACAAGTCGGCCAATCCCGCCGATGGTGCGCAGGTCGCCGCAGGCGACACCATCACCTACACGCTGTCGGTCGCCGTCACCGGCGCCCCGACCACGGCCGCGCTGGTGCTCACCGATACGCTCGACGCGCAACTCGGCAACTTCCAGCTCGTGGCCAACGGCGATGGCTTCGTGCTCGGCGGTGCCGGCAACGTGCGCAGCTTCACCTTGCCGGCGGGCCGCGCGGTCGGAACCTATTCGGTCTCCTACAGCGCCGACGTTCTCGCCTCGGCCAGCGGCTCGGTCGGCAACAACGTCGCGATCGATCCGAGCAACGACGGCGGCGATCCGGATCCGAGCTGCAGCGACTGCAGCACGACCCATCCGCTCGCGTCCAACGTGCGCCTGACGAAGACGCTGTCCGGCGAAGGCAATGCGCCCGCGAACGGCATCGCCTCGCCCGGCGAAACGCTGACTTATTCGATCACGCTGAGCAACAGCGGCGGCGTCGCCGCGACCGGCTACTCGGTCACCGACGCACTGGACGCGAACGTCATCTTCGTCAGCGCGGACACCGGCGGCGCGCATGCGGCGGGCGTGGTCACGTGGACCGGACTGACGGTGCCGGCGGCCGGCAGCCTGGTGCTCATGGTGACGGTGCAAGTGGTCGATCCCTTGCCGGCCGCTGCGACGCGCGTGGTGAATCTGGCCTACCCGACCGGCGGAATCGTGCCGTCGTGTCCGAGCAGCGGCTGCGTGGAGACGCCGGTGCCGGTCGTGCCGCAACTGGCACTGGTCAAGGGCGCGACGCTCAACGACGGCAACGGCAACGCCGCCGCCGACGCCAACGAAACCATCGACTACGCGCTCACCGCCACGAACACCGGCAACATCGCACTGAGCGGCGTCGCGATCGCCGATCCCCGCTTGCCGACGCTCGCCTGCACGCCGGCGCAGCCGGCGAACCTGGCGATCGGCGCGTCGCTCACCTGCACCGGCAGCTACACCGTGACGCAGTCCGACGTCGACGCCGGCGTGGCCCTCATCAACACCGCCACGGCGACGGCGCCGGATCCGACCGATCCGGATCCGATGAACCCGACGTTGCCGCCGCTGGAAGAGTCCGACACCACGAGCACGCCGATCTCTCCGCCGGCACCGGCCATCGAGTTGCTGAAGGAAATCACCGCCGGCGCCGCCTATGTTGCGGTGGGCGACAGCATCGACTACCAGCTGACCGCTACCAACACGGGCAACGTGACGCTCTCGAACGTGAGCATCGCCGATCCCTTGCTCGCTGCGCTGACCTGCGCGCCGGCGCAGCCGGCCACGCTGGCTCCGGGCGCGAATCTCGTGTGCACGGGAACCTATGCCGTCACCGCTGGCGACGTCGACAGCGGGACGGTCACCAACACCGCGACGGTCACGGCCACACCGCCGAGCGGCGGCCCGGTGCAGGATAGCGACGAAGCCGTCGCGACCGGACCGCAGCCCGGCCCCGCGATCACGGTGGTGAAGACGCGCACCGATGCGACCGCGCCGATCGTTGCCGGAACGGTGCTCAGCTACCAGATCGTCGCCACCAATACCGGCAACGTCACGCTTGGCAGCGTCGGCGTCACCGACTCGCTGATCGCGGGCCTGAGCTGCGCACCGGCGGTGCCGGCCACGCTCGCGGCGGGCGCGTCGATCACCTGCACCGGCAACTACACGGTGACGCAGGCCAACGTCGATGCCGGCAACGTCACCAATGCCGCGACGGCGACCGGCACGCCACCGGGCCCGATCGGCACGCCGCCGGTCACCGGCACCGACGAAGAGATCACGACGATCGCGCCGCAGCCGGCGCTGGAAGTGGTCAAGCTGGCGACGTTGAACGACGGCAACGGCAACGGCACCGGCGATGTCGACGAAACCATCGCCTACGCGGTGACCGTGCGCAACGTCGGCAACGTGACGCTGAGTGCGCTCGCGGTGAGCGACAGCCTGGCCGGTGCGACAGCCGTGGCACTGACATGCGCACCGACGACGCTGGCGCCGAATCAGACCGCGACCTGCAATCCCTACAGCCACACGATCACGCTGGCCGAAGCCGGCGCGGGCGGCGTGCTGACCAACGTCGCCGCCGCGAGGGCGAACGCGCCCGGCGGCAACCCCGTCACCGACAGCGACGACGCCGGCACGCCGCTGGGCGGGGTGATCGCCGATCTCACGATCCAGAAGAGCGGCCCCGCGAACGGAACCGTCGGTGCGCCGGTCACCTTCACCATCGTCGTGCGCAACCTCGGCCCGCACACCGCGGTGAACACGGTGCTCACCGATCCGACACCCGCGGGCTTGCAGTTCGTGTCGAATGCCGGCGATTGCACGACGGCCTTCCCGTGTGCGCTCGGCGATCTGGCGGTCAACCAGACGCGCACGGTGCAGTCGACGTTCCTCGTCCCGCCTGGGTATAGCGGGCCCACGACGATCATCAACATCGCCTCGGTGGTATCGGACAGCCAGGACCCGACTCCGGGCGACACGTCGTCGTCGGCGAGCACCGTGGTCGGGTCCGGCGTGGGCCCGAGCGCGCCGGCCGTGATCCCGGCGAGCAGCAATCAACTGCTCGTCATGCTGGCGGCCTTGATGCTGCTGCTGGCGGGCCGCGCACTGCGCCGCGGCTGACTGCCTGCAATGGACCCCGCGGCCTTTCGCCTGCAACGGCGAAAGGCCGCGGGGCAGTGGCACAGAAGGCGAGAAGCAGCGCCTTCAATCAGAAGTAGCGCTCGGGACTGCCCCACGACACCACACGCCACAGCGTGGCATCGCTGCCTTCCGCGCCGCCCACCTTGCGGGTCTGGTTCGCGATTTGCTCGATCTCGACCGCGAAACGCGGATACGGCGTCGCCAGCGTCGCGCCGGTCGGGTGGTCCAGGACGCGAGATTCCACGACGAACACGCGACGGCCGTTGGGTAGGCGATGCACGCGCGTGTTGGTCACGAACGAGACGTCGCCTTCGAGGGGCGGGGACACTGCGGCATGACTGACGTCGTCGTCCAAGCCCTCGAGGAGCAGATCGATGTTCTCGGCGGTGACGATGGATTCATCGATCGTCTCGCCTTCCTCGAGGGCTACCGGCGGGATTTCCGGTTGGTCGCGCAGCACGGCCACGAACCATGCAGCCGGGGGAGATACCTTTGCTATCGCACGAATCTGCGCGTCGTCAATATCGAATGCATAGTAGTTGAGCAGCAACCTTGGGACGTCCTTCCCCGGGCATGCGGCGCTCGGCGCAAGCGACAGGGGATCCAGTCCGCGCAAGGGATCGTCCTGAGCGGAGGCACGTTCGGAAGAGTCATTCGTCGCTTTCGGAATCGCGCTGCAAGACGTCGTACAGCCGTAGGCGCAGTTGAGAGCTCCAACCTTGTTGTAGGCGAAGGTGATGTTGGCGATCTCGGAACACGGTTTGCAGCGAGCAAAGGAATCCTTGCCCTGCAGGTACATCCGGGCCGAGGCGCCGGGGCTGGCGAGTGACAAGACGAGTGCGGCGATAAACAGGCGCATGCGCGGACCTCCGATTCGGTGATGGGCGATCGTTTTCCATGCAGGAGTGCGAACGGCGGGTAGGGAGAACGCGTTACCTCGCGATGGCGAATGCCAGTGCTACCTGATACGAACCCCGGCAAAAGGGTGGACAAGCGCGACGGATCGCTTGGGGTCAGAGCAACTTACCGGCCCTTGCCTCGAATCGACTCCATGCCATCGATACGCGCGCGATGATCCTCACTCGCTCACTCGCGATCTGATGTAGTTCCGATAGATGGCGGCGCGCGCGATGCGAGCCCCGAACGTTCCGCGCTCGTCTTCCTTTCGTTCCGCACTCCCGACTGTCGAGTGCGCTGCTCGGCGAGCGGGTGGCGGCAGGTGCATCGCCGAAAGGCAGGAGGCGGATTGCACGGCGCGCTACTGCGGGTGTTCAGCGGCCCGGCGCCGACATGCCTGCTGCCCACCGGGGCTTGATCGGACTTGACATGTCTCCGCCCCAGGCGGATAAGGACTAATAATCTATCCCTTAACAAGCTTAAGGGCTATTTTATGAGGCCTTATTTATGCGATCTCCCGTCACTGACATCCTCCCTCCCCGGGTCCGGCGTGCCCTTGCCAAGCTTGGCAAGGACCTCAGGGACGCGCGCCGAAAACGCAGTCTGACCGTCGAAATGATGGTCGAACGCGTCGGCGTCTCGAAGGCGACCTACCTGAAGGTCGAGAAAGGCGACCCCAGCGTGTCCATGGGGGTGTACGCAATGACCTTGTTCACGCTCGGATTCTCCAACGGCCTGGCCGAGATCGCGGACAGCCGCAGCGATGAAACCGGAATGCTGATGGACAGCAGTCGCCTGCCGCAACGGGTACGGCCGAAGAAAGCCAAGCCGCTATGAAACGGGTGCTCGATGTTTTTCTCGGCGAATCCACGCGCCAGGTCGGCACGCTCCGATTCGAAGTTCAGGGCGCACGTCAGAGTGCGGGTTTCGAATATCACCCGGATTGGTTGGCTGCCGAAGATCGTTTCGCGCTCGAACCGGGGCTGCCCCTGGTTTCCGGCATGCAGTTCCACCAGCAAGGGCGCGATGGTTCGCTATTCCATGGCGCGATCGCGGACACCGAGCCCGATGGCTGGGGACGCAAGGTCATCCTGCGCGACCATGCGAAGCAACGCCAACAGGCCAGGCAGACCGGTGCGGTCGTCGAAGCGCACGCATTGAATCACGTTGATCTGCTCTTGGCGGTCGACGACACCAGTCGCGTCGGCGCATTGCGCTTCCGCGATGAGAGCGGATGTTTTCAACGAGCGTCGGATCCTGCAAGACGCACCGCGCCGCCACTGATCGAGTTGGGCATGTTGCGTTCCGCATCGCGGGCGGTGGAGCAGCACACCGAAACCGCGGACGACCTGGCCTACCTGCGCGGCCGCGGTACCAGCCTGGGAGGCTTGCGCCCGAAATGTACCGTAATCGATGAGGACGGCCGATTGTCCCTCGGCAAATTCCCCAGCGTGCAAGACGACCGCGCCGTGACCAAGGGAGAAGTGCTGGCCCTCCTGTTGGCGCGGGACGCCGGCATCGATGCCGCCGAGGCCAGGTTGGTGGACAGCGATGGCAGTCCGGTCGCACTGATCCGTCGATTCGATCGGCCGGACGACGGCGGTCGTTTGATGTACGTCTCCGCGGCAACCATGCTCGGCGTAGACACCGCGGACGGAAGTGAACATAGCTACACGGAAATCGTCGAGGTCCTGCGGCAGGTAGGCGCCCGGACCCAAGCCGACATCGAAGAATTGTGGCGACGCATCGCCTTCTCGATTCTCATCACCAACGTAGATGATCACCTCCACAACCACGGATTCCTGCACCGCCAACGAGGGCAATGGACGCTGGCGCCAGCCTTCGACGTCAATCCATTTCCCGAGCGCGCCCGCGAACTGAAAACCTGGATCTCGGAGGACGCCGGGCCGGAGGCATCGATCGGGGCCTTGATGTCAGTCGCGCCGTATTTCCGCATCGACCGTGGCGCCGCCATTCGAATACTGGCCGAGGTTGAGCGCGCAACCAGCCGTTGGCGTCAGGTCGGACATTCCATCGGCATGAGCCATCGCGAGCTCGACCAGTTCGTCGATGCCTTCGAGCATCGCGAACGCGACATCGCGCAGAACATCGTCGGTTGATGCGCGTGCTGCATTGCGCCTGCACCTGACTCGTTCCGAATACATTTCTCCTCGTGCCGTAGCTAGAATCGTAGCTTCGCTGGAGGACAAACCATGGCCGAGCTAACCAACTTCAGCTGTTTGCGCTGCAAACACACCGCCTGCGAGCTCGGCGAAATGCATGTGGCCGGCAGTGTGCTGGCGAAGGTGTTCGATGTGGAGGGCAGCCGCTTCACGAGTGTGACTTGCGTGCGTTGCCGTCATACCGAATTCTTCAAGGCCGACAAGCGGGCGTTGAGCAATATCTTCGACTTGTTCGTTACCTAACTCCACGCCGGATTCTGCAAACAACGAACTGCGCGACATCGTCTGCGCCGCAAAGAGCGCAGACGGATGCGTTCACCATCGGCGCGCCGATGCGGCTGCCGGATTCACGATCCGGACTCGAAGCCACTCGCGAACACACGCGCCGGCAATTCGATGATCAGTTGTTGCGCCGACTGCAGCTCCGGTCCGGCCTGGCCGACGATGAGCGGCGCGAGTTTGATCACGACGAAGCCGGCTTGCGCCAGTTCGGTCAGGGTCTTGCGTCCGGCGTCGGGGCAGTTGAAGAAGGTGCTCGACGTCGGCGGCACGGCGGCGGCGGCGTTCTGCGCATCGGAGTAGCAGATTTCCGCGCGCGATATCGATGGCACCGCGCAGCAGGCGAGCATCACGGCGAGGCAGTGCTTCACGGGCGTTGGATCACGAGCTGGTTGGCTTGCGTGGAGCCGGAGGTGACGACCGGCGTGAGCTGCACGACGCGCCAGCCGGCGGCGGCCAGCTGCGGCAGGGTCAGGTTGCCGGCGGTGGGGCAGGCGAACACGGTGGCATTGGTCGGCGGTGCCGAGGTGCCGAGCGGGACGTTCGCGCTGTAGCAGATGTCGGCTTCACCGGCCGATGCGATCGGTGCGAGCAGCGAGCTGGCCAGCGCGAGCATCACGAGTCTGGACGACATGAAACCTCCTGGTGTGTAGGACTGGCGAGTGGGTTGCGAGCGGGAAGTGTAGCGGGCTCGAAGGTAAGATCCGACAGGCTGGTGTTGAGGACGTCCTCGCGGTGAGAACCGCTCGGGCGTAGCGGGCCGCGCGGCAACTCATCGGTTTCACCCTGACGCTTTCGAGGACACGGGAATCGCGATTCCAGCATCGCAGGCGGTGCTCAAATGAATGTCAAAGGCCGGCCAATTTGAGCCGCGCGACGACTTCGTTGCCGCGCGTCTCGATCGTCAGCGGGATTGCGAACCGTGCGCTCAGCCGATGCACGATCGCCAGGCCCAGGCCGAACCCGTCGCTGCCCGCACCACGCTGGAACGGCGTGGCCTCGGTACCTGCTTCCGGCAACTCGCTGACGGCGACCGGATTGCGAATGCAGAACTCTTCGCCCTCGACCGCGAAGGACACGACGCCCGTGCTCGAGTGCGCGAAGGCATTGCCGACCAGATTGGCGAGCAGGATTTGCAGTACGGCCGGCGGCGCGTGAACCCGCGCCGATGCCGGCACGTTCACTTGCACCTGCAGGTTCCCGTCGTCGCGTCGGCTCGACTGTTCGACGATGGCCTGTTCGAGCATCGGCAACAACACCACATCCTGCGACGGCGCGTCGGTTTGCTCTTCGCGCGCCAACGCGAGCAGCGTATCGACCGTGCTTTCCAGGCGTGCCGTCGAATCGCGGATCAGCGCTGCGTGCAGCCGCGCCGTCGGACCCAGCTCCGGCTGCCGCGCGATCTGGTCGCCGGCACTGCGGATCACCGCCAGCGGCGTGCGCAGTTCGTGACTGGCATCGCGTGTGAAGCTGCGCTCGCGCGCGACGAACTCGCGCAGCCGCGACACCAGCGTATCGACGCCGCGTGTCACGACGCTCACTTCGTCATCGCCCGCCGCCGATGTCCAATGCTGCGGAAGCCGTTGCGGGTCCAGCGCGGCGACATCGTGGGCAAGTCGCGACAGTCGCCGGGTGAGACCGCGCGCAACAAGGTGGCCCGCGACGATCGCAAGAGTGACTGCGAGCAAGGCCGTGCCGGTGAGCAACCAGAGCAGCGAACCGCGCATCGGTCGCACGAGAAGCCGGTCGTCGACGTCGTACAGCAGCCAGGCGTTGCCGCCTTCGCCGTCCGGCAGCACGTGCAAGTGGTAGTGATGGCCGTCGCCGCCCGCAAATTCGACGCGGTCGGGTTCCGCATCGAGCAAGGTCCGCACCGCGTCGGGCAAGGTGTCGGCGCGCCGGTGCAAGGTGATGCGAGGGTCGCGCGTCGTGCCCCAGTGGCCGCTCGCATCGCGTCCTTCCTGCAGGCGCGTGGCCTCTTCACGCAACTGCGCGAAGAAGAACGCATCTTCCAGTTCGTACGCGAATACGATCGTGTAGAACGAGAACACCGCGGCCACGGCCAGCGTGAAACCGGCGAGCACGATCAGCAAGCGGCGCTGCAGCCGGCGCGGCGGATCCATGCGTCCGGTTCCAATCGGAATCCGACGCCATGCACGGTGACCAGCATCGGTTTCGCGCCGGGCGGATCCAGCTCGCGGCGCAAGTAGTACAGGTGCGTGCGCAACGGATCGGACGGCGGCGCCTCGTCGCCCCACAACTGCCGCACGATTTCCGAGCGGGTGAGCGGACGCGGATGCGCTTCGGCCAGGGCAACGAGAATCTGTCTTGCGGTCTGGTTCAACATCAGGGTTCGCTCGCCGCGCCGCGCGGCATGGCTGCGACGATCGAGCACCAGCGATCCGATGCGCAATTCGTGCGACGCGCCGACGCGATGCCGGCGCGACAACGCCACGCAGCGCGCCAGCAATTCGTCACCGGAGAATGGCTTTACGAGATAATCGTCGGCGCCGGCCGCGAAACCCTGCAGCTTGTCCTGCACGGTGTCGCGCGCCGTCAGCATGAGAATCGGCACATGGCGATCGGCGCGCGCGCGCAACTCGGTGCAGACGCGCAGGCCATCCATGCCGGGTAGGCCCAGATCGAGCACGAGCACATCGGGCGGTTGCGCCAACGCGAGCTGCAGCCCGTGGCGACCGTCGGCGGCGAAATCCAGATGATGTCCTTGCGCTTCGAACAGCGTCGCCAACGCCGCCTGCAACGGCTCGCTGTCTTCCACCAGCAGGATTCTCAGCGGATTGACGGGCATTTCATCGGGTCATTCGTTCGTTCAGCGCGAGCGCGGCAGGCAGTGCGGGTTGCGCCGCCAGCACTTCGTCGAGCAGGGTGCGTGCGGCGGCCAGTTCTCCCAACCGGAAGTGCGCTTCGGCACGGCTGACTTTCAGTTCGGCGGCGGCGAAGTGCGGCGTGGCCAGCTCCATCGCTGCCAAAGCCTGCGTCACCTGCCCGGGATTCGAAGCCACCTGCAATTGGTAGTGCCCGACTATACCGATGAGCTCAGGCTGGAAGCGCGACGGCTCGGCGGCCAGCTCGGCACGCGCCTGCTGCATTTCGCCCGCGACGGCGCGCTGCAACAGCGCCAGGCTCGCCTCGTCGCGCCGCGCTTCGCGTGGCGCAGGCGTGCGACCCAGCGACCGCACCAGTGCATCGGCCACCGCGCCGGTCGAGTAGGGGTTTTGTCCCGTGATCAGGCGGTCGTCGACGGCGAGGTTCGGCATCATCAGCGGCGCTTCGCTCCACCGTGCTCCGCGCTCGCGCATCGCGCCTTCGATTTCGAACGGAAATTCGGCGGACCATTGCTTGCCGAACACCGCTTCCTCTTCGCCGGTGAAGCCGGTCACGCGCCGATCCTTCACCAGCCACTCGCCGTTCGCCAATCGCACGCCGGCCAGCGCGGCGCTGCCGTGACAAACCGCGGCCACGATACCGCCCGCGTCGTGCACCTGCGCGAGCAATTGCGCCAGTTCGGCATCGACCGCCAGATCGAACATCGCACCCTTGCCGCCGATGACGAACACCGCATCGAACTGCTTCGCATCGATGGCGTCGATGCGGTGCGTGGCGTCCAGCATCGCGCGCGCCTTCTCGTCGGCCAGGAAACGCAGGTTCGCGGGATCCTTCGGGTCGTAGGCATCGGCATGCACCGCGCCGCCGCTGGGACTGGCAAGCACCACATCGATGCCGCTGTCGCGCACGATCGCCCAGGCCTGCGCCAGCTCGTCCATCTCGAAGCCGGGCCGCGTTTTGCCGCCATCGCGGCCTTCCGAGCTGAGCACCATCAGCACCCTGGGCGCCGGCGTCGGCGTGGGAATATCCGCCGCCGCCAGCGCTGCGGTGGCCAGCGCGGCGAAAAAGAAGAAAGCAGGTTTGATTGTCATCGAGATGCGCCGAATGGACCGACGCCCAGCTTGGCGAACCGATGTGAAACGATCTTCAAAGGCACCTCGCGCAAGGCCTGACGCGCTCGACGATGGCCGATGGCATCGAGCCTTCGAAACTGCAGGGCATCACGCCGGCGCACCGGCGGCGCGGCCCGGATTCGATTCGCGTGACCCTCGGGTGAGGTGCTTCTGGACGGCTGCGGCCCGCTTCAGGCATAACGGCGCTGCACACCACGCGAACAAGGATCGCCATGCGCCGCATCGGACGAGTGACAGTTTGGGCATTGCTGCTGGCGTTCGGCGCCGGCGGGTCGGCGATGGCATCGTCGACCGGGGTCCACGACGAAGGCGAGGACTACGAGTACCGGATGCGCCCGTGGTCGGAGGCCGAGGCCGTGATCGAACAGGTGCGTGGCCCGAAGGCGTCCGGGCTCACCTATCAGAGTCCGGGCGGCGAATTCCTGTTCGCGCCGGACGGCCGCGCCGCCATGTTGCTCGACCCCGAATTCGCGCCTGCGCCGATGCGCGTGGCCTCGTTGGGCCGCTATCGGCGCGACGGCAACTGGCTGCTGCTGAAGATCGAAGGCGGCGCCGCCGATCTGGCCAGCCTGAGCGACGCGGCGCTTGCCGAGTACGCCGAAGGCATGGGACTGGAAGCCGCCGAGATCGAAGCGATGCTCGCCGCCCCCGCCACCGACGCCAAGGCGCCGGTGGCTGCGATCGAAGCCGACGATCCGGAAGCGATGAAGTTGCTGGTGGTGCCGTTCGGCAGCGGCGATCTGCTGGTCGATTCGGACGCGTTGCTGATGGCCGCCAAAGGCTGGGACGGCGACGGACCGCTCGAGTTGTACGCCACCGCGTGGCGCGTGCCGGCGAACGAACTTCCCGCCAGCGATGACGATTCGTTCCGTACGTTCTCGCTGCTCGACCCGTTCTCGTCGAAGCATCCGGTCGAACTCACCAGCCTGTTGCGCCGCGATGCGATCGAAGCGCGCGTGGTCGAAGTGCTCGACACCAACGAGACTTTGAAGTGGTCGCACCAGCGCGCCGAAGTGAAGCTGCTGCTCGATCGCGGCGCCAATCATGGCCTGTACGTCGGCATGGACGCCTACGGCCTGCCGCCGGACGAAGCCGTGTTTGCGCAGATCACCGAAGTCAAACCCGAAACCGCGATCGCCACTTATGGCATCTCGCGCTTCTCGCCGAAGGACGCCGTCGCGCTGCCGACCGTCGGCCTGCGCGTCGCGACGCGCCGCGAAGGTTCGACCTCGTGTCACCTCGACACCAGCGCCGCGCTGCGCGCCAAGGTGATCGGTGTGGGCCAGCCGCGCGAGCGCCTGTTCTGGGATGCCGAAGGCTACACCTGGTTCGAACTCACGATCGATCAGGGCAGTGCGCATGGCCTGATGGTGGGCGACGATTTCAGCGGCGATGCCGACGAACTCGATGGCGAAGGCAAGGTGATCGCGGTGCAGCCCGATCGCGCCACCGTGCTGTGGCGCATGCAGCGCTACGACGAAGAACAGGAGCTGCAATTCCCGGTGCTCGACACCGCGCTCGTCACGCCGGCCTGGAAACGTGCCGAGTGGGATACGTTCGGCGCGTCGCAGCAGTAAGCCGCGCTAGCGTGCAACGCCGGACACCTGCTCCGGCGTCACGATGGCAAAGCCGAAATCGCGCTGCGTGCGGCGCGACCAGCGCAGCAATTGGGCATCGCGCGTCACCAGCGCGATCGCGCCGCTGCGGGCCGCCAGTTCGAGGAATTTCTGGTCGTCGCTGTCGGCGCAGCGGGGCAGCTTTTTCACGTCGTCTCGCCGCATCGCGACGATGTTCGCGAGCGTGTCGAACGCCGCGACGAGCGCCGCCTGCCGATCCACATCGAGCGCCAGCGCCGGGTAACCGAGCACGCGCAGCCACTCGGCGCGACAGGGCGCGTCGGTAACCGCGAGCCACTCGCCGCACGCGAACTTCGCACGCAGCGGCGCACAGCGCGGATCGCCGAAGTGCAGCAGATCGAGCGCGGCGTTGGTGTCGAGCACGACGCGGAAGGGCATCGGTTGAGTCATCGGCTTCTCGATCGATGGTCGGAACATCGGCGCAGCACAACGCCTGCCTCGTAGCCTGGATGCAGTGAGTTGGAATCCGGCACTGCACGCTACGCAGCCATCTCTGCCCCGGACTGCGCGGTGCAGCCGCTTCATCCAGCGGCGGCTGCGACACGGTCACGCCGGGGCGAAGCGTAGCCGATATCGATGATTTCGCTCCCGCATGAGACGTTTCGTGGCACAACTACGTTGCCACGATTCCTTCGCACCGGTATGCCATCGGTTGGGTTGTGTCGGTTGAAAACTACGCGTAATTTTCAACACAGCGGCAATCTGCCGCGCACCTCCGATGGAGCTTCCGAATGTTGTCGCCGTCTTTCGTCCCGCGCCTCCTGGCGCTGGCCTTGTCCTGCGTTTGCCTCGGCGCCTGCAGCCAGATCGAGCTGACGCAGCTGTATTTCGCCAACAACGGCACCGAGGCGAAACTCGATCGCGCCTTGCCGATGACGCTGCCGTTCCGCGATGCCGATGGCTGGATCGTGGTGCCTGCCAGCATCAACGGCAGCGAGCCGGTGGATTTCGTGCTCGACACCGGTGCCTCGATGTTGGCGCTGCTCACCGGTCCGAAAACCGAATCGCTCGGCCTGGACATGAGCGATGCGCATCGGCTCGGCGCCGAGGGCGATCTGTCGGCGCCGTTCGGCGCGCCGCAGGAAAACCTCGATATCGACTTCGGTCCGATTTCGCTGCTGCAGCAGACCGCGCTGGCGATTCCGCTCGATACCGTCCTGTGCCGCAGCGACATCCCGCCGCCGCCGTTCACCGGCGTGATCGGCCATGAGTTGTTCCATCGCTATGTGGTCGAAGTGAATTACGACCGGCGCGAAGTCGTGCTGCACGATCCGGAAACCTTCGACTACCGCGGCGACGGAGAAATCGTCGCGGTCGATATCAGCGGCCGCCAGCCGTTCGCGCAGGTACAGGTGCAACCGCCGCAGGGTGAGGCGTATGCCGCGCGATTGCATGTCGACAGCGGTGCCGGCATCGATCTGAGCCTGTTTCCGGGCACGCATCCGTCGATCGTGGTGCCGGAGAAGGGCGAGCGCGACAGCGCCTGCTTCGTCGGCGGCCTGGCCGAATATCATTCGGGCACGTCGGTCGATCTGGGCTTCGGCGCAACGTCGGCCAAGGAAATTCCCGCGCAATACGCGATCGGCCGCGAAGTGATCGACACCGGACAGAATGGTCGCCTCGGCGCGAAATTCCTGCGTCGCTACAACGTGATCTTCGACTACTCGCGCGAGCGCATGATCCTGGAGCCGCGCACGGCGGCGGTGGCGCGGATCGATTGACGCCACGCCGCGTCCGACTTTCCGGTTTGCATTAATTGCGCGCTTCGCCACCGAAGCGCGCGGACAGCGATCGCTGTCACAGGTGCGGCGCTGCGCACTGAACAAGACTCGCCGCCAGCGGGCACTCAAGTCAGGACGACGCGGGGAAGCATGAGGATGGCGCGTGTCGACGGCACCCGATCGGATGCCGATTCAACGGCGGATTCAGCACGATCGCCTGCGCTCGCCGCGCACCGGCGCAGCGTGCGGCGGTGCGCGTGGCTGGCTTGCGCGCTGGCGTTCGCCGCCGGCGCCGCTTTCGCTGCCGACGGCTACTCGATCGAACACCACGTCGTCGCCGGTGGCGGCGGCACCTCCGCCGGCGGCGGTCATGTGCTGAGCGGAACCATCGGCCAGGCCGCGGTGGACACCTCGGCCGGCGGCACGCAGCGCGTGGCGTCGGGCTTCTGGCAACCGCAACCCGCGGCGCCCGTCGGCGACGCGATTTTCCGCGATGGATTCGAGACTCGATGACGATGCAAACACGCAAGATTTCTCTCGCCGCCGCGCTGGCGTTGGCACTGGCGTTGAACGCGCCTGTGCACGCGGCGCCGCAACTGCCGACGTTCACCTACCAGGGCACGCTGCAGTTCGACGGCCAGCCCGTCACCGGCACGCGCGATCTCGCCTTCGCGCTGTTCGATGCCGAAACCGGCGGCGTGCAAGTCGGCACGACGATCGTCGCCGACGATTGGCCGGTGGACGATGGCCTGGTGACGATCGATCTGAATTTTCCCGGCGCCTTCGCCGGGCAACAGCGCTGGCTCGAGATCCGCGTCGACGGCACCGCATTGCAGCCGCGCCAGCCGATCGCCGCGGCGCCGGTCGCGTTGTTCGCATTGAACGGCAATGCCGGACCGCAAGGTGTGCCTGGGCCGGCGGGGCCGCAGGGCAACGTCGGCGCTGCGGGACCGCAGGGCGCGCTCGGACCGCAAGGTCCGGTTGGGCCGATCGGGCCGCAAGGCCCGGCGGGTACGGTCGGTCCGGTTGGGCCTGTTGGGCCGCAAGGTCCCGCCGGTGCGGTCGGCGCGCAGGGCGTGGCCGGCCCGATCGGGCCGCAAGGCGACATCGGTCCGGCCGGTCCGCAAGGCATCGCCGGCCCGCTCGGACCGCAGGGCGATGTCGGGCCGCAAGGGCCGGCCGGAATCGCCGGACCTGTCGGCCCGCAAGGCGACATCGGCCCGATCGGGCCGCAAGGAGATATCGGTCCCATCGGACCGCAGGGAAATATCGGCCCCATCGGGCTGCAGGGCCCGATAGGACCGCAAGGCGACATCGGTCCGCAGGGTGTCGCCGGCCCGGTCGGCCCGCAAGGCATTCCCGGCCCCGCCGGTCCGCAAGGCATCGCCGGTCCGCCCGGCCCGCAGGGCATCCAGGGAGTGGCCGGGCCGCAGGGTGCGGTCGGCCCGGCGGGCGCCGTCGGGCCGCAAGGTCCGAGCGGCAGCCTGTCCTTGTATGGCGACGGTTCGGCCGGCGCCCTGGTGGTCGGTGCGGCGGGCCTCGTGCTCAATTACGACGGCGGCTACAACGCCTTCGGCGGCCGTCAGCATCTGCAGTTCACCGACATCACGATCAGTGGCGCGCTGGTCGTGCCGAGCGGCGTGACCTTGCGCGCCACCGGCAATGTCGTGATCAACAACGGCGGTTCGATCACGGTGACGACGGCGGCGATGGATGCAGGCAACGGACCGGCGCACCCGGGTATCGCGCTCTCGGCAGCCGCGCCGCTCACCGGCGGCACCGCGCTGGCCAAATTGCAGGCGGCGCAGATTCTTTCCGTGCCCACCCTCGGCGGCGGCTCCGGCGATCGCAACGCGACCACGAACGGCGGCGAAGGCGGCGGTGCGCTGATGCTCGCGGCGCGCGGCAACATCCGCGTGGCGATGGGCGGCAGCATCAATGCCAATGGTGCCAATGGATCGAATCCCGCCACCGCAGGCGATGTCGCCGGTGGCGGCGGCGGCGCCGGTGGTGTCGTGATCCTTGCAGCGAAAGGCAGCATCGCGATCGATGCCGGCGGCGTGCTGCGCGCCGACGGCGGCAGCGGCGCGCCCGGTGTCAACGCCAACGGCGGCACGCAGGGAGCCGGCGGTGGCGGCGGCGGAGGCGGCGGCATCGTGCATCTGATCGCGTCCGCGGCGCCGACGGTTGCGGGGCTGGTTTCGGTCAACGGCGGCGCCGGCGGCACCGATGCCAGCGCCACGAGCGCCAACGTGGCCGGCGGCGGAGGCGGCGCCTGCGGCGGCAATGGCGGCAACGGCGGCGGCAACGCCGTGTTCGGCGGTCCGTTCACGGCCGCGGCCGGCGGCGCACCGGGCTACAGCCTGGTCACCGTGGTGCCGGCACCGGAAATGTTCCTGGATTGATCGGTGCGGGCATTCGCCTGCACACCGCACGGACGCGAACGCGTCCGTCGTTGCGAAGTGTTCGTCGCACCCGCGCATGCGGTGCAAGCACGGCGCACAAGATGCGCTCATCATCGAAACGAAGGCGTCGGCAGTCGCGCGGTTCTCGTCGCCATCGGGCCTTGCGCGCGAATTCTCGAATTCGTGTCACGCCGCGGGCAGCGGCGCAGCAATTGTCACGATTGTTGTCGATCGCGCGAACCTCGACTTCGTCATCGCACTGCACGTGCGCCGCGTTCGCTTGATACGAATCGCCGTCGCTCGGCGTTCTGGTTCGATTGTGTCCCGACTGGAACGCCGCGTCGCTGCAATGGCAGGACGGCGTTGCGGGACGACGCGTGGTTCGGTCCGCGTGCGGGGAGCGCACAACGGACGCAGTGACCCCGCCCTGCAGCGCGCGCGGCGCGCCGAACCGCCAAGAGCAAGACAAGGATGATGCCGGCATGGGAACGCACAACGAACTCGATCGTCTGCTGCGCAAGTCGCGCCGCCTGAAAGTCGGCGACTGTCGCGTCGATCTGTCGCTCAACGAAGTACACGACGGCGATCGTTGCACGCGCCTGGCGCCGAAGGCGGCGGCCGTGCTCGAGGTGCTGCTCTTCATGGCCGGACAGTCGGCGTCGAAAGAGCGCCTGCTGGCGGAAGTCTGGCGCGGCGAGTTCCCGACCGAAGACGTGGTGACCAACGCGATCGTGCAACTGCGCAAGGCCTTCGGCGACGACGCGCGCGCCTCGCGCTACATCCGCACCGTGCCGCGCGTGGGTTACGTGCTGGTGGCTGCGGTGGGTCCGCTGGTTGCCGATGATTGCGACGCGCCTTCCGACAACGATGCACAGGCGCTTGCGATGACGCTGCCGACAGCAGCGTCGATCGATCTGCCGAGCAGTGTGATTTCCCTGTTGTCGCTGCCGACATCGAACGATCTGCCGCGTTCGATCGATGTCGTGCGCGAGTGGCTGCCGTTGTTGCTGGCATTGGTGCTTCTCGCCTTCGCGGCGATGCTGATCGGTTGACTGAAAGTGACGTGCTGCGGCATGTCGGCCTTCATCGCGTCAGTCGCGTCTCATTGCGACCATGCGCGTCACAGCGTGACAGCGGTCTAAAATATTCAAAGAATCCCGGATTCATCAAGATTTTCGGTTTTCGCAAGCGTCGGTTTATCGCCGACGGATATTTGGATTGTTCGGCCGCACCGCCTTGTCGAAGTTTGATGCCGGACGGCCGGAAAGTGCGACAAATGTGCGTTCGTCGAGGTTTCGTTGGAACTTCGTCGGGACGAAATGTCCCCGAACGGACAATCCTGCGCGCCGGATAGAGATAGCGTGCCGGAGTTCTGCCGTTGAATGCCCAGCTGAAAGCCAAGTCGAACGGTGCGCCGTCGCTGCGTCCGTCGTTGTCGCGGTTGGTGCGCGGCTTCGGCGAGCCCGAGCATCGCATCCGCTGGGTGTCGCTCAACGGCACCTTGCCGGACATCCACGGACGCCCGCTGCTGGCGCTGGTGATCGCCGGCGATGTCGTGCTGCAGGCGCCCGATCACGCGGTGACGCTCGAGCCGGGTTGCGTCTACGCCAGCGACGGCCGCACACCGGCGACGCTGCGCTGCGAACTGGTGGGGCAGGCGGATCTGCTGTGCCTGTGGCCCGACGCGGCGCCGCGCTCGTTGCCCGGCAGTGACGACGGTGCCCGTCTGTTGCCGATCGTGCACGAGCCGGGCAGCGAAATCGCGCTGCTGTTGCAACGGCTCGCGCAGTCGCTTCGACACGCCGGCACACGGCGACTCGATGGCGCCCATCCGGCACAGTTCTGGATCAGCGCGGTGCTGCGCGCGCAGCAGGTTTACGACGCCGCGATCGAACGTTGTCCGGGCCGCAGCGCCGAGCGGCGCCGCGATGTCTTCGTGCGTCTGTCGCGCGCCCGCGCCATGCTGGCGGCACGCGATTCGGAAGCCGAAGTGACGCGCTGCGCGCAGGTGGCGCGCTTGTCGAACTCGCATTTCGTGCGGCTGTTCCATCATGTATTTGGCGAATCGCCGCATCAGTTCCGCGCCCGGCAACGCATGCGGCGCGCGCACCAGCTGATCGTCGGAACCCGCCTGCCGGTGACCGAGGTCATGGCGCAGGTCGGCTATACGAGTCTCGCGATTTTCGCGCGCGCCTTCCGCCAGCATTTCGGCGTGAGCGCCACCGCATTGCGCAATCAGCAGGCAGCAGTCGCGATGCGCGATGAAGCTGCATCCGTCTACAGCGAACCATCCGAAGGAGCCGTCGCATGAGTCACGATCAGAACGAACAGGAACTCGCGCGCGCCCTGCTGCTCGACGCCCAGCGCGGCCGGCTGGCGCAAGGTCTGTCCGAACGTCTGCGCGCCAGTCCCGCGGACGACGCCGACATCATCGCCACGCTGCTCGCGATCCTGGTGCAGAAAGGGTCGCTCTCGCCGATCGAAGCCGCCCGCGTGGTGGTGCGTTCGGCGCAACTCTCGCAGGCCAACCGCGAAGCCGCGCAGCCCGCCGCTGCTGTGGCTCCTGCCGGGCGCGAAACGGTTGCGCTGCATCCGGCTGCGGCATCGATGTAGGTCGTCGGGAGTCGGGAATCGGGAATCGGGAATCGGGAGAAAGGCCGGCAATCTGCGGGCATTGCTCTTCTCCCGATTCCCGACTCCCGATTCCCGCGTCGTCCTCGACGCCCCTCCGCTCTCTTTTGGCGAACTCTGTGTCCCGCTCCTGCTCCACGAAACCGCGCGACCTCGTGATACGTCACAGCGCGCCACTGCGTTAGTAGCGCGCCCACGAACTGATAGGAAGTTTGCGGGACACAAAATTTGCTCGCTCGTGGGAACGTTGCTCCCGCGCTGAGCGAATGTGGCGAATAAAAAATACGCTCGCGGCAAGTTTGCATTTATTGCGCGAACGACACGACCGGCCGGTGCTCTGAGAGGAGCGTCACACGGGGAAGCAGGTCGGCGCAGGACACTCGTTTCACCTGCTCAGTCAGGAACGATTCAACCGGGGGCAACACATGAAAAGTCGAAGACGCTATGGCGGATTCACGCTGATCGAGTTGATGGTGGTGATCGCCATCCTCGGCATCCTGCTGGCGATGGCGATTCCCGCCTATCGCGATTACGTACTGCGCAGCAAGGTGCGCGCCGCGCAGGCCGATCTCGCGGCGCTGTCGATGAACGCGGAAAACTTCTTGCAACGCCAGCTCGCCTACAACGGCACGGCGGCGGATCTAACGGCGGAAGTGATCGCCGAATTTCCGGGGTGGAGCCCTGCGCAGGGGGCGGACTTCAACTACAAGTACACGCCCGATCCGGTCGCCCCGGGCATCCCGAACAGCTACATCGTCGAGGCGGTGTGGCTCGGCGACGCGCGGCTGTCGGGCTGCGAGCTCTCGCTCAGTAGCGCGAACGTGAAAGAAATGACGGACGGCTGCAACCCCGTGATGGGAGGGGCCACGACATGGTGAACAAGCCATTGTTCCGTGCCGAGCAGGGGCGCGGCTTCACCCTCATCGAGCTGATGGTGTCGCTTGCGATCTCGATGATGCTGATGCTGCTCGCCGTGCCGTTCTCGATGGCGTGGATGGACAGTGCCCGCCAACTGCAGGCACGCGGCGATCTGGTGGACGCCGTTGGACGCGCCAAAGGCTGGGCCTTGCGCAATGGCGGCACCGAGCCGCGCACGTGGGGCGAGTCGGTGGCGCGGCTGAGATTCAGCGCCGGTCTGCTGACGGTCGAAAACGCGGCGGACGACGCCGTGATCTGGAGCGCGCAATTGCCCGCTTCCGTGAGCCTGCGACTGCAGGGTACGTCGAACGCTTTCACTTGCAATGCCTACGACAGCCGTGGCGTCGCGATAGCAGAGGCGGGTTGCGATCAGGCCGCCAGCCGGCTTGCCGTGACGATCGCCAACCGGGAGGACCTCAATGTCGAAATTCTCTGAGAAACGGCCGCCGCGCCGACAGCGTGGCGACATGCTGCTCGAATCGCTGATCGGGGCCGCGATCATGACCGTGGTCGGCGCCGGGACGATGCAGATCGCGGCGCGAATCTCGGTGGGTCAGCACGAGTTGCGGGCGCAGAGCGTGTCGGTTGCGCAGATGCGTCAACTTTTGAACGATCGCGGCGAAGGCCTGTGCGGCTCGACCAACAACGTGGTCATGTTGCACCAGGATCTTTCGGCGAATCTGACCGTCGATGCCTGCGACGCCATCCCATCGATCACCGTGGAACCGGGAGTCAAGGCCGGCGGCACGACACCCAACACCGTCACCGTCGACGGTGTGCGGTCGGTGGCGGTTCGCATGCCGGTGAGCAATCTGGGCGTGGCGGCGGCCGCGGTGGACGTCGTCGTGGGCACCAGGCAATGAATCCCTCGCGCCAGTCCGGCAGCAGTCTGGTCAGTACGCTGGTGGGCTTGCTGCTTGCGGTGCTGACGGCCGGCGCGATGTTGGTCGCCTACCGCGCCACGGTGTCGGTTTCGATGGGGGCGCAGCGCTCGGCGGTGCGCGACGGGCAGGCCGCGTCGGCCTTGCTGGCCGCGCAGATCGAATTGCAGCAAGCCGGCTTCGGCATGAATCCCGCCGAAGGCACCAATGTTTTCGTCGACACGAGCGATCGCCGCATCGTGTGGCGCTATCGCGATGCCGTCGGCGACGCGACGTTCCTGTGTTCCGGCTTGCAGCTGGTGATCGGCACGGCGGCTGACGGCATCTATCGACTCACGCCCGTCGCTTGCACCACGGCGCAGAACCATCCGGACTGGGACGTCGACGAACGACAACTGCTCGCCTCGGATGCGGTGCTGTTCGAGCCGCCCGATGCCGATGAGAAACGCAACTACAACCTGTCGACCGCGCGTTTCCGCCTGGCCACCAATCAGAGCTGCGGTCCTTTCGGAATCGCCAGTACCGCTGTCTTGCGCACCCTGGTGGTGATGGAAGACACCGCGCCCGATCCCGACGTCACGATTTTCTCGTATTGCCTCACCAATCCCTGATCCATCCCATCCTGCAGGAGACGTTCCAATGACTCGCCAACATACGCGTCGCGTCTCGCCGAAGCGGCAGCGCGGCATCGCTACCATCCTGCTCATCGTGCTGGTGGGACTGGCGCTGGTCGTGACTGTGGTCGGCGTATTCCGCGCAGCCAGCAGCGCGCAGGAGCGCACGCTGGCCGTGCATGCGCAGACGCCCGCGCAAGCCACCGCTTTCAATGCGGCAGAAACGGTACGCCGCTATCTGGACGTGGTCCATCGCGAGACGGTCCTGGCGTGGCTCGCCACCCCGCCGACCGCCGGCTCGCCCATGGCGCTCACGCTGACCGACGATGCGACGGGCGAGGTGGTGAGCAACGTAGAAGTGGAGATCACGGGCGTCGCAAAACTGGTGCCCTCCGATGCGACGGACAAGAACTATCGCATCACCGCGCGGATCAACGGCAGCGCCGGCACCGGCGCGGTGACGGCCAACTCGCCGGTCGAAGTCGTCTACAACATGATCCTGCCCGAGCCGGTCGGCACGCCGGCTGGCGAACCCGGGCCGCTGAACTTCTTCCGCGACGTGAACATCACCGGGGACATCAATTTCCACGGCAGCGAACACGCGAACATCAACGTGGTGGGCGACGTGACCATCACCAACGTCAGCCTCAGCGGCGTGGAGAACATCAATACCACCGGCGAGGTGACGATCAACAGCGCGGTCGGCGTGAAGAACATCCATGCCAACGGCAAGGTAACCCTCACCCAGAACACGACCACCGAATCCGTGCTGTCCAAAGAGAACATCACGGTGAAGGGCAACGGCAACCAGACCAATGGCGTCAACGGCACCCAGCACGGTCTGTTGCGCTCGAACAAAGACATCATCTTCGAAACCTCGTCTGCCGATCACGTCGAAGCCGGAGGCCAGTTGATCGCAGGGGTGCCGCCGGGCTATCCGTGCAGCGGCAAGGACAATACCTACATCCGGCTCGCGAAGGTCGAAAAGGAGGTGTTGTGGTACTCCTGTGGCGGCGGTGTCAGAGAGCTTTATGGCAACAAGACACTGCGCTATCACGGTGCCGATCGTCCCGGCGACTACCGAGGCGAACAAAGTCTGCGCGTCCGGGAAAGCATCGACCTGAGGTCGCGAGAGAACATCGGCGAGTTCGTTTCGCGCATCGATATCACGCACGATTTCGGCGCGGCCTCGAACCTTCAGATCAGGAGGTACTGCGCACAAAGGGATCTGATCATCCCGCACAAGAACTGGGCGGACAAAAACCAGAGCCCGTCCTTTGCTCGCGACGACGTAGTCGTGGGCCGGTATGGAAGAACGCTCAGGTACACCGCCGTGACGCCCACAGATCGAAGCTGGGATGCGGTGCTCACCGATGTAACGCAAGGCACGGCCCCCTGCGACTACAGCGACGCCGCCATGCCGTTGGTCGACATCGAGAACGTGACGGACTACGCCCTCGATCCGCCGCGGGTGGATGCCAATGCACTGAAAGGTGTCGCCAACCTGGTGTTCGAACGCAATGCCGACGGCACGCCGAAGATCACCGTCAGGAGCATGAACGGGGTGCAGGACGGCGTTTACACGCTCGGTTTCGTCGTTCACCCGAACGATGCCAACGCAAAGATTCCGGATCATTTGTGCAAGCCGCAGGACATGACATCCGACACGGGCGGTGATGGCGGCCAGAACAAATGCAGCGACCCGGTCGCGCGCATCTGCCAGAACATCGATGATGTCAACGAGAGTTGCTTCGACTACACCCCCGGCGATCCCAATACCACGCCGCCCACCTTGCCGCTCTGGACCCTCGGCGCCGACAACGCGCAGACCATGGCGCGTGGTGTCGTGTGGTTCAGCGGCAGCTTGAATGTGACAAAGCGCGGGTACGTCAACGCGTTCATCGCCACGGGCAATATCTCGGTAACGGCAGACAATCACATCATGGCGCCGAATTATGCGGGGTATGACCTGCTTTGCGACAACGCCGACATTCCGCCCGCCACCGGCAGCGACGCCATCGAATCGCCCGCGCTGGAGGACCTGTATCCGACCAATCTGTGCAACAAGACCGCAGGTCAGGAAGGACTGGTCTACAACAAGATCGGCAACGTTTCGCTGGTTGCGGGCAGTTTCGCGCCCGACAACACGTTCAGCGGCGGTAACATCGCGTTCTCGGGCGCTGCGCGAGTCGATGGCAGTGTCATGGCGGGCAATGAAGTCGCCACAAGCGGTGCTACGACCATCAGCGGCTACGTCACCGGAGCCGCCCAAGGTGTGGATACCGGAGCCTCGGGCCGCCTGGGCAACACGCTGAACCTGCATTTCGACCCGGTCGGCGAGTTCAAGCCCGACGAAACGCCGTCGATGGATCCGACCAACCAGGCGCAGCTGCTCTGGGCGCGGTATCGCTGAGTCCTGCCCGCATGAATACCCCGGTACATTTACCTTCTTCGGTTCTTCCCGACCCCGCGATCGGTTCGACGCATCCGTTGCGTGCCGACAGATCGCAGGCTATGCCGCCGCGCCGCGCTCGCGATGGCGCGCGCCCGCAAATGGCGGGCGACAACCGCCCTGCGAAGCCGGCGGCGTCGCACGCGGCGATCGAACGCGCGACGCTGTATCACGGTTGCATCACCGGCGCTGCGGTGCTGATGGCGGTCGTCGCCGCGGTGTCGCTGTTCGTCTCGGGCGGCAATCTTCTCGCGGCCGGCGCGCTGGCCGGCGCTGCGTGCGCGGTCGCGGCGGCGTTCGTGCAGCAACGCCGTGTCGCGGCGCAGTTCGTCGTGCTGCACGAGCAGGCGAAAATTCCCGCAGCCGAACGCGAAGCCGCGGAACTGGCGGCGACCCTGGCGCGCACGCAGATCAAGGAACTCACCGCCGAAGTCGAACGCCTGCGCGCTGGCGAATCCGAATTGCTGTCGGCCAAGCGCGATGCGGAAGCGGCGGCGCTGTCGAAGGGCGAGTTCCTCGCCACGATGAGCCACGAAATCCGCACCCCGCTCAACGGCATCCTGCCGATCCTGGAACTGGTGCTGGCCGCGCCGCTCGACGAGGAGATCCGCCACCAGGTCGCCGCGGCCTTCGAGTCGGCGCGCGAAATGCGCCGCATCGTCAACGACGTGCTCGATTATTCCAAGCTCGAAGCCGGCGCGCTGCAGCTGGAAACCGCCTCGCTGCGGCCGATCGAACTGGTCGGTTCGGTCTGCACGCTGATGAAGCGCACGGCGGAAGCCAAGCAGCTGCGCCTGCATCTGGAAGTCGACAGCTCGGTGCCGCCGGTGGTGCGCGGCGATTCGCTGCGCCTGCGCCAAGTGATGACCAATCTGATCGGCAACGCGATCAAGTTCACCACCCGCGGCGAAGTGTTCGTCGAAGTGTCGCAGGTGGCCGAAGACCGCACCTATCGCACGCTGCGCGTCGCGGTGCGCGACACCGGGCCGGGCATTGCGCCGGAATCCGCCGCCACCTTGTTCCAGCCGTTCTCGCAGGCCGATGCATCGACGGCGCGCGCGCATGGTGGCACCGGTCTGGGTCTGGCGATCTGCCGGCGCATCATCGATGCGATGGGCGGACGCATCGGCGTCGACTCGGCGCTCGGCCGTGGCTCGACGTTCTGGTTCACGGTGCCGCTGCTGCGTGCCGCCGGCGAGGCGGTGAATCTGTCCGCCGCTGCCGCGCACGCCTTGCTGTTGACGCGCGACGAGTTCGTGGCCGATACCTGGACGCGCAACCTGAGCGCGCTCGAATTCACCACCACGCGCGTCGGCACGGCCTACGAGACGCTGTCGATCTTGCGGGCGGCGTCACCGTCGCAAGGTACCTCCGGCCAGACCAATCTGCTGGTGATCGACCTGGCGTCGGCCAGCAAGACCGCGGCATCGCTGACGCGGCCGGTGCTGAGCGAAGAATGCTTCTCGCAGATGCGCGTGCTGCTGCTCGGCGATTCGAGCGAAGGCCTGATCGACGGCGATCACGGCGGACGCGTAGTGCTGGCTTCGCGCGACTTGCGCGACGCGGCCGCCAACCGTCTGGTGCGCGACCTGATTTCCAATCGCACGCCGGACGCCGCGGCGCTCGCCGACGGCCCCGAGATCCGCCTGTCGCGCGAACCGTCGCAGCGTTTCGACGGACTGCGCGTGCTGCTGGTCGACGACATCGCGATCAATCGCTACGCCGGCCAACTTTCGCTGCAGAAACTCGGCGCGAAGGTCACCCAGGCCAGCGGCGGACGCGAAGCGATCGATCTGATGCGTCGCACCGAATTCGACATCGTGCTGATGGATTGCCAGATGCCCGACGTCGACGGTTTCGCCGCAACCCGCGTGCAGCGTCTGCACGAGCGTGAGAACGGTCTGCGGCGCATGCCGGTGCTCGCGGTCACCGCGAACGCGATGCCGGGCGATCGCGAGCGCTGCCTCGAAGCGGGCATGGACGATCACCTGGCCAAACCGATCGAGCTCGGCACGCTGTCGCGCCTGCTCGGCAAATGGACCAACAAGGCGACGCCGATCGACGCCGGCGTCATCGCGATGCCGATATTGGCGTCGAACGCCGAAGGCGCGCGCAGCACGCCGCGGATCACCGCCACTGCCGCTGCGATTCCGTAGGAGACCGGCATGTCCGCATTGAGTCTGTCCGGCTCGCGCCGCGCCCGCGCCGCGCTGCCGCCGCTGGAGTTCGCGCCGGCCGCCGAGGTGCCGACGCAGGCGCGGCCGCGGCACGAAGACCATCGCGTCCGCAATCCGCATCTGCCTGCCGCGGCCCTGTTCACGCGCAGCGGCTGCGATGTGGTCACCGACCTGGACGCCCGCAGCGCGTCGCTGGAACTGCACGAAGGCAAGCGCGAGGCGGCGCTGCAGATCGCCACCGCCGAGTCGTGGTGGCTGGTGATCGCGACGCGGCCGCCGTGCGTGATCGAAACCGTCGACGGCACCCGGCATCTGTCGGCGGGCGACACGCTGGTGCTGCCGGAGGGCATGGCGGCGCTGCTGCATGGACGCAACCGCGGCGAGTGGATCGCGCTGCGTTTCGCCACCGGCGACGCCGGACCGAGCGAGGCACCGTGGTTGCGCCGGATGCACGCCAATGCCGGTGAAACCCTGCCGCTGGTGCGCTTGGCGCTTTATCTGCGCGGTGCGCTGCGCGCCGACGAGACTGCGCTGGCCGTCGCGCAGCGCCGCCAGTTCGCGGTGCGCCTGCTGCGCGAGGCCACGCGCCTGCGCGCCGTGCGTCCATTGCGACGGGGCCGGCCCTTGCGCCGCATGACCGCCGAGCAATGCGACGAACGCCTCGCGCTGCTGCGGCTGCGCGTGGCGGCCGAACGCGGCGACGACGAGAGCGCTGTGCTCGACGAAGTACTCGCCGATACGCGGCTGCAACGCAGCCAATTGCTGGCGCTGTACGCCAGTTGCTTCCACGCCGATCCACGCCACGGCCCGCTCAAACCATGAACCCGCTCGATCAGTCGCATTTCTCCTCGCCGACCGCAGCGGGCGACGTTTCATCCGCCGATCTGGTCGCCGGCAATGGCGAAAGCGAAGCGACCCAGTTCGCCTCGCCGGCGCGGCTCGGGATGCTCACGTCGGTGATGCGCCGGCATCTGGACCGATTGTGCCGGCAGGCGCACGAACAGGCGCTGGAACTGCTCGCCGATGACGGCGAAATGCTGCGCTCGAGCAAGGCTGTGCGGCTCGCCGTGTATCGCAGCCTGCGGACGCTGAAGGCCTGCGAAGCGCAATTGCGCGCCGAATTCGTCACGCGCGTGGCGGCGCACATCGCCGCGATGCCCACGGCGAAACCGGATGCCGGCCGCAAACCGCGGGCGCTGCGCATGATGTGCGAAGAAGATCTCGAACAGGAGTTGCTGTGCGCGACCTTCGTGGCGCAGGTCGACGCCATCGCGCGTCCGGCGCTGGTGGTGCTGGCGCGGGCGCTCGGGCCGGGCGACGAAACCCGGATCGATCGGGTGGCGAGCGTCATCGGTCCGCGCCCGGTGCTCGATGCCTATCTGCAGACGGTGTCCGCGGTGTCGCTGGAAGCCGAAGTGCGCGTGGTGCTGCTGCGCGCGCTGCATGCGCAGATGCTGGGCGGGTTGCCGGAAACCTACCGCGAATGCGTGCAGATGCTGGGCGCGCAGGATGCGGAGTTCGCATTGTCGGTGAGCCGCGGCGATAAATCGCTGCCGGCCCAGAGCGACGCACCGTCGAATGCAAGCTTGTCGCCGGCGGCGATGGCGGAAGAAGCGCAGCATGGCAAATTGTCGGCTTCGATCGCACGTTCCGACCTGCTCGCCGCGGCATTGCAACTGCTCGCCGGCAAGGCGCAGGCGCGGCGCAGCGCGGCGCAGCCGCACTGGACCCGCGAACAGCTGGTGCGCGCGCTGATCCTGCTGCAGGCGGCGCAGAAGAATACGCGCGGCGACGAACAAGACGCGCCGGCGCCGCTGGCTGCCTTGGTGGAAGCCGCCCTGCGTAGCGCCAACGCATTGCGCGGACAGGATCGCGTGTTGTCAGAAACCGATCTGGCGGTCGCCGATCTGGTCGAGACCCTGTTCGAATTGCTCGTCGCCGATGCGGATTTCCCGCCGCAGCTGGTGCCGGATCTGTTCAAACTGCGCATTCCTTTCCTGCGCCTGACGCTGGACGATCGCCAGCTGCTGCTGCGCCGCGACAGCGCCGCGCGTCAATTGCTCGAAGCGCTGGTGCGCGGCGCGCTCGAATTCGGCCCCGGCACGCCGCGCGGCGTGCGCATGCTGGCCTGCTGTCGCACCGCGATCGCCGACGTACTCGTGCATTACGGCGACAGCCCGGCGGTGTTCGTCGAAATCCTCGAGGTGTTGCAGCGCAACCACGAGCGCGTGCGTTCGCTCGAATTGCTGCGCGATATCGATGCCGACGATTCCGCCGAAAATCGCGAACGGCTGCAACTCGCCTGGCAGACGGTGGCCGAGCACATCGGCCGCGAACTGGCGCACGGCGAACTGCCGCCGCTGGTGCACGAGTTGCTGCGTCGGCCGTGGGCCCAGTACATGGTGCTGGTGGCATTGCGTCATGGCGCCGATGCCGTCGAATTCCGCAATGCCGCCGCGGTGGCGACGAGTCTTCGCTTGGCGTTCGGCAACTGGGCGACCTTGCCTTCGTGCCGACCGGCGCGTGCGCAGCAGGCGATGCATCAGCTGGCCTCCACTGCGATCGATCTGCGCAACGGACTCGAACTGGTCGGCTATTCGGCGCAGCAGATGATGGACGTCTGGCGCAGCCTGACGCGGCTGATCGTCGATGCGACCGAGGCGGAGATCGGCGATCCGGCCTTCGTGATCGTCGGCGGTGGGCACGATATCGACACGGCGCCGCGCGCATTCGCCGCTGTGCCGTACGAAGTCACGGCGGCTGACAGTCGCGATCGAGCCTCGCGATCGACTGCAGCGGACGAAGCCGCCGACTACGAAACCGGCGTCGACGCCAGACGCATCGAAGACACCGCGCGTCCTTCTCCCGGCTCCCATCTCCCGATTCCCGACGCACCACCCCCGCCACAACCCGACAACACCCCGCTCGAAGTCGGCCAACTCGTCGACCTGCACACGCCCGATCAACCCGCGACGCGTCTGAAACTGTGCTGGCGCGGTGTCTCGAGCGGCTGGCATGTATTCGTCAACCAGGCCGGCGTGAAAGCGCTCGAACTGCCGGCCAGCCGTGTCGCGAGCATGCTCGCCAACGGCACGCTGGTGCGCTGCACGGGCGATGCGACGGCGGAGCGCACGCTGGTCAGCCTGTTCGATCGGCTGGCTTCGGCGAAGCGGTTGCAGGAAGGCGAACACGGGTGAGCGGCGGCGCCGTCCTGCGTCGGGATACCGGTTTCGATCGACATCTTCCACGCCATGCCGGTGACGCCGAGCGATCGCCATGTCGGCAAGCGAATCTCTCTGGCGCAACAACCGCGCAAGTTTTCAGGAACCCCCGCATGAATACCGTGTTTTCCGTGTTGCCGGCGGCGCTGCGTTCGTCGTTCGCGACAGCATTGCTGCTGTGCGCCGCCGGCGCGATGGCGCAGGCGCCCGCGCCACGCGCGAATCCCGATCTGCGGCTCAAGGTTGCGGGCGAAGTGCACGCGATTGCACGGCTTCCGGACGGCGGCGTGGTGTTCGGTGGCAACTTCACATCGGTCAACGGCGAGCCGCGCGGCAATCTCGCGCGGCTGCGCAACGATGGCAGTCTCGATCCGGACTGGCGGCCTTCGGCGAACGATTCGGTGCAGACGATGGCGGTCGCGCCGGACGGCGCGGTTTACGTCGCAGGCTATTTCGGTGAGATCGACGGCCAGCCGCGCACCGGTCTCGCCAAGCTCGCCGGCACCGGTGCCGGCAGCGTCGACCCCGCGTGGACGGCGCAGCTCGACGACGGCAGCAGTGTCTACGCCATGGCGGCCGACGCGGGCGGCGTTTACGTCGGCGGCGGACAGTTCACCGTCACCACCACGCCGCCGGTGCCACGCCGATTGACGAAACTCTCCTCCGGCACCGGCAACGTCGATCCGGCATGGGCGGCGGCTCCGGATGTGGGGCCGAGCAATGCGATCCTCACGCTGGCCAGCGACGCCAGCGGGCTGTATGTCGGCGGTTCGTTCGATTCGATCGGCGGCGTATCGCGGAGCAACGCTGCGAAGCTGGTGCGCGACGCCGGCGGCAACGTGGTCGTCGATCCCAACTGGAATCCGGCGCCGGACAAATTCCCGTACCAATTCGTGCTCGACGGCGATGCCCTGTATGTCGTCGGTCTGTTCGACAACATCGGCGGCAAGGCGCGCTCGGAAGTGGCGAAGCTCGACACCGCGAGCGGCCTGGCTATCGGCGCGTGGAACGCCGGCACGCCCGACGGCG
This sequence comes from uncultured Chiayiivirga sp., assembly GCA_965653565.1. Classification (GTDB taxonomy): domain Bacteria; phylum Pseudomonadota; class Gammaproteobacteria; order Xanthomonadales; family Xanthomonadaceae; genus JALCLA01. The sequence goes on along the minus strand of CBFHAI010000019.1, from coordinate 31,232 downwards.
AGATCAACACGGTGGCGGTCGACGGCAACGGCGATGTCTATGTCGGTGGTTCGTTTTCGGCGATCGGCGCCAGCACCCGTCACCGGCTTGCCAAGTTGTCGTCGGTCGACGGCAGCGTCGCCGCTTCCTGGCACCCGCGCTTCGATGGCGCCTGGGAAGGAGTGCTGGTGTCGGCGACGATCGATGTGCCCGGGCCGGCGGGCGACATGCTCGTCGTCGGCGGCCCGTTCACGCGCGCCGAAGACGAACTGCGGCTCGGTTTCGCCACCATCGAAGCCTCCGGTGCGCTCGGCGACCGCGTCGATGCCGAGTTGCCGGGCGCGGTGACGGCGGTCGCGGCGCAGTCGGACGGAGCCTTGATCGTCGGCGGCGATTTCCTCACCGCCGACGGCTATCCGCTGCACGATCTGGTCCGCGTGCGGGCCGACGGCACGCTCGACACCGGCTGGGTAGCCGGCATCGGCGACGGCGTCGTCAATGCATTGGCGATCGACAGCCAGGACGATGTTTATGCCGGTGGTTCCTTCGGCGACGGCCCGCTCCGCGATCATCTGGTCAAACTTTCCGGCGCGCTCGGTACTCGCGACCCAGCCTGGATCGCGCAACCCGACAGCCCGGTTTTCGCGCTGACGACGGATGCGGCCGACAATGTCTATATCGGCGGGCAGTTCAATCGCATCACGGCCGGAGCGGTCACTTCGCCGCGCAATGGCGTCGCGCGATTCACGTCCGCCGGCGCGCTCGATTCCTGGAGTCCGCAGCCCGGCTCCACGGTTCAAGTGATCGCGCTCGACGGCCGCGATGCGGTTTACCTGGGCGGCCCATTCCTGCTCGGCAAGTTCGCGCTCACCGATGGTGCGCGCGATGCGAACTGGAATCCGGCGCCGGCCAACTCGGTGATGGCGCTGGCGGTCGATCAGGCCGGCGACGTTTACGCCGGCGGCGATTTTCCGATGATCGGCGGTGCCGGCCGATTCGGTCTGGCGAAGCTGTCCGGAACCGGCACCGGCGCGGCCGATCCGGCCTGGAATCCGGCCTCGGAAGTCGGCACGGTCGTTACTGCACTGATGCTGGACGGCAACGGCCGGCTCTACGTCGGCGGCGACTTCTCCGAACTGGGCGGGGGCGCGCGCGCCAATCTGGCGCGGCTGTCCACCGCCAACGCGGGGCAGGCCGATCCGTCATGGAGTCCCTCGCCGGATGACGACGTGCTCTCGCTGGCCCTCACCGCCGATGGATCGGTGGCGGTGGCCGGGCGCTTCGCGCAGATCGGCGGCGAAGCACGCGATGCATTGGCGGTGCTCGACGCGCGCCTGGCGCAAGTCATCAACTTCGGGCCCAACCCCGGCCGCTTCGTGTTCGGCGGCACGGCGGGCGCCGTGTCGGCGACGGCGAGCAGCGGCCTCGACGTGCGCTATGGCAGCGCGACGCCAGGGGTGTGTGCGGTGGACGCGGCGAGCGGCATGATTTCGATTCTCGGCGCCGGCGATTGCATCGTCACCGCCGACCAGCCCGGCGACGCCAGCTACCAGGCGGCGCCGCAGACAACGCAAACCGTCGGCATCGACAAGGCCGATCAGGCCGCGTTGATCGTCACGCTCACGCCCGCCGAGCTGGTCCCCGGCGGGACCGCCGCGCTCGGCGCGACCGGCGGCAGCACGGCGCAAACCATCGTTTATCGCGTTTCGGCTGGCGCCATCACGTGCGAAGTGTCGGGCACCACGGTCACCGCGCTGGAGATCGGCACCTGTACGATCGAAGCGACGCGGCCCGGCGATCGCAACTACAACGATGTCATCGGCACGGTGCAACTGCGCGTGAGTCCGGTGGCCGGCGCGCACGTGTTCGGCGATGGTTTCGAACGCTGACCGGAAGTGGTGCGATCCCGGCAACGGGATCGCGACGCGGCGAAGCTCCCCGCGATGAATGGCGCGCGGGCAATCCCGTTCCTGCGCCTGGCGCCGGCGACGCTGTCGCTCGACGAACTGCGCGCCCGCCTCGACCGGTTGACGCGCGCGCAACGCGAATCGGACGACGAAGCGCTGGAACTGGCGGTCGAATTGTTCGAACGGACCGACGGCCGGGAAGGCATCGATCCGCGACTGCGCGCCTTCCTGCGGCTGACCTGATGAGCGCCGGGCCCATCGCCCCGGTCGGGTTGCCGCCGGCTGCGGGCCGATGCTGGGAACCGCACGCGTCGGCCACCCACATTTGGGGGGCGAGCTGCGAGCCGATCGTCGTTCGGCCTGCCCTGCGGCAAGTATGATCGGCAGGGGGACCTAGGAGACGGACGATGACGGGCGATGACGCGAACGGGCGCGAGCAGCTGACCACGCTGCTGCGAGCGTGGAGCGGCGGCGATGTGCATGCCGCCGAGGCGGTGCTGGCCCTGGTCTACGATCGCATCCGGCAGCTGGCGGCGCGCCGCCTGCGCACCGACGGCGGGCCGGCGATGCTGCAGCCGACGGAACTGGCGAACGAACTGGTGATCAACCTGCTCGATGCCGATGTCGCCTGGCAGGATCGCGTGCATTTCTTCAAGACCGTCGCGGTGGCGATGCGCAACATCCTGCACGATCTCGGCCGCCGCCAATCGAGCGCCAAACGCGGCGGCGGACAGGTGCGCGTGACGCTCGGCGCGGCCGACGATGTCGCGGCGGAAAACGGCGGCGACGCCGAGGCGCTGTACGAAGCGCTGACGCAACTGCGCGAAAGCGATCCGCGCAAGGCCGACGTGATCGAACTCAATTATCTGGTCGGGCTCGATCTGGAGGAAGTCGCACAAGTGCTCGAAGTTTCGCTCGCCACCGTGAATCGCGACCTGCGTTTCGCCCGCGCCTGGCTCAAGCAGCGGCTCGAATCGTGAGCGACGCGCGCTGGCAGACGCTCGAGCGTCTGTTCGATGAAGGTCTGGCGATCGCCCCCGCGCAACGCGCGAGCTGGTTGCGTGGATTGACGATCGACGACGAATTGCGCGACGAGCTCGACGCGATGCTCGCCGCCGACCCGGGCAGTACCGAACTGCCCGACCGCTTCGGCGCGGCCCTGCTCGAAGCGATCGAATCGCCGGCGCCCGGCATGCGTCTGGGGCCGTACCGCTTGCTGCGCGAACTGGGCAGCGGCGGCATGGGCCTGGTGTATCTGGCCGAGCGCGCCGACGAGCAGTTCCGCCATCAGGTGGCGATCAAACTGATCCGCGGCCACGCCGGCACCGATGCGGCGCGCCAGTTGCGGCACGAGCGGCAGATCCTGGCCGAACTGGTGCATCCGAACATCGCGCGTCTGCTCGATGGCGGCGAAACCGTGCACGGGCAGCCTTATCTGGTGATGGAATACGTGCCCGGCGAGCCCATCGTCGAGGCCTGCATCGAGCGCAAGCTGCCGCTGGTCCGCCGCATCGAACTGCTGCGCGATCTGGCGCACGCGGTGCACTACGCGCATCAGCGTCTGATCGTGCATCGCGATATCAAACCGGCGAACGTGTTGCTGCGCGACGACGGCCGGCCGCTGCTGCTCGACTTCGGCATCGCCAAACTGGTCGATCCCGAATCGCGCACCTCGAGCGCGACGCAGCCGTGGTTCACGCCGGCCTATGCCAGTCCGGAGCAACGTCGCGGCGAGCCGCTCAGCACGGCGGCCGACATCTACGCACTCGGCCTGCTGCTGTCGGAACTGCTCACCGACAAGGCGCCCGAACCCGACGACGAAGGCGCTTTGCCGGCGCCGAGCCAGATCGCCGATCCGGCTCGGCGCTCGGTGCTGCGGCGCGATCTGGATCGCATCGTGCTGCGCGCCACCGCGGTCGATGCGACGCGACGCTATTCGTCGGCCGAAGCGTTGGCCGACGATCTGCAACGCTATCTTGCCGGCGAACCGGTGCATGCGGTGCCCGACAGCGTCGGCTATCGCTTCAACAAATTGTTGCGCCGCCATCCTTACGTCGCGGCCGCAGCCTTGATCGTCGTCGCCTTGCTCGGCTGGTCGGCCTGGCAACTGGCCGACGAACGCGATCGCGCATTACGCGCCGAAGCGCATGCGCAGCGCGAAGCGCAGGCCGCCGAAGCGGTGACCGACTATCTGGTCGAACTATTCCGCGAAGCCGATCCGGAACGCGCGCGCGGCGCCAGCGTCACGCCGTCGGCACTGATCGATCGCGGCACCGCGCGATTGGCCGCTGCGCAGGACGTTCCGGCGGCGCAGCGCGCGCGGCTGCTGGGCGCCTTTGGCGAGATCTACAGCAATCTGGGCCAGCCCGAAAAAGCCTCTGCTGCGATCGAAGCCGCACTCGCCGCGCCCGATACGCTGGCCCCCGGGCAGCGCGCCGAACTGTTGCAGGAACTGGCGCTGGCTGCCGAAGGCCGCCAACGTTTCGCCGACACCGAACGCTATTACCGCGAAGCCGTCGATCTGCTGCGCAGCCTCGACAAACCGCGCGAATTGTCCAATGCACTGGCCGGCCTGGGGCTGGCCTATTCGCGCAACGATCGCAACGCCGAGGCCGAAGCGGCACTGCGCGAAGCGGTCGCGCTGCAAACCGAGGCGGACGGCGCCAACGCGCCGGCCACGCTCAAGCATCAGGTGTATTTGTCGGAAGCGCTGTTCAACGCCGGCCGCAGCGAAGAAGCACGCCAACTGATGGACGCCAGCATCGCGCAGCTGCGTGCGCAACTGCCGCCCGACGATCTGGATCTGATTTCGTCGTTGGGTTTCTACGCCGTGCTGTTGCGCGACATGGGCGAGAGCGAAGCCGCCGAAAAGGTCCTGCTCGAAATCCTCGAACACCGCAAGGCATTGCTCGAACACGACAGCCAGAAGATTGCCGTCGTGCACAACAATCTCGGGCGGGTTTATTACGACCAGGGCCGCACGCTCAAGGCGATCGAGCAATTCCGCGCCGTGTTCGACATCGGCGGACGCGCCGGCGCCGAACACGATCCGTCGCGCGCGCTCGATATGCTCAACCTGGGTTCGATGTACGAGCAGGTCGGCGATTACGAACAGGCCGAACCGCTGATGCGACAGGGCGCGGCGATCATCGAAGAGTACGAGAACGCCGGCTTCACGCTGCCGCTGGCGCGGCAGAATTTCGGCCGCCTGCTGCTGCTGGCCGGCAAGGCCGAGGAAGCGCGCTTGTGGCTGGAGAAACCGATCGACCCGATCGCCGATCGCGACTGGGCGATGGAACGCGGCCGCCAGCGCATCCACCTGGCCGAGTGGCATCGGCGCTTCGGCGATCGTGCGCAAGCCCATCGGTTGCTGCGCGAAGCGCAGGCCAATCTCGACGACATCGGCGGGCCCGAAAGCCCGCGCATCGCCGCGATCGAACGCATCCGCGGCCTGCTCGCCGCCGCCGAAGGCGATCGCAAAACCGCGCGAGCCGAACTCGAATCGGCCCGCACACGCCAGGCCAAAGCTTTCAACGACCGCTACGTCGGCGTCGGCGATCTCACCCTCGACCTGGCCGAACTCGCGCACGCCGACGGCGACACCGAACGCGCCCGCCGCGAACTGCAACGCGCACGCGAAATCCTCGATCCGCAATTGGCGAAGAACGCCCCGCAGCGGGCGCGCATGGAGGCGTTGCAGCGCGCGCTTTGATGCGCAGTGTGGCGGCCGCTATGGCTCGGCGCAGCGGGCGACAGCAACATTCGGCTTGCCAAGCGCTCACTGGTGCTGATCGACGCTGGTTCTTCTTAGTCGTTCGGCGTTCCTGTAGACGTGTCCGGCGTTCGAGCCGGGCACAACTCCCAAATTTTTCGGTTGGGCGGAAGGAGGGCGTCGACCTCCCGATGACAAAATATGAGGGCGGCTGTGCCGCCTGGACCGCCACGGGGCAGGGTCATCTAGGGATGGCAGCGCGGAAGAGCCTCTTTGGCGGGGGCATTCCCAAGATATGAGACAGGCGTAAACCAAGCTGTCGCCGCCGAGGGTTCGCGACAGTCCTTGCGGACCCGCCTTGGCGATTTGCCAACAGGACGGGAAAGGTCGCCCCCGAGCACCGGCGATTGGACCGTTACTCGACCATGCCTCTTGAGGCGATTAAGGCTTTGCCGGTACGCGATGCCGCGTCGCGCAATGCTCACCTCTATCTGTGGGTTCCCAACGCACTGCTCCCCGACGGTCTCGATGTGATGAGTGCTCGGGGTTTCCGCTATGTAAGCAACGTCGTGGGGGCAAAGCGACGCAAGGACGGCGGGCCTGATGGCCGAGGAGGGGGGTTCTACTTTAGAAACATGACAGAGCTTCTACTTTTCGGAGTGCGTGGGTCCATGCGAACCCTTCCGCCCGGACGCTCGCAGGTCAACATGATCGAGACTCGCAAGCGAGAGCATTCGCGTAAGCCGGACGAACAGTACGATCTCATTCAGTCGTGTTCCCCTGGCGCGTACCTTGAGATGTTTGCCAGGCACAGGCGTCCAGGATGGACGGTGTGGGGCGACGAATCAGCTGATGATGTGATTCCTCAAGGAGCCGTCCATAAAGGCTACGAGGGCGGGTCCATGCTCCCGCCTCTGCGACCGAATGAACACTTACAGGCGTCTCGCGCGAATGTGTTGGGGATGGAGCTGGGCAAGCAATATCTCGAAGGCAGTAGCGTCCGTCAGCTCGCCGATGGCACTGGTTACTCCATCCAGCGAGTACGCGCTTTGCTCAAGTCGGCTAACACTCCACTGCGGCCACGCGGACGGCACGCCGTACGCGACTAGACGACGGGAGCGGTATACGGCATTCCATTCCAAGTCGCTTCGGTTACTGCCACAACAAGTAGCGGACAAGTTCCCATGATTCCTCGACGAACCCGGAGAGCAGCTTTCTCCAAACTCGTAGTGGTGGAGGTCGAAAGATCAATCGGTAACCGCTGGTTCCGCTGATCATCTGGCAACGTGCCGAGGTAGTTACGCCATAGCCTGTCAGCCAACGCCTTCATCGGAAGTCTGTCTTGAGTTATCAATACGACAGCGGAGATGACGCCGGCTTCATGCCAGGCGCGATACGCGCAAAGGTCGCGATCTAGATTTCCGTCTTTCGCGTTCCACTCACATCAAGGGCAACTCGCCCCTTGAAGTTGTCTACCAAGTAGCCCTCCTGTTTGACTACAGGGAGTCGCCCCACTTCGAGGTTGGCCTTTGAATAGAGAATGCCCTCTGTCTGTAAGTCGACTCTTGTTTCACGCCAACCTCGCGCATTGAACATGTCGTCGATGAACTTCGCGATGTCCCCCGGTTGCCTCCCTTCTTTAGCCATTGCGCCGGATCCAGGGAGAAGTTGCGTAAGACGTGAGTGATGTCGTCCCACTCCTCGGGGCAAACGGATCGCAACACCGCCGAGGCCGAGCTTGTCTCCATGAACTCCCAGCGGTTCCGAATGGCCGGGTCCAGGACGCCTGGGTCGTTGTAAGTACTGGTCTCAAACATGACCGAAGTTTAAGCCCGAGTTGGCCGAAAGAGTCGAGCCATTGCGATCATCGACGAGCGAAGGCTTGTCGACGGCCGATTCAATTCGCCTTACTGCCAGCGTGTGCAGGAGGCGCGCGTTGCGGGAACGGCACTCGGTGCCCCCAGCTGCAGATGCCCTTGCGTGTGCAGAGGATGTAGCGAAGGAAGTAAGGCAGAAGAACACGAAACCGGCAATCGCACACGCATTGCGCGTGATGAGTCGTACCGAACCTCTACCGAATTGGCTCTCGCCACAAAAGCTAACTGGCTGACAGTCAAAGAGGTTTCGAAGCGTGGTGGCTATGGGTGGGCTCGAACCACCGACCCCGGCATTATGAGTGCCGTGCTCTAACCGGCTGAGCTACATAGCCACGCGGGCCCCGCCGGGCGACGGGGGCGCGAATTATCCATCCCGGTTCATCGAGCGTCAACCGCGCGGGTTTCGAGTTGGGCGTTGCGCTTCGAGTCGGGCGTTTGCGGCGCGGTGCCGGATGCGATTCGGCTTGTGGGTGCGCGCGCCGCTGTGGCATTGTCGGGACAGATACGTTTTGGAGTCCGTCCCGTGATCGATCCGGACGGTTACCGGCCCAACGTCGGCATCGTGCTCATGCACGGGGACGGTCGTGTGTTCTGGGCGCGTCGCGCGTCGCGCGACGGCTGGCAGTTCCCGCAGGGCGGGATGAACACCGATGAGACGCCGCTCGAGGCGATGTACCGCGAGCTGCACGAGGAAACCGGTCTGTCGCCCGGGCACGTCGATGTGCTCGACGCCACGCCGGGCTGGCTGCGCTATCGCCTGCCGCGCCGCTGCGTGCGGGTCGGCGAGCGGCCGATCTGCATCGGGCAAAAGCAGGTGTGGTTCCTGCTGCGCCTGGTCGGCGCCGAGCACGAGGTGCGGCTGGATCTGACCGACAAACCCGAGTTCGATCAGTGGCGCTGGGTCGATTTCTGGTATCCGCTCGAGCACGTGGTCAACTTCAAGCGCCGCGTTTACGCCCAGGCACTGCACCATCTGGCCCACAAGGCGCATTCGGTGGCCGATGGCGCGGCGATCCTCAACCGCGCCCCGCCGCCGCTGGACGAGCGCGACCGGCGCGACGGGGTCAAGCGATTCGTCGGCGGGCGCGGGCATTCAGCCAAGGCTAGTTGACAATCATTCGCATCTGGCGTGGAATAGCTTCCGTCGGAACTGCCGGATGCCGCCTCGCATGTACGTCTGCCTTTGCAATGGAATCACCGAACGCGCCGTGCGCGCGGCGGCCGATGCCGGCGCCCAGGATTTGGCCGACCTGCGCGCCATGACCGGTTGCGCATCGACCTGCGGCAGTTGCGCCGATGTCGCCTTGCAAGTGCTGCACGAGGCGCGCCGCGCGCAACCGTTCCCGCTCGCGATGTATCCCGTCGCCGCCTGAGTTCGCCGGGCCTCGTAGCCTCCGATCGCCCGCCAAGATGCGGGCGATTTTCGTTACCGCATCGGCAACGCGATTTCGCTAGATTGACGTTGGAATTCGTTTCGGAGCCAACGCCATGAAAGGCGATCCCAAAGTCATCGAACATCTCAACAAGGCGCTCTACAACGAGCTCATCGCGATCAATCAGTATTTCCTGCACGCCCGCATGTTCAAGAACTGGGGCCTGAAGGATCTCGCCGACCACGAGTATCACGAGTCGATCGACGAGATGAAGCACGCCGACAAGCTGATCGAACGTATTCTGTTCCTCGACGGCCTGCCGAATCTCCAGAACCTCGGCAAGCTGTTCATCGGCGAAAACCCGATGGACGCACTCGAGTGCGATCTGCGGCTCGAGTATCTGGCGGTGCCGGATCTGAAGGCGGCGATCGCCTACAGCGAACAATGCGGCGATTATGTCTCGCGCGAATTGTTCGAAGACATCCTCGAGTCGGAAGAGGAACACATCGACTGGCTCGAAACGCAGCTCGGCCTGATCGAGCGCCTGGGCTTGCAGAACTATCTGCAGACCAAGATCGGCGGCCACAAATCCTGAGTCATTTCATCGCTTGCTGAAAATCTTCCGCTGAAACGAAAACGCCGCGAATTTCGCGGCGTTTTTTTTCTGCCCGATGACGCCGCTTTCAGCCCAGGAAACCGCGCAACGCGGTATCGACGCGGCGGAACTCGCGGACCAGCGCCGCCACGGTGCCTTGCGGATCGGCCAGCGTGCGCTGGCGCGCGCCATGTTCGATGGTGCGCGCGAGGTCCGACAGGGCCAGCGCGCCGAGATTGGCGCTGGTCGACTTGAGCGAATGCGCCGGACCGACCAGGGCATCGACGTCGTGCCGGGCGGCGGCCGCTTCGAGTTTTTCGAGCGCGTGCGGCGCGTCTTCGAGGAACACTTTCACCAGCGCGACGAATTCCTCGCCCATGATTTCGCGCAGATCGTCGACGATCTCGCGATTGAGCACCGGCGCCGCCGACACCGGCTCGGCGCGCGGCGCAGGAGCGACCGGAGGGACCGGCGCAGGCGGTGCCGCAGTCACCGGCGGCACTGCCGGACGCGCGACCGGAATCGATGCGAAGCGCGGCAGCGTGATCTCTTCGCGCGATGCCGTTTCACGCGGTATCGCTTCCCGCGGCGGCGTTTCGCGCGACGCGGCGCGCACCGGCGCAGGCGGTACCGCAGGCGACGCGAAGCCCGGTGCTCGCGCCGCTCCGCCGGCAGACGCCGTCGCCGCCAGCTCGGCACGCATCGGTTCGGCGCGCGCCGGTATCGCGGGCACGGCCTGTGCGGTTTTTTCCGCGGCCGGAATCGCCGGCATCCAGCGCCGCAGCGTTTCTTCCAGCAGCGCGCGGTTGAGCGGCTTGCTCAGATAATCGTCCATCCCCACCGACAGGCATTTCTCGCGATCGCCGACCATCGCGTTGGCCGTCATCGCGATGATCGGCACCGGCTCCAGGCCTTGCTCGGCTTCCTGCGCGCGCCGCTGGCGCGTCGCGGTGTAGCCGTCCATCACCGGCATCTGGCAATCCATCAGCACGGCGTCGTAGGCGCCGGCATTCAGGCGGTCGAGGGCTTCGCGGCCGTTCTCGGCCGAGTCGAGCGTGAGGCCGGCCAGCGCGAGCAATCGCTGCGCCACCTGGCGATTGACCGGGTTGTCTTCGACCAGCAGCACATGTCCGCGCAGCGGCGCGTCGGGGGCGAGCGCCGAGACGCGCGCGTTGGCCGCCGGCGCGATCACCGTCACGCTCGGCGCGCTCGGTACGACGCCGCTGCGGCCGTCGCTTTCGAGCATGCGCGAGAGTTGTTGCCGCAGTTCGACGTCGCCGGCGTCGCGCGGCACGATGCGCACGCGCTCGCCTTCGACGATTTCGCCCGGTACGTCTTCATCGCCTCGCAGGTACACGATCTGCAGATCCTCCAGTGCGTTCTCGCGCAGCACGCTGCGATGCAGGGCGAGCAGGGTGGTGGGAATGGCGCCGGCATCGACCAGCATCATGTCGAACGACCAGCTGCTGCTGCGGCCGGCCGCGGCGCGCAGCTTGGCGAGCGCTTCCTGCGTGTTGGCGGCGTTCACCGCCATCGCGCCCCAGGCCGGCAGCGCATGCGCCAGGCGGCGCTGCTGCGACGGATTGGAAGTGACGACGAGCACGCGCGCGCCATTGAGTTCGCGCCGGCGCGCGCCGATGTCGCCGTGCGCCTTGAGCATCGGCACCTGGAACCAGAACAATGAGCCGCGCCCCGGCTGCGATTCGACGCCGATCTGGCCGCCCATCAGGTCGACGATGCGTTTGCAGATGACCAGGCCCAGGCCGGTGCCGCCGTAGGTGCGCGTGGTCGACGCATCGGCCTGCGAAAACGGCTGGAACAGTTTCTCCGCCACGTCCGGCGCGATGCCGACGCCGGTGTCCTTCACCTCGAATCGCATCTCGTGCTGCGTGCGCGTTTCACCGCGACGTGTCACGTTCAAAGTCACGCTGCCGCGTTCGGTGAACTTGATCGCGTTGCTCAGCAGGTTGGTGAGGATCTGGCGCAGCCGCACCGGATCACCGCGCACGGCCAGCCGCACGCCCGGATCGATGTTCAAGCTCAGCCGCAGATTCTTGCTCTCGGCCGATTTGTCCATCAGGCGCTGCACGCCTTCGAGCACGTCCTTGAGATTCAGGCCGACGCTTTCGAGTTCGAGTTTGTTGGCTTCGAGTTTCGAGTAGTCGAGGATGTCGTCGACGATGCGCAACAGCTGCTTGGCCGAGCCGAACGCGGTCTGCACGTATTCGCGATGATCCGGCGCCAGCGGCGCGGACAGAAGAATATCGAGCAGCGGGATGATGCCGTTGAGCGGCGTGCGGATTTCGTGGCTCATGGTGGCGAGGAACTCGCCCTTCGACATGGTCGCCGCTTCCGCCGCCTGCTTGGCGGTGATCAGTTCGCGTTCGAGCTGCTTGTGCTTTTCGATTTCGGCGACCAGCTGCTGGTAACTCTCGCCGGCTGCCGGCCGATGCGCGCGATCGTTCGATTTGTCGGCATGCGGATTCGGCCACAGGCTGCCGATCAGCGCGATGCCGGCCGCGCCGGCGCAGATCATCGCCCACGGCCCATCGGCGCCATAAAGTTGCAGGCCGGCGGCGGCCAGCGCGACGAACGCGCCGAGCACCGCGAGGTTTCGCGGCCAGCGCGAGGAAGTGCTGTCGTCCGCCGTCACTAGAGCACCGCCGCCTTGAAGTCGAAATCGAGCTCGCGGGTGGCGAGCTGGACCAGGTTGCCCTGGATGTAGTCGATGCCGCTCATCCACAGCGTAGCGGCCGATTGCGCATCTTCCACGCGCGGCGCGATCACCGCCAGGCCGCGCCGGTGGGCGCGCTCGACGATCACGCGCAATTCGTCGCGCAGGCCGGGCGTGGCGCTGGCGGCGAGATATTTCGGCGCCAGCTTGATGAAGTCGACCGGCAGTTGTTCGAGCACCGAGTCGCCTTCCAGGCCGCGCTCGAAGCGACTCAGGCAGAAGTGCACGCCGACGCGGACCAGCGTGGTGCAGAATTCCGTGACGGCCTCGATGGGCTCGTTCACATCATCGAGCGACAGTTCGATCACCAGCGCGTTGCCTTCGATGCGGCGCGCCTGCAGCTGCGAGGCGAGCCACGCCGCCTGGCCCGGCACCACCATGCTGGCGGCGCACTGGCTGACGAACAGTTTCACCGGGCGCAGGTCGTCGCGCCGCTCGTCGATCACGCGCAAGGTCTGCGTCAGCACCCAGCGATCGATGTCGAGGATCAGCCCGTTGCGCACCGCCAGCGGCACGATCGCCGCAGCCGTGTGCAGGCGGCCCATATCGTCGCGCAGCCGCAGTAGCGTCTGATACTGCGCTTCCTCGCCGCCCTGCAGCGCGACGATCGGCTGGTAGAGCAATTCGAACGAATCCTGCTCGATCGCCGATTTCATCGAGGTGAGCAGTGCCGCGGCCTGTTCGTCTTCGGCGCGGCGCGGCGGTTCGAAACGATGCACGCCGCGATCGAGCCCGCGCGCTTCGCGGCTCGCGCGTTCGGCCGCGTTGAGCAGCGCGCCGGCATCGGCGAAGCCGTGGCGGAAGCCGCACACACCCACCGACACGCGGATGCGCAGCGGTTTGTCCGCGACCGTGAAAGCCTGCGTGGCGAGCCGCGCGCGCAGTTCGATGGCGCGCGATTCGAGGCCGGCGTCATCGCGTTCGGGATCCATCACGACGATGCAGCCGTCGCTGTAGCGCGAGGCGATCTGGTGCGGATCGAGTTGCCGCACCAGGTATTCGGCGGCTTCGCTCAGCAATTGTTCGAGGCCCGACAGCCCGAGACGTTCGCGCAGCGTGGCCACACCGTCGATCTCGAGGAACAGCAGGCCGCCGACGCGATCGCGCACCGCGTCGCCGCCGAGGATTTCGTTGAGCCGATCGAGCAGATACGAGCGATGGTACAGGCCGGTGGTCGGGTCGCGCGGATTGCGTGCGCTCGAGCGCTGCTGCAGCGCGCGCGCGCGCCGCACGCGGTTGTCGACCGAGGCGATCAGGTATTTCGGCCGGATCGGCTTGGACAGGAAATCGTCGCCGCCGACGCTCAGCGCTTCGTAGTGCTTGTCCTGATCGCTCTCGCCCGACAGGAACACGATCGGCGTATTGAGGAATTCCTCGCGCTCGCGGATCAGCGCGGTGAGCTCGGTGCCGTCGCATTGCGGCATGTACAGGTCCATCAGCACCAGATCGGGCTTGAAGCGATCCATCGCATCGAGCACTTCGAACGCGTCGGTGACGACCAGCGCCTCCATGCCGGCGTTGCGCAAAATCGATTCGGCGAACAGCGCCTGCGAACGATCGTCTTCCACCACCAGGATGCGGTAGTTGCTGCTGGCCGCGCCGCCGGCGAGCAGTTCGTGCAGGCGCGCCAGCACGTCTTCGACGTTGGCCGGTTTGATCAGCAGCGAATCGGCGCCGGCGCGGCGCGCCGACAAACGCGCCTGCACGCTGTCTTCGTCGGAAATCGCCAGCAGCCGCACGCGCGATCCGCTGCGTTCGCGCGTGCTGCGCAGCACCGCGCCGAGGCTTTCGATTTCGGGCAGGAAGGCGGCGTCGACGATCACCGCGTCGGGCGCCAGCGCGGTGAGGATTTCCTTCAGTTCGTGGCTGCTGTCGATCAGCTCGAGTTCGTAGCCGAGCGCCTCGAGGCGTTGATCGAGCAGCACCGCCAGCGGGCTGCTGTCGGTGAGGTGGTAGAGGCGCTGATGCGGACGCCGCGCGACCGGCGCCGGTCGCGGCGTCGGCGGTGCGATCGGTGCCGCGGCTTCCGGTGCCGCGGTTTCCGGTACGGCGGCGCTCGGCGGCGGCGGATCGTCCTGCTGCAAGATCTCGTGGTCGCTATCTGCGATCGATGCTTCGGCCGCTGCCGGCTCGGCTCCGATCGGCGTTTCGGCGTCGTTGGCGGCGGTCAGATCCGGTGCCAGCAGCGCGTCGGCATCGGGCACCCAGCGCCGCCAGTAGTTCGGCGGCGCCAGTTCGGCGCGCGGCGAATCGGTGTAGCGCGCGGTGGCGGTCGGTGGCTCGCCGACGTGCACGCGCACGTCGGGCAGGTGCGGCGCAAGCTCGTCGAGCAGTTTGACGATGCGTTCGTTGGCGGCTTCGTCGGGCAGGGTTTCGTGTTCGAGGAATTCGCCGAGCACGCTTTCGAGCGCGAGCAATTGTTCGCTGACTTCGAGCACGCCGTAGCGGCCGCTGACGCCGGCCAGCCGTTGCACGTCTTCGTACAGCAGCGACAGGCCGTTGATATCCCAGCCTTCGCGACAGAAACGCCGGCCGCGCCGGCCTATCGCCTCCGCCCGCTTGGGCAGGTGGCGCAGAAATGCCAGGCGTAGTTCCGCGCGTTGCTGTGTGTCGGCCTGCGCGTGCATGCGTAAGTTCTTGCCCCGTCGATGGAACTATAACCTTCGTCGGTGAAGCTGTCAGCGCGTTTTCCCGCGCCGCGCACGTCGAGCCGGTCGGTTTCAGCCGGTTGCGGTGCGCCGCAACAGTCGTCGCCAGACCCAGATCGCCATCGCCAACACCAGCGCGCTGATGCCGAGCACGAAGGCCAGCGCCAGCCACGGATGCGCGAATACCAGCGCCAGCGCGCCGACCGTCATCGCATCTTCGGTGGTCGAGGCGGCCCAATTGCTGACCGGCTCGGGCGAGGTGTTGATCAAGGCGCGCGTGCCGCTCTTGAGGGCGTGACTGGCGAGCGCGGCGCCCGCTCCCGCCGCCGCCCAGCCAAGGCTGAGCTCGCCTTCCTGGCCGCCCAGCGCGGCGCTCGCGAGGAAGGCGCCGACCGGGATGCGCAGCACGGTCTGCAGCAAGTCCCAGCCCGAATCGACGCCGGGAATCTTGTCGGCGCTGAATTCGACCAGCGCCAGCACGGCGGCGGTGCCCATCACCCACGGGTTCTGGCAAACCTGCAGCGCGGCGGGCAATTCCATCCAGCCCATCAGGCCGGCGAGGCCTAAGCCGAACACGGTCAGATAGGCGCGGACGCCGGCCAGCCAGGCCAGTGTGAGCCCGAGGGCGAAGAGCTGCGCATCGTTCATTGCCGTCGAACCGCGATGTGAGCCGGGCCTCAGTATAGCCAGCGCCCGGCTTGACCTCGCCCGGCCCGGGTGGCTAACTGCCGCCGACCCTTCCTGCCCCCTGTCGCGCCGTGCGCGCGCTTTCCATGGCCAGCCCCCCTCCCACCAGCCGCTTCATGATCGTGCCGCATCGCCCGCGCGCCCGCCTGGTGCTCGGGCTGCTGGCGCTGGCGTGGCTGGTGTCGCTGTGGGGCGTGTTCGAATTGACCCGGCGCAATTCGGTGCCCGATTACGAGCGCGTGCGGGCCGAACTCGACCGCGCGCGGGTCGAACTGGCCGATTCCCAGCAGCGGATCGAACGGCTGCGCCAGCGCAACGCCGTCGCCCATCGCTCGGACGAAACCAGCCGCGCGGCCAACCAGTCGGTGCAGGAAACCCTGGCCGCGCGCGACGAGGAAATCGCGCAATTGCGCGCCGACGTCGCCTTCTACGAACGGCTGGTCGGCGGCAGCGACCAGCGCCAGGGCCTGGCCGTGCACAGCATCGATCTGGCGCCGGCCGGCGACGGCTCGTGGCGGTACACTCTCACCCTGACGCAGAACCTCAAGAAGGCGAGCGTCAGCAAGGGCGAAATCACGCTGCGCGTCGATGGGGTGCGCGAAGGCAAGCTCAGTACGCTGGCATGGGGCGATCTGCTGCAGGTGCCGAACGCACCGGCGCAGCCGTTCGCCTTCAAGTATTTCCAGCAGCTCGAAGGCAGCGTGATGCTGCCGCCCGGGTTCACTCCGCACCGGGTGCGGGTGTCCGTGAAGTCCGATGGCCGCCAGAGCGAACAGGTGTTCCCCTGGCAGCCACCCCCAGCGCAAGGAGTCTCCTGATGTTCGGCAGCGACAAGAACAAGCCCGCACGCTCCAGTGGCGGCGGCGTAGAAACGCTGATCGGTCCGCGCGTGGTGATCCGCGGCGATGTGCATTTCAGCGGCGGCCTGTACGTCGAAGGCTGCATCCACGGCTCGGTGATCGCCGACGAAGGCTGTCCGGATGCGGTGGTCACGCTGGCCGAGAAGGGCTTGATCGAAGGCGAGGTGCGTGCGCCGCACGTGGTGGTGAACGGCCAGTTGCGCGGCGACGTCTACGCCACCGGCCACATCGAACTGGCGGCCAATGCGCGCGTGCAGGGCAACATTTATTACCAGGTGGTGCAGATGGCCGCCGGCGCGATGGTGAGCGGACGCCTGATCCACGGCGAGACCGCGCCGCCCAAGCAACTGGCGAAGCCCGAAGTGGTGAAAGACCGCACCGAGAAAGAACTGGCCGAGGCGGCCGCTTGAGTCGACGCCGCGCCGCCCGCATCTTGCAGGGGTCGTTTCACTCGATTTCTTTCCCATGATCGCCGCTCCGACCTACCAGCAACTCGATCAGCCGCTCATCTTCACGCCCGCCGCGGCGGCGAAGGTGAGCGACCTGATCCGTGAAGAAGGCAACGCCGACCTCAAGCTGCGGGTCTACATTTCCGGCGGCGGCTGCTCGGGCTTCCAGTACGGTTTCGAGTTCGACGAGAACCGCGCCGACGACGACTTGGCCGTCGAGCGCGACGGCGTCGTGTTGCTGGTCGATCCGCTCAGCCTGCAATACCTGATGGGCGCCGAAGTCGACTACACCGAAAGCCTGCACGGCGCGCAGTTCGTGATCCGCAATCCGAACGCCAAAACCACCTGCGGCTGCGGTTCGTCCTTTGCCGTCTAGCTCCGCGCCGCCGGCTGCCTCTGCGCCGGCAGGCGAACGCAGCCTGCGCAACCGCTTCGCCGGACTCACCCTCGATCGCCGCGACGAATGGCGCGCCGATGCCGAGCGCGTGCGCGCGGCGTGGACCGACGCGCGCGTGCTGGTGGTCGATTTCGAAGGCCGTACCCTGGTGCAGGGCGACCGGCTCGCACCGCTCGCGGCACCGGCATTGAACGATGCGGCCTTCGCGGCAGCCAGCTTCCTCGGCGTGCAGGAAGGCCAATCCTGGTTCGCGCTGCCGGCGGCCGCCGTGCCCGAGCCGCTCGTCACCGACGGTGCCTGGCTCGGCCTGCGCGAAGCCGCCAGCACCTGGCCGGCGTTCGACAGCGGCTTGTTCGCCTACGCCAAGGCGTTGCTGCTGTGGCAATCGCGCGCGCGTTTCTGCGGCGCCTGCGGCGCGGCGACCGAACTGATCCGCGCCGGCCACTGCGCACGCTGCACGCGCGTCGACTGCGGCCTCTCGCAGTTCCCACGCACCGATGCCGCGATCATCGTCATCGTCAGCGATGGCACGCGCTGCCTGCTCGGCCGCCAGCCGGGCTGGCCGCCGGGTCGTTATTCGACGCTCGCCGGTTTCGTCGAACCGGGCGAAACGCTGGAAGACGCGGTGCGCCGCGAAGTGCGCGAAGAAGCCGGCGTGTTGGTCGGCCGCTGCGACTATCAATCGTCGCAACCGTGGCCGTTCCCGGGCGCGCTGATGGTGGGATTCCGCGCCCAGGCCACCGACACCACGATCCGCCTGGGCGACGAGCTCGAAGACGCGCGCTGGTTCGAAGCCGCCGAACTGGTCGCCGCCGCGCGTAGTGGCGAAACCCTGCTGCCGCCGTCGATCTCGGTCTCGCGCCGGCTGGTCGAAGACTGGCTGGAAGACACCCTCGGCGCGGACGCCCTGCGCGATTTGCGCAAGCGCTAGACACCGCGCGACGCGGCGGCGGCGCTAGAATCGGGCCAGCCCTTTCCGCGAGCCCTTTCATGTCCGCTGTCCTGATCGCCGTCGTCCTGGCTCTGGTGCTCGGCCACGCGGCGCCGCAACTGGCGCAGGTGCGCCACTACGGCTGGTTCCGCCGCTGGCTGATCGCGCTCGGCGCGCGCTTCGGCGCCAGCGGGTTCCACGGCAGCCGTTTCGGCATCGTGTTGAGCCTGGGCCTGCCGCTGCTGGTGGTCGGACTGCTGCAATGGTCGCTCGGCGAACGCGTCTACGGCCTGCCGAGCTTCGCGTTCTCGCTGATCGTGCTGTTCTACTGCTGGGGCCCGCGCGATCTGGATCTGGATGTCGACGCCGTGGTCGACGCCGCCGACACCGAATATCGCCGTCTCGCGGTGCGCGCGCTGCTCGGGCCCGATCGCGAGCCCACGCTCGATGCGCCGACATTGGTCGAAGGCGTGTTCGCCGGTGCGCTCGAACGCTGGTTCGGCGTGTTGCTGTGGTTCGTGCTGCTCGGGCCGTTCGGCGCGATGCTGTATCGCCTCACGCAACTGGGTTCGACGCGCGATCTGGGCAACGAACTGCCGCTCGAACATGCCGACGCTTACCGCCGTCTCAAACTGATCCTCGACTGGCCGGCCGCGCAACTCACCGTGCTGGGCCTGGCGCTGGCGGCGAATTTCGATGTCGTGATCGGCGCGTGGCGGCGCTGGCACGAAGATCGCGGCGCCGGCTATTTCTCGCTCGACACGGGTTTTCTCGGCGCCGCCGCGCGCGTCAGCGTCGATTGCGAACTGGCCGAAGAACTCGACGAAGCCTATGTCGCCGATGCGGTGTCGGTCGCTCCGGCGCCGGCGATGCCGGCGCTGAAGGACGCGATGAGCCTGGCCTGGCGCGTGTTGCTGCTCTGGCTGGTGGTGCTGGCGATTTTCGTGCTCGCGGGTTTCGTCAACTAGCGCGGTTCGACGGCGCGATGACGATGGCGCGACCTCGACCGCGCGCGCTCCACGAGGGCACGCGCACCGCGCAGGTCGAAATCCTCTACGCCCGCTCGCCGCGCAATTCGCGCACCTTCGCTTCGAGCGCCGCCGCGCTGGCCGCGTCCGGCGCGATCGGCGCATCCGCCACGATCTCGATACGCGCGCGAAAGCGCCGCGGCAGCCGCATGCGCCGCAGCCGCGAATCCTGCCGGCTCCACATGCTGTCCCACATCCCGCGCAGCGCCATCGGCACCACCGGCACCGGTCGCGCGGCGAGGATGCGCTCGACGCCGGGGCGGAACGTCGCGATATCGCCATCGCGCGTGAGCCCGCCCTCGGGAAAAATGCCGACCAGTTCGCCCTCGGCCAGGGCCTTGTCGATCTCGGCGAAAGCGCGCTCCATCAGTTCCGGATCTTCCTTCGAACCTGCGATCGGAATCGCGCGCGCGGCGCGGAAGGCCCAGTTGATGACGGGCAGGTTGTAGATCTTGTAGTACATCACGAAGCGGATCGGCCGCGGCACCGCGCCGCCGACCAGCAGCGCATCCATGAAGCTCACGTGGTTGCACACGATCAGCGCCGCGCCCTGGTCGGGCACGTTTTCCTCGACGCCGCGGATGTCGATGCGATACAGCAGCTTGATCACCAGCCAGCTGACGAAGCGGGTGACGAACTCGGGCACCAGGCTGAAGATGTAGATTGCCACGACCGCATTGAGCAGCGCCGTGAACAGCAGCAGTTCGGGAATCGTGAAGCCGTTCTTCAGCAATACGATCGCGAGCACAGCGGCCGTCACCATGAAGGCCGCGTTGAGGATGTTGTTGGCCGCGATGATGCGCGAGAGTTTGTCGCGCGGCGCGCGCTGCTGGATCAGCGCGAACAGCGGCACGATGTACAGGCCGCCGGCCAGTCCGATCAAGGTCAGGTCGGCCGCGATGCGCCAACTGCCGGGCAGCGCCATGAATTCGCGCCAGCCCAGATCGAGCGTGGTCGCCGCGGTCGGCTGCGCGAAATAAAGATCGGCGCCGAACACGGTGAGACCGAGCGCGCCGAGCGGCACCAGGCCGATTTCCACCGTGCGCCGCGACAACACTTCGCACAACAGCGAGCCCGCGCCGATGCCGACCGAAAACAACATCAAGGTCAGCGACACCACGCTGCCGTCGCCGCCCAGATAGACCTTGGTGTAGACCGGCAACTGCGCGATCACGATCGAGCCGAAGAACCAGAACCAGCTCACGCCCAGCACCGAGTTGAGCACCGCGCGATGGCCGCGCAGATGTCCGAGCGTGCGGAAGGTTTCGCTGATCGGATTCGGATTGAGTTTCAGATCGGGCGCGGTCGCCGGCGCCGGCGGGATGCCGTAGCTCGACCACCAGCCCGCCAGCGCGACCGCCATCACCGCCACCGAGACGATCATCGGCCCCTGCTCGAAACCGTTCATCAGCCAGCCGCCGATCAGGGTGCCGAGCAGGATGGTGAGGAAGGTCCCGGCTTCGATCAGGCCGTTGCCGCCGACCAGTTCTTCCGGCCGCAGCGCCTGCGGCAGGATCGCGTATTTGAGCGGCCCGAAAAGCGCCGCCTGCGTGCCGAGCAGGAACAGCACGAACAGCAGGAACGGCAGCGATGTCAGCCAGAGCCCGACGCAGGCCATCGCCATCACCACCACTTCGAACAGTTTGATGCGGCGGATCGAACGTGCTTTCTCGTATTTTTCCGCCCACTGTCCGGCGTTCGCCGAGAACAGGAAGAACGGCAGGATGAAGAGGCCGGCAGCGAGGTTCGACCAGAACGCGATGTCTTCGTCCGACAAACCCGCGATGCGGAACCCGATCAGGATCACCAGCGCCTGCTTGAAGGCGTTGTCGTTGAAGGCGCCGAGCGCCTGAGTGAGGAAGAACGGCAGGAAGCGCCGCTGGCCGAGCAGCGCGAATTGCGAGTGAGCCATGCGACGCATCCTTTAGCTGAGCGGCGAGCCTAACAAAGCGCGCCGCTCGCCGTCAGCGCCTGCGCGCGGGCGACGCTGCGGCCGCGGACGAAAGCCGCGCTTCGAAGCTGCGGCCGAGCAGATCGTGGGCGCGCACCACGATCGCAGGCGCTGCGGCCGACGCCGGTGCCGTCATTTCGGCGACCAGCGGCACGCAACGATCCGGCCCGCGCGCTGCGGTCCATCCGGGCTGGAAGACCACGCCGTCGAAGTCGGCATCGATCGACCAATCGTCGAGCAGCAGCAACGGTGCCTCGCGTGCGTAGTGCTGCAGACGGGCGAGGGCAGTGGCGGAAAGACCGCTGCTGTCGGCCGGACATTTCCAGTCGAGGCCGACCAGGTCGATGCGCAGCATGGGCGGATGCTCGCGAACGTCGATCTGCGGTGTGAGCCTCAGCTTCAGCGTGCCGTGCGACGCAGATTGCGCGCGCCACAACGCCGGCCGCCGCGCGCCGCCGCCCGACCGGGCACGCCCGGTTGCCCCTGCATCATCGCAAACGCGCTCGCAAACGAAGGGGCCGTCGGCCTGCGCAAGCAAGCCGCGCCGCAAGTGCGCCGCAGAAACCGGGCTCGCCGCGACGGCTACCCATCGCTGTCCACGACGCGCCGCGGCCAGCGCATATCCTCCGTCCTGCGTGAGGTCGAGCATCCGGCCGCCGCAAAAGCTTTCGGGCAACACAGGTCGCCCGACGAAGACTTCGCCGCCCGGTTGCAGCAGCCGTTGCGCAAGTTCCACGCAGGCCAGATGCCGCAGCAGGTCGGCGGTCGGGTTGCGCGGTCCGCCGGTGAGGCGCGGGAGCTCGATTTTGCGCGGACGCTTTTCCAGCGCCAGTCCGGGCAGCAGGCAGGTATACGAATTGCCCTTGTTTCCAGGCAAAAACGTGTCGAAGAAGACCGCATCGAAGCGTTCGCCGGCGTTGCTGGACCGTTCGTCGGCGACGAAAATCGAGGCCAGCGCCTGCAGTACGTCGCCGACCAGCAGTCGCGAATCGCCCGCGTGCGGCGCCGGCTGCAGGCGCGGATCGCCGCGCGCGGGCCTCCGCTCGATGATTGCCAATGCGCCCGCGGAGCGTTTTTTCGCGGCAAAAACCGCGTGTTCCGCCAGCCGGACGGCGCGCGGATCGGGCTGCTGCGAGGCACTGGCGATCGATGTGGGCATGGCGGGCGGCTCGGCAAAAGTCGCCATGATGAAACCAAGAACTTAAGTAAACTTGCAAGGAGAGTTACAGTGTGTCCGAACCCCGGCACGTACCGTCCGGGCCCATGCAAGCAGCTAAAGAATTCGCCGAGCGATTGCGTCGGCTGATGGAGGCACAAGGCTATGAACCTCGTCCCGCGGTGCTCGAGCGCGAGTTCAACGAACGGTTCTGGGGCCGCGGCGTCACCTTCCAGACGGCCTCCAGCTGGTTGCGCGGCGCCGCCATACCGACCCAGGACAAGCTCGAAGTGCTGGCCGAATGGCTCAAGGTAGAGCCGCAGGTGCTGCGCTACGGCGACAAGGCGGCCAAGCGCATCCGCGACGCGCATGCGGTGTGGCCGGGCGCGCTGCCGGCGCCCGACCGGGCCGCGATCGAAGCCTTCCTCGCGCTGCCGCGTCCGCAACGCAAACTGGTGCGCGAGCTGGTGCACGCGCTCGCCGTGCCGGCGCCGGCTTCCGACAAGAAGAAATAGGCCGCGCGCGATGCGTCGCGCGGCCATGTTCGCGCGCGATCAGCGCTCGTCGGGCATCGATATCTCGAGCGGCTCGTAGCCGGCCGGCACCGCGAAAATGGATTCGTCGATCGCGGCATCGCGATCGAGCCGCAACGTCGCCGTGCCGCTGCGGCGGCCCTGTTCGAAACAGGTGCGCTGCAACGCGACTTTCGCCGGTTGCCCGGCATCGGGATTGGCTTCGGGATTCAGGCTCGAAATGCCGGCGCTGATGCCTTCGCCGACCTTGACGATGCGCTTGAGGCGGCGCATCGCCGACGCCTCCAGTTGCAGAGCGTCGACCTCGATCACGCACTGCCGGCGCAATACGGTGTCGCCGCGCCGCGTGGTTTCGTCGCGGCAGGTCATGCCGGCGATTTGCTGTTCGGTGCCGTCGGCCTCGGTGCTGGTGGTGACCCAGCGCAGCGGTTCGGCGGGCGCCGCCGCCGGTTTCGCGCGACGCGATTTGCCGCCGCCGTTCATCGAATCGAGCATCGCTTCGGCCATCTCGCGCTGCGCCTTCGGATCGCTCGGCATCGCGCTCATCTTCTGCGCGCAGCGTTCGGCCGCGGCCGCGTAGTCGGGATCGGAAAAACCCATCTCCGCCAGTTCCGGGCAGGCCGCCACCTGCGCTGCCTGCGCCTGCGCGATCATCTGCTGCTGGTTCATGCCGGTGATCTTTTCGGTCTGCTTGCCGGCGTAAAGCATCGAACTGCGGCCGACGTCGCTCTGGAAATCGATGGCGTCGTCGTCCGATTCCATCGTCATCACATTGCGCGAGTCGTGCATCAGCACGTACATCAGCTGCTCGCTGTCGTCGAAGATGGTCGACATCGGCGCGCCGCCGGCGTCGTGATCGAAGCGGGCATACAAGCCATCGAAACTCATGCGCGTGAAGTCGGTGGCGCAGGTGCCGTCGACGTCGTATTCGAGCACGGTCGACGCGTTTGCGTTCGCACTCAGCAGCGCGGACAGCAGGCAGGCCGACAGCAGCGCCGGTCGCCGCCGGCAGGATGGCGTTCTCATCGGGTGCGTTTCCTCGGTTTGTTTTCGTCCGCCTCGATCGCTTGGCGGGTGCGCTCGACGCGGCGCTGCTCCTTGTCGGCGAACGCCTGCACGCAGACATCGCGCACCACCATCACGCATTCGAGATAGTCGATCACCTCGATCACGGCGGCGCGCACTACCTTCGCATCGGCCTCGCTGTTGAGCGATTCGTAACCGAAACCCGCCGCGCCCAGATCCAGTCCGGCGGAAGTTTCGGTTTTCGTGGTGCGCCCTTCGATCGAACGCGCGAAGGCGATTTCGCCGGTGGTGGTGTCGACCACGCGCAGGTCGATCGCCAGATACGCGGTGGTGGTTTCCTTGCCGGCGCTGGCGCCGCCGAAAAAGCCGCGCTTGGCGGTGCGTTCGACATCGCGTTCGAACGCGGTGACCGTGCCCATCACCAGATAGTCGGCGCCGGTGAGCTGGCCGATCCTGGCACCATCGCCGGGCGCCAGGCGGCCGGAGGCGGCGAGGTCTTGTTCCTCCAGGATCGCCATCAAGCGGCGGCGCTCGACCACGGTGAACGCCGGCCGCGCCGCCAGTTCGTTGGTGAGGATATTGGTCAGCACGCGGCCGACGCCGCCCTGGAACGGCATCGCGCCGGTTTCGTCCTGCAGCTTGAGCACGCCGAGCACCGGCTTGTCGGCGGCCGCGCCGCTCTGCGCGGCGGCGGGGGCCGCGAACAGCAGGGAAAGGGTCAGGAAGGCGAACGCTGGCGCGCGCATGGCGGATTTCGAATCGGCGGACTGTTAGAAGTAGAACGCAAAACGCGCCGTCCGACTCTCGCCGGAACGGCGACGCGATCGAATCCTACGACGTCGCGGGCGCGCCTGCACGCATCGTCAGCGCAGCCTTTCGATCGCGCGCCAGCCGATGTCGTGGCGGTGGAACTCGCCGTCCCAGCGGATGCCTGCGGCCGCCGCGTAGGCGCGCTGCTGCGCGTCGCGGATGTCGTTGCCGAGCGCGCAGGCCGTCAGCACGCGTCCGCCGGCCGTGAGCACGTTGCCGGTGGCGTCGAGCCGGGTGCCCGCGTGAAAAATTTTCGTGTCGGGCGGGGCGGGGCGGTCGAGGCCTTCGATCACATCGCCGGCGCGCGGCGTGCCCGGATAGTTCGCCGCCGCCATCACGATGCCCAGGCTCGGGCGCGGATCCCAGCGCGCCTCGACCGCGCTCAGGCGGCCATCGATCGCGGCCTGCAGCAGATCGACCAGGTCCGACTGCAGCCGCAACATCACCGGTTGCGTTTCCGGATCGCCGAAGCGCACGTTGAACTCGATCACTTTCGGCGCGCCCTGCGCGTCGATCATCAGCCCGGCATAGAGAAAGCCGCTGAACGGCACGCCGTCCGCGATCATGCCGCGCACCGTGGGTTCGACGATCTCGCGCATCACGCGTGCGTGCACCGCGGGCGTGACGACCGGCGCCGGCGAATAGGCGCCCATGCCGCCGGTGTTGGGGCCGGTGTCGCCGTCGCCGACGCGCTTGTGATCCTGCGATGTCGCCATCGGCAACGCCTGCGCGCCGTCCACCATCGAGATGAAACTGGCTTCCTCGCCGTCGAGGAATTCCTCGATCACCACGCGCGCCCCGGCCGCGCCGAAGGCGTTGCCCGACAGCATGTCGACGATCGCGGCTTCGGCTTCGGCCAGCGTCATCGCCACGATCACGCCTTTGCCCGCCGCCAGCCCATCCGCTTTCACGACGATCGGCGCGCCCTTGCTGCGAACATAGGCGAGCGCCGCATCGAGGTCAGTATGCACTGCGTAATGCGCGGTGGGAATGCAATGCCGTGCGAGAAAATCCTTCGCGAAGGCCTTGCTGCCTTCGAGCTGCGCGGCCGCGGCCGTCGGACCGAAGATGCGATGGCCAGAGTTACGGAAACGGTCGACGATGCCCGCGACTAGCGGCGCTTCGGGACCGACCACGGTGAGTGCGATGCCTTCGCGCGCGACCAGCGCGAGCAACGCGTCGATATCGGTGGCGCCGATATCGACGTTGCGGCATTTGGTTTCACGCGCGGTGCCGGCGTTGCCCGGCGCGACGATCACTTCGTCGACTTTCGGCGACTGCGCGAGCTTCCATGCCAGCGCGTGTTCGCGGCCGCCGGCGCCGATCAACAAAACCTTCATCGCGTAGCGCTCCGAGGTGAAACGAAACTTCGATGTCGAGATCGCGCCGAGGCATCGAAAGCCCCATGCGCAGAATCGCGATCAATGCCGGAAATGGCGGATGCCGGTGAACACCATCGCCAGATCGTGCTCGTCGGCGGCGGCGATCACCTCGCTGTCGCGCATCGAACCGCCGGGCTGGATCACGGCGCGGATGCCGGCCGCGGCGGCAGCATCGATGCCATCGCGAAACGGGAAGAAGGCGTCGCTCGCCATCGCCGATCCCGGCACGGCGAGGCCGGCTTCTTCGGCTTTCATCGCCGCGATTTTCGCGCTCACCACGCGGCTCATCTGGCCAGCGCCCACGCCGATCGTGCGCGCATCGTGCGCATAGACGATGGCGTTGGATTTGACGTACTTCGCCACCCGCCAGGCGAACAGCAGATCGTCGAATTGCTGCGCTGTCGGCGCGCGTTTCGTGACGACCTTGAGTTCGGCGCGCGTCACTTCGCGGATGTCGCTGGTCTGCATCAAAAGGCCCGAGCCGACGCGCTTGACGTCCATATTGTTCTTGCCGGCGCCGTGCGGGATGCGGACCACGCGCACGTTCGGTTTCCTGGCGCAAACCGCGAGCGTGGCGGCATCGAAATCCGGCGCGATCAGCACTTCGACGAACTGCCGATCGAGGATGGTTTTCGCGGTGGCCGCATCGAGTGCACGATTGAACGCGATGATGCCGCCGAACGCCGAGGTCGGATCGGTGGCGTAGGCCGATTCGTAGGTGCCTGCGCAGTCGACGCCTTCGGCCACACCGCAGGGATTGGCGTGCTTCACGATCACGCAGGCCGGCCGTTCGAACTGGCGCACGCATTCCCATGCCGCGTCGGCATCGGCGAGGTTGTTGAACGACAACTCCTTGCCCTGCAATTGCGTGAACGTCGCGAGCGTGCCGGGCACCGGCCACAGGTCGCGATAGAACGCCGCCTGCTGGTGTGGATTTTCGCCGTAGCGCAGATCCATCACCTTGACGAAATTGCCGTTGCTTTGCGCCGAGAACAATTGCGGCTGGCGTCGTTCGTCGAGCGAAGACAGGTAGTTGCTGATGAACGCGTCGTACTGCGCGACGCGATTGAATGCGGCCACCGCGAGGGCGAAGCGCGTCGATGCCGCGATCGAACCTTCGCCGGCATCGAGCTCGGCGATCAGCGCCGGATACTGCGCGGGGTCGGTCGCCACCGTCACGTGTGCGAAATTCTTCGCCGCCGCGCGCAGCATCGCCGGGCCGCCGATATCGATGTTCTCGACGATGTCGTCGAACGAACTCGACGGATCCAGGCAGACTTTTTCGAACGGATACAGATTCAACACCAGCAGATCGATCGGCGCGATGCCGTGTTCGGACATCACCGCATCATCGATGCCGCGCCGGCCGAGCAGGCCGCCGTGGATTTTCGGATGCAGCGTCTTGACGCGGCCATCCATGATTTCCGGAAAGCCGGTGACGTCGCCGACATCGCGCACGCTCAGTCCGGCATCGCGCAGCGCTTTGGCGGTGCCGCCGGTGGACAGCAGTTCGACATCGAGCGCGACCAGCGCGCGCGCCAGTTCGATCAGTCCGGTTTTGTCGGAAACCGACAACAAGGCGCGACGCAACCGCACCGGCGGTTCGTGGGAAGAGTTCGGCGACATGCGGGGCACCTGCGGGACAGGCGCGGATTATAAAGGCGCGGCGCGGCTTCAGCGCTGGCCGCTTTCAGCGGAAGTCGGTTTAGCAGGCGTTCCCCGCTGCGGACCTTTCAGCCCAGGCCGTAAGCCTTCAGTTTCTTGCGCAACGTTGCGCGATTAATGCCCAGCGCGGCGGCGGCGCGCGTCTGGTTGCCGTCGCAGTGGCGCAGCACTTCGGTGAACAGCGGCCCTTCGACTTCGCGCAACACCACTTCGTACAGATCGTCCACCGCGTGGTTGTCCAAGTCGGCCAGATAGCGGCGAACGGCACGCGCCACGCATTCGCGCAGGGCCGGCTGGGACGACGTATCCACCGGCGCCGGATCGGCGCGCAGGGCATAAAGGGCGTTCACGGACGAGGGCTCCCCCAACACAGTTGCATGCAACACTTTTTCACCGCCGCGAGTGCGCGACGGGGGAGCGAGTTTAGCGCCGCGCTTTGCGCTTGGCGAGCATGCGTGCAAGTGATTGATGGAACAGATGCGCGCGCGTGTTGCAGCGCATCGTTTTGCGAAATCGGCGATGTCCCTTCGCGCGTTCGCTTCGCGTTGGCGGCCCGTTTTATGCGTCAGCGGAACTCGAAGGCGAACGCGACGGCCGCCTTGCCCGGATCCTTCACTTCGAGTGTCGCGCTCGCCGATTGTCCCGGCGACAACGTGCTTTCGCGCGGCGCGGCGCCGAGATATTCGTCGACGCCGAAACGCCGCAAGGCGACGGGTTTGCCGTCGAGATCGGCGAGCGAAATCTGCAGCACGGGCCAGGCCTGCGGCCACGGCGCATCGTTGCGGAAAGTGGCATTGATCATCAGCGCATCGGGCACCGAGGGATGCGGCCGCACGTCGCGCGATGTCAGGCGCAGCGTCGACAAGTCGCGCCATGCGGGCAACTCGCAGCCGAGCGCGTTGCAGGTGCGTTCGAGCCACGGGCGCCAGGCGCGATCGCGTGAAAGTTCTGCCCGTTGCGCCAGGACGATCTGCGCGCCGAGCGTCAACGCCAGCGCAAGCGATCCGAGCCACCATCCGGCACCGGTCGGCACCAGGCGCGGCGTTTTGCGCGCGACGAAGGTGGGCGCCTGCGCACGCGGCGCTTCGAACAGATGGCCCTGCTCGGGCGCATGTTCGGGCTCGAGCCGCAGCGGCGTGGCGCTCGCTGTGATCGGTGCGATCGCCGCGTGAATCGGCTCGTCGCTCAAGCGCTCCAGCGCATCGAACTCGCGTTCGCATACACCGCAGCGCAATTTGCCGCGTCCGCGCGCCAGCACATACGGCGTGGGCTCGTAGACGGTGAGGCAGTGCGGGCATTGGGTGTACATCGCGGCAGTTTAAGCCGGTCGATCGAGTACGGGTTCGGGATCTGCGCGGCGGCGGCCTTCGATGCGGATCCAGTCTTCACGCTGCGCCACGTGCAGCTCGTCGAACCACGCCGCGTAGCGTTCGAGCAGTTCGTGTTCCTGCCCGGCGAGGATGCCCGACAGCGCGATACGGCCGCGCGGCGCGGTGCGCTGCGCCAGCAGCGGCGCGAGCGCATCGAGCGCGCTGGCGAGGATATTCGCGACTACAACGGGATAAGCCGCCGCGGGTTCTTCGCCCGGCAAAAAAACCTTCAAAGCCTCGCCGACACCGTTGCGCTGCGCATTGTCCGCGCTCGCCGCGAGCGCCTGCGGGTCGTTGTCGACACCGCAGGCACTGCGCGCGCCGAGCTTCAACGCGGCGATCGCGAGAATGCCGGAGCCGCAACCGAAATCGAGCACGTCGCGCTCGACGAGTTCGCCGCTATCGGCGAGGCCGTCGAGCCATTCGAGGCACAACGCCGTGGTCGGATGCGTGCCGGTGCCGAAAGCCAGGCCCGGATCGAGCCGCACGATGACGGCATCGTCGCCGGCATCGTCGGGTTCGAGATTCCACGGCGTGATCCACAAGCGCCGGCCGAACGCCATCGGCCGGTACTGATCCATCCACGCGCGTTCCCAATCCTGATCGGCCACTTCGCGGAATTCCGCGCCGGACAGATCGAGTTCGTGATCGAAGGCCTCGATCGCCGCAAGAATCGCATCGGGCCGGGCTTCCGCCGGAAACAACGCCGCGATCCGCATTTCGTTCCACAACGGTTGCTCGCCCACGCCCGGCTCGAAGATCGCCTGCTCGTCGGGCGCTTCGGCATGCGCATCCATCATCGTCACCGACAAGGCCCCGACATCTTCGAGGGCATGCTCCAGCCGCGGTTGATCGGTTTCGCGGCAGGGGAGGGTGAGTTCGAGGAAGGGCATGTTCGAGCAAGGGCATGCGGTCAGAATCGTTTTGGCAATCCGGCCATCTTCAATATCTCGTTGGCCGAATGGCGAGAAAGAATTTTCGAATCGATCGGAAATCGCTTTCCGCTTATCGGCGACGACCAGACTTCGTGGTCTCCTTTCCTCTGCCGCACCAAGGAGCATCCCGCCTCCTGCAGCAACCGTTTGAGGGTCCGGGCGTAGCCCTCGACCATCAAGCCGCCGGTTTTATCCGATCGAGCCTGCGCGCCACGATTTCGAAATCTTCGGTGA
The DNA here is from genome assembly GCA_965653565.1 of uncultured Chiayiivirga sp. Taxonomy (GTDB): domain Bacteria; phylum Pseudomonadota; class Gammaproteobacteria; order Xanthomonadales; family Xanthomonadaceae; genus JALCLA01. Next base: position 993 of record CBFHAI010000019.1, on the reverse strand, counting down.
TTATCGGCGTGTCGTTGGCTTCGAAAAGGTCGGGAATCATCGACTCGAGTTTCACCGCCAGGGCTTCGATGGACGTCGATTCGGTAACGAGTCCGGGTACGTCGTCGGAGGTGGCGACCCACACTCCGGCTTCATCGTCCCAATCGGCGTGTACGAGCAGCGGCTTGGCCATGCAAGGATTCTATCCCAGCCCGATCGCCTTTTCCTTCTGTTCCTTCAACCGCTTCTCGAGGTAATGAATATTCATTCCACCCTGCTGGAAGCCGCTGTCGCCCATGATGCGTTGCTGCAGCGGAACGTTGGTCTTGATGCCGTCGACCACCATTTCGCTCAAGGCAACGCGCATGCGGCAGATGGCCTGCTCGCGATCGGCGCCGTGCACGATGAGTTTGCCGATCATCGAGTCGTAATTGGCCGGCACGCGATAGCCTTCGTAGATGTGCGAATCGACACGCACGCCGGGGCCGCCGGGCGCGTGGAAATGCTTGATCAGGCCGGGCGAGGGCAGGAAGGAATCGGGGTCTTCCGCGTTGATGCGGCATTCGATCGCGTGACCCTTGAGCACGATGTCTTCCTGCCGGATCGACAACGGCCGGCCGCTCGCAATCAGCAACTGCTCGCGCACCAGATCGATCCCGGTGACCAGCTCCGTCACCGGATGCTCGACCTGGATGCGCGTGTTCATTTCGATGAAATAGAAGCGGCCGTCTTCGTAGAGGAATTCGAAGGTGCCCGCGCCGCGATAACCGATACGGATGCAGGCATCGACGCAGACGCGGCCGATGTCGGCGCGCTGTTGTTCGCTGATGCCCGGCGCCGGCGCTTCTTCGACCACCTTCTGGTGGCGCCGCTGCATCGAACAATCGCGCTCGCCCAGATGAATCGCGTTGCCCTGGCCGTCGGCCAGCACCTGGATTTCGACGTGGCGCGGGTTCTCGAGGAATTTCTCCATGTAGACCATGTCGTTGCCGAACGCGGCCTTGGCTTCCTGCT
>CBFHAI010000018.1:0-78102 GCA_965653565.1 uncultured Chiayiivirga sp. | reverse complement strand
CGCTATAATCCGCACCCCCTTCGCCTTGCCCGCGCGCCCTGCGGGCCCCCTAACGGAGTGACGCATGAGCATCGATCAGCTGGAAGACATCGCCCAGGCCATGGTGGCCGAAGGCAAGGGCATCATCGCCATCGACGAGTCCAACACCACCATCAAGAAGCGGTTCGACGGGGTGGGCATCGATTGCACTGAAGAAAACCGCCGCAATTACCGCGAAATGCTGCTCAGCGCGCCATCGCTGGGCGATTACATTTCCGGCGCGATCCTGTACGACGAAACGCTGCGCCAGTCGACGCGCGCCGGGGTGCCGTTCACCCAGATCATGATGGCCGCCGGCATCCTGCCGGGCATCAAGGTCGACAAAGGCACCGCGCCGCTCGCGGGTTTTCCCGGCGAACTCGTCACCGAAGGCCTCGACGGCCTGCGCGATCGCCTCAAGGAGTATGCGCGCCTCGGCGCCAAGTTCGCCAAGTGGCGCGCGGTGATCACGATCGCCGACGACGCGCCGTCGGGCACCTGCATCGAGGCCAACTGCCACGCGCTCGCGCGCTATGCGGCGCTGTGCCAGGAGCAGGGCATCGTGCCGATGGTGGAACCCGAAGTGTTGATGGACGGCGCGCACGACATCGACACCTGCTACGACGTCACCGAAGCCACGCTGCGTTCGCTGTTCAACGCGCTGTACGACCACAACGTGATGCTCGAAGGCACCATCCTGAAGGCCAGCATGGTGGTTTCCGGCAAGGATTGCGAAGAGCAGGCCGATGTCGAGGAAGTGGCCGAGATGACGCTGCGCTGCCTGCGCTCGACCGTGCCCGCGGCGCTGCCCGGCATCGTGTTCCTGTCGGGCGGCCAGTCGGACGAAGCCGCCACCGCGCACTTGAACGCGATGAATCAGTTCGAGAAGCCGTGGCCGCTGTCGTTCTCGTACGGCCGCGCGATGCAGTCGGCCGCGCTCAAGCTGTGGTCGCAGGATCTGACCGGCAACTTCGCCAAGGCGCAGGAAATCGTGTTCGCGCGCGCGAAGGAAAACGGTCTGGCCGCGATGGGACAGTGGCAAGGCTGAGTGACAGCAGCGATCGGCCGCCGACACGGCGGTCTGCGAGAAAAGAGGACGCGCCTGGCGCGTCCTCTTTTTTTGAACAGCGACAACAACGGGGCGGCGCGGTCGGGATGCCGCTGCTTCTGTGCGCTCAGCCGCGCTGCCGAATCGACGTCGCGAGTCGGTGAAAAGGTGCTCCGCACGCACCAGAAAAAAACACACCTGTCGAGAACGCTTCGTCGATTTTCGGTAGCGAACACGACAACGAATTTTATGAACCGTGTCCGCGGCGTGCGGTGCCACACTGTTCCGCACGTCGCCCGATGCGACTAAGTTGCTTCGCACCTGGACTGCGGAGCGACGTCATGCGAAGTGCGCTTGTTTTCATCCTCCTGTTGGCCTGCGCCAATCTCGCCCATGCGCAGGCTTCCTCGATGCCACCCGAAGACGGCATCTGGGGCGACCCCGCGCAGTCGGGTTCGGGCTTCGTCATCGAAACCAACAACCGCATCATGGCCGTGGCCGCATTCGCCTATAACGAAGCGCGCCAGTCGACCTGGTATCTGGGTACCGGCGCCTACGACTACACCAATCACAAATGGGTCGGCACGGTTGCCTCGCTTGCGGGTGGCCAATGCCTCGGTTGCACGCACAGCGCGGCGACCACATCGGCGACGGCCACCAACGTCGAGATCCGTTTCACCTCGCAGACCACCGCGAACGTGCTCATCGACGGGGTGCAGCGCTACGCCATTCAGCGCACCTATTTCGATGCGCCGAACATCGACAATTTCATCCTCGGGGAGTGGTATTTCTCTTATCCGCAGGCGCCCAACTCCGGGCTGCTCGCCGGCGACGACATCCTGATGCTGCGCGAAGCGACCTGCACTTCCGGCCCGTGCAGTACGGGCAACCGCTACGGCGATCTGCGCGGCGTGACCGGTTCGCGCTCGAACAGCGGCACCTACACCTTTCTGCTCGACTCGAGCACCGATTTCTGGACGCTGTATCTCGTGCTGCCCTACAAGAACACGCTGCGCGGCAGCGTCTTCATCTTCCGCAAAGGCACCGAGCCGAGCCAGGCGGCCGAGATTCCCGGCGTGATCGCCGCGCGCGCGGCGACCAGGGCGGGCCTCACGGCGCAGGGTGTCGCGAAGCGAGCCGATGACCAGGCCGAGGCCGATGCCGAAGCCAACGCGTTCTACGCCAGGATTTACCAACGCCAGGTTGCGGCCAAGGGCCAGGAACCTTCGACGCCGTTGATGTCGGACGCGCAACTCGACGCGCTCGCGGTGGCACTCGGCGCCGAGTAGTTCTTTTGCAGGGTCGCGAACCTCCGCGTTCGCGACCCTGTGCTTGCTCCCCGCCGTGATGGCGACGGATGCGATGCCTTGCTGCTCCGACCTGCAGACCGCGTATCGCCTGAGAACAGCGGCATGCCTATCCGCCCGCGTGCGGGACAACGGACCTGATGACGTTCCGACGCACGATGCGCCCGGCCGTTGGCCGCGACGCGCAACGTCCCGCGTTCGTGTCATCCTGAGTGAACGCCGGGGGGCGCGATCGGGGCGGGAGGGGGCGTGGTCTTCAATTCACTGACGTTCGTCGTGTTCTTCGCGATCGTGCTGGCGATGCATTCGCTGCCGATCTCGTGGACCGCGAAGAAGATCAACCTGCTCGTCGCCAGCTATATTTTCTACGCGGCGTGGAATCCGCCCTTCATCGTGCTGCTGTGGATTTCCACCGTGGTCGACTGGTGGGCCGCCAACCGCATCGCCGAAGCGAAAACCCCGTGGCGCCGGCGCGCCTGGATGCTGCTGTCGGTGACGGCCAATCTCGGCATGCTCGCGTGGTTCAAGTACGGCGAGTTCCTGCTGCGCAATTTCCAGGCGCTGGCGGCCACCGTCGGCGTCGACTACCAGCCGCCCGACTACGACATCGTGTTGCCGGTCGGCATTTCGTTCTACACCTTCGCGACGATGTCCTACACGCTAGACGTGTATCTCAAACGCGCGCAGCCGACCCGTTCGGTGCTCGATTTCAGCCTGTTCGTGACGTTCTTCCCGCATCTGGTGGCCGGCCCGATCATGCGGCCGACGGAACTGGTACCGCAGTTCGAGCAGCCGCGCCGCGCGAGTGGCGATCAATTGCGTTTCGGACTGGCGTTGATGACGCTTGGCCTGTTCCAGAAAGTGGTGTTGGCCGATGGTTTCCTTGCCGGTCCCGCGGAGCGCGTTTACGACAACACGATGGCGCCCGGCGCACTCGATGCGTGGATGGGAACGCTCGCTTTCAGCGGCCAGATTTTCTGTGATTTCGCGGGCTATTCGACCACTGCGATTGGCGCGGCGCTGTGCCTGGGTTTCGCGATGCCCGACAACTTCCGCTTCCCGTATGCCGCCGTGGGCTTTTCGGACTTCTGGCGGCGCTGGCACATCACGCTGTCGTCGTGGCTGCGCGATTACGTCTACATCCCGTTCGGTGGCAATCGCCACGGCGAGGCGCGCGCTTATTTCGCGTTGATGACCACGATGCTGCTCGGCGGCCTGTGGCACGGCGCGAACTGGACCTTCGTGGTGTGGGGCGGCCTGCACGGCTTGTATCTTTCGATCGAACGCGTGCTGCGGCGACGTTTCGCCGGTTATCGACCCGGTCCGTTCGCGTTGCTCGCGCTGGGTCTGCTCACTTATCTGCTGGTGAATCTGACCTGGGTATTCTTCCGCGCCGCCGATTTTCCGCGCGCGTGGCAGATGCTCAGCGGCATGCTGGGATTGAACGCCGGCACCCAACCGATGCTGGCGGGCGCGCATTTGATTGCAGTGGCGATCATCGTGCCGGGCATCGTGATCGCGCACTGGCTGATGCGCAATCGCACGCTCGAATCGGCGATCGCGCGCACACCGGCCGCGATCGTCGGCGTGCTCTGGGCCTTGATGGCGTTCTGCATCGCGATCGAACAGGGAGACGGCAATGCCTTCATCTACTTCCAGTTCTGAGACGCCGGTCGTAATGAGTCCCGAGCGCTTGACGGCGGCCGATCGGCCCGGCGTCGCGCAGCCGGTGCCGGAACGTCCGGTGCCGCCGCAGCCGTGGCGCGCGCTGTTCGGCTTCGTGCTGCTGGCCTTCGTCGTGTTGCTCGCGCTGTGGGAATGGCGCATGCGCCAGCTCGGACTGGCGCCCGGCGATTTCGACGACGGCGCATCGGCGTGGGCCGAAGAACGCCGACGTATCGATGCGGGCGATGTGCGCGTCGCGATCGTCGGCGATTCGCGCATCCTGTTCGATACCGATCTGGCGCGATTCCATGCGCTCACCGGCGAGCGTCCGGTGCAACTGGCCTTGCCCGGCACCAACGCGCGTCCGTTCCTCGAAGACCTCGCGGCAGACCCCGATTTCACCGGCCTTGCGATCGTCGGCATCACCGATGGTTCGTACTTTCGCAACGAACTCGGACTGATGGCCGGTGCGCTCGATCGCTATCGCAAGGAATCGCCGGCACAGCGCAGCTCGTTCGTACTGCATCGCGCGTTGTCGCGCGTGTTCGGTTTTCTCGACGACAGCTATAGATTCAGCGTGCTGATGCGCCGCCTCGATCGCGGGCTGCGTGCGGGCACGCGCGGGCCGTACAACGAAGTCTGGAAGATCGCGACCACCGGCGAAGCGCGCCAGACCTTCCTGTGGGAACGCATCCGCACCGACGCCTTCCTGCAAGAACAGGCGTGGAGCCTCTGGATGGCCGTGTTCGCCGGACGGCCGTCGCCCGACGACGCCATCGCCAACACGCTCGACCGCACCGCGAAAGCCGTCGCCGCGATTCGCGCGCGCGGCGGCGAAGTCGTGTTCGTCGAGCCGCCGTCCGCCGACCGGTTGCGTGCCCTCGAGGAGGCCGGACTGCCGCGTCGCAAAGGGTGGGATGCGCTGCTCGCTGCGGCCGGCGTGCAAGGCGTGCACTTCCAGGACGAACCGGCGATGCAGAATCTGGAACTGCCCGAGCTCTCGCATCTTTCGCGCGCCTGCGCCACGGTGTTCACCGACGCCTATGTGCGCGCGCTCGCGTCACGCACCGATCGACTGCCGCTGCGCGACGATGCGCCGCCTCCGCTGACGCCGGGCGATTGCTGAGCGGCGATCGGCTTTTGTCGTTTGCCTTGGTGCCCCACGATCCGCGTTAGTCGGACGCGGCGGCCGCACGGCCGATGCCATCAAGCAGCAACGTTAACTGCGCGATGCGGTTCGGCAGTTGCTTGCGCTCGTTGCCGCGAATCTCGTCGATGATCTCTTGCAGCAGATCGCCGGTTTGCGACAGGCCTGCGTGTCGAAGCGCGTCGGCCTGCTCCTTGCCGCGGGTCAGCGCGCCGGTGCCTTGATGCCGCAGCCCCTGGCGCAGCCAGGAAATCAGCAGATCGCGCGTTGCCTCGACCAGGCTCGCCAACGCATTCGGTGCGTTCTCGAAAACGCCGTGTTGCAGGGCTTGGCGTGCTGCGGGCTCCGCCTGCAGCACGACGGCGCGCTGTGCGGTGAGGAAGGCGATCGGCTTGAGGCAGACGCGGCCGGCTTCGATCCTGGCCGTGCCTGCGACGAAGCGCGGCGCACCGAATTCGGACGCCAGCACGCGCGCCATTGCGTCGACGGCGTCGGGCGCGGCGACTTGATGCGGTAACGACAGCAGCACGACATCGGCCGCGTCGATGTCATCGGCATCCGACTCAGCGGCAGCTCCAGCAGCGTTCGCAGCGAGCACGCGCGCATGCAGCGTCTGCGTTGCCGCATCCCAGCCCGACTCGAGCACGCGTGCGATCGGCAGCACATGCAGATGTTCGATCGTCTGTTTCGCACGCACGAAATCGGGCGCGGCATCGTTCAAGTGCGCCATCAACGCGCGCCCGTCGAGTTGCCGCACCGGTGCGCCGAGCGTGTCCCACGCGGTGGCGGACAGCGGCAGCACGGAGGTCTGGCTGGTCGCGGCGGCGATCGAAATCAGCCCGTTGGCGCGGCGTTTCGCGCCCTTGGTGACGATCTGGCTGCCCGCCAACTGACGCACCGATTGACCGGCGATGCGGCGCGTCATCAACGCGATCGCCGGTGTCGCGGCTGCGATCGGCCAGCTGCGCTCGAACACGGTGATGGCCAGGCTGTCCGGATCGACGAAGGCGATGCGGATGCCTTCGGATCGATCGTCGCGCCAGCATTCGGCACCGAGCGAGATCAGGCGCAGATGATCGAGCGCGACTTCGCCCTTCACGCCGAGTCCGAGGATTTGCGCAGCCGGCATCGCTACGCCGCTCGCCGCCACTTGTTCTGCATGCCGCGCCGCGAGCACGCGCGCCGGCAGGTACGCCAGCGCCTGCAACAGCCGTGCAGGGTCGAATTCGCTGGAGCGCGCGTGCTGCGCGGCGAGCAGCAATCGAACTTCGTCGATCGCTTCGACCAGCCAGCACCATCCCCAGGTTTCGACACGACTGCGCAATGCATCGAAGCGCGCTTCCAGTGCGATCGGCGGCTGGCTTGAACCATCGAGCCAGAGTTGCAGCAGCAGCGCGTCGAGATCGGGCGCGAGCGAGGCCAGTTGCAGATCGATCGCGGACTGCTGCGCATCGGCCTGCGATGGCGCGGCGGGCCGCAATTCGACCGTCGCTTGCCCCATCAACGCGGGCTGCGCCTGCCGGAAGGCCCAGACCGCCAGCGCCACGTGTTCGCAGGCACTGCCTTTCCTGCAATCGCAGCGTGCGTGCAACAGGCTGCTGCGCGAGAAGAAACGCACGCTGCACATCGGCAGGTGCGCGGTCGGCACCGGTGCGTCGGTTTGCCACGCGACGACGCGAATCACCGGACGCGCGGCGGCCAGGCGCGCGGCCAGTTCCAGCGTCGCCGGTGGCAGACAATCGGCGAGCGCGCGATCGTCGAAGTGTGCGGGCGTCCATGCGACCGCCTCTTCCGAAATTGCCGGGACGGCGTTGTCGTCGACGGCTGAAGCAGTCGCCTGCACGAAGCGCTGATAAGCCAGCACCAGCGTCACGCGGTGACGGCACAATCCACTGGCAGGGCAGGTGCACGCGGCCTCGCGCACCGAGCGCCCGGGTGGCAGCGTGGCGCATTGCCGATCGGCGTAACGCGCGCGCACGGTGCCGTCGGTGTCCTGCTCGATCTCCGGAATCTGGCCGTCGGCAAGCTCCTTCAACGCACGCTTGACGAAGCCCGGATTGGTCAGCGCCATCAGCGCTTCGGTCGTGAGTTCGAGCAGGTCGGCGCGGCGTGACATCGCAGGATTGTTCAAGAACGCACCTTTTCCGCCAGCCACGCCGCCAGTTCGCCCGGCGTCATCGCGCCGACGTGCATGCCTTCGCGCACGAGTCGCGCGGCGAGCGCGCGATCGTAGTTCGGGCTGGCGTTCGAATCGAGTGCGGCCAGGCCGAGCACGGTGACGCCCGCTTGCACCAGCGTTTTCACGCGGCGCACCAGTTCGTGTTCGCTGCCGCCCTCGAAGAAATCGCTGACCAGCACCACGATGCTGCGCGAAGGATTCGCGACGTGTCCCTGGGCATACGCGACGGCGCGCGCGATGTCGGTGCCGCCGCCGAGTTGTACCTTCATCAGCAACTCGACCGGATCGGCGACATCGGCCGTCAGGTCGACCACGTTGGTGTCGAACGCGACCAGCCGCGTGCGCATGCCCGGCAGATTCCACAGACACGCCGCCATCACGGCCGAATGGATCACCGAATCGACCATCGAGCCGCTCTGGTCGATCAGCAGGACGATGTCCCAGCTTTCGGTGTGGCGTTTGCTGCGGCTGATGAACAGCGGCCGATCGAGGAAGAGCTTGCGGCGCTGCGGATCCCAGCGGTGCAGATTGCCGCGCAACGTGGCGCGGAAATCCAGATTGCGCGCGATCTTGAGCAGCGAACGGCGACGGCGGTCGCGCGTGCCGGAGAAGGCCTGGCGCACCTGCGTCGCGAGCTTGTCCATGATGCGCCGCACGACCTCGGCCACCAGCCGCCGCGCCGCGGCCAGCACCTGCGGATTCATCAGATGCTTGGTGTGCAGCACCGCGCGCAGCAGCGACTCGGAAGGTTCGATGCGTTCGAGCACTTCGAGATTGGTCACCACTTCGTCGATGCCGTAGCGCTCGACCGCATCGCGTTCGAGCCGCTCGATCACTTCCTGCGGAAACAGGGCATGCACATCGTTGATCCAGTCGGGCGTGCTCAGTTGCGAGTCGCCCAGACCGGCGCTGCGTTCGGCGCGCTGCGCGCGCTCAGGATCGCGGCCGTACAACCATTCGAGCGCGGCGTCGGCCGCCGCGGCGTCGCCGGACAAGCCGCCGAGCGTCGATTGCGCCGACTCGCCGAGCAGCAGCCGCCATCGGGTGAGCGGGGCGGGCACGGATAGGCTCACGTCGGCGTCTCCTGTTTCTGCGCTGACGCGATTCCCCAGGCGGCGAGTCGATCTAGCACGCGTTGTTCGAGCAGCGCAGCCGCAAGGAGAGTCTCGGCCGATCCGCCGCGCAGCGGCTGCGTGAGCGCGCGGCGCGACAGGTGTTCGGCATCGTGCAGCCGCAGTACCCGCTGCGCGAGTTCGCCGCGCTCGCGCGTCGGCAGCCAGGCGAACGCCGCGCGCATCGCGGGCAACGCGAGCACGAAGTCGGCATCGTCGAAGGTTTGCACAAGGCGATCGAGGCCGGCGACGAAGGCCGGCTCCTGCGCCAGCGCATCGCGCGCCAATGCGACCAGTCCGGTGAGCGCATCGCCGACGCGGGCCGGCGGCAGCGATGCCAGCAGCTGCAGGCTTTGCGCGATGTCGTCGCCGACATCGGGTCGATCGGTTTCGACGCTGAACAGTGCGCCGAGGGCGGCGCCGCGGCTCAGCGGATCGGCCTGTGCGCTCGCTGCCTTGCGCCGCAGCACCGCGAGTGCGCGGGCAGGCTCGACGCGCGTCGAGGCCAGCGCATCGCCGGCGCGTTCATCGCGCGCGACATCGCGCAACGCGGCGATCGCGCGCAAATGTGCTCTCACTTCGGCGGGCGCAATGGCGACCGGCGGTTCGAGCAGCCACAAGGCGCGATCGAAGGCCGCTTCGATCACCACGCGCAACACCGGCGCATCGGCGATTTCCAGCCACTGGCCGTGGCGCACCAGTGGATGCAGGATAGCCAACGCTTCGCCGATCGCTTCGAAGGACGGTTCGTTGCCGATGGCATCGCGCAAGTCGGCGAGCAACGATTCGCTGACGCTCGACAAGGCCGCGAAAGCCGCACGATTGAGGCCCTGCGCCAGCGCCGCGACACGACCGTGCGCGGCGCGCAGCTGCTCTTCGAGCTTCGCGCGCGCCGCATCGTGCAGCGTCGGGCCGTAGGCGCCGGCTTCGATCAATGCGGCGTGTTGTTCGAGCGACTCGTGCAGGCGCCAGATTTCGCGCCGTTCGCCGGACAGCGCCAGCGCCGGGCCCTGAACGCGCGCAACGCCGGGCAACTCCAGTATCGACAAGCGATGCAGCACGCGGCTGCGCTCGCGATCCTTCGCTGCGAGCAGGTCGAGGGTCAATTCGCCTTTGAACTCGATGCCGAGCGCGCGCAACTCGGCTGCCACCGCATGCACCAGCGGCGGTTGCGGTGTGCCCGGCGCGAGCGCGCCGGCCGCGGAACCGGCGAGCACGTCCATCACTTCGACCAGGATCGGATCGGTGCCGGCGCGAATCGGGCCGCGATAGGTCCACGGCAGCGGCGCGTCCAGCGCGTCTTTCAGCAGCGATCCGGCGATCGCATCGAGCCAGTCCGAACGCAGCGGCGACGCGTGGCCGCGCAGCCTGGCGAGCGCGTGCGCCTGCGTGTGCACGGCGATGAAATCGGCGGTCGAGGCGGGCAGTTTCTTCGTGCGCAATCGTGCGAGCACCTGTTGCAGCGCGTGCGCGCCGGCGTCTTCGCTGCCGCGTTCCCACACCCACTGATAGAAACTCGGCGACGACATGCCGGAGGCGTAGCCGGTGAACGCATCCAGCCGCTTGTAGCTGTACGGCACGAGATACGAGCCGAAACGCAGCGGTGCTGCATCCGTCGATTGCACTGCGACCGTCGGTGTCGGCGTCAACGGCGGTTCGGGCGCCTGCGGCTGTTGTTGCCACAAGCGCGCCAGCGCCGGTGCGTGATAGCCGCCGCACACCACCAGCACCGGTCCTTCTTCGCGCGCAACCGCCCACGCGATCCAGCGCGCCATCATTTCCTCGCGCTGCCGATTCGCGGCGCAACCCGGATCGTGGTTGCGCAGATGTTCGAAGTAGGTCTGCAGGCGCTCGGCCAGCGCGTCGTCGGTGCAGTCGGCTTCGAACAAGTGGTCCCACAGCGCGTCGCGTCCCTCGATGCCGAGTTCCGCGGCGAGCGCCTTTTCGTAGGCTTCGGCCAGCGCCTCGTGATCGACATCGGTGGCATCGGCGTAGCGATTCGGCAAATCCGACAACGCGTCGTGCCAGGCCGGCAGATCGATAAAACGCGCCTGCGCGCCGACCTCCCGCGCCACCATCAAGGCCTGCCATTCGGGCGAGTGCTCGGCAAATGGCGACCACGAGCCGCGATGCACCGCATCGGTCGACAGATAGCTGTAGATCGCCAGCGGCAGCCGATGCGGCAGGTACAACTCGTCGAGCCGCGCGTTGAAATCCGCCGGTCCTTCGATCAGCACATAGGCCGGCCGCAACGCGCGGATGCGCGCAGCGACCAGCCGGCTGCATGCCGGACTGTGATGACGCACGCCGATGATGTGCGGGCCGCGCGATTCATCGCGACCGCCGGCGGCCTCGCTCATGGCAGGCGGTGCCGCGCCTCGAAGTAGGCACGCCAGTGGCTGCCACTTTTCTTCGCCACCTTCTGCTCGAAGTAGCGGCGCAGTTTGGCGCGATCGTCGGCGTCGTCCTTCACCACGGTGCCGGCGATGCAATCGACCAGGTCGGCCGGCGTGCCGTCGCGCTGATCGAGGAACCACGCGCGCACACCGACCGCGTGCGCCACGTTCACCGCTTCGGCGGTCGACATCACCGCGGTGAGGCGGTCCATCGCCGCGTCGTTCTTCGCCCCTTCGTGCTTGCCGCGCAGATCGCGGAAGGTCGACACCAGCAATTCGAGCACCGGCCTGGGCACCGTGCGCGGAATATTGCTGCGCGCGAGCAGGCGCGTCGATGCTTCCTGCACCAGCGACAGTTCGTGCTCGTAGTCGAGGATCGGGAACACCGTTTCGAAGTCGAAACGGCGCTTGAGCGCTGCGCTCATTTCGTTCACGCCGCGATCGCGCGTATTCGCGGTGGCGATGATGTTGAAGCCGTCGCGCGCGTACAGCATGCCGTGTTCGCCGGACAGTTCCGGTACCGCCATCACGCGATCCGACAGCATGCCGAGCAGGCAATCCTGCACTTCCAGCGGCGCGCGCGTGATCTCCTCGAAACGCACGACGCGGCCGTCGCGCATGCCCTGGTACAACGGGGCCGGCACCATCGCGCGCACGCTCGGGCCTTCATTGATCAGCAGCGCGTAATTCCACGAATACTTGATCTGATCCTCGGTCACCGAGGCGCCGCCCTGCACGGTGAGCGTCGAGAGGCCGGAGATCGCCGTGGCGAGCAATTCCGACAGCAGCGATTTCGCCGTGCCGGGCTCGCCCACCAGCATCAGTCCGCGGCCGGTGGCGAGCGTCACCAGCATGCGTTCGATCGATGCGACCGGTGCGACGATCTTGCGTTCGATCTGCAACGAGGCATCGCCGAGCACGAAGGCGCGTGCCGCCTTCAGGCTCAGCATCCAGCCCGGTGGACGCGGATCGCGATCGTGTTCGGCCAGCCGCGCCAGTTCGGCGCTGTAGAGGATTTCCGCAGGCGGCCGTTGCAGCGGCGGGCCCGGCACGGTGGCAGTGGTTTTTGACATGAGGTCGTGAATTTCCGGAGTCAGGCGCGCAGGCTTTCGAGGTCGCGAATCAGTTCGCTGGCGGAGATCGGATCGAGCAGCGAAATCGGTTCGGCATTCTGCATATCGCCCCAACTCGACGGCTTGCCGACCTGCACTTCGAGCAGGGTCTGTTCCGGATATTCGTCCACCATGCCGACGATGATGCCCGGTTCGAAGCTCAGTTCGATCACCTTGTCGCGGCCGAGCGGCTTGCTGAAATACCAGATGCCGCCGCCATCCTGCGCCTGGCCGCGGCGCCAGCCCTTGTTGACCAGCCCCAGCACGCGGCCGGTCGGCACTTTCGAACCTTTCCAGCGCGCAAGTTTCGTCTGCGATCGTTCGTCCGGCGCGAGCACATGCGTGTCGCGGCCGAGTTGCGCGAACGGTTGCAGCAATTCGTAGTCGGCGAACAATTGCGCGAAGGCGGCGGCGGTGTCGGCCGGCAGTTCGAGCGCGTGCGGAATGCCGATGCGCAGATTGTCGCCATGCGGAATTTCGAAGGCGTCGTCGTGCGCGTCGGTGAAGGTGCCGTCTTCGGCGACGCGGAAACACGAGGTCAACTTGCCGCCGTAGCTGCCATGGCCGTCGCGCGCGTCGACTTCGTACACGCCCCATGCCAGCCGCTGCACCAGATGCCGCACCAGCGGATGACCGGCCAGGAAGGTGTGGAACATCTCCGCCTGCCAGCGGCGCCGGCTGCACATCGCCATTTCGAGCCGCAGCACTTGCTGGCTGGCGATGGTGCGCACGTCTTTCTTGAGCAGCTTGAAACGTTCGACGGCGTCTTTCGACCGTTCGGCGTCGTCGGTTTTTTTCGGCTTCGGCAGATCGGGCAGGCGCGCACCGTCGGCATCGCGCACGTAAGGTTTGAGGGCTTCGTCGAAGCCGACGCGGAAACTGCGCGGGCCGAAATCGAGCAGCATCGTGCCGTGCTCGTCGAGCCCCAGATCCGGCGCCAGGCGATCTTCGAGTTCCTCGGTGGTGAAGCCGCGCGCCTGCGCGATCTGTTCGATCTTTTCGCGCGCCTTGTCCTGCAGGCCTTTGAACTTCACTTTCTGCGCGATGCCGTTGAGCAGCATCAGGGCGACATCGGTGCCGATCGCCGCGAGCACGTCGAGGCCGGTCACCGCGCGCGCATGCGAGGCTTCGCCGGGCCATACGCGAATATAGACGGTGAGTTTGCGCGCGGTGTCGTCGTTGCCGAACAGTCCGAGCGCGGTCAAGGCCCAGCCTTCCTTCGACGGTGCGCCGGCGTTCAACCAGGCGGCGAAACAATCCCACGCGAAATTCGCCAGCGACTCGCGCGTGCAGGCATCGCGTACCTGTTCGAGGCCCGGATAAATGCCTTCGGTGGTGGGGAAGGCGAGCATGGTGCCGAGCGGATCGAGCGCTTCGTCGGGCAGCGCCTTGCCCGCACCGGCGCCGGCCGCGAGTACCGGACGGTGCCACGCGCGCGGCTGCCAGAAGCCGGGCAGTGCAGCACGCCGGCTCGGGAATCGGTCGAGCGGATCTTCGGCGAGCACGGCCTGCACCGCGGCGACGACGTCGGGTTTGCGATAGCGGCCGGCCACTTCGAGCAGCAAGCCTTCATGACCTTCGCTCGCCAGCAGGCGCAACGCGATGCCGGCGCAATCGCGCGCTTCGCCGGGCTTGCCGACGGCCGCGGCGACCAGGCCGCAGGCCGCGTGTTCGGGAAATTTCAACAGCCATTGCCGTCCGGTGTCGCGCAGCGTTTTGAGCTTGGCGAATGCGCGCGCCATCGACGCGGCAAAATCGACGACGCCGAAATTCAACGCCAGCGCCAGATGCTCGGTCGGGCGTCGACTCACCACCGTCACCAGTCCGGGCAGCACGCGCAGGCCATGTTTGGCGACGATGTGTTCGACTTCCCAGTCGTTGTCGCTTTCGCCGGCCAGCGCGTTCCAGGTCGCGATGGCCATCTCGTCCGGCAACTGCGCGATGGCGGCCGCATTCAGCGTTTCGTAGCTGTAACCGGCGGCCTTGGCGGCTTGCTGTTTGCGTCGCCACAGCTCGATCAGCGCGGCCGCATCGTGCTTGCCGATCGCTTCGATCGCAGGTTCGCAGAACGAACCGCGCTGGCCGCGCTGATTGCAGAATCCCAATTCCTGCGCCATCGCCTTCGGATCGTTGCGCGCCTTCGGATAACGCTCCTGCTGCCATTTGTTGAGGCTCATCGCCTGTTCGCGTTCGCCGGGCGTCCAGTTCTCGATCGACGCCAACGGCAGCGGATCGAGACCCGGCACCGAATCGGCCGCCGATTTCTTGCGCGCCGCCAGCCAGGGTGGCTTCGACAACACAGTCGGCAAATCACCCAAGGCCGCAACGTCGACGGGCCCGGACAATTGCTTGAGCATTTTGTCGACCACGGCTTCGGCCGCCGATCCGAGCCACGGACGCAGCGCCGGCAGCGCGTTCGCATGCGCGACCAGCAAGGCGCTCAACGTCGGCATCAGCATCGTGCCTTCCTTGCTGCCACCGGCGGCGAGTTTCGACAAGGCGACGATCGACGCCAGCGGCCAGCGCTTCACCGCCGCCGCCAGGCGCAGCAGCCCGCCCTTGCTGGCGCTCGCCACGCGCGCCAGGCCGTCGATCGCGTCGGGCACGCCGAAGGCCGCGAGTGCGGTTCCCGCCACTTCGCCGTCGGCACGCGCGAGCAGCAGGTCGAGCGCGTCCATGCCGCGTTCCTGCAACAGCGTCGCCACCATCACCGCGTTGTCGAGCAACTGCGACGAATAGCCATCGAGCTTGGTGCGGCGTATTGCGGACAGTGCATTCGGGTCGGTCGCCGTCAGTTGCAACCAATGCAGTTCGCTCGGCGCATTGGGGCCGGCGAGCGCGATCGCGAGCGCGTTCGATAGCGCCGGTTCGTCCGGCAGCAGCATCGCCATCGTCACCTGGCGCGACGGATGCAACGACGGCAGCGCCGCGCGCATCGTTTCGACGCACTCGGCATACACCGCGGCATCGGCCGCCGCCAGGTGGCGGCGGAAGGCCCACTCGCCGTCGCCTACCGGGCAACCCCAACGCGATGCAAGCGGTCCGTAGACGGTTTCGCGCAGACCGACGCCGCGCTTGTCGTTCATGCCGCGCCATTCGAAGATCACGTGGAAGTCGTGTTGCAGCTGCATCAGCAGTTCCACCGCGGCGGGCAAGCCGTCGCGGGCGACCAGTGCATCGACCAGGGCCGACGCATCGATCGCCACGCCATAACAGTTTCCCGCGGCGGCCAACACCAGCGCGATCATCGCCGCATCGGTGTCCGGGCAAGCTTTGCTCGGCGGGTTGTGAATGCGCTGCCACGCCAGTTGCAAGGTGGGAAGCAGTGCTTCGTCGGTTTCTTTTCCATCGACGTTGCAATGCTGCGCCAGTACTGCGCCGATCGACTTGAGCACCGCCGGCATATCGCCGGCGGGTTTCAGCGCCGCAGGAAATCGGCGCGACGGCAAGGCCAGGTTGCGAAGTTCGACGCCCGGGTCGAACGGCTCGCCCGCTGCGAGCCACGGCGCGATCTGCGGGTCGTTGCCCGAAGCAATGACGAGCGTCGGCTCGCTTGCGGCCGACGGTGTTTCAATCGTCATTTCCGGGGCGTTGGCGGTCGGCGCCTCTGCGCTCGCGTCGACCGGCGCTTTCGCTTTCGCGGCCGTTTTACCGATCGTTCCTGCAATGGCGCCGGCTTCGGCATAGCCCTTGCCGACCTTCTCGTCGACCAGTTTGGTCATCGCCGCCGTGGCCTTGGCATCGTCGGCGAAGGTCTTGGTCTGGCTCTGTCCCTGCGTCCCGATCCGGCCCCACCGGATATTCAGATCCGCCCCGTCCCGTTCGATTTCCCAGAACTTGTTGGAATTGCCTTCGGAAAACTCAAAACGCCGCATCTCGCTCCTCCCGTGTCGATGCTTCGGCGGGGCCTCGAGGTCCCCGTGGCGATGATCGCATTGTCGATGCGCATTTTTGAACTGCGCGCAGCACAGAAGCGCTCTGGATCGATGCGCCGCGCGTCGGTCGCCCACTCGTGCTCGGCATCGCCCCGTCGATACGAAGACCAGGCGTCCGGATTCGCAGGCAATGACGTTCCTTGATGCGCACAGGAACTCGCGCTCAGACCAAGGACACCGACATGAAACTCCCGACCATTGCGCATACCGCTGTCGCCGTTGCCTTGGGCCTCGCCGCAGCGAACGGGCACGCCGAAACCACGCGCTGCGTCGCCAACTCGGCGGAGCTGCGCAGCGCGCTGACGATGGCGGTGAACGACGATCTCACCGTCCGCATCAAGGTAGGTACTTATCAGACGGGCGGTGACGCGTTCTACGCGTATCTGCGCCAGGCTTATGCGCTGCGCATCAGCGGCGGCTGGACCGGTGCGGCGGGCGAATGCACGGTGCAGACGCCGAACGCGGCGCTCACCGTGCTCGATGGCGTCAACGATGGCTTCGTGATGTCGTTCGAGCACGACGACAGCCTCACCACGGCGACCGGTGAAATGAGCAACATCACTTTCACCGGCGGCGTGAGTTCCAACGGTGCGGCCGGTTGTCTTAACGTCTACTTCGATCAAGGCTCGCCCACGGTTCTGTTCGACCGGTTGCGCATCGTCGGCTGCTCCAACGGCGGCGGCGGGGGCACGGGCGGCGGATTGCGCGTGAGAAATTTCGCCGCGGCGAAGTTCACGCTGCGCAACAGCCTGGTCGCACTCAACACCGCCGACCGCGGCGCCGGAATCGCGCTGCAGAGCAACACCGCCGGTGCCATCACTTATCTGATCAACAACACCGTGGTCGACAACGCCAGTAGCCTCGCCAACGGCGGCGCAGGTCTCTTCGTCAGCGGCTCGCCGACACCGGCCGGCACCATCGAACTGCGCAACAACGCCTTCGCATCGAATACGGCGAACGCCATCGACAACGATGTCTTCGCGGCAATCAATTCGACAGGTGTCATCGGCTTCAACAACGCCTACGGCGCCGCCCCCGGCGGCCTGACCACCGACACCGGCGAGAAGATCGGCAATCCGGGCTTCCGATCGATGAACGATTACCGCCTCGCCGCCGACTCCCCGCTGATCGACGCCGGCGCACCGCTGTCGCCCGACGACGCGGCATCGCACGACCTCGTATTCCAGACGCGCGTGCTCGGACAGGCACCGGATATCGGTGCCTACGAATCGAATTTCGCGGTGTTCAGGAATGGCTTCGAGTAACGAGGGCGCATGCACGCGAATTCCGAACCAAGCGACGAATTCGATGACGTGCACAGGGGCGCGAAAGAATTTGGCAACGTCTGCGTTCGGCAGTGATGCAATGCGATGACGAGGCGGCCTCGCCAGGGCCGCCGGGAGTCGGCATCACCGCTACCGGCATTCGCGACAGGACGAAATCAAAGGTCACATATAGAACTGCGCCAGCGTGCTAAGGTCGCCCGGAGCACACGGCAGGGGGCCGGATGCCGAACGGGGATGATGATTTCTGCAGCGTCCGCCTTTTCGTGACGCCTTGCACGTCGCCCGTCCAATCCAGGGGAACCGCATCATGATCGTGATTTCCAACGCGTCGCGTTGCGCGCTCGCTGTCGCCATCGTCGCGGCCCTCGGCGCGGGCGAAGGCGCCGCGCAGAATGTCACCGTGGTGCCGCCGGCGGGCGGTGGTTTCGTGGTGCGCGATGCGGGCGACAGCGTGGATCGGTTGCGCATCGATGCGCTCGGCATGATCACGATTCCCGGTGTGCCGACGGCTACCGCGCAAGCCTCGATGTTGTGCTTCAGCGCCGTCACCGGCGCGCTCGGACCGTGCGCCGCCGGTGCCATCACCGGTGCGACGGGTGCCACCGGGCCCACCGGTGCGACAGGTCCCGCGGGCGTCGCAGGTGCGACCGGTGCGACCGGTGCGACCGGTGCGACCGGCGCCGACAGCATCGTGGCTGGGCCGATCGGTCCCGCCGGCCCCGTCGGCGCTACGGGCGCCACCGGTGATGCGAGCACGATTCCTGGTCCGATCGGACCGGCCGGTGCGACGGGCGCAACTGGCGCCACCG
The DNA here is from genome assembly GCA_965653565.1 of uncultured Chiayiivirga sp. GTDB lineage: Bacteria > Pseudomonadota > Gammaproteobacteria > Xanthomonadales > Xanthomonadaceae > JALCLA01. The sequence continues at coordinate 60,088 of CBFHAI010000018.1, read as the reverse complement.
GTGCGCCCGGCGCGGACAGCACGGTGCCCGGTCCGATCGGGCCAATCGGCCCTGTCGGACCGAGCGGCGCCACGGGTGCGACCGGTGCAGACAGCATCGTCGCCGGGCCCACAGGCGCGACCGGCGCAACAGGATCGACCGGCGCGACCGGCGCAGACAGTTTCGTTGCAGGCCCGACCGGCCCGACGGGTGCCACCGGTGCGGCGAGCACCGTAGCCGGGCCGACTGGCGCGACGGGCCCCACGGGTCCCGCAGGTGCCGTCGGACCGACCGGCGCGACCGGGCCCACCGGCGATGCGAGTGTCGTGCCCGGCCCGACGGGCGCGACCGGGGCAACCGGCGCGACCGGTGCCACGGGCGCCACCGGTACCAACTACACCATCGGCACCGGCCTCGAAGTTACCGGCGGCACCACATTGAGCGTGCTGCGCACCGGCTGCGTGGCCGGCAACGTGCTGCAATACAACGGCGCCACGTGGAGCTGCGTCACCCCGCAGCCGACCCTCACGGTGCGCATCAACGGCACCAGCATCGCCGCGCCGTCTATCAACTTCGCCATGATCGACGGCAACTTTTCGCAGGCCGTGTTCCTCACCGCGCAGAACTACAACGTCACCATCGCCAACGGCGCGATGCGTGCGCAGTGGATTTCCTACACCGGCGCCGGCTGCACAGGCAGCAGCGGTGCATCGCACGATCCCACCATCGCCGCCGCGCAAAGCGCGCCGGGCCGCATCTTCCGCAATGGTTCGTCGGTGTACTACGTCGACCACGCCGCGTCGCTCACTACGCAGAACACCGTCAGCTATCGCGACATCAATGCCGGCAACACCTGCGTGACGTTCTCGGTGCCGAACGAACCCGTGTATCCGTACAGCGCCAACAATCCGGCCGTCACGGGTTACTCGATCGGTGGCAGTCCTTCGGCGATATCGGTGACGTTCGAGCGCTGAGTTTCATTGCCCGTGCGCTAATGAAGCGATCGTCGGATCGACGATCGCAGTTGCGGAAACCGGCGACAACGTCGTCGTCGGCTTCGCGGATATCGCTTCGCCACTCCGCGGATATCGCGACGTAGGTCTTGCTCACCGCCAGCCATCCTCGAACTTGAGTAGGCTCGCATATTCGGCACGAGAAACCAGGCGCGGCAGGGCGATCGATCGATCTTTTTCGTGCGAGCCGCGGATGCAGGCCGGTTACCGGATACTGCGCTTCTGCACCGGGGCCGACAGCCACTGCAACGGGCATCACATCGCCGCACGAACGCGGCGCCGAGAATTCCGTATTCCTGGACAAAAGCGCCGCGTCTAAGGTGGGCCTCATGCTCAAATCGATAGTTCGAATCGCTGGTGCAGCTCTGATCAGCGTGACGGCATTTGGTGCCTACGTGGGCCATGTGGAGCACCGGGCGAAGAATCTTGCGCTCGAGTTTTGCCGGTCGGTGCAAGTAGGACAGAACGCCGATGCACTGCTGGAGCAGGCCAGATCGATGGGGGCGGACGATCGGATGACGCGATGGAGTGATGTTCGGGAAGGGGGGCGATGGCTGCCCGTGACCTTCACGGGATTCACTCCTTTCTCGCGGCACATATGTTCAATCGATGCGACGAGCCATGTCACGAGCCTGAGGTACGCCTATCTAGACTGAAGCCGCGCGCCGGGGGTGCGTAGTTCTCTATCTGTAAGCGATACGGTGCGCGAGAGCAGCCAGTGGGAGCAAATGACAAAAGCGTTGCAGCATGCCAGGCGGCCGATGCCGTGATGGTTCGCCACCTGCCCAGCAAAGCCATTCGGCATATGCTTGGGCTCGTGGCCGTGGCCATTTCGAGTGGCGCGTTTGGCGCGCAGTTTCCTGCAGTTGGGGCCAGCGCGTTCGCGCTCGACGAGCCGCCTGCGCCAATGGTGTCGGGGCCTCCGGAAGCTGTGGAATTTCGTCATATGGATGGCGAAGCTCGTGTGTTCATCACGCTCGGTGACCAGGCCGAAATCGGGCGACGCAAGCCACCCGGTCGCTTCATCGCGGATTTCGCGCATCCCGTTTTGTCGCCCGGCCGGAACTATCGGCTCGATGTCATCGATATCGCTCCGCGGATAGCGGTGATCGGACTGCCCACACTCAGGACCGATTTTCCGATCGCCAGAGCTGTCAAGTCGGACAGCAATGTCGCGCGCCTGACCCTGAATTTCACAGACGCCCCCGTTCGCTCAGTGCTGCAACGAATCGCGGAAGTTGCCAATGTCAATTTGGTGGCCAACGACTCAGTGCAGGGGACCATGTCGCTACGACTCGTCAACGTGCCGTGGACTCGCGCGCTGGAAGTCGTGCTCGAGACAAGGGAGCTTGGCCAGCGACGCCATGGCGACGTGATCTGGGTCGCGCCGGCGGCCGAGATGGCCGCGGTTGAGTGCCGAGGCTATTGCGGCTGCCTCGCGAATCCTGGCGAAGCAGCCGCGTTGGTGACGGACTACTTCCAGGTAAAGCACGCGGACGCGCACGAGATCGCCGCTTTGATCATGGGTGCCTCCGAGCAGTCCGATGCCCTCGGAAGCCTCGGCAAGCAGGGTCGGGAGCTCCGCTCACGATGGCTTTCACCACGTGGCAGCGTGACGTACGACGAACGCACCAATACCTTGTTGATCAACGATACGGTGGACAAGATCAAAGAAATTTTCGCGCTGGTCGCGTTGCTCGACCGGGAAGCCGAATAACCCCGCATCGTCCGGCTGGTGCGTTACACCCGATGGCTTGACCGTGTCGCGTCAGCCGAATTGCTTAGCGAGGTGTTCGTGATGTTCGGAACGATATTGAGCTGCTCGATGTGGATGGAATTGCGGTGCCCGGCACCACAACGCCATGCAAAGGCCCGCTTCGACGTCGGTGGCATGCGAGGCATCCCGATGCTTGCCGGGCTGACTATCCTCCTGGTTGCGTGGCTGCCTTCGGCCCACGCCATGCAGTGCATGCCCCGCAGCACGCAAGAGCAGTTTGCCTCGGCGAGCCTGGTTTTCGTGGGCGAGGTCATCCGCCGCGACTATCGTGAGGACGAGAATTCATTTTTTGGGCCGCAGGGTACGGCGACGCTTGCTGTCCGGCGCGTCTTGAAAGGCAACGTCAGCGGTCCGGTGAAGATCGAGCTGGGGGCCTACAGTTCCCTGGGCGGACCGGCCGGAGATATTGCTCCCGACCAGCGCCCGGCGCTGTTGGTATTTGCAAGCCCATTCACCAACGCAGCCCTCTTCGACGACTTGTGCAGCGGGTCGGGCCCGATCCAGCGCGGGGACGAACGGCTCCACGCGCTGGGTTTCAAACAGAGGGATTTCGAGGCGCTCGGATTGCCTACCGATGAAGAACTGATGCGCCGTCTGGCCGCCGATTGGGAAATCTGGCGGCTCGCGGTTCTCGCCTGCGACGATGCGGCCTGCTATCAGCGCCTGTATCGCGACGGCCGGCTCGAAGCACCTGTGGTCGAGTCCTATCGACGAGAGTTCGAGCGCGAACGAAAATTCTACGAATGGCTGTCTGCGCCAGCGGGATATCGTCTTGTCGGCGGCGTCGTCGGTCCGCGCGCGGCGCGGCTGGAGTATCGATTGACGCAAGCTTACGAATTGCCGCGCGAGTTGTCGTATGGCGCTTTCGTCGTGACGTTCAAGGCGATCGATGGCGATGACAATCATTGGATCGGTGCGGGTGCGCGGTTGTCGAGATCACCCGGGCAACTGGAAGCGCAAGACGACGAGCGCGTCTGGATCGCTGACTAGCCCTGGACGACATAGCTCCGCACCGCGGTTCGGCACGGCCCGCGGAAAATTCGGGTGCACGGCGACGCACATCGGTTTCGCCGCTCCCTGTCCCCCGATGGTCAGTTCCGACGCGTGCAGAGCGCCGGCCGTTGTGCGATCTAGGAATTTGTCACCTACCGCCGAGCACGGCGGCGGCGTATACAAGCCACACCGCCACGCAATCGGGGGATTGTCATGCGCTTGTACGCCGCTCTGGTTACCGCCGCTCTCACCACGTCCGCCCACGCCGCCGATCCGGCGGCTGCCTACATACCGCAACCGGTCTACTGCGCGGACAACACGCAGAAGACGCTATGCAATGTGCTGCCATCGTTCCTCGGGCCCGATCCGGCCATCGTCGGCAAAGGCGTCGGCTACGAAGGCCTGAGCAACAAAGTCACGTCCTTCGAGGAAGACGTGCAATCGCCGTTCGACAACATGGCCTGGCAGATGTTCGTCGCGCTCAACTGGCAGGCCAGTGGCGGCAGCGATCCGAAATCGGGGCTCAGCGGCAACGGGCCCGCGATATGGCAAACGTGGTCGCATCCCGAAGATGTTTTCGGTGGCGCCGTCGCGAGTTGCGACAACCCGAAGAACCTGCCGCGCTTCGACCTCATCGCCAAAGCCGATGCGCAATCGAACGACGAAGAATTCCTGCAAGCCACCAAACAACCGCTGATCGACGTCAACGGCAACTGGACCTTGTTCGAGCGCCGGCTCAACGATGTCGAGAAAAACTACATCCTCACCAATGGTCTCGACAGCCTCGCCGGCCAGCAGGTTTTCGCCAACGCCGGCAACACCGTTTCGCTGCCGATCGGCGACATGACGAAAGCCAACGGCGCGCCCGGCGCCATCGAAGTGAAGGCGGCGTGGCGCATCATCGGCGACAGCGAAAAAACCAGCTACTTCAGCCAGCGCGCGCTGCTCGACGTGGAAGGCGCCTACGTGAGCGACGGCAAACCGCTATGCCAGGAAGTGACGCTCGGCCTCGTGGGCCTGCACCTGATCCAGAACAACGGCAAGTTCGGCAACCTGCTGCCGCAATTCATCTGGGCCTCGTTCGAACATCAAAGCAACGCGCCCACCGCCGAAAACGCCTGCGACGCCACCGATCCAGCCTATTGCTACAAACAACTCGGCAACAACGTCTGCCCCGCTGCAGCGGGCGAAAGCGGCACCTACAGTTACTGGAATGCGGCGTGCACCGCCGCCGGCCCGAACGTGCCGCCGCAGCTCAAATCCGGCCAGAAAGATTACGTGTGGCAACGCACCGCGCCCTACGCCGGCAACTACACGACGCAGCAAGGCAACGCGCAATGCGGCACCCAGGCGACGCATTGCTGGCAGGTCTACGGCCTCACGCAACAACTCAACACCGCCTGGCGCGCACAACTGCAGGCGCTCGGTTCCGTGTTCCAGAACTACTACCTCATCGGCACAAACTGGGGCGGCAAAGTAGAACCCGACGGCACCACCCTGGCCAACGGCTCAGTGCCCTCGTTCATGGGCAACATCACCATGGAAACCTACATCCAGACCGACCCCCAATTCGGCAACTGCGTCGGCTGCCACACAGGCGCCTCACTGGCATACAAAGGCCCCGACCCGAAACACCCGAAAACCTACACCGCCGACTTCAGCTTCCTGCTCAAACTCGCCACCAAAACCTGCACCGACATAAAAGCCGGCCCGATCTGGAACAACGGCCAAGCCGCCACCGCCTGCCCGAAAACCTGCACCGGCGTGCAGCTGCAATGGAATGGGCAGTGGACGACGACGGAGCCGGGGGTCATGTCGGTTTGTGGGTGTTGCTTGGCTGCGGGAATTTCAGACAGGCCGAAAACCGTTGACTAGCTGCGCGTGCCTTTAGACGACGAGTGGCGCATGCGTGTCCCCGCGCATGCGCCGCTCGATATGTTGCCACTTTACCGATGTCGCGTCGCAGCAGCGGTTTACGCCACGCGGCGCAATTCGTCGGCGGCTTTCAGCGCTTCGCGGCGGACGTGATCGGCGAGGGTCGGGTGGATGATGCTGCGGATCTTGCCGGCGTCGATGCCTTTCTCCGCGGCGACCTTGAAATCGATGATCTGCTCGGTTGCGTCGAGCGCTTTCTTCGCGTTCGCCGGTTCCTTGTTGATTTTTCCGAAGGCGTCGCTCGTGTCCATCGCCTGCTTTATCAGGTCGCGTTCGCGCGGGTCGAGCAGGTGAGCGACGAAGTCGGCGTGTTCGCCCATGATCGTCGACCAGAATTTCACGGCTTCATCGCGATCGAGTTCGACATTCCCGCCGGAGAGCGCGCCGAGGCGGGTGGCGAAATAGTCGGCTTCCATCGCGGTGTGATCGAAGAAGGTCGGCCACACCAGGCTGCGGACCTTGCCCGCCGCGTGAGCATCGCTTTGTGCGCGCTTGAAGTCGGCGAAGCGGCGCGCCTCGTCGATGGATGTCTGGTTGAACGCCGCGAGCGATCCTTTGTCGAGACGGGCGGATTTCGTGGCGGCCAGACGCTGGGTGAAAACCGTCTTGAACTTGTCGACCTCGGCGCGCAAGCCTGCCAGTTCGGGGCCCGGCATCAGCATTGTGAAGAACGCCGTATGTTCGAGCAGCTGCTCGTTCCAGAACAGGTTCTCGGCGATCGAATGCGCGACGGGATCATCGCTGGTCGGCAGGTAGGTCGGCTTATGGCCACCCGGCTCGGCCTTCACGCCGGGGAATGTCGCGTCCTGAGCGAACACGAGTGGCGCATGGCTCAGCAATAAGGTTCCCGCAATGCCGACGCTGGCGAACTGCAGCAATTGGCGGCGGCGCAGAAAAGCCGTTTGGGACGCGGTGGGGAGCGGGTGCATGACTGTCCTCCTGATGAGGGCGGTGGCCGGGGACAAATCAATACGGACAATAGTGGGCGCGCCCGCAACTTGGCTCTGCGTGCAAGGCCGCATAGGAGATCGTCGTTAAGGCGCGATTTCCGAAGGGGGTATTTGGACGAGTCTACGAACGGCTGCGCAGTTCTCCGCGCCGCGTGCCGGTTGTTGGGCCATGCGATTGCCGTGTTGTGCGGGTTGGCCGTGCGTCCCAGAAGGCCGGTGCATGCGGAAGGGCTGGACTGCCGCCGCGGAGGCTATGGCCGGGCCCAGCCGCTTGCTCGATCAGTGTCGAAACCATTCTCAACGCATGCCCATGCGCGGCGTTTTCTCGTCGCGCCGCCCTGAAGCAATCCAGGTACCCGCCGTCTATATACGTCGATCGTTATCCTTCAATCTCGCAGTCGCTCGCCAACCGCCAACGCAGAGATTGCGATGGACACCGCGAGAATCAAGACGGCGAGGGAGTCTGTCGCCGGGATGGTTGCTGGTGCGAGCGGGGCGACAATGGTTATCGGCACCGTCTGCAGCAAGCCGAAGTTGTTCGGTGACTGAAAGGCCCGTCCGATCAGCTCGAGCTGATAGGAACCCGTGGACAGCCCAGGAACTGAGACTGCGAAAGTGGTGAACGGCCCCGGGCTCAGCATGCAGTCCGGATACTGCACGATATCGACGGTGACCCGAAGCGTGTTGCCGCTTAACTGGACGGTGGGCGATGCACCGGGTGGTTCGACTAGAAACGTCAGGCATTGATTGTCCTCGAACTGCACCTGGAACGATTGGCCGGCGGTGGGTGTGGCTGGGTGCGTTCGCAAGTTGTGTTGCGCCGAGGCGTCTTGCAGTGCAAGGCCCATCAGCAGGAGGAACGTTGCGGCCACTCGAATGACCTGAAACATCGTCTGATTCCTTGGACAAGAACAGCGACGCTGCTGAGAGAGGAATCGCATTGATCGTACTCGTGAACTCGGCATGGACGGGGCACACTCTGATGGGTCTGTGAGCGGGAGTGCTCTGTGGAGCGGCGAACAAACCGCGTCCCGCAATCCAGTCCAGTTCAGGCTCGTCGCGCAGCGGTGCCGAGATCGCCGGACCCCACCTGCATCAACCAATAGTCCCTCGCAGGGCCCTACCTGCAGACGGCGGGACGCAACCGAAAGAGCCACATTTGCTTGTGCAAGACGATGCTGTCCGCTTGCGCGCGGTTCTCCGTACATCGTCGTCGAGCAGGTTGTCGGTGCAGGGGTGTTGCCGACGGAAGGAGGTCTGCTCAGCACGTTCCGCATTTGGGAATTTGCCGCCTATTTCGCGCAAGCCACGTCGCGCGTCCAGAAAACCGCGCGCCTTGGCGACCATCAATTACAAGATTGGCCGGCCAGCTTGGCCAGCACGGGGACGAGATGGGGATGAATCGCTTTGCTACCGTCGGCGCGCTTCTCGTGTTGACGGCATCTGCGGATGCGCAGCAGATTTTCCGTGACGGGTTCGAAACACCGTGTTCCGAGCTCGATCTGGATAACGATCGACTTTCCGGCTGCCAGGAAGTCGCGCTGCTCACCGATCCTACGGACCAGGATACCGACGACGATGGCCTCCGCGATGGCGACGAAGTGTGGGGGACTGTTGACGGGCTGAACTTGCCTGGGATGGGTGTCGATCCGCGGCGAAAAGACCTTTTGATCGAGTACGACTGGCAGAACGACAACGTTGAACCGGGAACTTGCTCCTTCCACACGCATAAACCCGACGTGGAGTCGGTGGATGAGTTGAAGGCTGTTTTCGCCGCCGCGCCGGTGCTGAACCCGGACGGCAGCACCGGCATCAATCTAATCCAGGACTACGGTCAAGGCGGCGCTTTTACAGGCGGGAACTTCATCGACGTCGCCAACGCGACCATCCAGGGGGCGGTCGATGAGCCCGACTTCCAGAACAACTACAAACCGGCCAACTTCGCTCAGAACCGGCAGGGATATTTTCATTACGCAATCCACACCCATGCCTACACCGCAATCCCCGGCAGCCTGGGGCAGGCAGAGCTTTATGGGGACGACATCATCGTCTCGACCGGTTGCACCTGGAACCAGGGAGTCATTCGACGAATAACGATGCACGAGTTGGGACACAACCTGGGCTTGCATCATGGGGGCGATTCCCCCTGCAACCGAAAACCGAACTACAACAGCGTGATGAACTACAAATGGTTGGACGGTATCGATACCGATTGCGACAAGGAGTCCGACGACGTAGTGAACTACTCGATTGGCGTCAGGGCTGTCCTGGACGAGAACCATCTCGATGAGACGATCGGAATTTGCGGCGGCAAGGCGATCGACTGGAATGGTGACGGCGTGCTGAAAACCGACCTCGCGAAAGACATCAACGCCTACGGCAACAGCATCCAGCAGGTAAACGAATGCGGCGGCATTCTTACCTCGCTCACAGACCACGATGATTGGGCTGCGATCACGCTCCTCGGCTTGCCACCTGGGAGCGGAGAGCCAGCCGCGCAGATTTCTTCGTGTGAACCTCTGTCCATTCAATAGGGACCAGTCATGCGTATCGCTCTCTTCGTCGTCTTGTTGAGCGCCATGGTGCAGTCCGTCTCCGCTGCTGGCCCGCAGTTCGGCTACAACTTTTCCGTATCACCACAGCCGGCGGTCAGTACCGATACGCTGACTGTTACCATCGAGGCGTTCACTGCCCAGTGCACACCGCTTCCCAACGCTATCGGGTTGGAAGACTTAGGCAGCGGGGTGATGCAGATCGCGCTGGACGGATCTGACGCATGTTCTTCGGCTCCACCGGAAACACGCATTTATACGGTCGGCTCGCTGCCGCCAGGAAACTATGTCTTCCGCTTCGCGAAGTGCGGCATCAATGTTCTGCCAGGTATGCCGGACTGCGTCACGCTGCAGGATGTGCCGGTACTTGTTTACGGTGTGGCATCCACGCCTTTCACCATCCCGGCGCTTTCGCTGGGTGGTGTGCTGACGCTGGTGCTTCTGGCGCTGTGCTTCGGCTATTGGGCACGACGTGATGGCTGAGACGCTTCTAGTGACAGCGTCATCTATGTGCTCGCTGAAGGATACGTCTTTGCCGTTGGGGCAGTTCGAATGAAGCGGCAATTGGACGGCGAGCATCTTTTTCCAGCAGCTTTCGAGTGAGGCGGCCCTATGAAGACTTTTTCGATGTGGCTCGTCGTTGCGCTGACCTCCCTGATGGGCTCCGACTGACGCTTGGGCTCAATACAACCTTCGAACGCAACCAGGGTCGCCGGCGGCCGGCCAGAGCTTTCAGGTGGTGTTCGACGACGACGAATGCGAAACCTTCTTCCTGCTGCCACCGGGCAATGCGCCCACTATCACCCTGCAGGGCAACGTGGTCCGCGTAGAGGTCGACCATCTCGACGTCATCGATTGCGCTTCGCCGGCGTCTACGTACACGGTCGCCATTCCCGCGTTGAGCCAAGGTTCCTACACGATTGAACTGGTAGCTCGTGCTTTCGGCAATCCCGGCATCGAGGTGTCTTTGGAGACGGCTGGCATTGTCGTGGGGCCCGCCGCACCCACTGCCCCGACGAGCATCCCTGCATCCAACGCAATGACGTTGGCGATGCTTGCCGCAATGTTGGTGGCGGCGGTTTGGATGCGGCGACGCGATCCGTAGTAACGCTGCTCGGTGAAAGTTACGCACACATAGGCGGCGTAGCTTTTTCCTTGAATTACTTGTGCGGGTCGCACTTCGATCTATGTGATGAACAACGGTGGGCAATGAAGACCATAACGCTGGTAGTGATCATGCTGTTTGCTGCGCCAGTTTTCTGCGGCACTGCCTGGGCGCAGTACAACCTGCGGACATCGCCCATCGTTCCGACCGCCGGGCAGCCGTTCCAGGTCGTATTCGAGGACACCGAATGCGAGGTGTTTTTCCTCTCCGCTCCGGGCGCACCTCCGACGGTCATCGTGCAGGGGACGACGGTCACTGTCGAAGCGGATCGAACCCAGGTGCTCGATTGCAGTTCGCCTGCTTTCACTTACACGATTCCCATGCCGCCGCTGGCTCAAGGTGCCTACACTCTCCAACTCGTTGCTCGGATCATGGGGAATCCAGGCAACCAGGTAGTAGAAGATTCGGTCGCCCTCCAAATTGCAGGCGCCGCATCGTCAGAACCGAGCACCATTCCGGCGACGGATGATGCGGTCTTGGTTACGCTCGCCTTGCTTCTGCTTGCGGGATCGCTAACTGGTTGGCGCGGTCGTCGGTAACCGATGGGATTCTTGCAGCGTGAACTGTCCCGTCGAATGATGACCATGTCCTCGTTCTTGCGCTTCACTGTGGCCGTGTCGGCATGGGTCATCGCCGGCCCGGCCTGTGCGCAATACAACTTGCGCACAGTCCCGGTTGCCCTCTCGGCAGGGCAGCCCTTTCTTGTCGTTTTCGATGACGATACCTGCGAAGATTTTTTCCCGAATCCTCCGGGCCTTCCGCCCACTTTCACGGTCAACGGCTCGCAAGTAAGTTTGGCCGTGGATCGGCTCGAAGTGCCGGATTGCAGCTCGACGTCGGTGACGTTCAGCGTGCCGGTGCCCGGGCTCGCGGCAGGCAATTATTCGTTGCTCCTCATTGGACGTGCTTTGCAGTCGCCGGACAACTACGGAGAGTTGCAGACTGTGTCGCTCACTGTCGGACAGGCGGTAGCTTCGCAATCGAGGCCCATACCGAGCAGCAACGCTTGGTCGCTGGGGTGCCTTGCTTCTCTGATGATGTTGGCGACATGGCTCGGATCGAGGCGACGCTAGTCTTTCCAGTAAGCGATGACTGGCGGCGATTGTTTCGTGGGCGTGACGCGCGGTAGAGAGCATGGAACGTCGCCATGGTAGCCAACCGCAAACGGTGTGGCTGAGTAGTGTCGGCGTTCGCTTGCAGCGGTGAACGGGCATAGGAAAGCCACGCATCAACTGCGCCGCTCGCGATCTTGATCGACTAAAGTGGTGCATGGCCAACAAAAACAATTTCGTCCGAGTCGCCAGACGCATCGGTCTGATCATCGGTGTGTTCGTGTATGTCGTGGCATTGGTGCTGGTCGGTTTTCGCATCGCCGCTGAGTTTCGCGAGACCGACGACGGGCATCCGATCGAAAGTCGTCTGGTGGCGACGCCGCTCGGCGTGGTGGCGGTGCAAGTGTCGGGGCCCGCGGACGGGCCGCCGATCCTGCTGGTGCATGGCACGGCGGGATGGAGCGGTTTCTGGGGCAAGGTGAGCGAGCATCTGGCGGTGCGTGGTTGGCGCGTGATCGCGGTCGACATGCCGCCGTTCGGTTACTCCGAGCACGACGAGCAGCGTCGCTACGATCGCGTCAGCCAGGCGTCGCGCCTGGCCGAGGTGTTGCAGCATGAAGCACGGCAGCCGGCGATCGTGGTGGGGCACAGTTTCGGTGCCGGTGCGGTGGCGGAGCTTGCCTTGCGGGCGCCGCAACAAGTGCGCAGCGTCGTGTTCGTCGACGCAGCGCTGGGTCGGTTGGATGCCTCCGAACCGCCGGGCGCGCTCGACAGCGCGTTGCAGCAACGTCTGATCGCCGAGCCTATCGTCGCTGCGAGCATGACCAATCCGATGGCGATCGGTGCGCTGCTGCGTTCGATGCTGGCACGCAAGGACGCCGCGGCACCCTGGCTGGATACGATCCGCCAACCGATGCGTCGTCGCGGCACGACCGCGGCCTATGCGGCGTGGTTGCCCGCGTTGTTCGCCACCGACGATGGCGCGCTTAGCCGTCGTTCGGAAGCTTTGCGCGACATCGCCGTGCCGGTGTCACTGATCTGGGGCGAAGCCGACACGGTGACACCGATCGCGCAAGGCGAGATGCTTGCACAACTCACCAACGCGCGCAGTTTTTCGCGATTGCCCGGCGTCGGCCATATCCCGCACATCGAGGATGAAATAGGCTTCCTCGCGGCGCTGGATGCTGCGCTGAGCGAGCACTGAGCGGTCGTTTACGACTTCAGCTGGTCGGGCTTGGAGTGATGCACGAGTACGTCGCAACTTCCGATATGACATGACCGCCGGCAATAGTGCGCGAAGCTTTTTGCGCAGTTGCCGGCGGACTCGCCAACGGCGGGATACGGTGACTTCAGACTGCTTAATCAGCCGTCTCGAACCCATCGCGAAACACATCGTCCTCGCCGATAGCCAAGGCGGCGTAGTAGCGATCCTGGTCGTTGAGGTGGAAGTAATAACCGCCGACGAAGATTCGCCCGTTCACGACGTGCACGCCCGCCACGATGTCGCGCGCTATGAAATCGGCGGTGCCGTCTTCGGCGTCGTCGAGGTAGCCGATGTAGCGGCGGCCATCGAAGCCGAAATCGTCGTCGGTTTCGCCGTCGGGTAGCAGTCGTATCAAGCCGGCGCGAAAGCCGACGCTCTGCACCGATGAACTGCCGGCGACCAGCAGTTTGCCATCGCCCTGCAGCGCCAGGTGCGGTGCGCTTTCGTACTGGTTGACGTCGCTGATGAAGGTGTCGAGGCGGCCGTCGCCGGCGAAGCCGGCGTCGACATTGCCGTCGGTATCGAACTGCACCAGCGTGATCTGGTTGCCGAACGTTCCCTTGGTTTCGCCGGCGACGATCACGCGGCCGTTGTCGCGCACGATCAGATCCTCCACCCGGTAATTGAGGATGGCGTGGTTCTCGAGTCCGGCGCGGGCATAACCGTCGAGGTTGAAATCGGTATCGATGGCACCGGTCGGCAGCAGGCGGCCCACCCACCAGTCGCCGTCGTTCTCGCCTTCCGCGCTGCCGGTGTAGGCGATGAGGATGCGGCCGTCCGGCGCGAATGTCAGTTGCTCGGCGAGCGACAGGTCGGTGGCGGGCACTTCGGGGTAGGCGTGGCCGCCGAAGGTGCAGGTGACATCGTTGAAGCAGAAGTCGCGCGAGCCGTCCGAGTTGAAGCGCGCGACTACGTCGAGGAACTCGCCCGGCGGGACAGATTCGGTGAGGCCGAGAATCGCGATGTCGCCGTCGTCGTCGAGTGCCATGTCGACGGTTCGCTCGAAACCGGCCTCCGGATTGAACTCGACGAAGCTGCAACCGTCGGTGCCGAATTCCGGATCGAGTGCGCCGCTGGTGGTGAGCCGGCACAGGCGCGAGCGCATGCCGTTGAGCGAGTCGGAGGCGTGATACTGGAACAGCACCAGCACGCGCGCGTCGTCCGTCGTTGCCATCGCCGTCAGGCGCGTCTCGCCGCCCTCGAACGGAAACACCGGTTGCATCTCGACATAGCCGCCGGTGCCGAACGAAGTATCCAGTTCGCCGAGCGGCGTGAGCCGCAGCACGGTGGCAGTGTCCGTCACGTAGGTGCCTTCGCGCTTCGGCGTGCCGCCGAACAGCAGGCGCCCGTGCGGGTCGACGGCGGTGGCGTCCACCAGCGGGTCTTCCGGCTGCGCGGGGCCGAAATAGTCCAGCAGCACGCGTCCGCGCTCGCCGTAGCGGGTATCGAGCGCGCCGGAACCTTGCGCGTAGGCAGTCGATGCGCAGGCGAGTGCGAGCAGGGCGATCAGTGATCGAAACATGATGGCGGAATCCGAAAGCGGCGCGTGTGCGTCCTTGTGGCAGACGTACGCGACGGAACCGGGTCAGGGATCATCGGCGCGGCGATCCGGCCTAAGACGCGTCCCACAGCGGGCCGGGCGGCAGCTACCATGCGGGCACCGGTCGACGAAAAAGCGAGCTTGCGATGCGCGCAGCGAAGGGGTTCACCGCGTTGTTGCTGGCGGCTTTTTTGCCGGTCGCCGTGGCCGCAAACGATGCGCCGCTGGCGCCGGCCGACGTGCGCCACTGGGTCGATGCCAACCAGCATCCGCTGCTCGACGAACTCGAAGCCTTCCTGCGATTGCCGAATGTCGCGACGGATGTCGCGGCGACACGCCGCAACGCCGACCTGCTGATGTCGATGATGCAACGCCGCGGCCTCGCGCCGCGCTTGCTCGAAACGGCCGACGGCCAGGCACCGCCTGCGGTGATCGGTGAGTGGCGCGTCCCCGGCGCGCGGCGCACGTTGGTGCTGTATGCGCATTACGACGGACAGCCCGTCGATGCGAGCGAGTGGGCGAGCGATCCGTGGACGCCGGTGTGGCGCAAAGGCCGGCTCGACGTGGCGCCGGAAATCGTCGAGCGCGATCGCGCTGCGCCGGTCGATGACGATGCGCGGCTGTACGCGCGTTCTGCATCGGACGACAAGGCCGGCGTGTTCGCCTTGCTGGCGGCAGTCGATGCGTTGCGCGCGGCCGGCGGCGTGCCCAGCGCGAACCTGGTTTTCTTTTTCGACGGCGAGGAAGAGCAGGGCTCGCCGCATCTGGCGGAGTTGCTGCGTCTGCATGCGGAGGCGTTGAAGGCCGACGCGTGGCTGATCTGCGATGGTCCGGTGCATCTGAGCGGGCGCCGGCAACTGGTGTTCGGCGTGCGCGGCGATGCCAATGTCGACCTCACGGTGCACGGTCCGCGCCGGCCGCTGCACAGCGGCCATTACGGCAATTTCGTGGCCAATCCCGCGCTGCGGCTGGCGCAGTTGCTGGCGTCGCTGAAGGACGAGGACGGTCGCGTCGCGGTGGCCGGCTGGTACGACGGTGTCGAACCGCTTGGGCCGGCCGAACTCGCCGCCCTGGCGCAGGCGCCGGACGACGAAGCCGCGCTGCTGCGCGATCTCGGCCTCACCGGTGGCGAGATGCGCGGCGTGTCGCTGGCCGAAGCGGTCAATCTGCCGTCGCTCAATATCAACGGCATCCGCGCCGCCGATGTCGGCGCGCAGGCGCGCAATGTCATCCCCACGCAGGCGCAGGCCACGCTCGACCTGCGGCTGGTGAAGGGCAACACCGTGCAGGGCCAGTTCGACCGTCTCCTCGCGCATCTGAAGAAGCAAGGCTGGCACGTGCTCGACCGCGCCCCCACCGATCTGGAACGCAGCACGCACGACAAACTGGTGAGCGCGGTGCTGCAGCCCGGCGGCTATCCGGCGTCGCGCACTTCGATGGACTTGCCGCTGGCGCGCGATGTCGCCGTCGCGATGCGGCGCGTGGCCGGCGATTCGCTGCTGCTCACGCCGACGCTGGGCGGCAGCCTGCCGCTGAGCGTGATCACCGAACACACCGGCGCGCCGACCTTGGTGATTCCGCTGGCCAATCCCGACAACAACCAGCACGCCGAAAACGAGAATCTGCGCGTGGGCGCGCTGTGGGACGGCATCGCGACGATGGCGGCGGTGATGCAGTTGCCCGATTCGGAAGCGGATCCGCACGCGGCGGCGGGGCGGTAATCCGGGCAAAAAGCGCGAAATCCGGCGCTGTGCGACAATCCCGCCCCCTTACACCCCACCAAGGTCCCTTCCCGATGAAACTCGCCCGCCTGCGCCGCCGCAAGAACCGCCTCCGCAGCAACTTCCGCTCGCGCAGCAAGCTCTAAGTCGCATCCAGGCACCAGCCGGCGCTGCGCGCGCCGGTTGGACGCCGCGGCTCAAGGCCCGCCACATCGGCCTGCAAGCCGGTTTCATCGATCGCTCCCGCCCGCGCGGTCCGCAACTCCCGATCGCCGTACGCCCCTGGCTACGACCGCGCCGCAGCTTCCGATTTTCAGCGCGGTTCTGCGCTACCCGGCGAATCCCCCGTCATCGAGAAATGCCCGCTCGGCAGGCGTCGGCGTGCGCCCGAGCGCCGCGTTGCGGTGCGGGAAGCGTCCGAATCGCTCGATGATTTCCAGATGCAATTGCGCCCACTTGAGCGATTCGGCATCGCCGGTGCGTTCGCGCAGTTCTTTCGTGAGCGCCACGGCGCGACGCTGGTCGTCGATCGCTTCCGAGTGCTCGAAGGGCAGGTAGAAAAACGACTGCAGCGCGGGTTCGGCTTTTCGATCGTGGCCGGCTTCGATCGCATCGTGCGCGATGGCGCGGGCTTTCGGATCGGTGGCATAGGCATGCGCCGAGCCGCGAAAAAGATTGCGCGGAAACTGATCGAGCAGCAGCAACAAGGCGAGCGCGCCATCGGGCGTCGCGGCCCAGTCGTCATGTTCGCCGCGCGCGGCGGCATGGTGCGCGGCCTCGAAGCGGCGGCGGATTTCCGCGTCGAAGGCGTCGGATTTGCCGAACCATTGCTGCACTCCGGCACCGCGCCAGAAATCGACGACCGAGGCGGCAGTGATCGTGCTCATCGGCGGTGCTCCCGTGTGCCGATGGGTTCGCTGCCGGGATCGATCGGTGCAAGTTTCTCGGGTTTCATTGCGTGGTCCAGACCGCTGCGCCGGTGAGCGCGAAGACGCGACCATACAACAGGCGGCGCCGGTCGCCGAAGCGTGAAAACCCGCCGATTCAGGGTCTGGATCGGCGGCTGGTGCGTCACGCCGGTCCCGGATTCCGCTTCGTTGCACCCAGGCTACGGATGCGGGGTCGCATTCTCGTAGCCTGGATGCAGGCGCACCGTGCGGGAAACCGTCACGCCGGGCTACGTGCCCTCATTGCTTCTTCACGTAGCTGCGATGAAGCATCTTGTCGCTCTTGGCGTCGTGCGATTCGAAAACGATGTCGTCGGTGTTTTCGCGCGTGACGAGTTTGATGCGCGAGGTGATCTCGCGCTCTTCGGACTTGCCGGCGTTGGCCTGGTCGAGAAACGCCACGACATCTTCGATTTCAACCAGCGTGCTGCTCACGGGTGCGTTCGACTCGGCCACCGCTTCCGTGGCCGAAGCCTTCACCAGACGCGGCCAGAGTTTCTTGAACAGATCGCTCGATGCATAGACGTCGGCGCTGTTGATCTTGCCGTTGATCGCGAAGGCGTAGCCGATGACATCGTCCTTGCCGTCCACGATGCCCGCCAGCGCCTTCACGTAGTCGTCGACGCTCGCGGCCACCTGGCCGTTCTCGAGGCTCAGTTGCAGGCTGGTCGCCGAGGCGTCGGCGTTGACGCTGGCGCCGACATTCGCGCTGAGTTTCTCCTGCGTCTCGCTGACCTTCTTCCAGACTTCGGTCTGCGAGCGTTCCTTGCCGGCGGCGAGCTTCAACTCTTTCGAGACGATGCGTTCTTTCGATGACGAAAACTGTCCGGCATTCTCCTCGCCGCGCTGTTGCCAACGGCCGGCTTCGACGCAGAAGGCTTCGATCGCCATCTTGCCCGAACCGGCCGGCACGATGATATCCACCGACAGCACGCGATCCTGCTTGCCGCCTTTGACGATATCGCCCGATTGAATGAAAACTTCGTGCCTGGAGGATTTGTTCTCGACCACCAGTTCGTTGACGCTCGATGTTTCATGCACCGTCAACACGCCCTGTTCCATCGCTTCCTGCAAGGTGAGAATGTCTTTCTGATCGGCCTGGCTCTCGCCGTGGATCAGGAACACCGACAGGTTCTTGTGCGACGCCGGTCCTGT
Organism: uncultured Chiayiivirga sp.; assembly: GCA_965653565.1. Classification (GTDB taxonomy): domain Bacteria; phylum Pseudomonadota; class Gammaproteobacteria; order Xanthomonadales; family Xanthomonadaceae; genus JALCLA01. The sequence continues at coordinate 42,045 of CBFHAI010000018.1, read as the reverse complement.
GACGCGATAGGCGGACGCGGCGCTCGCGTCGGACGGGATTGCAGCCGCCGACAGGGTCAGCAGGAAGGCGATTCCTAGATTTCGGCAGGTAGTCATTTCGTGCTCCTCTGGCTTCGCTGGTGCAGCGGAAGCAGGAGCGCTTGCGCACTCGCTGCGGTCTTTTCGCCGCGAGCCGGCGATTGAAAGCCGGCTCGCGGGAAGTACCGTCAGGCTAAAGCGCTACCGAAATCGATCCAGACGAAATTCGGTAAATTCACCGGGATGCTGTTTACCTCGAATTTACCGGTCGGCGTGTCCGATTTTCATGCCTCGCGTCGGCGCCGGCCATACCGCTGTTTTTTCGTCTCACTCCGACTCGAACCCGTCACGCAGCAGCGGCGGCAGATCGCCTTGCGGCGGAACTTCGATCACCACGGCATCGTTCGCCGGCGTCGGATCGGCAGTGGGCGAGGCGGCTTCGATCGTCACCGACAGCGGCTGGCTCTGGTTGGGGAAATCGGCGCGGCAGGCGATCGATTGGTTGGCCGGCAGCGAGGCCTGCGGGCTGCCCGGGTTGCAGTTGACGGTGGCGGCGGCGGGCAAGCCGCGATACGCGCATGCGACATTCTGGGCGGCGTCCGGGCCGTGATTCGTGCAGTGGCCGAGCAACAAAGTGCGGCCCGGCGAGCCTGCACCCAGCGACAGGCCGGTGCGCAGATCGGCCGACGCCGGCGGTGGCGGCGGCGCCGGAATTTCGAGCGCGGCGGTGTTGTTTTCGGTCTGCGCGTCGGTGGTGTCCGAGCGCGCCTGCAAGCGCACCGTGGATGCGGTCGTCAAATTTGGATACTGCGCAACGCAGGCGATCGAAGCGCCCGACGCCAGCGACGCCACCGGCAGCGCCGCCGGCGTGCAACTGACCGTCGCGTTCGGCGGCAGCAGCGTGAACGCGCACGTCGCGTTGATCGCTGCATCCGGGCCGTCGTTGAGGCACAGCCCGTCCACGCGCGTAACGCCGCTCGCACCCGTGCCCTGCGTCAAGCTGGCGCGCAGGTTCGCCGACCTTGCCGGCGGCACGATCTGCACGGTGGCGGTGTTGTTGCCCGTCGCGCTGTCGGTGGTATCGGAGCTTGCCTGCAGCGATAGCATCAGGGGCGCGGCCGGCGTCGGGAAATCCGCGCTGCAGGCGATCGATCGTCCGCTCGCCAGCGACGCCACCGGCAGCGTCGGCGGATCGCATTCGACGATCGCACCGGCCGGTAGACCGCCGAACTGGCAGCGCGCATTGCTCGCCGGATTGGGGCCGCCGTTGATGCATTGGCCTTCGACCAATGTACGTCCCGCGGCACCGTTGCCTTGTTGCAGCAGCCCACGCATATCGGCCGACGCCGGCGGCAGATTCTCCGGCGAGGCGTACAACGGCAGGCTCGGATAAACCCAGTTGATGCCGGCGAATCCATCGAGCACGGTGATCGGCCAGATGAAGCGATCGCTCTCGCTCAAACCGTCCATTGCGCGGGTCACATAGATCGGCACCCAGAATTCATAACCGGCGCCGCTCCCCATCGGCCAGTTCAAACCGCAATCGTGCGATGCGCCGGGGTAGTTGCAATTGCGCACCAGGCGAAAGCCGGTGCGGCCGGAAAAGTTGGATTCCGGATAAGGCGCCTGCGGACAGCCGCCGATCACGTAGAAACCGCCCGGCACGCTGTCGTCGACCACGGTGCTGTTGGTGAACTCGATCAGGTTGCCGCCGGTGCGCTTGGAGTAGAAACAGCGCACCGGCGCGATCTGCGGATTCGCGAAAAGCACCGTGCCCGGCGGCGGAATGAAGTACGGCGCGACGAAGCGCGCACCGCTGACGATGCCCTGCATGTACACCTTGACGTAGAACACGTTGGTGTTGGCCCGCGGCAATCCCTGGCCCGGATCCCAGGCCTGCGACATGTAGAAACCGGCGCCGTTTTGCTGGCACAGCGGCGGACTGTAGTTGGCATCGCAGCCGGCCAGGTATTCGATCGGGCCATCGCGCCAGACCCACTGCGCGTACACGGCGGACGGCGCGGCGCCGAGCAGCAGGATCGACAGCGCGAACAACAACATCGAACGCAAGCTCATGGCAGAACTCGGGACGGGAGACTGCCAGCCCTAACGCGGGGCGGGGCGCGGGAATATCACAGCGGCGCGGCCGCCGTTGCCGCCGGGTCGGAGTGCGCGCGCTACTCGAATCCGTCGACGAACACGGTGTCGAAAGGGCGGCCGGCGCTCCAGTGCAGAGCGGCGACGAGGTGCTGCTGGAAACCGGCGTCTTCGAAGGTTTCGCTGCGATGCCCGAGGCCGCTGTAGAAGGCGCGGCCGGCGCCGACCGTGTGCGACCACGCGATCGGATGATCGGCGCCCATCGCGCCTGTGCCCGGCGCATACGACGCTTCGTCGAGTCGCAACAGTACCTGCACCGCCGCGCGCGGATTGGCGCGGAAGTTGTACCACTCGTCGGTGAAGGCGAAACTCGCCGGCCAATGCGCGCTGGCGGATGCGTGGCGTCCTCGCGCACCACGTGCGCCGACTGGATCGCCGGATGCGCGAGAAACCAGGCATCGTTGCCGAGCAAGCTGCCATAGAACGGCCAGCCGTACTCGGTGTCGGCGGCCGCATGCACGCCGACCCAGCCGCCGCCGCCTTCGACGTAGGCCTGCAGCGCCGACTGCTGGGCGGCGTCGAGCACATCGCCGGTGGTGTTGAGGAACAACACGACGTCGTAGCCGGCCAGCGTGGCGGCGGTGAATCCGGTGGCGTCTTCGGTGGCCGTCACCGTCATGCGGTGGCGCGAGGCGAGTTGCTGCAACACGGCGTGCGCGGTGGCGATGGAATCGTGGCGAAAGCCGGCCGTCTTGCTGAAAGCCAGCACGCGCAGCGGCTCGGCCGCGACGGCGGTCGACAACGCCAGCAACATCAGGCCGGCCGTGGCGGATCGGGGCGACATGCGCGGCAGCCTAGCCTGTCGTGCCCGGCCATTGCGTGAATCGAAACGGACTCGGCAAGCGAGCTTTTCGACAGCGCGCAGATTTTTCGACCGCGCAACCGCAGTCAAAAGATCATCCAGTTTCTTGCGACCCGGGCCGTCGCGAAAAGCCCGAAACCGAAAATCGCATGCGTGACCAATGTGTTGACGCGTGCCGATTTGGGGCGCGGCGTGCGGCTCGCGGCGATGCCGGCGCCCATGCCGGGCTGCATCAGAAAGAAAGGTGCGACGACGCTGCCGAGGCCGACGGCGAGCGCGGGGCCGATCGTCGGCTGGCGCGCCCAGTCCAGGCCCCACACCGCGAGCAGCACGGCGGCGTAAGCGACACCGATCAGATAGTGCGCGATCCATCCGATCGCGCTTTCGTAGCGCACCGGCCGCGCTGCGGCGATCGAATCGTGTCGAAAGCGTCCGTGTCCCATGTGCGCGAACCAACGTCCGACGAGGCCGTAGTTCAGCGCCGGAATACCGAACATGCGCGCGCGCACGACGGCCCACAGATCGACGATTGCGGTCGCGCCGGCGCCGATCGCGAACGAATGGATCAGATAGCTCGCAGCCTCAGACATGTGGCGCGCCCTGCGACGCAGCCGCGCGCGCAACGACAACCCAGCACGCAGCGACGAAGCGCACTGCCTCACCATGCACGAACGGATCGAATGCCGGCCGCACGGCGGCGATGATGCGTGCGCGCGTGGGGCCGTCGGCCTCCTGCAGCATCGCGCCGACGGGCCCGAGCCGCGTGAAGTAGCCGATCAATTCGCGCTCGGGCAGCGCGCATTCGACATCGAGCGGTCGGGCTTCGACGTCGGTCCAGCCGCCGGCCTGCAGGATCGAAGCGACGCGCTGGCGATCGGCGAAGGCGAATTGTCCCGGCGCCTCCGGACGGCGCGCGGGGAGATCGGGCAGCAATGGCGCAGCGGCGCGTTCGGCCGTGGTCATGAAGGCATTCTCGGCGGCATCGCGCCAGCAGATGAAGCGCAGCGTCGCGCCGGCTTTTGCCGCACGCCGCAGATTGACGAAGGCCTGCGCCGGATCGTCGAAGAACATCACGCCGAAGCGCGAAATCAGCGTATCGAAGCCGTCGGGTTCGAAAGCATGGGTCTGCGCGTCGGCGCAGAAAAAGCGCGCCGTCGAAGATTCCTGCGCAGCGCGTTCGCGAGCGGCGGCAATCATCGGCTCGGAGATATCGACACCGACGCAATCGCCCTGCGCACCCAGCAGGCGCGCGGCGGCCAGCGTCGTGCTGCCGGTGCCGCAGCCGATGTCGAGCAGCCGTCGACTTGCGCCGCGGTCGAGTGCGCCGACGAGTTCGTCCTCGAACGGTTGCAGCAGCCGATCGAGCAGCGGCTGCGCATCGACCCAGGCGCGCCCGGCGCGGCCGTTCCACAGCGCGGTCTGTTCGATTTCTGCGGGATTCTGCTTGGTCATGGCGGTCGTCTGGCTTGCCTTCGGGAGGCGGAAGTTGGACTCTGCCACTTCAAGTCGACTTGAAGTCAAGAGGGAATCGCATGGACATCGCCGAAGTAGCGCAGCGCTCCGGGGTTCCGGCATCGACATTGCGCTTTTACGAGGAAAAAGGCCTGATCGCATCGACCGGCCGGCGCGGGTTGCGGCGCGTCTTCGATGCCGACGTGCTCGAACGGCTGGCGTTGATCGCGCTCGGCCGCGCGGCCGGGTTTTCGCTCGACGAAATCGCACGGATGTTCGCGCCGACGGGGCGCCCGCAGATCGACCGCCGCATGCTCGCGGCCAAGGTCGAGGAACTCGATCGCACGATCCGCCGATTGAGCGCGATGCGCGATGGCCTGCAGCATGCGATCGCCTGCCGCGCTCCGAGCCACATGGAATGCCCGACATTCCTGCGGCTGCTGCGCACGGTGGTTCCCGGCGCTGTCGCGAGGCGTGCGAAGAAGGGTGCGAGCGTGGCGCCGGGTTAGCTGCGGTGCGACGGCGATGCGCAGCATGCCTCGAAGTCCGGATGTCGCAGCATTCTCATTCGCTTGGCGCTTGTTTTCGCGCTGCGACCGAATCGCGAAACGGTCGCAGCGCTTCGCACGCCGCTTCGGCACAATAGGTTTTCCGCCACGGTCGAGCCGCGCCGCGTGACAGGTTCCGACGACCCGCTGAACATCGATGCGACGGCCGCAACGCTGCTCGATCCGCGGGCCTCCGCCGCAGCCCGTCAATCGGCCTGCGAGGCACTCTACGCAGCGTGCACTGCGCGCTTGCCGCAACTCGGCGAGCGCGCAACCCAGCTCGCTGCGGGCCACGCGCTGGCACCGGCCGATGCCGCGCGCTGCCTGCTCGATCAGGCACGCACGGCGTGCCTGGTGCGGGCGCTCGATACACAGCTCGCATTGCGCGTTGCTCAGGACGGCGAGGCACGCGTGTTGTACGCCGGATGCGGCCCATTGGCGCCGCTGGCGTTGTTGCTGGCGCGGCGTTGGCGCGGTCGCGGCGTGATTTTCGAGCTGGTCGACATCCATGCGCAGTCGATCTACGCCGCTACGCAGTTGTTCGGTCTGGCCGGCGTTGCGGACACGCTCGGTGCTGCACGCTGTGCCGATGCGGCGACACTGCGTCTGGACGTCGACGCGCCGCCGGCGCATATCCTGGTCGCCGAAGTGATGCAGCGCGCGCTGACGCGCGAACCGCAGGTCGCGGTGGTCGCCAATCTGTTCGGACAATGCGCGCCGGATGCCGTGCTGGTGCCCGAATGCATCGCGATCGATGCGTCGCTTACGCACGCGGCGCAGTTCGCCGCGACGTCGGGCCGTACCGACACGCGCGTGTTGGGTCGGTTGCTGACGCTATCGCGCGAGTCGTGTTCGTCGTTCGCCGATGCCATCGAGCGGGGCACTGCGTTCCTGCCCGAAATGCGTTTGACGGTACCGGACGATGTCGATGACGGACGCGACCTCATGCTCGCCACGCGTATCGTCGCCGGTCCGGGCGAGTTGCTGCGCGATTACGAATCGGGTCTGACGACGCCGCTGTTCGCTTTCGAACTCGGTCGCGTCCGCGCCGGCGAAACGCTCGGCTTCCGCTATCGGCTCGGCAGCGATCCCGGCTTCACGATCCGCCGTATCGATTGAAGGAATTTCGCGGAGTCAGCCGGCGACGACGCGATTGCGGCCTTCACGCTTGGCGCGGTAGAGCGCGGCGTCGGTGCGCGCGACGAAGGCGTCGAAACTGGTGGGGTGGGCTGGTGGGTTGTTCTGGGATTGGGAGTCGGGAATCGGGAATCGGGAGAAGAGCCGGCAATCTGCCGGCGTTGCTCTTCTCCCAATTCCCGATTCCCGATTCCCGCAGCATCCAACTCCGGCCACACCCAGTTCCCGCAGCCAACGCGCAATGGCAAACTCACCGCTTCGACGCAAGCGCGAGACCTCCGCCATGACCACCAAAGCCTACGGCGCCCACGCCGCCGACCAACCGCTCGAACCGATCGACATCGTGCGCCGTGCGCCCGGTCCGCGCGATGTGCAGATCGACATCGCATTCTGCGGCGTGTGTCATTCCGATCTGCACACGGTGCGTGCGGAGTGGGGTGGCACCTTGTATCCGTGCGTGCCCGGGCACGAGATCGTCGGGCATGTGACGGCGCTCGGCAGCGAAATCACGCGCTTCAAACTGGGTGAAGCGGTCGGCGTCGGTTGTCTCGTCGGCAGCTGCCAGCGTTGCGCGTCGTGCGCCGAGGGGCTGGAGCAATACTGCGAAAACGGTTTCGTCGGCACCTACAACGGCCCGACGTCCGATGCCCCCGGCCACACGTTGGGCGGCTATTCGCAGCGCATCGTGGTGGACGACAAGTTCGTGCTGAAAATCCGTCATCCCGAAACGCAGCTGGCGGCCGTCGCGCCGCTGCTGTGCGCCGGCATCACGACCTACTCGCCGCTGCGGCACTGGAACGCCGGCCCGGGCAAGAAGGTCGGCATCGTCGGTATCGGCGGACTGGGACACATGGGCATCAAGATCGCGCATGCGATGGGAGCGCATGTGGTGGCGTTCACCACGTCGGAAAACAAGCGGCAGGATGCGCTCGACCTGGGCGCCGGCGAAGTCGTGATCTCGCGCGACAAGGAGCAGATGCGCGCGCACGCCGGCAGTTTCGATCTGATCCTCGACACCGTCGCCGCCGCGCACTCGCTCGACGCCTTCACCGCGCTGCTGAAACGCGATGGCGCGCTGGTGCTGGTCGGCGTGCCGGAGCATCCGCATCCCTCGCCGAATGTCGGCAACCTCATCTTCAAACGCCGCACCATCGCCGGCTCGCTGATCGGCGGCCTGCCGGAAACGCAGGAAATGCTCGATTTTTGCGCCGAAAAAGGCATCGTCGCCGACATCGAGATGATCGATGCGAAACAGATCGACGCGGCTTACGAACGCATGCTGAAAAGCGACGTGAAATATCGCTTCGTCATCGACACCGCGACGATGGCGAACTGACCAGGCTTCGAGGTTGCGCGCCGTCGGAGTCGTTCGATCAGAAGGTCAGCGTGACGGTGATGCTATCGGTGTAGTTCCCGACATGGACGTTCTGGCGTGCAGGGATGCGCCCGTAAACCGTATGCGTGGCCACCATCGCCGTGTTGCTCACGACCGCGGTACCGGCGCTGCCATCGCCCCAGATCACGCTGCGCGTGGCATTGTCGTAGAGGTTGTAGTCGAGTGTTTGCGGCCCGAAGCTCATGCGGCGTGCGCCGTAGGATCCGCCACCGGGGCTCAGCGCGATCGAATAGGTCGCGCTCACGTCGCAGGTCACGCTGATGCTGCCGGCGCCGTCCAGGCTCTGCTCGCTGAAAATGTCGTAGTTGCCGAAACTCACGCCGTCCGCGCTCACATCACAGGTCGCCGCCCACGCCGGCAACGGCGTTGCCAGCAGCAAGGCCGTCGGCAGCGCCGCGCGGAGAAGTTTCGCTGCGCCAGCCGCTGAGCACCGCGTTGGGCGTTTCTCATCGCGGCGGCGATGCTGCATCGAACTCATAGTTTCACTCCCGTGCAAGTGTGATTTCCCAGATGCGGCAGCGGGTCGTCCGTCGCTGGGAACAATACGGTGAACTCGCAGCTCTGCCCGCGCCAGCTCACCTGCAACCGATTGGCAGCGGCCAGGCCGGTAAGGTAAATCTCGCCGCGCTCGCCCGAAGGAAACTCGTCGCTGCCACCGGCGATGCGTGCCGTCGCGCCGGCGGGCAGGGGTTGGCCGTTTTCCAGCACCACCGCGATCAGGGCGCCGAGCGAACGCTTGATCGGGAACGCGAGCACCAGACCGCTGCGGAAATAAGGAATGGCATTCATCTCGACCGTGTCGATCTGCGCGTCCAGCGGCAGGTCGGCGGTTTCGATCCGCACCGGATTGTTCTGGTACGGACGCAATCTGGGCAGCAGTGCGATGCCGCGATCGTCGGTACGCGCGGCCACCTGATTGTCGGCGTAGATACGCACGCCCGGGTAGTCGGCGACTTCGACCACGGCGAAGCTTTCATTGATGCGCCGGCTCAGGAAGACATCGCCGGCCACCAGCGCGACGCCGCCGCTCACGCTGCCGCGAATGCCGGTTTCTCCCGCCGCTTGCGACGCTTCCAACAGGTAGGTGCCCACATCGTTCTGCGCGCTCACGCTGGCCAGGCGCCGCTGCGAATCGCCCAGGCCCTCCTGCAATCGATAACCATAGCCGCTGCCCGGCGGCAGGTAGCGCTGCACCTGCAGCAGGCCTTCGTCGCGCTGCGGCTGCACGCTCGCGCTGGCACTGGTGCGTTCGCCGAGTTGGCGGGTGAAATTGAGTTCGATGGCCGTGTCTTCGTCGCCGCTCAGAAATCCGATGGCCGATACGCTCAGGAAGCCGAGCCGGCCCAGCGTCACGCCGTAGCTTGCGCCCACCAACTCGACATCTTCGCGGTCGTCGTCGCGGAAATCCTGATGCGTGTAGTTGATTGCGAACGAGCCATGGCGCTGGGTCGCCACGCTGAAGAAGGCCTGGCTTCGTTGGCGCGGCGCAAGCTGGTCGGGTTGCAGGCCCAGCTGGACGAATTCCTCCGTTGCCAGCTGGGTGTTGGCGCCGAAGCTCACCGAGCGCGCCTGATGTTCGAAACCGAGCGTGATGGTGGCGCCCGTGCCGCGGTCGCTGCTGCTGCCCGCGATGGCTGCGCTGACCACGCCCAGGCCGGGCCACAGCATCACGCCGCCGAGGCCCAGCGTCTGTTGTTCGCGCAGCAGTTCGGCATGGATCTCGCTGGTGAAGCGGTCGGTGACGCCGCGCCGGTGCGTGCCGACCGCCATGAAACGGCCGTAGTCGTTGCTGATCAGGCCGTAGTTTTCGCGCACGAAACCGAGTTCGTAGGAGTAATCGGTGAGGCCCTGCTGCAACAGTCTCGGGCTTGCATAGAACGGCTGCGTGATCACCTGTTCGCGACCGAGCAGATCGCGAACCACCAGCCGCGCCTCGCCCTGGCCGCTGACGATCGGCAGATCCTGGATGCTGAAAGGGCCGGCCGGCACCTCGCGCCTGAGTCGAAGCGCATCGTTGACGTACAGATCAATCGTCGATGGCAGCGCCGCCTCGCCCGACAAGCCCGGTAACGGGAAAGTGATGAAGGTGGGTTGGGTGGCGAAGTTGGTGGCCCATTGCACGCCGCCGAAGCGCACGCCGCCGCCGAAACTCGGCGCCGCGCTGATCGCATCGCCGATGCGCAGGCTGGCCAGTTGCGCCGGCCGGTCGAGCGTCCAGGTGGTATCGAGCCGCACCAGATTCGCGCCCTCGTCGCGCGCGAGAAAGCTGCTCACGCCCACGCCGTAACGCCCGAAGGCGCCCAGTTCGAACAACCCGCTCGCGCCGGTGTCGCCTTGCTCGTGATCGACGAACACGTCGTAGTTGAAAAAACCTCCCGGCGGTGCCGGCGCCGGTTCGACCAACCCGACCGCCGCGCCGCGCAATGCCGTGCCTTCGAACAAGCCGGCGCCGGCCTCCAGCGCCAGAGTCATCGTCGATTCGTCCATGCGGTAGGAAAGACCGCGCAGCGTATCGAGCGGATAGAACGTTTCGTCGAGCCGCTGCACCGGCGCGGCGTCCGGCACTCGCAATCGCCAGCGTTCGAGATCGGTGCGTGCCACCAACAGACGTCCGTCGGCCGCGCGCAGCAGCAAGGCGGTGTCGGGGGAAGCCTGGCGATTGATCTGCACGGCCAGCAGCAATTCTTCGTAGTCGTCGGCGGCGGCGATGTCGCCTGCTGACGTTGCCGGCGGCGCAGCGGGTGCCGCCGGGCTCGGTGTTGGCGCCGGTGCGGGCGGGGAAACGGTTGCGGGTGCCGGCACGCGCGCTGGGGGTGGTACCGGTGCCGAGGCCGGTGTCGCTGCCGTAGCGGGACGCGTCGCGGGATAGATATCGAGCACGAGTCGATGCCGGCGGCCCGCGCCAGGCTCGTGCGCGATGATGCGCGGCTCGGCTTCGCGCCTGAGATCAATTTCAACCACGGCATTGCCATCGGCGCTGCGGCTGCGGATCGTCTTGACGATCGACCCCGGCGCGGCGGCGCCGTCCTTGCCGGCCAGCGCCCGCGCGATCGAATCCGCATCGACGTCGTCGAGATCGAGCACCAGACGGTCCGGATTGCGCAGCGCGAACAGGCTGAAAGCAACTTGCGCATCGGACTCGAACACGATGCGCGTGTACTCGGGCGTTACGGTGACGCGTGCCGTGGTGACCTCGGCCCCGATGACCGATGGCGCCAGCGCCGTCAGCAACGCCGCGCATCCGATCTTCTTGCTGAGGCGTTGCGGCATGTGACCCCGTGATGCAGGTGGCGCCGTAGCGTCGGAGCCCGCCCGACGCGCTGCATCACCTGTCGGCGATGGTGCGCGCAGCGACGTTGTCGGCACAAGCCGCCAGGCGGCTTGTTGCCGGGCTTACGGTTGTTCGAGCGTCGTCTCGCTTTGCATTTCCCCCGCGTCGGTCTGCGCGATGATGCGAAGCCGCGCGCCCGGCGCGGGCAGCGAATCGACCTTCTCGAATTGCCAGAGGCGGCTTTGATCGGCAAGCAGGTAAGCGGCGACCTGGCGCGACACGAACGGTGCGCCATCGGCGCCGGCCAGCGCGAAAGAGGCGACCTGCACATGCGCCGTGCCGCTGTTGCTCAGCCCGACGGAAAACGCACCGTCGGCACCGCGTTTCACGCGCCACTGCAGCACGGGCCGCGCCGTCGCCGCCGGCTGCACAAAAATCGGCACGCTGATGCGCAGCGCCATCTGCAGGCCGCTGAAACCGGGCTTCGGAGGCGGCGGCACTTCCTGCAGGAACAGGCGATAGCTCAACTCGCGGGTCGCGTCGGGCGCGCGCCGCAATCCGACGCGAACCACCTGCGAACCGCCCGGCGGCACCGTGAAGATCGGCGGCGTCGCGAGCACCTCACGGCTCGGAGTGAAAACGTCTTCGCCCTGCTGCTGCGACCAGCTCACCACTTCGAGTTGCACCACCGACGCTTCGGTGCCGTTGTTGCGCACTGTCAGGGAATCGGTGCCGCGCGTGGCCGAAAGCGTGGCCCGCACCGGACTCACGGCGAAGGCGCCGGCGCTTGCCGCGCCGACGCCTGCGAGCCACATCGCCAAGCCACACGCCACGAGGTGGATGGCGTGCTTTCGCATCAGAACGTCACGGTCGCCAGGACGGTGTCGGTGTAAGCGCCGACCGGCATGTTCTGCCCGCCGGGCAGGCGTCCGTACACCGTGTTGCTCTTCTGGGTGCCGTCCGGCGCCGGGGTCGCCACGCCGGTCGACGACCAGACGGTATCGCGTGCGTTCGTCGTGTAGAGCTCGTACGACAGGTAGTTCGTGCCACCGTTCACCATGCGTCGGCCGGCATCGTAGTTGGCGCCATCGCCGAGCGTGATCGTCGGCGACGAACCTGTGGTGCAGGTGGTCAGCACCGCGCCGGTGACGTCGATGGCGGCGGCGGCGTTCACCGAGATCGGATCGTACTCACCGAACGCGACCGGTGAGGTCGAGATCAGGCAGTTGGCGACGACGGTGGCGCTGACGGTGAGGTTGGCGGTGTTGGTGTCGGCGCGGCTGTCGACGGAAACGCCGGCGCAGCCGATGGCCAGGGCGCAAATCGCAGCCAGCTTGAGGGAATTTTGGCCGTTGAAGTACTGCATGGTTCGATCCTTCCCGAATGATTCGGTGAGTGGCGGAGGAGGTGTGCCGGCTGCGGATCGAGGCGTCCGGACTATCGGTTGCCTGTATTCGCAGCGGACGATCACATCCTAGCCACGCGCCGGTGGGCGCGAATCCGTACCGTTGCCTAGGTATTTCTACCTACACGATCTTCGCGGCGCGCATGCAACATCAAGTGCACCAGATCGGCGAGACTCCTGGCCTGCATCTTATCCATGATTCGGGCGCGATGGATATCGATGGTGCGCGGGCTTATCCCGAGATCGCCTGCGATCACCTTGCTCAGCTTGCCCAGCAGCATCGGTTCCATCACTTCGCGTTCGCGCGGCGTGAGGCGGGCGAGTCTGCGTTCGACCTCGTGGCGATCGAGTTCGTCGCGACGATGGCTGGCATCGAGTTCGATCGCTTTGCGCGTGCGTTCGAGCAGGTCGGCGTTGTCGAACGGCTTCTCGATGAAATCGGCGGCTCCATTGCGCATCGCCGCAACCGCCATCGATATATCCGCCGATCCGGTGAGAAATATCACGGGAATGCGGATTTTTCTGGCCTTGAGCTCGTGCTGCAACTCCAGCCCGGTCATCCCGGGCATGCTCAAGTCCAGGACCAGGCAGCCGGGGTGCCTGGCGCGATATCGATCGAGAAATTCGTGCGCCGAAGCGTACGCATCCACCGTCAGTCCCGCGGCGCGAAACACGCGCTGCAGTGCACTACGAATTCCTTCTTCGTCATCGACCACGAACACGGTGGGACTGCGATCCATGAGTGCCTCGCGTCTCGATGACTGTGGCCGATGATGATGATAGCTCGCCGCCCCCAACCGACTGCCGAACCGCGCCGCCAGTCGTATTCTGCGCCGCTCGCCCACGATGCGGCGGCCGATGCCATCATTATTCGCAAATCGCTGGCGAGAACCGGGCTGTGCCGTGGCGAAAGGCGCCGTAGGCCGTGGCGGTTCGGAGAGATGCCGATTTCCGGCAATGAGCAATCGCACTGACTACGAATCGCGACGGCCACCGCGCGACAACTTCGACGCGCACGAACGCAGCAGCGCGCGCGAGTACAGTTTGTGGAAGCCGAGCAGCACCGAATAGCCCCGGCCGATCGAGAGACGTGCGGAGCGCGGCTCGACGCGGGGCACGACGGCCGAGCCGAAGTACAGCCACATGCAGCCCGATTCGTCGGCGCTGCGCATGGTCATCAGCCAGGAGCGGGTGCGGCCGTGGAGGTCGCAGAGAAGCAACTGGTTTTCGGCGCGCGCTTCCACGCTCCATGCGGCGAACGAATCGGTTTCGCCGGCCGCCAGTTGGCGCACCTGCTCGTCAGTCGACGGCCGCGAGACGAGCGCCGCCAGAACCACCCGTTCCAATCGGAAAAGCGCTGTCGTATAGAACGCTTCGACGTAGTCGGCGTGCGAGACGAACCGTGCAGCGCGAATTCGGTAGCAATCGGTGTAGCTGACGCCGTCGAGATACTTGCGCAGCAACGCGTCGGCCGGTAGTTCGCACGTCTCGATCTTGGTCATCGCGCAACGCCGTGGAGCAAGAATTCAAGTTTACGCACTAACGGCCGGACACCGCGCCCGGCTCGTCCCGCGAGCGCGCGATCATCGATCGTGCCAAGTTGCAGGCTTCGACTATGCCTCACCAGTTCGGCTCGAATCGATACGCGATCTTCACCAGCACCTGGTGGTCGTCCTTCAGCGAAAACACATCGTTGAGGGTGTCGTTGAGCCCGCGCTGTTCGTCGTCGATGATGTAACCGCCGCGGCCGTAGACGACGAAGACGTCGCTCAGGCGATCGAGCGCATAGCGGTAGCGGATCTGGAATCCCAGGTTGCGAAGTTGGAAATCTTCCAGCGCGGCGTCGCTATCGATCAGATGTCCGCCGGGCAGCAGGCGGCGCGCCTGCTTGGCCTGGGCGTCGATCGCGATGGCCTGCAGCTTGATGCGCAGCTCCTGCTTGTCGGTGAGGAACCAGTTGAGGTTCGAGAAAAGCTCCGCGCGCTGGGTGCGGAAGCTGCCGAATTCGGTACCTTGCTGCCACAGCAGCCAATCGGTCTGGCGCCACAGGAACAGGCCGAGGTCGACATCGAATCGCGGGCCGACATGCAGGCGCGGCTGCACGCCGCCATAGATCGAGTGGCCTTCGACCGCGTTCGGGAAAATCTCGAAACTGCCGTACCACCCCCAGCGTCCATCGCCTTGCCGCGGACGTTCGCGTTCGACGAAGTAGTGCGGTCCACCCTGGAAACGCACCGCTCCGTTGCCGCGCGAGATACGATCGTCGAACTGCGGCGCACGCCAGCGCAGCATGTGGTATTCGGAACCGCCGTCGCGACGCTGCGAATTGCGATACAGGCTGACCTGATCGCTCAGGCGCAAGCCGTCGTTGTTTTCGCGATGGAAGAGTTCGAGTTCCCAATCGTGGCTGGCGTAGGGCGAGTCCGCCGGCAGACTGTCCTGGCGGTAGCCGGTTTCCCACTCCAGCGACAGAAAGTCGTTGCGTTCCTGATAGCCCAGATCGTTGAGTTCGAAGGTATCGTCGGCATACAACGCGAAATATTGCTGGCGCCACGGGCCGCTCATATCCCAATCGGCAACCACGCCGCCGGACAACCCGTCGCGCTGCACGCCTTGTTGCTCACTGTCGCTGCGCAGCAACAGAGGTCGCACCGTCCACTGTGCGCTCGGCTTCCAGTTCGCATCGACCGCCGTGACGGTGGCTTGGCGATCGAGGAAGGGACGATCGACATGGCTGACGGTGGCGCCGGTGAGGAATTCTTCATCGCCGTGCGTGCCGCGCAGCAGCACGAAATCGCGGCCCGCCTCGCCGGCTTCGCTGGCGGCGAACGCGCCGTAGCCGAAATCGCCGACGCTGCCGATCGCCTTCAATGCGAGACGGATATCGGCGGCGCTGCCGTCGTCGTCGGACGGTCCGCCGACGCGGCGCGTGTAGAACAACTGTCCCAGGTTGTGCTGCAGGTTGAAGTAATTCTGGTTTTCGGTGAAGAACGGGCGCTTATCGGTGAAGACGGTTTCGATGGCGCTGAAATTGACGACCAGTTGGTCGCTTTCGACCTGGCCGAAATCCGGATTCACGGTGAGCGCGAATTGATGATCGCCGTTGGGTTTCCAGAAGATGTCGGCGCCGGTCTTGAACTGGGTATCGTGGCGATTCAGGTCGGTCAGCGCCACGCCGTACGGTGTGATCGCCAGCAGCGACTGGCGGAACTGCGGGATTTCGATGCGGGCGAAATCGCTGAGGAAGCGCGGTCGCGTGTAGCTCGCATTCGGATAGCCGTAGCGCTCGCCGGTAGCGGCGATCACGCGATCGAAGTAGACCGCCACGGTGCGCGTGGGCGCCGCCGAATCGGCCATCGAGGCGGTCGACCACGGCACCAGGAATTCGACCGAATACCCGCCGTCGAAATCGGCCGCGCCGTGTTCCCAGGAGCCGTCCCAGTCGTAGCTGAAGCTGTTCTGGTTGGTGATCGATTCGTCGGTGATGTCGCCCGAGGTGGTGATGGTGAAGTCGTAGCCGGCGCTGCCGTCGGCGTTGAAATCGATCATGAAATTGAAACGGTCGACCGAGACGCGACCATCGCGCTGGATGCGAGCACGGGTCTGCGGAATCGAGGCCGGGTGCCAGGCCTTGATCGCAACGGCGATGCCTTCGGGCGTCGAGAGCAGGCGCGCTTCGGCACGGCGATCGGCCGGTACCGGTTCGCCGGTGAGCGGTTGCACGGACACGAATTGGTCGAAGCGTTGCGCCTGGTCCCATTCGGCTTCATCGACGCGGCCGTCGACGACGATGGCGGCCTGCGCGTTGCTCGCGAGGAGCAAGAACGGCAACAGGATCGGACGCAGATTCTTAGGTGGCATGGTGGTTTGTTCCTGTCCCTGGATTCGGCGAGTACAAAAGTCGGCAAGCATAGGAAGTCGCGCGTTCCGGCCTGCGGGCCGGAAGTCACGGGTGGCGCAGCGGGCTTGGATGCAATCGGACGATGAAAGGTTAGGCGGACGCTGTGGCGAATTGCGGGCGCCCCTGCGCGGCGCTGGTCAGACCGCCACGACGCGATTGCGTCCTTTGTCTTTCGCCTTGTACAAAGCCTGATCCGCCGCCTTCAGCACGTCGTCGGGTCCGCGGCGCTGGGCGCTGCGCTGCGCGCAGCCGGCGCTGATGGTGACCGCCACTTCCTTCATTTCCGCCTTCGTCGGTTTGCCGCGCGGCTTGCGCTTGGGCGCCGGCGCGGGCACTTCGATGCGCTGTCGGCCGATCGCCTTGCGCGCCGCATCCAGCGGCAGGATCGGCTTTTCGCTGGCGCGGCCTTCGTACACCACGCAGAATTCTTCGCCGCCGTAGCGGAATGCATGCCCGCCGGCATGCCGCCGCAGACTCTGCGCGACTTCGCGCAGCACCAGGTCGCCGGCGGCGTGGCCGTAGGTGTCGTTGAAGCCCTTGAAGTGGTCGATGTCGACCATCGCGAGCGCGTACGGACCCGACAGCCGCGCCAGCGTTTCGTCGAGCGCGCGGCGGTTCGGCAGGCCGGTGAGGGTGTCGATGAAGGCCATGCGATAGCTTGAATACAACAGCGTCAGCATCGCGACCGCGGCGGCCGTCGCGAACCAGCCGGTCAAGGCGCTGTTCTCGATGCAGCCGGCGGCGGCCAGCAGCAACACGATCGCCAGCCCCAGTTCGATCACGCGCGCACTGAACGACCACCACGCGATGCAGCCGAACGCGGCGCAGGCGCAGAGCAACGCGGCGCTGTTGCGCGCGCCCTCCACCGGCGACGGCCACGCGGCCAGATCACGCAGGCCCAGGAAGATGTGCTGCGGCGCGCCCAGCGTGATGCCGGTGAGTGCCAGCACCAGACACAGCCAGAGCGCATTGCGCCGCGCCAGCAGCCGCGGTTCCGGCATCGCCGCGGTGGCGAGCAGCAGCCACGGCGCAAACCGCAAGGCGCCGTCCTGCAGGCGCAACACGTCCGATTGCGCACCGAGCATCAACAGCCAGAGCAGCGCGCACACCTGCGCCATCCGATAACGATGGAAACCCAGCGCCAGCAGCAGGGCGGCGCCCAGCAGCAGCTGCGCGGCCAGCAGCAGGGTCACGGGCGCAGGCCTCGGCGGTGGCGGAGTGCAGCGAGGGCCATGCGGTGAGGGCATTCCTTCGGCGAACGAGGCCGGGCGGTGCGCATGTTCGCGCACTGCCGCGAAATTGGATACAGCCGGCACGGCGCGCCGGCCGCGCCGCCGCGCGTCGGCTCGATCATGCCGCGTCGTGCGGCGTTTCGCCCACGACGTGGCGTTCGACCCATTGGCTGAAATCCGCGCAGTGCGCATCGCCGAGCACCGATTCGACCGCTTCGCGGCCGAGCTGGCGGTAGGCTTCGAACTGTTGTTCGTCGAGGGTCTGGTCGGCGGTCGCTTCGTGCGGAAAATCCGGATGCGAACGCCAATACGACTGGATTTCCGCGCTGGCGCCGGCATGCATCGCAGGCTTCAAATACAGCAAGTGGCCTGTGCTGCCATCGGCGTAAGTGATGCTGCCGACGCGATGATCGGGCGCGAGCCGCGACGGATCGGGTTCCTCGCCCGGAATATCGATCTCGATGCTGGCACCGAAGTCGACGCGCACGCGCTCGATCGCCGCGCCGAAATCGGGCAGTGCATCGTGAGGATCGCAGGCCCCGTCGACCACGATGAGGTACTTCACGCCGCGCCGCACCAGTTCGTACAGGCCGAGATTGTCGAATTCGCCGCCGCCCACGAGCAGCAGATCGCGATGCCGGCCATGCAATCCGATGCCCGACATTTCCGAGCCCAATCTGCGCCACCACGACGGCAGCGGCAGGCCGCGGCGTGCCGTCGGATCCGGATTGCGCGTCCAGTAACCGATGCGCAGGTTCAGCAGCGTGAGCAGCAACGACAATGCGCGCGAACGCGTGGCAGGGCTTTCCGAATCGAGTTCGGCGCTCGAGATCGTGCTCGCGGTGATGTAGCGCATATCGTCGCGCGCGGCGTCGACACGGCCGAAGCCGGTGGCGTCCGAACCGAAATGCAGCGGTGAGTAGAAGAAGCTGGCACCTTCGCGGCTGCGTTCCTTCTCGCGCCGCGAACTGCGCGTGTCGAGCGTGCAATTGGCCAGAGGCAACGGTGCGCCGGTGTCCGGGTTCAGTTGCGCGAGCATGAAACGCGTGGCCGACGGCGCGCCGGCGACCTGCGGCATGAAGGTGCGGCCGAGGCGATCGCGGAAATACGCGTGGATCGAAACGGCATTGAGGTTGCAGAAGCAACCGAGCAGCAGCGACAACGCCAGCACCGCCGGAAACGCCGCCGAACGCACCACGTCGCCCTGTACCGAAATCGAGTACGCCGCAATCATCAGGCCGTAAAGCACGAGCAGCAGGCCGGCCGTCGCCAGGCGTTGCCGCGCCACCGTGAGTCCGGTCGCGCCGCGCCACAGCGCGAGCGCGCCCGAACCGAGCGTCGACACCACGGCGACGTGACCGGCGAGCCCCACCGCATCGGCCCAGCGCCGCGCCAGCAGGGATTCGAGCGCTGCGGTCGCGATCGGCACCGAACCGATCGTCAGCAGCACGACGGCCGCCGCCAGCAGAAAACCGAGCAGCTTGCGCATGCGCATCACGGTGCGCTCGCTCGGTGCGTGCGCGACGCCGGTGGTGAGCGCGAACAGCATCGCTGCGAATGGAAACAGGGCGAGGCAGGCGCAGCCGAGTGCGAGCAGCAGCCAGTAGCCGTGATGATCGTCGAGCGCGCTCCAGGCCAGGAACGACGGCCATTCGATCGGCAGCCACAACCAGCCGAGCGTCAGCGTGTCGACCACGAGCAGCAGCGGCGGGCCGAGCACCAGCAGGTTGAGCACGACCGCCGCCAGCACCGCGCCGAACATCGTCCACAGCGAAAATCCGCGATGCGCGACGAAGTAGCGCGCGTGGCCGCGCAGCCAGTCGACGACGCTGCCCGACCCGTTCGCCAGTTGCGCCGAAAACGTCGGCGCACCGGATGCCGGCAGCACCGCACGCAACCAGCTGTAGCAGGTCGCGATGAAGCCGCCGCCCGACACCGACGACAGATAGTCGACGTGCCGCATCAGTCCGCGCGATTCGAGCGCCTGCACGACGCCCAGATTGAACGCCGCCGCGCGCATGCCGGGCCCGGACAACGCGAGCCCGACGCTATCGCCCTGCGGCGGCGGCAGGCCGGCGGCGCGGCGGCGGCGTGCGATCCAGGCGGCTTCGTCGCGCAGGATCGAACCGAAGTCCGTCGTATGCACCGGACTTTCGGCAATGTTTTTTTCGTCGGCGGAGGCTCGGTTTTCGGCGGGCGCGGGCATGCCGCAGTGTAGCGACAGGACGGGTCATTGGGGCGGCGTACGGCGCGCCGCGCGCAGCGTTTTTGCGGCCCGCCACAAGCCTCCCGCACCGAGCAGCCACTGGCCGCAGAGTACCAGCCACACGATGGCCGGAACGTCGCGCCAATCCGTCGTCAGGGTGACTTGCTCGAAGCCCGGCGCCGGCGGTTGCGTCAGGTTGTAAACCATCGCGGCTTCGCCGAGCAGCGGTGCGTCGCTTGCATCCGACAGCAGGCGCGGCATGAGCAGGCGGCCGTTCGGCAGCGGCCAGCTCGCGGCGATCGCTTCGAGCGCCAGGATGCGCGCCTGGCGTGCGTCACCGACGCTGCGTGCGGCGCCCAGGCCGAACGCGCTCGCCGAGGTGCCGAGCTGCGCGATCACCGGGCCCGAATCGACATCGGCGAACAGATTCGTGGTCTGACGGCGTTCGAATTCGCGAAAGCCCGACACCCAGAATCCGCCTTGCCAGAAATGTTCGGAATTCGCGTTCGCCCACTGTCGGGCCTGAGCCGGCCACACGAACGGCGCGTGATGCAGCAGCCACGCGTTGCCGCTGCCGCGAACCTCGGTGGCCTCGGGTATTTCGCCGTACCACGCGAACGGCGGCAGGCCCAACTCGGGCGCGAGATTTCCGGTGAAGCCGCGCAGGCCTGCGGTTGCAGCGGCGCGGTGATCGGTGCCGAGCACGCGGTCTGCGCGCAGAATCGCATGCCAAGTGGCGGCGACATCGGCAGGGAAAGTCTGCGCCGGGTAATCGGCGAGCAATCCCGTCGGCGACTTCGACAACTCGGACGCCATGCCTTCGACCTGTTCGCGCAGCAGCGATTCGTGCCGGCGATTTCCGGTCAATCGGATCTGCGTCGCGAGCGCGTCGATCAGCAGCATCCGATAGAAAACATTCTCGCGTTGCAGATAATCGGCACCCCAATGGCGCCGCACCCAGTCGGCCTGCGCCGGGTCGGCGAGCAGATCGGCGGCGGCTTCGATCGCGTCTTTCGCATACACGGCCGGCCGCTCGCCGAGTGGCGATGCCAGCCATGCGTTGTCGAGGTTTTCGCTGGCGCGCAGGTAGAAAACAGCACCGAACAGCGGCCATTCGGTGCCGGAAATATTGTTCATCGACAACTGCGACGCGGCATCGCTGCCCACGCGATCGCGCGCCCAGGCGGCGAACGATGGCGACAAGGCACGGTGCCAGCGCCAGCTTTGTGTCGCAGGTTGCGGCCCGGAAAGCGCGCTGTCGAACACGGCACGGGCCAGTTCGATGCCGGGCCAGAGAAACAGGATGAAACTGATCGCGGCCAGAAGCAGGGCGTAGAGGATGCGTACGACGGTTGGGTTGCGCTTTCGATGCATATCCGACTGACAGCCTCCACGGCTTCGGGTTCCGCGACCTTGCCGGGCGATGCCGGATGCCGCAATTTGTCGCTTATTGCGCGAAACAGTCACGCAAGTTGAGAAAGCCAAACTCCGGCACAGACTTTTTCAATTCGTTGGTGCCGTAGCCACTCTTGATCGCGATCATGCGCGCTATTCTGCGCGCGGCGCTTCGCCACTTCAGGGACCTGCATCAATGCGCAAACTCATTCTCGCGGCCGCTACCGCGCTCGCTCTGTTTTCCAGCGTCGCCAGCGCGCGCGACATCTCGTTCACCGTGGTCAACAACACCGGCGCCTCGCTCGAAGCGCTGTACGGCGGCCCTTCGTCGAGCGACGATTGGGGCGACAATGTGCTCGATGGCGTCGTCGCCAACGGTGGCTCCGTCACCGTGACGATCACCGGCACGACGGTGTGCGAATACGATTTCCGCTACGAAGTCGCCGGCAAGGAACCGTACGAGGAATACGCGATCGACATCTGCAAGATCGACGGCCAGCAGTTCGTCATCAAGTAATCCGCGACGTTCGACTTGCTGAGGTCGAATTTGAAATCTGTAGGAAGTCCTGTTGTGACGCATCGTTGAAACAGGACGAGTAAAAAAGAACGCCCCGCAATGCGGGGCGTTCTGCTTTCTGCCTGTCGCAGTTCCGGCGCTGCAGGCAGCCGGAGCGGCGAGACCTCAGTGGCCGTGACGACCGCGGCGGTGATGACGCGAACCGCGGTAATCGTAGCGGTGTCCACGATAGCCGCGATGATATCCGCGGTAATCGTTGTAACCGAACGACACCACCACGCCGCCATAGCCGTAACCGGGCGCATAGCCATAGCCGCCACCGTAGTACGGCGCGTAGTCGTAGCGCGACGAGTAACCATACGCCGGTGCATACGAATAGCCGCCGCCGTAGTAATGACGATCCGAATCGCGGCCTGCGGCGTAGCCGAGCGCGGCGCCCGCCACCGTTGCGGCGGTGCGTCCGTCGCCGTGGCCGAACTGGTTGCCGATCAAGCCGCCGATGATCGCGCCGACCACCGGTGCCGCCGAGCTGCGGCGCTCGCGGTATTCGTAGCGGTTGTCGTAGCGATCGTCGTGACGCACTTCGTACCGTTCCGATCCGTAGCGATCGTTGCGATACGAATCGTCGCGATAGGAATCGTAGCGGCTGTCGGCGCGACCGGAGTCGTAGCGGCTGTCGTAGCTGCCCGAATCGTAGCGCACGCCTTCGTCGCTATAACCATCGGCCAGTGCCACACCCGAGGCGGCGGCAAGAGCAACCGCAGCCGCAAGGCCCATTAAAGTTTTCATCGTTGCTTCTCCCCCGCGCCAGGAGTAGGCGCAGGCGGCATGCTGGGTTCGCGACGGACAATGCGACCTGAATCCGATCGGTGTTCTGTGCGCAGCGACGCAATTCTTCAGAATGGTGAAGGCAGAGATGAATGTTCGCCCGTGATATCGACCGCTACGCCGCCGCCGCGGCCGAGTCCAAACTGGCCAGCCATTCGTCGTCGGAGCCTTCCGCGACGCCTTCGAACAGGAAGGTGCTCAGGTAGCGTTCGCCGGTATCGGGGAGCATGGCGAGCAGTACGGAGCCTTCCGCTGCGGATTCTGCGATACGTAGCGCGGCCGCTACCGTGGCGCCGGCGGAAATGCCGACGAAGACGCCTTCTTCCGCGGCGAGTCGGCGTGCGGTGTCGCGCGCGACGGTTTCGTCGATCGGCAGCACTTCGTCGGCGATGGTGCGGCTCAGCACGGCGGGCAGGAAATCCGGCGTCCAGCCCTGGATCTTGTGCGGCTTCCATTCGTTGCCGGAGAGCAGCGCGGCGCCTGCCGGTTCAGTGGCGATGATCCTGGTTTCGGGCCGCGCCACGCGCAGCACTTCGCCGACGCCGGTGAGCGTGCCGCCGGTGCCCCAGCCGCTGACGAAATAGTCGAGGCGGCGGCCGGCGAAATCGCGCAGGATTTCCGGCGCGGTGGTGCTGCGGTGATAAGCGGGGTTCGCCGGATTCTCGAATTGCCGCGCGAGGAACCAGCCGTGCTTGTCGGCCAGTTCCTTCGCCCGGCGCACCATGCCCGAGCCGCGTTCGGCGGCCGGCGTGAGGATCACTTTCGCGCCGTACGCGCGCATCAGTTTGCGGCGTTCGATCGAGAAGGTTTCCGTCATCACCGCGACGAAGGGATAGCCGCGCGCGGCCGCGACCATCGCGAGCGCGATACCGGTGTTGCCCGACGTGGCCTCGACGATGGTCTGGCCCGGTTTGAGTTCGCCGCGGCGTTCGGCGTCGAGCACGATGGCCAGCGCGAGGCGATCCTTCACCGAGCCGCCCGGATTGAAGGCTTCGACTTTCGCATACAGCGTCACATGCCTGGGCGCGATGCGATGCAGCCGCACGATGGGCGTCGAACCGATGGTGTCGAGGATGCTTTCGTGGATGGTCATGGCGTGTGGTCCGATGGAAGGGTCGCGAGGGAAGCGCCGCGACGGGCGGCGGATTCGGGGAGAGAGCTCGGCACAGCAGCGCGGGCGGCGGTTCCCTCGGCGTTCGGTGGTGCGGTCGCTAGGCGGCCGCTTCGAGTTCGATGGCGGGCGCGCCTTCGATTGGCGCCGCGCCGTACCAATGCAGCGATGCCGCGAGCGCCGCAACTTCGCCGAGGATCAGCAGCGCGGGCGATTGCACGGCATTGCTGCGTGCCAGCTCAGGCAGGTCACTCAGCTTGCCGACCAGAACACGCTGCGATCGGCGCGCGCCGTTTTCGATCAGCGCGAACGGCGTGGCGGCATCGCGTCCGTGCGCGATCAAGCGATCGCGCAACACGTCGAGTCCGGCCACGCCCATGTAGAAGACCAGCGTCTGGCGATCCTTCGCCAGCGCCGGCCAGTCCGGGGAATCGATACCGTCGCGGCCGTGCGCGGTAACCAGGCGCACCGACTGTGCATGATCGCGGTGCGTGAGCGGAATGCCGGTGTAGGCCGCGCAGGCAAGCGCCGCGGTGATGCCGGGCACCACTTCGTAGGAAATATCGTGCGCGCGCAGGAATTCGAGTTCCTCGCCGCCGCGGCCGAACACGAAGGGATCGCCGCCTTTCAGACGCACGACGAACTTGCCGGCGCGCGCGTGTTCAAGCATCAACTCATGGATGCGCGCCTGCGTGGTGTGATGATTGCCGGCCTGCTTGCCGACTTCGATCCGTTCGGCGTCGCGACGCGCGAGGTCGAGCACCTCGGAAGAGACGAGTCGATCGTGCAGGATCACGTCGGCTTCGTTGAGCAGACGCAAACCGCGAAGTGTGAGCAACCCGGCATCGCCGGGGCCGGCGCCGACCAGCGCGACATGGCCGCGCGGGTGGGCGGCACGCACCGACAACGCTTCGTCGAGTGCCGTCTGTGCTTCGGCTTTCCGGTCGCCGCGCAACAAGGCGGGAATGCGGCCTTCGAGCACGCGGGAGAAGAAGCGGCGGCGCGCGGCCAGATCGGGCAAGCGGGCGCGGATTTTCTCGCGTGTCGCAGCGAGCAGTCGCGCCAGATCAGCCAGCGATTCGTCGAGCTGGGTTTCCAGCTTCTCGCGCAGCGCGCGCGCCAGCATCGGTGCGGCGCCCGAGCTCGAGATCGCGATCTGCAGCGGTCCGCGTTCGACGATGGCCGGCACCTGGAAACTCGACAGTTCCACGTCGTCGACGACGTTGACGAACAGGCGGCGCGATTCGCCGATGTCTGCGACACGCCGGTTCACCTCGCGATCGTCGGTCGCTGCCACCGCGAGCCACACGCCGTCGAACCAGGTTTCGCGAAACTCGCCTGGAAAATGTTCGATCGCACCTTGTGCGACCAGTGCGGCAAGTTCGCTTTCCAGTTCCGGCGCACCGACTGCCACCCGGGCACCGCTGCGCAACAAAGCCGCGACCTTGCGTCGTGCGACGGTGCCGCCACCGACCACCAGCACGCGTTTGCCCGACAGGTTGGCGAACAGCGCGAACAAGCGCGCTGCTTCGTCGGAGTTCGGGCTGGCGGAGGAATGCGGCACGCGACGATCCTCGGCCTGCCGCGATCGGCACGGAAATGATGCCCCCGCACCTGCTCATGCCGTGTGGTTATCTGATCGCACTGGACGGCTCGAAACCCTTGCTATAGCTTGCCGGCATCACCTCATTGCTTGGAACGGGCTCGGCTCGCGCCGATACCGCGTTCCGCAAGGACGCTTCATGCACCGCGATGCCACTGCGAAATCCTGTTGTCGAAGGCCGCCGCGTTGACCGTGCCGCCTTCGTCCACCGTTTTCGAGTGACCTCGCCATGACCCTCACGCAACTGCGCTATCTCGTCGCCATCGCCGACGCCGGCCTCAATATCACGCTCGCCGCCGAGCGCGTGCATGCCACCCAGCCCGGACTGTCGAAGCAGCTCAAGCAACTGGAAGACGAACTCGGCTTCCTGCTGTTCGCGCGCAAGGGCCGTTCGCTCGAAGCGATCACCCCGGGCGGCGTGCAGATTCTCGATCACGCGCGCCGCATCCTCGGCGAGGCCGGCAACATTCGCGCGTACGCCGCGAACCAGCGCGGCGACGGCCACGGCCGGCTCGAACTGGTCACCACGCATACGCAGGCGCGCTATGTGCTGCCGAGCGCGATCGCGGCGCTGCGCCGCACCTATCCGGACGTGAGTTTCCATCTGAGCCCGGAAGGCGAGGGCGATGTACTCGATCGCCTGGTGCGCGGCGAAGCCGATTTCGCGCTGGTGAGCACCACCGGCAGTGCGCCGCAGGCAGGACTCGCGGTGCCGCTTTATCGGTGGCGGCGCGTGGTGCTGGTGCCGTCGTCGCATGAACTCGGCGCCGACGCGCCCACGCTCGCATCGCTCGCGAAGCATCCGCTGGTGAGCTACGAATCGTCGTCGCGGCCGGATTCGTCGTTGCGCCGCGCCTTCGCCGGTGCCGGGCTCGAACCGAACTTCGTGCTTACTGCGCGCGAAGCCGATCTGATCAAGACTTATGTACGCGCCGGGCTCGGTGTCGGCCTGCTCGCGGAGATGGCGCTCGGCAACAACGATACCGATCTGCGCGTGCTGCCGGCGCCGTCGGCCGTGCCCGAGTGCATCGCCTGGGCCGTGCTGCCGCGCGAACGCGTGCTGCGCGATTACGCGCTCGATCTCGTCGTGGCGCTGGCGCCGCAGTTGGACCGGCGCGATCTGCGTCGCGCGCTGGAGGGCAACATCGAGCCGCAATGGCCGGAACCGCCGCGCTGGGCCGATCGCACCGGCGGCTAGCCGGTCAGCATCCGGTTTAGAACATGACCTTCACCGCGATAATCGCGACGATCAGGTAAAGCAGCGACAGCGGCAGCCCGATCTTCACCACATCGCGTGCGCGATAGCCGGCCGGCCCCATCACCATCGAGAGCGTCGGGTTTGACGCGCTGATCAGATTGTTTGATGCGCACAGCGCCACCAGCACCGCGAACGGCAGCGGTTCGGCGCCGGCCGAAATCGCCACGTTGATCGCCATCGGCACCATGATCACGGTGGCGCCGACGTTGCTCACCACGAGCGCGAACAGCATCGTCAGAACGCCGATCGCGGCCTGCATCGCCCACACCGGAACGGTGCCGAGGCGCTCGATCGCGGCCTGCGCGATCCAGGCCGCGGTGCCGGACGAATCGACGGCCCAGCCGAGCGGAATCAGGCAGGCCATGATGAAGACGGTTTTCCAGTTGATCGCGGCGTAGGCCTCGTCCATGTTGAGCACGCCCGACAGCAGCATGCCGATCACGCCGGCCATCAACGCCACCGGCACCGCAATCTGGTTCGACAGTGCCAGCCCCAGCGCGACGCCGAACACGGCCAGCGCGACCCACAGTTTGTGCGGCCGTTGTTCGTCTTTCGGATAGTCGGTGACGACGACGAAATCGCGGTTTTCCGCGGCCAGCGCCAGATCGCGCCAGATGCTGTGGAACACCAGCATGTCGCCGGCGCGGATCGGCATGTTGCGGATGTCTTCGCGATGCACTTCGTTGCCGCGGTTGATCGCCAGCACGCTGATGCCGTGGCGCTTGCGCAAATGCAGATCGTTGAGCGTCTGGCCGATGAAACGCGAGTTGGGCGGAATCACCGCTTCGGAAATGCCGGCGCGGCTCGGGTTGAACAGATCGCCGAAATTGCGCAGCCGCGATTGCATGCGCATCAGATTGTTCTGCGCGTAGTCCGACACGTGATCGCGCCGTCCCATCACGCCGAGCACGCTGCCGACCCAGATCATCTGGTCGGCCGGCGGCGACAAGCGCGATTCGTTGCCCGATTTGAGCGCGAGCAGCAACGGCGCCGAACGCTGCGCCTCGGCTTCGCCGATCGACATGCCGACCAGCGGGCTTTCGGCCGTCACCGTCAACTCGAACACTTCGCCTTCGATGCCGTAGGTGCGCGCGAAATAACTCTCGGTGCGCGACGGCGCCACGCCCTTGTCTTCGACCTTGCCGAGCAGGCGGCGGCCGAACAGCCGGAAATAGGCGAGGCCCAACAGCAGCAAGGCCAGGCCGGCCGGCGCCGGAGCGAACATCGCCAGCGGTTCGAGCGTGGCCACACCGGACGGCAGGTTCGCATTGGCGGCGGAGAGCAGATCGTTGAGCAGGATCAGCGGCGAGCTGCCGACCATCGTCAGGCTGCCGCCGAGGATCACGCAGATCGCGATCGGCAACAGCAGCCGCGCCAGCGTGACGCCGCTGCGTGCCGACAGGCGCGAGGCGACGGGGAGGAACAGCGCCGTCACCGACGGATTCTGCATCACCGACGAAATCAGTCCGGCGAGCGCCGCGGTGAAAACCACCAGCCGTTCTTCCATACCGTGCGACCGGCGCAGCAGCCAGCCGGCGAGGCGGTTGAGCAGGCCGGTGCGATCGAGCCCGGCGCCCAGGATCATGGTGGCGATGACGCTCATCACCGCGCTGCCGGCGAAACCGTCGAACAATTGCTCGGCCGGCACCAGCTCGGTGAGCCCGAGCGCCACCAGCACCAGCAGCGCGGTGACGTCGGCGCGCACGCGTTCCCACATGAACATCACCATGGTGAAAATCACCAGGGCGATGACCATCATCATGTCGAGGGTGAGGTTCACGCGCGCAACCGGGCGTGTGGCGGCAAGGGTTCCATGTCGGGTTGCAACGCGGTGGAGCGGGGTGAAGCGGACAGCCGGCGGGCGGCGTCGGGCAGCGGCGCGATGCGCGCTGCGGAGGAAGTTCCCGAGGTCGGGATGCGGTTCAAGGGCTCCCTTGTCGTTGGTAAAGCAAATCCCAGACACCGTGCCCGAGTTTCAGGCCGCGCGCTTCGAAGTGCGTCTGCGGACGCCAGGCGGGCCGGTCGAAGTAGCCGCGCGGGCCGGCTTCGTTGGCCAGTCGCGGCTGCGCGTCGAGCACGTCCCACATCTGCTCTGCATAGTCCTGCCAGTCGGTGGCCAGATGCAACAGGCCGCCGGACTTGAGCTTTTCTGCCAGCAGCGCCGCGAACGCGGGCTGAATCAGGCGGCGCTTGTGGTGGCGCTTCTTGGGCCAGGGGTCGGGGAAGTAGATGCGGATTTCGCCGAGCGAGCCGTCGGCGATTTCGTGGCGCAGGATTTCGACGGCATCGTGGCAATAGACGCGCACGTTCGAGGTGCCGTCGGCGGCCAGCGCATTGAGCACGCGGCCGACGCCGGGACGATGCACCTCGATACCGATGAAATCGCGCGCCGGTTCGTGGATGCCGGCGTAGCGCAGCGCCTCGCCGTTGCCGAAGCCGATCTCGAGCACGCGCTCGGCACGGCGGCCGAAGACAGCGTCGAAATCGCGCAAGTTGCCGGCGTAGTCGAGGCCGTAACGCGGCCAATGCTCGGCGAAGGCGCGTTCCTGCGCGTCCGTCATGCGGCCCTGGCGCAGCACGAAACTGCGGATCGCGCGCGAACGCAACGCGTCGCTGTCGCTTGCCGGCGACTCGTCGTCGGGTGGCGCCGTCGTCATCCGATCAGGCCATCGACCGGCGACGACGCACTCGCGAAGCGCTTGCGCGGGATGCGCCCGGCGAGGAAGGCCTCGCGGCCGGCTTCGACCGCCTTGCGCATCGCCGAGGCCATCAAGACCGGATTGCGCGCGCCGGCGATCGCGGTGTTCATCAGCACGCCGTGGCAGCCCAGTTCCATCGCGATGGCGGCATCCGACGCCGTGCCGACACCGGCGTCGACGATGATCGGCACCCTGGCGTTCTCGATGATTTCGAGCAGGTTGTATTTGTTCTGCACGCCCAGGCCCGACCCGATCGGCGCGGCCAGCGGCATCACCGCGACGCAGCCGATTTCCTCGAGCCGGCGCGCCAGGATTGGATCGTCGGAGGTGTACACCATCACGTCGAACCCATCGGCCACCAATTGCTCGGCGGCGGCCAGCGTCTGCACCACGTCCGGATACAGCGTGCGCTGGTCGCCCAGCACTTCGAGCTTGACCAGGTTGTGGCCGTCGAGCAGTTCGCGCGCCAGGCGGCAGGTGCGCACGGCATCGTCGGCGGTGTAGCAGCCGGCGGTGTTGGGCAGGATGGTGTAACGATCCGGCGGTAGCACGTCGAGCAGGTTCGGCTCGCCCGGGTTCTGCCCGATGTTGGTGCGGCGGATCGCGACCGTGACGATCTGCGCGCCGGCCGCCTCGGTGGCGCGGCGGGTTTCGTCGAGATCCTTGAACTTGCCGGTGCCGGTGAGCAGGCGCGAATGGAAACGGCGGCCGGCGACGATCAGCGGGTCGTCGGCGGGGAGCGAGGTGGCGGGGGAGGTGGACATCCGCCGATTATCGCCCGAGATCGCGTCGGCGGGCAGCGCTTTCGCTGCGGCCGGTCGGGTCGCGATGATCGAGCCGGAGTGATCGGCCGGGACGATCGACGCGCGAGGATGAGCGCGCGTCGATCAGGACGGGATGTAGACGTCGGGCCGGTAGCGCTCCATGAAGGTCTCGGGTTTGGCCAGCGGCGTGAATCCATAGCGCGCGTAGAGCGCGTGCGCATCGCGCGTGGCGAGCGCGAACCGGCGCAGCCCCTGCAGCTGCGGATGCGCGAGGATCACTTCCATCATCTGCTGCGCACAGCCGCCGCCGCGATGCTCGGGCAGCACGAAGACATCGGCCAGATAAGCGAAGGTGGCGCGATCGGTCACGACCCGCGCGAAGCCCACCTGCGCGCCATCGCGATAGGCGCCGAAGCAGATCGAATGCTCGATCGCGCGCTCGACGACCTCGCGCGGCACGCCGCGCGCCCAGTAGGTTTCCTCACTCAGATGCCGATGGATCAGCGTGCGATCGAGCCGCGCCGGATCGGTGTCGATATCGAACGCCATCGTCAGCCGCCCCCCATCGCGTGCACCAGTTCCACGGCATCGCCCTCGGCCAGCGCAAACCCCGCATGCCGGCTGCGCGGCACGATTTCGCGATTCACCTCCACCGCGACGCGGCGCTCGCCGAGATTCAAATGCGCGAGCAACCCCGCCACGTCGATCGGGCCGGGCAACTGCAAGGGTTCGCCATTGAGCAGGATTTGCATCGTCGTTGGGATCGTCGTCTTGCCGTTCAAAGTAGGTCGTGCGGATCGAGGCCGAGGCGCGCGCCTCGTTTGCCCGCGCCGGGGCCACTGGCTATCATCGTCGCCAGACGCGGGTGTAGTTCAATGGTAGAACTGCAGCTTCCCAAGCTGCTAGCGTGGGTTCGATTCCCATCACCCGCTCCAGACTCCACACCCTGCGCTGGCGGCGAGTGTCGATGCCTTGCTGCGTAACTGCGCGCTGACTGCCGCGCCCAGGCGAACGCGCGTTTAACCGACTCTTTGCGCATGGCTCGGTTACTGTCGCGCGGCCTTCGCCTTCGACCTGTCCTGTGCCGACCCAATGCGAGCCTGACGATCCCGCCGCGCACCTGGTGTTCTCCGGGCCTCGGTGGCGCAGTCTGGACGACCTGCGTGCCGTCCCGCTGCCGTGGCGGCGACGCGCAATATTGTTGGCCGCGATCGTCTGCCTGCACGGGGTGTTCTACGGGTGGGTCGAGCGATGGACGCGGATGCGAATGCCCGCGGCTTCCAACGATGTCACCTACGTGACGTTCGTTTCGACATCGCGCCCGCCGCCGCCGATGCCGCGCAGAAGCGATCGGCGCGAAGCGGAGAGTGGGTCCGGCGACTCGAATCGTCGCAAGCCCACCGTGTCGGCGCCGCCCGATACGCCGCGCGTGGCGCAATCCGCGGCGGAAGGGGTTGCCAAGGGCGAAGGGCTTGAAACTCCCACGGCTGCGCTGCAGATTTTCCGCGCCGATGGATCGATAGACATGCCGGCACAGGTGGAATCCGACCTGGCCGCCGTCACGCGCGCAGATCGGGCATTCGAATTTCAGCCGCCGGGCGTGATGCAGGCGCGCTCGTTCGCGCAGCGACCCGCCGCGATCGAATATCGCAACACGCGGTTCGCGAAAGGCTGGGTCGAAGAGAAAGACCCGCTCAGCGAAGCGCTGGAAAAAGCCGTCGAAAAAACCACCGCGACGGTGAAGATTCCCGTGCCGCGCAGCCCCGGCACCAAGATCGTCTGCAAGGTGTCACTGCTCGCGATGGGCGGTTCCTGCGGCATCGTCAACAACGGCCAGAACTATCTGGTCGTACTCAACGATCCGAAGACATTGAATGCCGAGGAAGACAAGCAGTGCCGCGATTGGTGGGCCGAGATCGTCGCGACAAAATCTCCGACGCGATGGCGTGAGTTGAGTGATCGCTATGAGGCGGAATGTCGCAAGCCGCTGGAGGTCGAGGCTGATCCGCCAGCGGAAATCTCGCCGCCGCAAGGGAGCTAGCGGAAGGGCCCTCGCGGTTGAGCGACGGCTGCGCTGTTACCGGTCGAGGGATCTTTCGATCGGTTCGGTCGCAGGGCGTTGCGAACATCAAGTGACTTTGTTCCGTGTCGCCGGCGTACTTCCTTTGACACCGCCCCAGGCGCCTCAAATCCGTTTGAAAACAGTGGCTGCTGCACAAGAACCGGCGTTGCCGAGTATCCGAGTTCGCCGTTGCCGAGCTGGCCGTACGTGGTGGCGCCCCAGCAGGCGACGGTGCCGGTGTCTGACAGCGCGCAGCTATGATCGCTGCCGACCGCGAGGTCGACGATGGTGCCGATCTGCAGATCAACCGTCGTCGCGGTGGGGCGCGTGGATTCGTAGTAGCCGTCGGCGTCGGGAGAATTACCGAGTTGGCCCGCATCGGCCAGGCCCCAGCATTTGACCTGGTTCAATCGATTGACGGCGCAAGTGTGGAGCGCGAGCGACGCGATGACGCCGTTGCCGCGCTGTTCGTCGCTGCTGCCGTCGAAGCCCGCCACACTGATGGGCGTGGCGCTGCTGCTGCCTGCGCCGCCTTCAACTACGCCATCTCCCAGGGCGTCGTACAAATTGCTACCCCAACAACGGATTGCACCTTCGACAGCGACGGCGCAGCTGTGCCAGCGGCCTGCCGCTATTGCTAACGATTCGGGCAGGTAGGGTGTGTAATGTGGCTCCGGGCTGATATTCGCCGCCGCCGCATCGCCCAATTGTCCGGAAAAATTGTTTCCCCAGCACCAGACCGCTCCTGTGCCTGTCAGCAGGCAGCCGTGTTCTTCGCCCAGTGCGAAATGTGTGATGGGCGCGTCGAAATCCAGTGGGTATGGCGCGATGTTAGCGATCGGCGCGCCGCTCGCCTGCATCCCGAATCGCGCGCCCCAGCACTGCAAGGCTCCGCCACTGAGCGCACAACTTTGTCCCAGCATGCTGCCGGCTTCCAGCTGAGTGGGGGCGGGGGCGATGTCGAACGCGTTCGAAGGGATTGGCGAAGGCTGCGTGGTTCCGTCGCCCAGCTGGCCATACTGGTTGTAGCCCCAGCATTGCGTCCGGCCACCGGCGGACGAAATGCAGGTGTGGAACGGCCCGGACGCCAGCTTTTTCGGTGTTTCGTCGAAACCGGCCAGCGCAACGGGAATCGGACGATCCAGCGCACTGCCATCGCCTACCTGTCCATCGTAGTTGCGGCCCCAGCATGACACTGTGCCGCTCTTACCCAATGCGCAGACATGCACGTTGCCGCTTTCGATGTCGACGATCGGTTCCGGCAGGCCTTGCACGAGCACGGGATCGGGTCGGAACAGCGCGCCGCCCGCGCCGAGTTCGCCGTTGCGATGGTTGCCCCAGCAGCGGGTTTCGCCGTTCGAATAATGCGCGCAACTGAAGTCGTAACCGGCGGCGATCGATTCGATCTCGCCCGGCGGAAGACCGACAACCGCAACAGGCTCGCTGCTCGTGGTCACCGTGCCATCGCCCAGTTGGCCCCAGCCGTTGTCGCCCCAACAGCGGACTTCATCGGTTGCAAGCAATGCGCAATTGTGGAATTCGCCCGCGGCGATCTGCTCGACCGGAAGATTCCCGTCGAAGCCCGACACTGCCTGCGGTGCGAAGCTCGACGTGTCTTCGCCGATCGAGCCGTTGCCCAATTCGCCTTCGCCGTTCCAGCCCCAGCATTCGACCGCGCCGCCATCGAGCAGTGCGCAGGTATGGTAGCCGCCGACGGCCACCTGGGTCGCGTTCACCGCGAAGTTCACCGATGGCGGCGGTGATGCGGCGGAAACAACAACCAGATACGCCGTTGCGGGATCGATGCCCGATTGGCCGAAGCCGTTGTAGCCCCAGCACCGTACATCGCCGACATCGTCGATGGCGCAGGAATGCCACGATCCCACGCTCACTGCGGCCACCGGTGGCATGCCGATCGCCGGGCCGAGCGGGACTTCTATCGGGACTGCGCTGTACTCGCCGGCTCCGGCTTGCGAACCCCCCAGTTGGCCCGCTTCGTTCGAGCCCCAGCATTCGATGCCGCCGGCGCCGGTGAGTGCACACGAGTGCGAGCGGGACCCGGCAACGGCGGTCACGCCGACGTCGAGTCCGGCGACCGGCTCCGGTGCGTTGCCCACGACTTGCCCGCCGGTGTCGCGCCCCAGTTCCCCCAGACTGTTGCCACCCCAGCAAACGACGACCGCATCAGCCGTCAATGCGCAGCTATGCATCGTGCCGCCGGCGATCGCGGCGATATTCGGTGGCAAAGACTCGACGCGTACGGCGACGCGGCTGCGGGAACCGTCGATCCCCAACTGACCGCCGCCGTTCCAGCCCCAGCAATCGACCTGACCGCTGTCGTCGATCATGCAGGCATGTGCATAACCGGCGGACAAAGAAGCCGCACCGGCATTCGCCGCGACTGGCGCGAAGGCAGCGGTGACGATCAGGGTGAAGCAGACGCGTAGGTCGTGGATCGAGCGCATGACTGTCCTCGCTTGTTGCATCTGACGTCGTCGGAAGTCCAGCGCTGTTCCGGCCCACGATCGACGCGATGGATGGCGCAGATCGCGCTTGCGCCATCTGCATGTCATCCAACCAGGTCAGGCGCGATTGCACCGGGCAGGTTGGACATCCGGTAGTACGCAACCGACCCGATTAGCGGCCAGAGCAAGCGCACCTGAGCAACAGAAAAATATCGCCGCCGGTTTGCTTCAAGGTTCGAAGTTCGAAACCCGGCACCTGTTTGCCGCCGAGCCCGCACGAGCGCTCCCGCATGCCCTTCTGCTATCGTGATCGCTCACACGCGACGCGGCGGAAGCCGGTGGCGCGATACGGTTCGAGCGGCGGCCCCACGGCCGCCGTTTGCGTCTGGCGAGGGCGGGGGTGCGAGGCATGCGGACGCGCAAGGTGCTCGGGTGGCGCGAATGGCTGGCCCTGCCGCAGTTGGGTATCGAGGCGATTCGCGCCAAGGTGGACAGCGGCGCGCGGTCGTCGGCGCTGCATGTCGAAGATCTCGTCACCTGGAACGAAGGCGACGACATCGAGTGGGTGCGCTTCACGGTGCACACCGGTGTCGGCGACGAACTGCGCGAGTGCGTGAGCCGCGTGGTCGATCGCCGGCCCGTCACCGATTCGGGCGGTCATACTTCCGAGCGCGTTTTCATCCGCACCCGGATGGCACTGGCCGGCCGGCGTTTTCCGATCGAAATCAATCTGACCAATCGGCGCAATATGCTGTTTCCCATGCTGCTCGGCCGCACCGCGATGGCGCGCCGTTTCCTGATCGATCCACAACGCTCCTTCGTGTTCGGCGACCGCGACGACGAAGCCGGAACTTCCGCATGAAAACTCGCGATATGAAATCCGCGCTATGAAGCTGGCGATCCTTTCGCGCAACAGCAAGTTGTATTCGACCCAGCGCCTGATCGAGGCGGCGCGCGCGCGCGGCCACACGGTGCGCGTACTCGATCCCTTGCGCTGCTACATGCGCATCGCGCCGGGCTCGTTCGAGATGCATTACAAGGGCCGCGTGCTGTCGGATTACGACGCCGTGCTGCCGCGCATCGGCGCCTCGGTCACGTTCTACGGCACCGCCGTGCTGCGGCAGTTCGAGATGATGGGCGTCTACACGCCGAACGGGTCGGATGCGATCCTGCGCGCGCGCGACAAGCTGCGCTGCCATCAGTTGCTCGCCAAGCAGGACATCGGGCTGCCGCGCACGGTGTTCGGCGACAATCCCGACGACACCGCCGACCTGCTGCGCATGCTCGGCAATCCGCCGCATGTGATCAAACTCACCGAAGGCAGCCAGGGCAACGGTGTGATCCTGGCCGAGCGCGCCTCGGCCTCGCGCAGCGTGATCGAAGCGTTTCGCGGCCTGTACGCGAATTTCCTGGTGCAGGAATTCATCGCCGAGGCAAAAGGCTCGGACGTGCGTTGTTTCGTCGTCGGCAGCGAAGTGGTGGCTGCGATGCGGCGCCAGGCGCGCAAGGGCGAGTTCCGTTCCAACCTGCATCGCGGCGGCACCGCCAAGGCTGTGCAACTCAACGACGAGGAGCGCGAGACGGCGATCCGCGCGGCAAAAGTGATGGGGCTCAATGTGGCCGGCGTCGATCTGCTGCGTTCCAAGCGCGGGCCGCTGGTGCTGGAAGTGAACTCGTCGCCGGGGCTGGAAGGCATCGAAGGCGCCACCCAGCTCGATGTGGCCGGCACGGTGATCGACTACATCGATGCCAGCGTGACGCGCGCCAAACGCCGCGCCAAATCGAAGAATGCCTGATCATGCCTGCGCGTCGGATCACGCGCCGACCGCTGCGCGATGTCCGATTTGCGGCCCTTAACGCAACCTTGAATTCGATTTAACGGGTTCTTAATCGCCCCGCGCTTAACCTGCGGCTGCCAGTAAGTTCTGCTAGACACTCCTAAGTCAGATCCAGGTTGACTTGCAGATTACGGTAATCGGGGCAGTAGCTTTTTGACCCACGCGAGGCGCGTTCCCCCAATTCGCCTCCGTGGGTCTTTTATTTTGCGGCCGTGGAATTGCCGGCCCGCGCGACGGTCGACCGCCAAGGTCGGACCCGCCCATCGACCTCCCGTTTGCGACCGGACGAAGCGTTCTTACGAAGTGTTTCGTTGACGCGCGCGACTGCGCTTTCGTACGCTCCGGCCTCCTGTCCGGAGAGCCGACGATGAAGTTGTGGTCCTGCGTGTGGGTGTTGTTTGGATGCGCGCTGGTGGCTTGCGCGGCCACGGCTGCAAGCAAACCGGACGAGAGTTTCGCGCTCGAACCGGCCGCCATCGAGGCCAAGAAAACCGATCTGCTGAAAGGTATCGAAGACGGCAAGCGCTATCGCGAACTGACCCGCACCCAGCGCGAGCAAGTGCTGGCCGCGCTCGACCGCCTCGCCATCGCCGTCGGCACGCCCGAGGCACAGCGCGATGCCGCCGCGCGCGAACGGATCGCCGCCGATCACGACCTGGTGCAACGCGTGCTCACCCAGGCCGCGTACGACAGCCGGCTCAAATGCCGGCGCGAAAAGATCATCGGCTCCAACCGCACCCAGGCCACCTGCCACACGCTGGGCGAACTGCGCCGCGAGCGCGAACGGACCCAGCGCGAATACGACCGCCGGCCGCGCTCCGAGGTCGGCCAGCGCCGGGAATGAGGCTGTAACAGTCTGCTACGAAGTCCTTCGTTGACTTTATACGACGTCCTTCGTACGATCGGTCGCGTGCCCCGGCCGCGCCGGCGCGGGCCCCGCCCCGACCGGGGTTCGGGCCGGCCGGCCGGGTGACCTTGAAACCATCAAGCGACCCTTGCCCGGAGCCGTAGCCCCATGAAACTGAAACTTGTGCTGTTGAGTGCCGCCTTCGTTTTCGCGTCCGCGGTGTCGGCGAAATCGGCGGTGCCCGTGGTCAAGGCCGATCCGGAAGCGTTCGCCGATCAAAAAACCGCGGTGATGCAGGAGATTGAGCAGGGCGAGCACTTCAAGGAGATCAGCGACGCCGACAAGGCCGAGGTGTTCGCCGCGCTCGACCGCATGGCGGCGATCATGAATGGCCGCAGCTCGCTGGAAGGGATCGACCAGGCCGACCGCGTCAAGCTGATCAACGATCAGGAGCTGGTGAACGCGCTGCTCACCAAGGCCAACAAGGACAGCCGTATCCAGTGCAAGCGCGAGAAGCGCGTCGGCTCGCACCGCACCACCAACACCTGCCGCACCGTCGCCGAATGGCGCCGCGCCAGCGAGCAATCGCGCGAGGACATCGAGAAGCGCCGCAGCCTGGGCGACATCCTGCCGCAGGAGAAACCCGGTCGCGGTGGTATGTAGAGTTCCCTGCTGCCCGGCGCGCCGGATCGCGCTACGCTTGACCCCGGCACGCGGGTTGGCGCGCCGGGGGTTTTTCCGTTCCACTGCAGCAGCGAGCCGTCTCGATGAGCACCAAGCCACCACGACCCACCGAATCCGAACTGGCCATCCTCGATGTGCTGTGGGAGCGCGGCCAGGCCACCGTGCGCGAAGTCTACGAGGCACTCTACGAAAACGACGGCGGCGGCTACACCACGGCCCTGAAACTGCTGCAGGTGATGCACGCCAAGGGCCTGGTGGAACGCGACGATACGCAGCGCGCGCATGTGTTCCGCGCGGTGGTGTCGCGCGATGCGGCGCGCACGCGCTTGCTCGGGCCCATCGTCAAGCAATTGTTCGGCGGCAAGCCGATGGATCTGGTGCTGAGCGTGCTCGGTACGGGCGAGGCGCCCAAGCCCGAGGAACTGGCCCAGGTGCGCGAACTGTTGGATCGGCTGGAGCGCGAGCGCGATGGACGGTGACCTGCTGCGGACGATCGAACCGGGCGCCGTGGCGCTCGGCTGGACGCTGATCGATTTCCTCTGGCAGGGCGCGCTGATCGGCGTGCTGTATGCGCTGGCCCGCATCGCATTGCCGGCGCCGCGTTCGCGTTTGCTGGCCGGCCATGTCGCCTTGCTGGCGCTGGCCCTGGTGCCGTTGCTGACGCTGATCGGCCATCTCGACGGCGGCGCGCCGCCGGCCGCATTACAAGCTGCCAGCGGCGCCGTGGTTTCGGCGATGGAAGCCACCACGCGCGATGTCGGCATCGAAGCCGATACCTGGCTGTTGTGGCTGGTGGGCGCGTGGATGATCGGCGTGGTGCTGCTCAGCATGCGACTGTGGAACGAGTGGCGCCGGCTGCGTCGCCTGTGCGATGAAGCCGCGCCGGTGGATGCGCAGTGGCAGCAGCGTTTCGAACAGCTCGCCGCACGCCTGGGCGTGAAATTGAAGGTGCGCCTGAAGCAGGGCGCGCAGATCGTCACGCCGATGCTGGTGGGCGTGTTGCGTCCGACTATTTTGTTGCCGGCCAGCCTGTTCGCGCGGCTGCCGGTCGACCAGCTCGAATTGATCCTGGTGCACGAACTGGCGCATCTGCGCCGGCTCGATCCGCTGTTCAACCTGTTGCAGACGGGTCTGGACACCTTGCTGTTCTATCACCCGGTGGTGCACTGGATTTCGCGCAAGGTGCGCGAAGACCGCGAACTTTGCTGCGACGAAATCGTGGTGGCGAGCGGCGGCAACCGCTTGCGCTACGCGCGCGCCCTGCTGGCGCTGGCCGAAGCGCGCACGCACGATGTGCCGATGCCGGCGCTGGCCGCCACCGGCGGCGCGCTGCTCGAACGCGTCGAGCGCATCGTCGAACTGCCCGCGCCGCGTGCGCAGAATTCGCAATCGCTGGTGGC
This sequence comes from uncultured Chiayiivirga sp., assembly GCA_965653565.1. Lineage (GTDB taxonomy): Bacteria > Pseudomonadota > Gammaproteobacteria > Xanthomonadales > Xanthomonadaceae > JALCLA01. The sequence goes on along the minus strand of CBFHAI010000018.1, from coordinate 3,049 downwards.
GATCGCCTTGCTCGGCGTGCTCGCGCTGGTGTGGTGGGTGCCGCGCGATGACGACGGCGGCCTGCTCGATGCGATGCCCGTCGCGCTGACGGCGAATGCCGCGACGATGGTCGCGCCGGCCTTCGAGCTGGTCATCGGCGACATCGCCGCGCGTTTCTCCGCGCCGCGGCCGGCGCTCGCACCCGTAGACATCGAGCCTGTTGCAACCGAGAGCGTCGCAAGCGAGTCCACCGCACTCGTGCCCGCCGCAATCATGCCCGCAATCGCGCCTGCTATGACTCCGATGGCCGGTGCATTGCTCGCCGAGGCATCCGTCTCGACCGAAACCGCGTCCGCCGCGCCGTTCACGCCGCCGTCGCTGGCCGACGAAACGCGCGTCGAACTGCAGCTTCCCGCCGCCGCGCCGGTCGACCTCGCCGTTGCCCGAACGCCGGCGCCGATCGCCGAAACCCCGGCCGCGGGGCAGCGCAACGTCGCAGCCGCGACCTTGGTGCCGACGCGCCGCGTGGCGCCGGCCTACCCGCGCGTCGCCCGCCTGCGCGGTGTCGAAGGCTGGGTCGTGCTCGATTACCGCGTCGATGCGAAAGGCCGCGTGGTCGATGTCGAAATCGTCGATGCGCAGCCGGTCGGCACCTTCGACGTCGCGGCACGCCAGGCCATCGAGCGCTGGCGCTATCCGGCGAACGCGGCGTCGGCCTCGCTGACGCAACGCTTCGATTTCGTGCTTTCGGAAGAACAACGCGCCGGCAGCGACGAGCGCTGCCGCCGCCAGACCGGCTCGCGCGTCTGCCGCGCCACGCACGATCTGTTGCCCGGAAGCAGCGTCAGCCTGAGCGTGAACTGAAAGCGGAGCGGTCTTTCGCTGCGGCCAAACTCGCCTCTGCGGCGAGGATGGCGGTACTCTAGGCCGCATGCGCATCCTGGTGATCGAAGACAATAGCGACATCGCGGCCAACCTCGGCGATTTCCTCGAGGATCGCGGCCATACCGTCGATTTCGCGGCCGATGGCGTCACCGGCCTGCACCTGGCCATCGTCAACGACTTCGACGCCGTCGTGCTCGATCTCAACCTGCCGGGCATGGATGGCCTGGAGGTATGCCGCAAACTGCGCGCCGACGCGCGCAAGCAGACGCCGGTGCTGATGCTCACCGCGCGCGACGCGCTCGAACAGAAACTCGCCGGCTTCGAATCGGGCGCCGACGATTACCTCGTCAAGCCTTTCGCATTGCAGGAAGTCGAAGCGCGCCTGTCGGTGCTCGCGCGCCGCGGCAAGGGCGCGGCGCCGCGCGTGCTCAAAGTGGCCGATCTCGAATACAACCTCGACACGCTCGAAGTGGTGCGCGGCGGCAAGAACATCACGCTCAATCCCACCGCGCTGAAAATCCTCAGCTGCCTGATGGAATCCTCGCCCGCGGTGGTCACCCGGCAGGAACTGGAAACCCGCGTCTGGGGCGAGGAATTGCCCGATTCCGACAGCCTGCGCGTGCACATCCACGGCCTGCGCGCGGCGGTCGACAAGCCGTTCCCCAAGCCGCTGATCCAGACCCGGCACGGCATCGGCTACCGCATCGCCGACACCGAACCTGCCTAAGTTTCGCCGATGCAATACCGGCGCCGGCTTCGCAGCCGCATCATCTTGTCGTTCGTGGTGTTGGGGTTCGGCCTGACGGCGTTGTTTGCCGTCTCTACGCTGGTGCTGCGCGCACGCATCGAAAACCAATACGTCGAAGACACGTTGCAGCGTGAAGTCGACAATCTGGTGCAGCAGGTACGGGCCGATCCGGAAAAGCAGCCGGCGTTCACGACCTTCGATGCTTTCACCTGGAGCCCGCGCACGATCTACAAGGCGCCGCTCGCTTGGCAATCGCTCGAAACCGGTGTGCACGACATCACCGAATTCGATGAACAAGGCCGCATCCGGCAGTTCAAGCTCGCGGTCCGCCGTGACGAAGATCTGATCAGCTTCGTCCGCTACGACGTCAGCGGTGCGGAACTCGGTTTCCGGCAGATGATCGTGTTGCTGTGCACTTCGGTGATCTTGCTGACGGGCCTGGCTTGGCTCGTCGGTTACTGGTCGTCGCGCAGGGTGATGCGGCCGGTAGCCGACCTGGTCACGCGTCTGCGTGCGTTCCATGGCGAGCAGAAGCCGCAGAAACTCGCGCCGAATTTCGCCGACGATGAAGTGGGTCAACTCGCCGCCGCCCTCGACGACTACGCCGACCAGCTCACCGAGCGCGTCACGCGCGATCGTGAATTCAACGCCGACGTCAGCCACGAACTACGCACGCCGCTGGCAGTGATCCGCGGCGCGACGGAGCTGCTGCTCGCGCAGCCCGAGCTGACCGAGAAAATGCAGCAGCGTCTCAAGCGCATCGAACGCGCGACGCAGCAGTGCGCCGATCTGACGACGGCCTTGCTGATGCTATCGCGCAACGAACGCGGCGACGGTCCCACCGATGTGCGCAAACTCGTCGAATTGCTGGCCGAAGCCAATCGCGTGCATGTCGGCAGCAAATCCGTGCAGATCCGCGTCGAAGGCCAGAGCGATGTGCTGGTCGACGCGCCCGAAGCCGTGGTTTCCGTCGCTTTGGGCAACCTGATCGGCAACGCCTGCAAATACACCGCGCAGGGCGAGGTCGTGGTCACCGTGTTGGGCGATCGCGTCGAAGTCGCCGACACCGGCCCCGGCATCAGCGTCGAAGATGCGGAGCATCTGTTCGATCGCGGCTATCGCGGCAAAAGTGCGGAAGGCAGCAAGGGTGCGGGAATCGGCCTGGCGATCGTGCGTCGCCTCTGCGAGTTGTACGACTGGCGTGCATCAATCCGTCCGCGCGTGCCGCATGGCGCGGTGGCGACGCTCGAATTCGAGCCGTATTTGCGGGAAGCCGGCAATCGGGAAGCGGAAGGTGCCGGGAATCGGGAGTCGGGAATCGGGAGTTAGAGCGAGCTACGTTTTTGCGCGGATTCGAGGTCGAGCGAGCTTCGGTTTTCTGCGGGAATCGGGAATCGGGAATCGGGAATCGGGAATCGGGAATCGGGAATCGGGAA
>CBFHAI010000017.1:0-78249 GCA_965653565.1 uncultured Chiayiivirga sp. | reverse complement strand
TTGCCCTCGCCGGCCGTCGCTTGGATGGGCCAGATTGAATCTGGCCAGATTGGATCAGCCGGGTCGAACCGGCCAGGACCGCTTACTTCGCGGGATTGGCTTCCGGCGTCTTGACGATTTCGAGCAGTTCGACGTCGAACTTGAGCGTGGCGTTGGGGCCGATCGGGCCCGGCGTGCCGCGGTCGCCGTAGGCCAGCGCCGACGGGATCCACAGCGTGTACTTCGAGCCCACCGGCATCAGCTGCAGGGCTTCGGTCCAACCCGGGATGACGGCGTTGAGCGCGAACTGCGCCGGCTCGCCGCGATCGACCGAGCTGTCGAACTTGGTGCCGTCGAGCAAGGTGCCGGTGTAGTGCACTTTCACCGTGTCGGTGAGCGCCGGCTTCGGACCATTGCCCTGCTTGACGACCGAGTACTGCAGGCCCGAGGCCGTGGACTTCACGCCCGCGGCCGACTTGTTCTTGGCCAGGAAGGCTTCGCCTTCGGTCTTGTTCTTGGTGGCGGTTTCCTGCATTTCGGCGGCGCGCTTGGCCTGCAGGCGCTCGGCGAAAGTCTTCTGCACGGCCATCGCTTCTTCCTGCGTCAGGGCCGGTGCTTCGCCCTTGAGGGTGGATTCGATCGCCTTGAGCACCACGGCCAGGTCGATTTCATCTTTGATCGGGGCCAGCGAAGAGCCGACCTGCATGCCGACCATGTAGCTGACCTTGTCCTTCTCGGTGGTGAGCTTGGTCTGGGCGACGGCGAGTCCGGAAACACCGAACGCAGCGAGGGTGGCCGTAGCCATCAGGGTATGACGCAGGGAACGCTTCATTGACTACTCCGGGAGGGAACAAAGGCACCGCAAGGCCTGCGGCGCAAAAGGCGGCGTATTGTGAGGCCGCGAACGCGAGAGGCGCAACGGCGGTGGGTTGACCGTTCGAATGCGGTTTGGTTCGCGGGTGCGGCGGGTGGATTCAGGCGCGAGCCGGGTCGGCTGCGCGCCTGCATCGGATAGATGGGTGAGGATGACCGGGCTTCAAGGCGTGCCGGATTTTTCGGTGGCAGCGCCGGCAGGCACCGGCTCGCCCAACAACTTCTCTATCTGCGCGGCGAGCTTCGCGTCGTCCGGCGTGGTCTTGCTGCCGAAGCTGGCGACGGCGTTGCCGCTTCTGTCGATCAGGTATTTGTGGAAGTTCCAGCCGGGTGCTTCGCCGGTGGCGGCCTTGAGCTTGCGGTACAGCGGCGTGGTTTCGTCGCCCACCACGTGCACCTTTTCGAACATCGGGAATTTCACGCCGTAAGTGAGCGTGCAGAACTCCTTGATCTCGTCCTCGCTGCCCGGCTCCTGTCCCATGAAATCGTTCGACGGAAAGCCCAGCACCGCGAAACCGCGGTCGGAAAGCCTGGCGTGCAGCGCCTCGAGGCCTTCGTACTGCGGCGTGAAGCCGCACTTGCTGGCGGTGTTCACCACCAACAGCACCTTGCCTTCGAATTTCGAGCACAGGTCCATCGGCTCCTTACCCGAAAGCGGCCGGTATTGCGCGGTCAGCAGGTCCGAACAGGCCTGGGCGGCCCAGGGCGACAACAAAGCAGCGGCGAGAGCCAGACGCACGAACATCGCGATTCTCCTTCGGTGACAGTCACTTATCCCGCCGACGGCGGACTGGGCCAGCAGCATACGCAAGCCGCGCGCCCGGCCGGTGAAGTTTTTCGCACGAATCCGTTGACAGGGAATTTTTTAGTGTTATAGTTACCTACAACACCGATTCGTTACCTCACCCAAGACGGGAGGCGGTATGTACCACAAAGTGAAAAATACGCTGGCGGGACTGGGCATGGTGGTGGCGTTCGTCACCGGCGGCCTGTTCTTCAGCGAACCGGTTCCGGCCGAAACCGTGCGCCCGATGGGGCCGACGGTTTCGTCCGACCATCAGGAAGCGGCGCTGGCCCTGGCGCTGGTGAAGGCCGCGGTCGTCATCGCCCAGGCCGGACTGGCCGAAGAAGTGGCCGAGAGCGATGCCACGGTCGAGGCGATCGAAGCCGCGATCGAACCGGCGGCTGCCGCCACGCGGCGCGGTTCGCAACTGCGCATGCAGGTCGGCATGCCTTACTACTCGTTCGGCGCGCTGCTGCCGCGCCGGCGGGAGTCCTGATCATGAGCGTGACGTGGAACGACACCACACCGATCTACCTGCAGCTGAAAGAACGGGTGGTCGCGATGATGCTCGACGGTGTGCTCAAGCCGGGCGATGCCCTGCCTTCGGTGCGCCAGGTGGCTGCGGATTTTCAACTCAACCCCATCACGGTTTCGCGCGCCTACCAGGAACTGGTGGACGAAACCCTGGTGGAAAAACGACGGGGACTGGGCATGTACGTTACCGAGGGTGCGCCGGAAAAATTGCTGGCAAGCGAGCGCGAACGATTCCTGCGTGAAGAATGGCCGGCCGTGGTGGAGCGCATCCAGCGCCTGGGCCTGCGCATCGAGGAACTGATCCAGCCCACGACGCCCACAGGAGCCCGTCAATGAACGCCGCCGCTTCGGGCAATGTGATTTCCGCGCGCGGCCTGTCCAAGCGCTACAACGGCAAGGCCGCGGTCGACAACGTCAGTTTCGACATTCCGGCCGGCCGCATCGTCGGCCTGATCGGGCCGAACGGCTCGGGCAAGACGACCACGCTCAAAGCCGCATTGGGCCTGTGCTCGTTCGACGGCGAGTTGTCGGTGCTCGGGCGCAATCCGCGCACCGAACGCGACGATCTGATGGAGGACGTGTGCTTCATCGCCGACGTCGCCGTGCTGCCGCGCTGGATCACGGTGCAGCAGGCGATCGAATTCACCGCCGGCGTGCATCCGCGTTTCGATCGCGCCAAGGCCGAGCGTTATCTATCGCACACCAAGCTCAAGCCGATGATGAAAGTGGCGCACATGTCGAAGGGCATGATCGTGCAGCTGCATCTGGCGCTGGTGATGGCGATCGACGCCAAGCTGCTGGTGCTCGACGAGCCGACGCTGGGCCTGGACATCCTGTACCGCAAGCAGTTCTACCAGAACCTGCTGGAAGACTATTTCGACGAGGGCAAGACGATCATCGTCACCACCCACCAGGTGGAAGAGATCGAACACATCCTCACCGATCTGATCTTCATCCGCGAAGGCAAGATCGCGCTGTCGGCCACGATGGACGAAGTCGGCGAACGCTTCATCGAGGTGATGGTGCCGGCCGATCGCGCCGATGCCGCCCGCGCGCTCAAGCCGATCGACGAACGCACCGTGTTCGGCAAGTCGGTGATGCTGTTCGACGGCGTGCCGCGCGCGCAACTCGCCACCTACGGTGAAACCCGCAACCCGGGCATCGCCGATCTGTTCGTGGCCACCATGAAGGGGACCTACGCATGAATGCGCCCGCTGTGAATGCTGCTGCGGTGAATCACATCGCCGCGCACAACCCGATGAACAAACTGCGCTGGCTGCTGACGCGCGAATACTGGGAACACAAGGGCGGTTTCCTGTGGGCGCCGGTGATCACCGCCGCCGTGTTCCTGTGCCTGGTGGTCGGTGTGTTCGTGATCTTCCAGTTGTCGGTCGATCGCTCGCACATCGAGATCGCCAATCTCGAACTGGATCTGCTGCTGCAGAAGATGACGCCGGAAATCGCCGGCCACGTGCGCGATGGCGTGGAAGGCGCGTTGTACCTGGTCGGCGGCCTGTTCGGCGTGGTGCTGTTCTTCGTCACCTTCTTCTACTGCCTGGGCGCGCTCTACGACGACCGCCGCGATCGCAGCGTGCTGTTCTGGAAATCGTTGCCGGTGTCGGACGGCGCCACGGTGCTGTCGAAGGTGATCACCGCCCTGCTGGTGGCGCCGCTGATTTCGACCGTGCTGGCGATACTCACCGGTATCGCGTTCCTGGCCCTGGTGACGGTGTTCGGCGCTTTCCATGGCGTCAATGTGCTCGGTCTGCTGTGGGGCGATCTGGCGCCGGCGCGCGTCGGTGCCCATCTGTTCGCCCTGATCCCGGTGCAGATGCTGTGGAGCCTGCCGACCATCGGCTGGTTGCTGCTGTGCTCGTCCTGGGCCAAGAGCAAGCCCTTCCTGTGGGCGCTGGCCCTGCCGATCGGCACCGGCGTGCTGGTCTCGATGGCCGACCTGATGCAGAGCCTGGCAGTGCCCGATTCATGGTTCTGGGAAAACGTCGTGGCCCGCGTGCTGCTGTCGATCTTCCCGGGCAGCTGGCTCGACGCCACCCAGATCGACGACAACTTCGAAGGCCCCGGCGATCTGCTGCGCCTAGTGGACCTGAGCAGCGCCTACCAGGTGCTGGGCACGCTGGAACTGTGGGTCGGCGCGGTTGCCGGCATCGCGATGATCGTCGCCGCGGTCTACTTCCGCCGCAAACGCGACGAGGGCTGATCCAGCCATAATGCCGGGGCCTGCCAGTGCAGGCCCCGGTCGTTTCCGGTCACAGTCGCGCCCGCTGGCCGACGGACCTTGAAGAACGCCGCCCCGGTCGCCAACGAACAAGGATGTCGATGCATTCCGACCTGATGACGCCGCGCACCGCGCCCGCCCACCGTCCGCTGTGGTGGGAATTCCTGCGCGCCGCGGTGCGGGCGCCGGGCCGGGTCGGCGCCATCGTGCCGTCGGGCCCTGCCCTGGCCGCGCTGATGACCCGCGATGCCTCGGCCGACACCGGCCCGGTGCTGGAACTGGGACCCGGCAGCGGCGTCCTGACCCGCGCGCTGCTCGATCGCGGCGTCAAACCGGCCGATCTGATCCTGGTCGAATACGAACCCGAACTGGCCGAACGCCTGGCGCAAGCCTTCCCGCAATCGCGCGTGCTGTGCGCCGATGCCACCGCACTCGATGGCAATGCCGCCCTCGCGCCGGCCAGTGTCGGCATGGTGGTGAGCGGCTTGCCGCTGCTGAATTTCGACGAGACGCAGATCGAGGCGATCCTGCGCGGCGCGTTCGCCGCCTTGAAGGACGGCGCCGGCTTCTACCAATTCACTTACGGCCTGCGCTGCCCGATCGCGCAGCCGCTGCTCGACAAACTCGGCCTGCGCGCCCGCAGGATCGGCGGCACCTTCCGCAACCTGCCGCCGGCGCGCGTCTACCGCATCGAACGCAAGGACTAGCCGCCGCCGCCGGGCGTGCCGTGGATGCCGCCCTGCGCCAGCATCGCCGGATCGAGCAGGCGATCGAGTTCCGCCGCCGACAGCCCACTCATTTCCGCCGCCACCTCGCGCACCGGCCGACGCTCGGCGTAGGCGCGCTTGGCGATTTTCGCCGCCGCCTCGTAACCGATCACCGGATTGAGCGCAGTCACCAGGATCGGATTGCGATCGAGCGCTTCGCGCAACCGGTCTTCGCGCACGCGGAATCCGGCGATCGCCGCATCGGCCAGCTGCCGCATCGCCGCGGCCAGCAAACCGATCGATTGCAGCAGATTGAGCGCGATCACCGGCAGCATCACATTGAGCTGGAAATTGCCGCTCTGGCCGGCGATCGTGATGGTGACGTGCTGCCCCATCACCTGCGCGCAGACCATGCACAAGGCCTCGGGAATCACCGGGTTCACCTTGCCCGGCATGATCGAACTGCCAGGCTGCAGCGCCGGCAATTCGATTTCGCCCAAGCCCGCCAGCGGCCCCGAATTCATCCAGCGCAGGTCGTTGCCGATCTTCATCAGCGCTACCGCCAGCGTATTGAGTTGGCCGGACAATTCGACCGCCGCATCCTGCGACGCGATGCCTTCGAACAGATTCTGCGCCGACGAAAATTCGATATGCGCCGCGCGCGACAGCGCCTGCACCGCCAGGGCCGCGAATTTCGGATCGGCATTGATGCCGGTGCCGATCGCGGTGCCGCCGAGCGGCAGGCGCACCAGTCGCTTCAGCGCGTCTTCGATGCGCTCGTCGGCCGAGCGCAGCTGCGCGGCCCAGCCCGACAATTCCTGGCCCAAGGTCAACGGCATCGCGTCCATCAGATGGGTGCGGCCGGTCTTCACCACGTTCGCCAGTTCCGCCGCGCGGCGTTCGATGCCGGCGCGCAGATGGCGCAATGCCGGCAGCAATTGTTCGCGCACCGTGATCGCGGCCGACAGCTGGATCGCGGTCGGAATCACGTCGTTCGAGCTTTGTCCGAGATTGACGTGATCGTTCGGATGCACCGTCGCGCCGCCACGGCTGGCGAGCGCGGCGATCACCTCGTTGGCATTCATGTTCGACGAAGTGCCCGAGCCGGTCTGGAACACATCGATCGGGAAATGCGCGTCGTGCGTGCCGGCCGCCACCGCTTCGGCCGCGGCCGCGATCTTCCCGGCGAGCGCCACCGGCAGATGCCCGAGCTGCGCGTTCGCATGCGCCGCCGAGGCCTTGATCAGGCCCAGCGCGCGAATGAATTCGCGCGGCATGCGCAGCCCGGAAATCGGAAAATTCTGCACCGCACGCTGCGTCTGCGCGCCCCACAAGGCATCGGCCGGCACGCGCAATTCGCCCATGCTGTCGTGTTCGATACGGTCGTTGCCGGACATGCGAGCGACTCCTACGCGGACAGGCGCCAAGCATAACGCTGCGCCGGAGCGGCCGGTCGCGCGGTGTAGAATTCGCGTTTCCGCAACGCCGCAAGCGCCCGATGTCCGACTTTTCGCTGACTGCCCTGTCTCCCGTCGACGGCCGCTACGCCGGCAAGGTCGATGCCTTGAGGCCGATCTTTTCGGAATACGGTTTGATCCGTGCGCGCGTGCGCGTCGAAATCGAATGGCTGCTGGCACTGGCCGCCGAGCCCGGCGTGGTCGAACTGCCCGCCTTCACCGCCCCGCAGATCGCGACTTTGCGCAAGCTCGCCGAGGATTTCTCGGTGGACGATGCCGCGCGCGTGAAGGCGATCGAGCGCACCACCAATCACGACGTCAAGGCCGTCGAATATTTCATCAAGGAACGCTTGAAGGACGATGCGACGCTCGCCGGCGCGCTCGAATTCGTCCACTTCGCCTGCACCAGCGAAGACATCAACAACCTGAGCTACGCATTGATGCTGAGCGGAGCGCGCACCCAGGTGCTGTTGCCCAAACTCGACGAAACGATCGCGACGTTGCGCGCGATGGCGCAGCAGCACGCCGCGGTGCCGATGCTGTCGCGCACCCACGGCCAGACCGCGTCGCCGACCACCGTCGGCAAGGAACTCGCCAACGTCGTCGCGCGTCTGGAACGCCAGCACCGCCAGTTCGCCGCAGTGGAATTGTCGGGCAAGATCAACGGCGCGGTCGGCAACTACAACGCGCATGTGTCGGCCTATCCGGAAATCGACTGGGGCGCGCTGTCGCGGCGTTTCGTCGAAAGTCTCGGCCTCGAATGGAATGCCTACACCACGCAGATCGAGCCGCACGACGGCATCGCCGAACTGTGCGACGCGCAGCGGCGCATCAACACCATCGGCATCGACCTGTGCCGCGATGTGTGGGGCTATATTTCGCTCGGCTATTTCAGGCAGGCGGTGAAGGCCGGCGAAGTGGGTTCGTCGACCATGCCGCACAAGGTCAACCCGATCGATTTCGAAAACGCCGAAGGCAATTTCGGCATCGCCAACGGCCTGCTCGGGCATTTTTCCGAGAAACTGCCGATCAGCCGCTGGCAGCGCGATCTCACCGATTCCACCGTGCTGCGCGCGCTCGGCACCGCCTTCGCGCACACGCTGATCGCGCTCGATGCGCTGCTGCGCGGGCTCGGGAAACTCAGCGTCAACGAGGCGCGCCTGGCGGCCGATCTCGACGCCGCCTGGGAGGTGCTGGCCGAGCCGATCCAGACCGTGATGCGCCGTTACGGTTTGCCCGAGCCTTACGAACAACTCAAGGCGCTGACACGCGGCCAGGGCATGAACGCCGCGACGATCCGCGCCTTCGTCGAACAACTCGAGCTGCCGGCCGATGCGAAGTCTCGCCTGCTCGCGATGACGCCGGCGAGCTATATCGGCCTGGCCGCCGACCTGGCGCGGGACATCTGACGTGATGAGCGAGTTGCCGATCGAAGGGCTGCCGATCGAGGGACTACTGATCGAGATTGTCGCCACGCACGACCAGCCGCTCGGCATGCCGCCCGCGCAATTCCTGCGCGATCACTGGCAGAAACGTCCGCTGCTGATCCGCAACGCCTTCGCGAATTTCAAGGCACCGCTGACGCCGGAAGATCTCGCCGGCCTGGCCTGCGAAGAAGCCGCGCTGTCGCGCCTGGTGCGCCACGATCGCACCAACGACCGCTGGGAATTGCGCAGCGGCCCGTTCGACGAAGACGATTTTCCCGGCCTGCCGCGCGAGGACTGGACGCTGCTGGTGCAGGACGTCGACAAGTGGGATGTCGATGTCGCCGCCCTGCTCGCCCGCTTCGATTTCCTGCCGCGCTGGCGCATCGACGATGTGATGGTGAGTTTCGCGGCGCCCGGCGGCTCGGTCGGCGCGCACGTCGATCACTACGATGTGTTCCTGCTGCAAGGCCTGGGGCGGCGGCGCTGGCAGATCGATGCGCGCGCCAATCCGCCGCTGGCGTTTCGCGACAATGTCGAACTGAAACTGCTGCGCGAATTTTCGCCGAGCCACGATTGGGTGCTCGCGCCGGGCGACATGCTTTATCTGCCGCCGGGCGTGCCGCATCACGGCGTGGCGGTCGATGCGTGCCTGACGTTTTCGATCGGGATGCGGGCGCCGGCGGCGGCGGAATTGCTGGTCGATTTCGCCGAGTTCGTGGCGGAGCGGATGCCGGAAGAGGCGCGTTATTCGGACCCGGATCTGGCGGTTGCGGCGGAGCCGGGGGAGATTGATGACGAGGCGATTCGGCGGGTGATGGGGGTCATGCCTTGGGTTCGGGTTTCTGATGGGTTTGGAGATCAGAACCAAGAAAGGGCCGAGGGCGAGTACGACGGGGTCGGCTGTTCGGGGGAGGTTCCCTCGTCGCTGCTTCGTACGTGGTTCGGACGTTTCATCACCCGATACCGGAGCGCGGGCGACATCGCCGCACCGCCGACGACGCCTGCACTCGCGACGATCGATGCCCGACTGAAAGCCGGTGCCGCGCTGGTGCGGCACCCGTTCTGCCGCGTCGCGTGGATGCGCCACGGAGCCGATCGCGCGCAGTTGTTCGTCGACGGCGAGGCGTTCTCCGCGTCGCTCGCCGCCGCGCGCTGCATCAGCGCTCCGGCGCCGATCGCGGCCGCGGCCTGGAACACGCTGGATGCAGCCGATCGCGCGCTGCTGCATGATCTGATTTCGCGCGGCAGCTATGCGCTGTCGCGCCCGCCCCGGAAGTCCGCTCGATGACCATCCGCGACGACTATCGCGTAGAGATCGCCAACTTCGAACTCGACTACGACGACCTGCGGGCCGTGCGCGAGCCGGTGTTCGTGGTCGAGCAGCAGGTGCCGCCGGAAATCGAAGCCGACGAGCTCGATCCGCAGTGCCGGCACGTGCTGGCGCGCGACGCCGACGGCCGTCCCATCGGCACCGGCCGGCTCACGCCGCAACGTACGATCGGCCGTCTGGCCGTGCTGCCGGAGTGGCGCGGACAGGGCGTCGGCGAGGCCCTGTTGCAGGCGCTGGTCGATATGGCGCGCAGCCTCGGCTATCCGATCATCGAGCTGCATGCGCAGGTCGATGCGATAGGCTTCTACGAGAAATTCGCGTTCGAAAGCGTCGGCCAGGAATACCTCGAAGCCGGCATCCGCCACCGCACCATGCGCCGCGTGCTCGATCCGTTCCCCGAGGTGACGCGCGCCGCGCTGGCGCCGAAACCGCAATCGCGCGAACTGGTGATCGATTCGCTCGAACAGGCCCAGCAGGTGACGCTGCAGATCCTGCAACAGGCCCGCCGCGGCCTGTGGATCTATTCGCGCGATCTGGATCCGCTGTTGTTTTCCAGCCCCGCCGCACTCGAAGCCATCAAGCGCTTCGCCATCAACGGCCGCGGCGCGCAACTGCGCATCCTGCTGCACGAACCGGTGGCCGCCCTGCGCGACGGCCACCCGCTGATCCCGCTGGTGCAACGCCTGCCCAGCAGCCTGCTGGTGCGCGTTCCGCACGAGGAAAACGACCTGCAATTCGCCGGCGCATTCGTCCTGGATGACCGCGGCGGCTACTTCATGCGCCCCATCGGCAGCCGCTTCGAAGGCACCGCCAACCTCTACGCCCCCGGCCGCCAACGCCAACTGCGCGAATACTTCGACCAGGTCTGGGAACGCTCCCTCCCCAGCCCGGAACTGCGGCCGCTGTCGATCTGACTGCTGCCGGGCGTTTCGCGGCTGGTGAAAAAGCAGGACGCGAAGGACGCAAAGGGAAGAGAAAGGACGCAAAAGGACGATCCGGTTGTTCGCCGCCGTCCACAAGGCAACGCCCTTAAATTCGTTGCTTCAAACCTTTCTTTTGGTCTTTCTTTGCGTCCTTTCTCTTCCCTTTGCGTCCTCTGCGTCCTTCTCTGCTCTCCTACGCCCCGCGAAAGGCCCCCGCCCCTCAACCCTTGGTCTACGTTCCGTCACCCCAACCTAACAGGCTATAATTCCAAGCCTTGTTGCTGCATCGCAGCAGCACTGCATTTTTCCCGTCCACGCAAGGGTTTAGCGCCGGTCGTGCCGGCCTGACAAGGGCTTGAAGTGAGCAGTCTGATCCAGCAGTTTTCGCAGTCTTCCCAGCTCGCCGGCGGCAATGCCGCCTTCATCGAGCAGCTTTACGAAGATTATCTGGCCGACCCCGCCGCGGTTTCGCCGGCCTGGCGCGCCTACTTCGACACCCTCAAAGGCCGCGAAGCCGGCGACGTGCCGCACTCGCTGGTGATGCAGCGCGTCGCGCTGGCCTCCAAGATGAGCGCCAACGCCACCCCGACCCCGGTCGGCGAGGAACACGCCCAGGGTCAGGGCGGCGTGCGCAAACTGGTCACCGCCTACCGTTCGCGCGGCCATCTGCAGGCCGATCTCGATCCGCTCGGCATGGCGCCGAAGAATCCCGCGCCCGATCTCGACATCGCCTTCCACAGCCTCGACAAGAGCGATCTGGAAACCGAGTTCAGCACCCAGACCTTCTTCGGTCCGGAGCGGATGAAGCTCAAGGACCTGCTGACCCGGCTGCGCGCCACCTACTGCGGCTCGATCGGCGCCGAATTCATGCACATCGCCGACGCCGACCAGCGCCGCTGGGTGTACGAGCGCCTCGAGCGCGCCGGCGGCAACTACCCGCTCAGCGCTGCCGAAAAGAAGCGCGCCCTCGAACGCCTCACCGCGGCCGAAGGCCTCGAGCGTTTCCTGCACACCAAATACGTCGGCCAGAAGCGCTTCTCGCTGGAAGGCGGCGAAAGCCTGATCCCGATGATGGACACGCTGGTGCAGCGCGCCGGCGGCTCGGGCGTCAAGGAAATGGTGATCGGCATGGCCCATCGTGGCCGCCTCAACGTACTGATCAACACGCTGGGCAAGGCGCCAAACCTGCTGTTCGCCGAGTTCGAAGGCAAGCACGACGATCCGGAAGATCCGGCGCATTCGGGCGACGTCAAATACCACATGGGTTTCAGCTCCGACGTGCAGACGCCGGGCGGCCCGCTGCATCTGGCGCTCGGCTTCAACCCGTCGCATCTGGAAATCATCGACCCGGTCATCGCCGGTTCGGTGCGTGCGCGCCAGACCCGCCGCCGCGACGAAGCGCGCGCGCAGGTGGTTCCGGTGCTGATCCACGGCGACGCCGCCTTCGCCGGCCAGGGCGTGGTGATGGAACTGCTGCAAATGTCGCAGGCGCGCGGCTTCGCGGTCGGCGGCACCGTGCACATCGTGATCAACAACCAGGTCGGCTTCACCACCAGCCGCGTCGACGATGCGCGCAGCACGCTGTATTGCACCGACGTCGCCAAGATGGTGGGCGCACCGATCTTCCACGTGAACGGCGACGATCCGGAAGCCGTGGTGTTCTGCGCGCAGCTCGCCTACGACTTCCGCCAGACCTTCAAGAAAGACGTCGTCATCGACCTGGTGTGCTATCGCAAGCACGGCCACAACGAAGCCGACGAACCGGCCGCCACGCAGCCGCTGATGTACCAGAACATCCGCGCGCGCAAGAGCACGCGCGAGCTCTACGCCGACAAACTGGCGGCGGAAAACGCGGTACCGGCGGCCGAATCGAAAGCCTTGGTCGATGCTTATCGCGACCGGCTCGACAAGGGCGAAGTCACCACCGATCTGGCGGTCGGCGCGAAGGACGAATTCGCGGTCGACTGGAATCCGTGGCTCAGCGGCCAACTCAACGACCCGGTCGATACCGGCGTGCTGCGCGCCGAACTCGATGCGCTCGCCAAACAGATCAACACCCCGCCCGAGCGCCTCACGCTGCACGCGCGCGTCGCCAAGATTTATGAGGACCGCCGCAAGATGGCGGCCGGCGAACTGCCGATGGATTGGGGGTTTGCCGAAAATCTGGCCTACGCAACGCTGCTGAAGGAAAACTTCAAGCTGCGTCTGGTCGGCCAGGATTCCGGCCGCGGTACCTTCTTCCACCGCCACGCCGTGCTGCACGATCAGAAAACCGGCGAGGCGTATCTGCCGTTGCAGGAACTGGTGAGCAATCCGGTCAACGTCACGCTGATCGATTCGCTGCTCAGCGAAGAAGCGGTGATGGCGTTCGAATACGGCTACGCCACCGCCGATCCTTCCACGCTCAATATCTGGGAAGGCCAGTTCGGCGATTTCGCCAACGGCGCGCAGGTCGTGATCGACCAGTTCCTGTCGTCGGGCGAAGCCAAATGGGGCCGCATGTGCGGCCTGGTGCTGTTCCTGCCGCACGGTTACGAAGGCCAGGGCCCGGAGCACAGTTCGGCGCGTCTGGAACGCTTCCTGCAACTTTGCGCGCTCAACAATCTGCAGGTCTGCTATCCGACCACGCCGGCGCAGATGTTCCACATGCTGCGCCGCCAGATGAAGCGCAACACGCGCAAGCCGCTGATCGTGATGACGCCCAAGTCGATGCTGCGGCACAAGCTGTCGGTCTCGACGATGGAAGACCTCGCCGGCGGCCGCTTCCAGAACCTGATCCCCGATTCGCGTTTCGCCGATGCCAAGAAGGCCAAGCGCGTCGTGGTGTGCTCGGGCAAGGTCTATTACGACCTGCTGGAGGAATCCGACAAGCGCGGATTGCAGGATGTCGCGCTGCTGCGCGCCGAACAGCTGTATCCGTTCCCGCGCGAAGAACTGACCGCGGAACTGAAGAAATTCGGGCACGTGAAGGATGTGGTGTGGTGCCAGGAAGAGCCGATGAACCAGGGCGCCTGGTACCAGATCCAGCATCACCTGCGCGCCTGCCTGCAGAGCAAGCAATCGCTGCATTACGCGGGACGTTCGCGCTCGCCGGCCCCGGCCGCCGGGCACTTGTCCACGCATGTGCGCGAGCAGGCGAAATTGATCGAGGATGCGCTGGTGACGAAACTCAACGGCGATCATCCGGCCGAGTAATTCGCAGCTTAGTAATTCACAACTTATCCGTCATTCCCGCGGAAGCGGGAATCCAGCCACTTTGAAGCGTCTCGCAAGAACGAAAGTCGCCGGATCCCCGCCTTCGCGGGGATGACGAAAAACAAACACGTCGTACAAACAAATCAGAACAGGACGCACGCCATGTCCATCGAAGTCAAAGTCCCGGTTTTGCCGGAATCGGTTTCCGACGCCACGATCGCGTCCTGGCACAAGAAGGCCGGCGATGCGGTGAAGCGCGACGAAAATCTCGTCGATCTGGAAACCGACAAGGTGGTGCTCGAAGTGCCCTCGCCGGTGGACGGCGTGCTCAAGGAAATCAAGTTCGAAACCGGCAGCACGGTGACGAGCCAGCAGGTCATCGCGGTGATCGAGGAAGGCGCCGCCGCGGCAGCACCGGCCGATGCGCCGAAGGCTGCCGCCCCGGCAAAGGCTGAAGCACCGAAAGCCACCGCAGCGCCTGCGAAAACCGAAGCCGCGCCCGCCGCGAAAGCCGACACCTCGTCGCTCTCGCCCGCCGGCCGCTTCGTCGCCGAAAGCAACAGCATCAACCCGGCCGACGTCGCCGGCACCGGCCGCCGCGGTCAGGTGACCAAGGAAGATCTGGTCAACCACATGAAGGCCGGTGGCAACACCAAGACCGGTGCCCGCGCCGAAGAACGCGTGCCGATGACGCGCATCCGCCAGCGCATCGCCGAACGCATGATGCAGTCGAAGAATTCGATCGCCATGCTCACTTCGTTCAACGAAGTGAACCTCGGCAAGGTGATGGCGATGCGCAAGGAACTGGGCGAACCGTTCGAGAAGACGCACGGCATCAAGCTCGGTTTCATGAGCTTCTTCGCCAAAGCCGCGGCCAATGCGCTGCAGAAGCATCCGATCGTCAACTCGTCGGTCGACGGCACCGAGGTGATCTATCACGGCTACGCCGATATCTCGATCGCGGTGGCCACCGACAAGGGCCTGGTCACGCCGGTGCTGCGCAACGTCGAGAACCAGAGCTTCGCCGACATCGAAACGGCGATCGCCAACTACGCCAAAGCCGCGCGCGAAGGCGGACTGAAACTCGAAGACCTGCAGGGCGGCACCTTCACCATCACCAACGGCGGCACCTTCGGCTCGCTGATGTCGACCCCGATCGTGAACCCGCCGCAGTCGGCGATCCTCGGCATGCACGCCATCAAGGAACGCCCGATCGCCGAGAACGGCCAGGTCGTGATCGCACCGATGATGTACATCGCGCTGAGCTACGACCATCGCATCATCGACGGCAAGGATGCGGTGCTGTTCCTCGTCGATATCAAGAATCAGCTGGAGAATCCGCATCGGATGTTGCTCGGGATCTGAGCAAGAGCAGGGACGAGGGGTGAGTGGTTAGGGCGTAATTGCGGCTGAATTCGAAGCCGCGATCGGAGCACCCTCGCTACTCGTCCCTAATCCCTTCGCATTCTCCCCCCACCCTTTTTGGCTTTCGCAGGACTCCCATGGCCGACCTTCCTTCCTACGACGTCATCGTCATCGGCGCCGGCCCCGGCGGCTACGTGGCCGCGATCCGCGCCGCACAACTCGGACTCAAGACCGCCTGCGTCGACGCTTTCGTCGGCAAGGAAGGCAAGCCCGCCCTCGGCGGCACCTGCCTCAATATCGGCTGCATTCCGTCCAAGGCGCTGCTCGATTCCTCGCGTCAATTCCATAATCTGACGCACACCTTCAAGGATCACGGCATCAGCGCCGACAACGCGAAGATCGATGTCGGCGCGATGGTTGCGCGCAAGGACAAGATCGTCAAACAGTTCACCGGCGGCATCACGCAATTGTTCAAAGGCGTGAAAGGCAACCCGGTGACGCCGATCGCCGGCTTCGCGACGCTGAAAGCGGGCAATGTCGTCAGCATCAAAGGCCACGACGGCAGCACGACGGAAATCTCCGCCAAGAACATCATCCTCGCCGCCGGCTCGGTGCCGATCGAATTGCCGTTCGCGAAATTCGACAACAGATTCATCGTCGACAACGCCGGCGCGCTCGACATCGACGCGGTGCCCAAGCGTCTGGGCGTGATCGGCGCCGGCGTGATCGGACTGGAACTGGGCAGCGTGTGGCGGCGCCTCGGTTCGGAAGTGACGATCCTCGAAGCCCTGCCCGACTTCCTCGCCGCCGCCGACGCCGACATCACCAAAGCCGCCGCGCGCGAATTCAAGAAACAGGGCCTCGATATCCGTCTGGGCGCCAAGTGCACGAAAGTCGAGATCAAGAACGACGAAGTGCATCTGACCTACACCGATGCGAAGGGCGAGCAGACCGTCGTGTTCGACAAACTGCTGGTCGCCGTCGGCCGCCGCGCTGCGACGCAAGGCTTGCTGGCCGAAGGCACCGGCGTCGAACTCGACGACCGCGGCCGCGTCATCGTCGACGAACATTGCAAGACGGGCGCCCCGAACGTATGGGCCATCGGCGACTGCGTGCGCGGCCCGATGCTCGCGCACAAGGCGAGCGAGGAAGGCATCGCGGTGGCCGAAATCATCGCCGGCCTGCCCGGCCACGTGAACCTCGACACCGTGCCGTGGGTGATCTACACCGAGCCGGAAATCGCCTGGGTCGGCAAAACCGAAGCGCAGGTGAAAGCCGAAGGCATCCCGTACAAGACCGGCAGCTTTCCGTTCGCCGCCATCGGCCGCGCCGTCGCGATGAACGAACCCGCCGGCCTGGTGAAAGTCATCGCCCACGCGGAGACCGATCGAATCCTCGGATTGCATCTGTGCGGCGCCAATGTTTCCGAACTGGTGCACGAAGGTGTGGTGGCGATGGAATTCCACGGATCGGCCGAAGACCTGGCGCGGATCTGCCATGCGCATCCGACGTTGTCGGAGGCGGTGCATGAGGCGGCGCTTGCTGTCGACAAGCGGGCTATTCATAAGTCGAACTAGGGTCTGGGTTCGACTTGCGGTCGCGAAACGCAGGTTGAATCGCGTTGTTTTTCGCGCGACTTCGCGGACAATTTTCGTTATTCCCGTAGTTCGGCGAACTCGGGGACGCCTGCCTGCGACCAGGCGGGAAGTCCGATGATCCTCACCCTCCATCATTCCCGCGAAGGCGGGAATGATGGAGATTTTTGTGCCCTGGCGAAAAACGGAATGCTTGAAAGTCGCTCGATTTCCCGCCTGCGGGAATGACGAATATTGGTATGGAGTGGCGATAACCGAAATTATCCGGATTCAGCGATAGAGCCGCCAATCCAGGCTACAGCTGCAACTCATCCAACCCCGACAACTGCCGAACTCACACCCGTCCCCTGACGCTCACTGCCGTCCCCGGAAAATCACAAAACACCGCATCGACCCCCAACTCGAACGCACGCGAAATCTCATCCTCGACGCACGCAACCCCATCGGGCAATACATCATCCCGATAGGTCCACGCATGCACCGCCAGTCCCCGCGCATGCGATTCTTCGACCAGTGCGGCGTCGTCCAGCAATCGCTTCGACACCGCGATACCATCCAGTTCAGAGGCATGCAGCGCAAGCGCGCCACGCCAGTCGGTGCGCTCGTCGAGCAGCAGATGCACCGGCAGGCCGGTTGCATCGCGTACCCGGCGCAGCGCGTCGATCTCGAAGCACTGCACCAAGAGCACCACGTCGGCCGCATCGACATCGGCGACGGCGCGGATGAATGCAGCCACCGGATCCAGGCCCCGTTCGATCAGCCACGACGGATGTTTCAACTCCGGATACAAAGTGACGGGAGTACCGCGCAGTCGCGCCGAGGCGTCGGCCCAGGCCAGCACTTCGGCGAAGGTCGGTATCGGGAAGCGGCCGTCGTATTGCCGATCGCGTTGTGCGAACGGCTGCACCGCGCGCAGTTCGGCCAGCTCCGCACTTGTGAATTCGTGCAGCGGCCAATCGCCGTCGCGCTGGCGCAGCGAAAAATCCGTCTGCGATGCCACGTCGGTACTGCGCG
The DNA here is from genome assembly GCA_965653565.1 of uncultured Chiayiivirga sp. GTDB lineage: Bacteria > Pseudomonadota > Gammaproteobacteria > Xanthomonadales > Xanthomonadaceae > JALCLA01. Next base: position 60,830 of record CBFHAI010000017.1, on the reverse strand, counting down.
CAAGTCCGGCATCGTGGCGCGCCACCAGTTCGCCGTCGCGCGTGATCAGCAGGTCCGGTTCGATCACATCGGCACCTTGTTGCAGGGCGAGCGCGTAGGCGGCGATCGTGTGTTCGGGCAGCAGGCCGCTCGCGCCGCGATGCGCGATCACGCGCGTCGGAGTGCCATCGAGCGTGGCCCAGCGCGTGCTCATGGCGCGACGTAGGCGTCGAGTCGATAGCTGGTGGCGGCGCGCAGTTCGCCGTCCCAGCGATCGAACGCGCGCACTTCGATCCGGTGTTCGCCGAGCGGCAGATCGGTCGGCAACGCGCCGCGCCACAGATGCGGCGACGGCGTGGCTTCGACGTGCCGATCGTAGCTGCGCAAGGTCGGCGAAGCATCGTCCTGCGCGTTGAGCGCAAGCAGGTGCGGATCGGGCCGTGGCTGGCGATTCATCGGCTGCCATTCGCCGTCGTCGATGCGGTATTCGACGCGCGTGTCGTCCATCCCCATGAACACGTTGGCGGTGACGGCGAAGGCCGGATAAGCGCCCTGGCGCAGCACTTTCGGCGCGGACAGGGCGATGCGCGTGTCGGCCGCATCGCGCGCGGCATGCCAGCGCAGCCGGTAATCGGCGCCTTCGATATGCAGCCGCGCATAGCCGTTCGGGGTGCCGTCGGTCATGCGGGCATCGGGTATGCCGGCGGCGTCCGGCAGGCCCGACCAGAACCCGCCGCAGCTGGCGCCGACGACGTATTCATGCAGCGGCTGCGCACCGCGCCAACCGTCTTTTTCGCCGTGGAAGTAGTGCCGCTGCGCGTGCGCATGCGATGTCAGCAGCAGCACGTTCGCGAATGGCGCCAGCAGCCCGAACAGGCGCTCGCGGTCGGCGCGGCGGAACGATTCGCGGCCCGGCAGCGCATCGTGGAACGGAATATGCGCGGCGATCACGAGGCGGCGATCGCGCGGCAAGCTCGCGAGATAAGCCGTCAGGAACTGGAACTGGTCTTCGCGCAGTCCGCCGATGTAGCCGGCCTGCGGCGCCGGCTGGTAGATCACGTCATCGAACAGGATGAAACTGGCCTCGCGTTCTTCCCAGGCGTAAGTATCCGGCCCGAAGCGCGCGCGATAGGTGAGCAGCGAATCCTCGTCGCGCGTAGCGTCGAAATCCAGATCGTGATTGCCGGGCAGGTGCAGCCACGGCAGGCCGAGCGAGGTCGTGGCGCTCACCATGCCGGGGTACAGCGACAGATCGTCGTCGACGATATCGCCCAGACTCAGGCCGAGCGCGGCTCCCGGCTGCGCGGCGAGCGGTTCGACGATATCGCGGCGGAAGTAGTCGACATCGGCAACGCGCTTGGGCTGCGGATCGCCGAACACGAGGACATCGAGGCCGCGCTGGTCCGCCGCAGATGGCGCGACAAGTGCGAAATCGGCTTGCGCGATGTGGGTTTTCGCGATCCCGCCGTAACGCAGCGACGGTGAGCCTTGCGGAAAATGGTGATGCCAGGTCGCCGGCAAACCATCGTCGCGACGCCGCACGTCGTAACCGGGCGGCTTGATCATGAACACGGTGTCGCCGGCGCGCAGCGGCAAGCGATAGCCGCCCTGTGCGTCGCTGAGCGCGACGTCGCGGCCATTCGATACCTTGACGCCGGGCAATGCGCGCTCGCCGCTGTCGTGCCGGCCGTTGTCGTTGCCATCGGCGAACACCAGGCCGCGCACCGAATCGGCATCGCGATTCGCATCGGCTTGCGCGCAGGCGCGCCCTGCCCCGCAAATCCCCGCGATTACGGCAAGCCCGAAGAAAAAATGTTTGCCCATGATCGATCCCGATTCGGCTTCGACGAATCGTACCGCGGTTTGCCTTACCGCTCAGCCGTCGCGATGACGCTTTTCGAGCGTGGTCAGTGCATCCGACATGCCCAATCCGCGCGCGCGCAGCAGCACGGTCAGGTGATACAGCAGATCGGCGGCCTCGCCGAGCAGCGCCGCGTCGTCCTGCGCGACCGCGGCCAGACTGGTCTCCACGCCCTCCTCGCCGACCTTCTGCGCGATGCGGCGGATGCCGCCGTCGAACAGTCTGGTGGTGTAGCTGCCGACCGGGCGCTCGATCGCGCGGCGTGCGATCAGCGCATCGAGTTCGCCGAGGAAATCGCCGCGCGCATGTTCGAAACAACTGCTGCGTCCGAGATGGCAGGTCGGCCCGCGCGGATTGGCGAGCACCAGCAAGGTGTCGCGATCGCAATCTGCCTGGATATGCACGAGGTCGAGCGCGTTGCCGCTGGTTTCGCCCTTGGTCCACAGCCGCGCCTTGCTGCGGCTGTAGAAGGTGACGCGCCGCGTGTCGAGCGTTCGTTGCAGCGCGTCGCGATCCATATAGCCGAGCATCAACACGCGCAGGGTCGCGGCATCCTGCACCACGGCCGGTAGCAGGCCTTGCTGCTTGTCCCACGCCAGGCCGGTCCCATCGAAATCCTGCCACGACTTGTCACTCATCGCGCACCTCGATGCCTGCCGCGCGCAGTTCGCGCTTCAAGTCCGGAATCCGCAGCGTCGCCGAGTGGAAGACGCTGGCCGCGAGCGCCGCGTCGACATCGGCATCGCGAAAAACCTCGATGAAATGCCCCGCCGTACCGGCGCCGCCCGAAGCCACCAGCGGCACCCGGCACAGTTCGCGCACGCGCGACAATTGTTCGATGTCGTAACCTTTCCGCACGCCATCGGCGCCCATGCAGTTGAGCACGATTTCGCCGGCGCCGCGCTGCTGCGCTTCCAGCACCCAGTCGAGCGTGCGCCGCGACAAGGCACGCATGCGGTCGGGGTCGCCGGTGTGGCTGCGCACGCGCCACACGCCGTCGGGGTCGCGCAGGCTGTCGATGCCGACGACGACGCATTGCACGCCGAAGGCATCGGCCAGTTCGGCGATCAGCGCCGGACGATCGAGCGCCGGCGAATTGATCGAAATCTTGTCGGCGCCGGCGTGCAGGATGGCGCGCGCCTCAGGCACCGATCGGATGCCGCCGGCGACGCAGAAGGGAATGTCGATCAGCCGCGCGACACGCTCCACCCAGCCGCGATCGACGCTGCGGCCTTGAGGACTGGCGGTGATGTCGTAGAACACCAGTTCGTCGGCGCCTTCGTCTCGATAGCGCAATGCCAATTCTTCGATCGCGCCGATCACGACGTGATCGCGGAAACGCACGCCTTTCACGACCTGCCCGTCGCGCACATCGAGGCAGGGAATGAGGCGGCGGGTCAACATGCGACGGCCAGCGCGTCATCGAGCTGCAATTTGCCTTCGAGCAGCGACCGGCCGAGCACGGCGCCCGCGCAGCCGACGGCTTCGGCGGCGCGCAGGTCGGCGACATTGCGCACGCCACCCGACGCCTGCACCTGCAACCACGGCGCCTGCGCGCGCAGGTGGCGGTAAAGCGCGAGGTTCGGGCCGGCCAGCATGCCGTCGCGCTCGATGTCGGTGCACAGCACGTGACGCAGACCGGAATCGCGGTACGTGGCGAGCAGGTCGTCGAGTGTGCGGTCGGAATCTTCCGTCCAACCGTGCACCGGCAATTGCCAGACGCCGGCCGCCTCCTGCCGCGTGTCGAAAGCGAGCGTGATGCGTTCCGGGCCGTATTTTTCGACCCAGCTCGCAACTTCGACCGGTTCGCGTACCGCCAGGCTGCCGATCACGACGCGGTCGGTACCGGCATCGAACAGTGCCGCGACATCGGACTCGCTGCGCACGCCGCCGCCGGTCTGCACCGCCAATCGCGTTTCCGATTTCAACCGCCGCAGCAGCGCCGCGAGCGTGTAGCCGCCGGCGCGCGCCGCATCGAGATCGACCAGGTGCAACCATTGCGCGCCCGACGCTGCGTAGTGCGCGGCAAGATCGAACGGTTCGGCCGCGTAGCGCGTCTCCTGGGCGTAATCGCCCTGTCGCAGCCGCACGACGCGGCCTTCGCGCACGTCGATCGCGGGATAGACGACGAAGCTCATGGCACCTTCGCGCCGAGGAAATTCGCGAGCAGGCGCGCGCCGACCGCGGCCGAACGTTCCGGGTGGAACTGCGCGCCGCAGACATTGCCGCGTTCGACCAGCGCCGCGAACGGTTCGCCGTGCTCGCAGGCGGCGACGCAGTCTTCGGTCACCGGCACGGCATAGCTATGCACGAAATAGGCGCGCGCGCCCGACGGCAGACCGCGCAGCAACGGCGATGCGCGACGCTCGACCAGCGCGTTCCAGCCCATATGCGGGATGCGCACGCCGTCGCTTTCCGGCATGCGCCGCACCCGGCCGCGCAACAAGCCCAGGCATTCGACATCGCCTTCGTCGGAAGCGTCGAACAGCAGTTGCATGCCCAGGCAGATGCCGAGCAGCGGCTGTTCGAGCGAACGGATCGTGTCGATCAGATCGAGCTGCGTCAGCCGCTGCATCGCCGGCGCCGCCGCGCCCACGCCGGGCAGGATCACGCGATCCGCTGCGCGGATATCGGCGGCATCGCCGGTCAGTTTCGCCGCGACGTCGAGCCGTTCCAGCGCATAAAGCACCGACCCGATGTTGGCGCCGCCCGAATCGATCACGGCCACGCGCATCACAGCGTGCCCTTGGTGCTGGGAAGATCGCGGCCTTCGCGTCGCAGCGCCTGCCGCAGCGCACGCGCCACCGCCTTGAAACAGGCTTCGACCTGATGGTGCGTGTTGTCGCCGCGCACCCACAGATGCAGGTTCAGGCCGGCGGTTTCGCAAAGCGAACGGAAAAAATGCGGCACCAGTTCGGTGGCGAGCCCGCCGACTTCGCTGCGCTCGAAACGGCCGTCGAAGACGAAGTACGGCCTGCCGGAAAAATCGAGCACGGCCTGCGCCAGCGTTTCGTCCATCGGCAACGCGACGTTCACGGCGACCGATCCTTCGCTGGATTCCGCCGCACTGCCGTAGCGTCCGAGGCCGCGCTTGTCGCCGAGCGCTTGCCGCAAGGCCTGACCCAGCGCGAGTGCGCTGTCCTCGACGGTGTGGTGTTCGTCGATGTGGAGATCGCCTGCGCAATGCAGGGTGAGCGCGAAACCGCCATGTTTCCCGAGCTGTTCGAGCATGTGATCGAAGAAGCCGAGGCCGGTTTTCACCTGCGGATCGGCCGGCCGGTCGAGATCGATCTGTACCGAAATAGTCGTCTCTCGCGTGCGCCGTTCGACCGCCGCGCGGCGCGGCGCATCGGCCAGTGCGTGCGCGATGCCGGCCCAGGTTTCGCCTTCGAAACCGATGCGGAATCCGCGGCAACCGAGATTGCGCGCCAACTGCAGATCGGTTTCGCGATCGCCGATCACGGCGCTGCCGGCCAGATCGATATCGCGATCGCGCAGGTAGTGCATCACCAGGCCGGGATTGGGCTTGCGCGTCGGCCGGTTCTCGTGTTCGAACGACTCGTCGATCAGGATTTCGCGGAACACGATGCCCTGCGATTCGAGCAACTGCAGCAGCAAGGCGTGCGGACCGGTAAAAGTTTCGCGCGGGAAGCTCGGCGTTCCGAGCCCATCCTGGTTGGTCACCATGACGAATTCGAAGCCGGCATCGCGCAGTTTCAGCAGCGCCGGAATCATGCCGTCGACGAAGCGCAGCTTGTCGTAGGCATCGATCTGGAAGTCCGCCGGCTCGTGGATCAGCGTGCCGTCGCGGTCGATGAAGAGGATGCGCTTCATGGCCGGCCCGTCGTTCGCGTCGGTTGCGCGGCGCCGGGCAATGCGCGCAGTACCGCATCGTTCTCGTCGACGCTGCCGATCGAGATGCGCAGCGCATCGTGCAGTTGCGGCGAGGCGCGCATATCGCGCACCACGACACCGGCATCGAGCAGTCGCGTGTACGCCGTTTCGGCGTCGGAGAACCGCACGAGCAGGTAGTTTCCTTGCGAATCGTAGACACGCCGTACGTCGTCGCACAAAGCAATCGCTACGCGCAGTCGCTCGCGTTCGGCGCGCAGCGCTGCCACTCGCTCGCGGGTGCGTGTGAGCGCCGGCGGAGCCAGCGCTTCGAGCGCAAGCGTCACGCAAGGCGCGGGCAGCGGATACGGTGCCTGGCAATTGCGTAGCAGCGCGATCAGCTCGGCAGTGGCGATCAAGGTTCCGATGCGCGCGCCGGCGAGCGCGTGCGCCTTCGACAAAGTGCGCAGCACGGCCAGGTTGGGCTGCGAATCGATCAGGCCCGATGCGGAGGCGATGTCGGAAAACTCGCCGTAGGCTTCGTCCACCACGACGATGGCGCGGCCTTCGAGTCTGCGTGCGAAATCAGCGATCTCATCGAGCGCCAACGCCTGCCCGGTGGGATTCGATGGCGAGCACAGGAACACGATCTTCGCGCCGCATTCGAGCGCGGCGGCGGCCATCGCATCGAGGTCCGCGACGAAGCCCGCATCGGTGTCGCGCAAGGGAACCTCGACCAGCGGCGCGCCCTGCAATCGCGCGCTGACGGCGTACATGCCGAAGACCGGCGGTGCGATGACGACGGCATCGCGGGCCGGCCGGCACAAGGCGCGCACCAGCAGGTCGATCGCCTCGTCGCTGCCGCGCCCGATCAACACTTGTTCGGGGCGCACGCCATACAACTGCGCCAGCGCCTCGCGCAACGCCGCCGGCTGCGGGTCGGGATAGCGATTGAGGCCCGTCTGCGAGGCATCGATCGGACTGCGCCACGGGCTCTCATTGGCGTTGAGCCACACCGAGCCGGTGGCGACGGTGCGGCGCGCCGAACTGTAGCCGGCGAAATCGCGCAGGTCGGGCCGCACCAGATCGAGCACGCTCATGCCTCGCCCCGGTCGAGCCGCCGCGTGACGGCCCGCTCGTGGGCATCGAGACGTTCGGTGCGGGCCAGCAGCGCCGCGTCCGGACCGATCGCAGCGAGCCCGGCGCGCGACACTTCCTGCACCGTGATCTGCTTGACGAAGCTGGCGACGGACACGCCGCTGTAGGCGTGCGCCGCGCCGTAGGTCGGCAATACGTGATTGGTGCCGCTGCAATAGTCGCCGAGCGCTTCGGGCGCGTAATCGCCGAGGAAAACCGACCCGGCGCTGGCGACCGAATTGAGCCACGCACGCGGTTCGCGCACGGCGAGAATGAGGTGCTCGGGCGCGTAACGATTCGAGATCGCGATCGCCTGCGCGATGTCGCTGCAACGGATCAGTCGCGCATGCGCCAGCGATTGATCGATGATGTCGCGGCGCGGCAATTCGGCGGCCTGTTTCGCGATTTCCTGCGCCACCGCGCCCAGCACCAGAGCCGAATCGGAGATCAGCAGCACCTGCGAATCGGGCCCGTGCTCGGCCTGCGACAGCAGATCGGCGGCGACGAATTCGGCATCGGCGCCGCCGTCGGCGATCACCAGCACTTCCGACGGGCCGGCCGGCATGTCGATCGCGGCGCCGTCGGGATCGAGCGCGACCTGCAGCTTGGCCTCGGTGACGTAGGCGTTGCCGGGGCCGAACAGTTTGTCGCAGCGCGGCACGCTGTCGGTGCCGTAGGCCATCGCCGCGATCGCCTGCGCGCCGCCGAGCTTGAAGACGCGCGAGATGCCGCAGCGTTTGGCCGCGCTCAGCACGGCGGCGTCGGCGCTGCCATCGCGTCGCGGCGGCGTGCACAGAATCACTTCCGGGCAGCCGGCGAGCCGCGCCGGCACGCCGAGCATGATCGCCGTCGACGGCAGCGGCGCGGAGCCTGCGGGCACGTACAGGCCGACACGCGATATCGGCCGCAGCACGCGCTCGCAGACCACGCCGGGCGCGGTTTCCAGCGTGTAATCGAGCGGCATGCCGGCCCGATGAAACACTTCGATGCGCGCGATCGCGGCATTCATCGCGGCAGATAATTCGGGCGAAATCTGCGATTCCGCCGCGGCGAATTCGGCCTCGCTCACTTCGAATTCCGCGAGTTCGCAGCCATCGTGGCGGCGCGTGAGCGCGCGCAAGGTGCTGTCGCCGTCGGCGCGCACCTGTTCGATGGTGCGCGCGACGGCGGCGCGCAAGGCGGTCGCGTCGCGCACCACGGGCCGCTGCAGCAAGGCGCTGCGCGCGGCTTCGTCCAGCAGATTCCAATCGACGATCTGCATCGCTCAGGCCAGCATCTGTTCGACCGGCAGCACCAGCATGCTGCGCGCACCGGCGCGCTTCATGTCTTCCAGATGCTGCCAGGTGATCGCGCCCTGGCACACCGCCTGCAGCGCGACGACATCGCGGTTGCCGTCGAGCGCCAGCACGCTCGGCGCATCGGCGCCGGGCAGCAGGCGGATCACCGCGTCGAGCGCGCTGCGATCGACATGCAGCATCACCAGCTTGCTGTCGCGCACCTGCAGCACGCCGTCGAGGCGGCGCAGCAGCATCGTGGCCAGATCCGCGCGCTCGTCGGCGAAAGGCTGGGCGGGCGTGGCGAGCACGGCCTGGCTTTCCAGGATGGTCGCGACTTCATGCAATTGATTGGCCGCAAGCGTCGCGCCCGACGACACCAGATCGCAGATCGCCTCGGCCTTGCCCAGCCGCGGCGCAATCTCGACCGAGCCCGACAACATCACCACCTGCGCATCGATGTTCTCGCGCCGCAGCCAATCGGCGAGCAGGTTCGGATACGAGGTCGCGATGCGCCGGCCGACGAGCGTTGCCGGGCCGCGCCATTCGCTGCCGGCCGGCAGCGCGATCGACAGGCGGCAGCGGCCGAAGCCGAGCGAGCGGATCGCGCGGAACGCCGGCGGCAAACCGCTGCGCTCGCGTTCGAGGCGTTGTTCTTCGAGCACGTTGAGGCCGACCAGGCCGAGGTCGCAGGTGCCTTCGGCGAGCAGGCCGGGGATGTCGTCGTCGCGCACCAGCAGCAGGTCGATCGGCAGCGATTCGCCGTAGCAGAACAGGCGGTCGCGGCTTTCGCGGAAGCTCAGTCCCGAGCGTGCGAGCAGCTCGCGGCCGGGGTCGGAGAGCCGGCCGTTTTTCTGGGTGGCGATGCGCAGGCGGTCGCGCGTTTTCATGGGAAGCATCCGGGGGTTTTCGTTCGATGGGTGGAGCAGGCGTCGGGCGACTCGCGCGACGCGTCAATGGCTGGCGTCGTGCGCCGGATGCAGGCCGAGACTTTCCGCCGCGCGCCGATAGCCGCCGTTGCCCTGTCCCAGGCAGCGCGCGACGCGGCCGATGGTGGTGACGCTGACCGCCGTGCGGTCGTGGATTTCGCGATACGGCAGGCCGGCCAGCAGCAGCGGCACCACGCGCCAGCGATCCGACATCGCCTCGAGCTCGGCCGGCGTGCACAGATCGAGCAGCAGGGCGCGCACGTCGGCGCGCTCGTGCAGGCTGAGCAGCGCATCGCAGAGCGCGTCGAGCGGGTCGACCGGCGGGGTATCGGGCTGGAGCGAGCGTCTTTTCATGGATGAATGTATTAGCGTGTTAATACATTAATCGATTTCGACGGCGCGGCGCAACCGAGCCGCAACCACCCGCCAAAAAGCGGAACGCTCACGCCGTTTGGACATCGGTGAACTTCGATGCCATCCGCAGCACACGCCCTTCGCAAGGACTATCTTCGGCGCGGGACGTACTCATCAGGGGTGGCCGGATGCGCGTTTGGGGCCTTGCGCTGGCGTCGCTGCTCGGCGGCTCGTTCGCCGCCGGCCTGCCCGCCGCCACGCTGCACCTGGATGCGACCGGCGACACCTACCCGCTCGCGCAGCACACCACCGTGCTGCACGACGCCACCGGCAGCCTCACGCTCGACGAAGTACGGGCCCGTGCGCGCGCCGGCGAGTTCGCGCCGCTGCCGCAGCAACGCTCGAACTTCGGTTACGTCGACGGCGCGCTGTGGTTCCACTTCACCGCCGGCAACGATGGCGCGGCCACGCAGCGCTGGCTGCTGGCGATCGAATATGCGCTGCTCGATCATGTGACGCTGCACCGCATCGATCCGCAGGGCCGCGTCGGCACGCGCGAATCGGGCGACCGCACGGCGTTTTCGACGCGCGATGCCGACCTGCGCTATCTCAACTTCGCGCTCGACCTGCCGAGCGGCGAACCCAGCGAGTTCTATCTGCGCGTGCAATCGCAAAGCTCGATGCAGGTGCCGCTGGTGCTGGCGCGGCCCGACGTCTACATGGAGCGGTTGTTGCCCGCCAACATCGGGCTGGGCGTGTACTACGGCGTGCTGATCGCGCTGCTGCTGTACAACCTGATTCTGTGGGTCTCGGTGGGCGATCGTAATTTTCTCTGGTACGTGCTGTACGTGGCGTCGCTCGGCGTGCTGCTGCTGTGCTTGAACGGCCTGGCTTTCCAGTATTTCTGGCCGACCCAGCCCGATTGGGGCAACCTCGCGATACCGCTTTTCATCGCGCTGTCGAACCTGTGCATGCTGCAATTCAGCCGCTCGTTCCTGGAGCTGGGCAAACACGCGCCGATCGCCGATCGCGTGGTGCTGGTCTTCATGCTCGCGGCCGCGTTGCCGCTGCTCGGCACCCTGCTGCTGTCTTATCGCGTGGTGATCCAGTTCCAGACCGTGCTGGCGCTGCTGATCGCGCCGGTGATCTTCGTTTGCGGCCTGCTGTGCGTGCGCCGCTATGCACCGGCGCGGCATTTCCTGGTGGCCTGGAGCGCGCTGCTGATCGGCGTGGTGGTGTTCGCCGCGGTGTCGCTCGGCATGCTGCCGAAGACGCCGCTCACCGAGTACAGCATGCAGTTGGGCTCGGCGGCCGAGATGATCCTGCTGTCGTTCGCGCTGGCCTATCGCATCAACGTGCTGAAGGCGGAGAACGAGCGCATCCAGGACGAAGCGCGCGGCCATCTGGAAGCGCGCGTGCGTGCGCGCACGGCGGAACTGGACGCCACCTTGCAGCGGCTCGAAGAAGCCAATCGCCGGTTGCAGGATTTCAGCCGCCGCGACGGCCTCACCGGCGTCTACAACCGCCGTCATCTGGACGACGCCGTGGTGCAGTTCTGCCAGCAGGCGCGCGACCGCGGCGAGCCGCTGGCGCTGATGATGATCGACGTCGATCACTTCAAGGACATCAATGACCGCCACGGCCACATCGCCGGCGACGATTGCCTGCGCGCGCTGGCGCAAGTGATCGAGCGCATCGCGCGCCAGGCCGGCGGCACGCTGGCGCGCTTCGGCGGCGAAGAGTTCGCGCTGCTGGTGCCGAACTGCAGCTCGCAGGCCGCCAGCGAGCTGGCCGAACGGGTGCGCGCCGGCGTGGCGTCGCAGGCGGTGCCGTGCGAAACCGCGAACATCGATTGCACGGTGAGCATCGGCGTTTACGCGGTGCCGGCGGGCTATCCATGCGCCCCGGCGGAGCTGCTGAAAAATGCCGATGCGGCGCTGTATGCGGCCAAACACGCGGGGCGCAATCGCATCGAAGTGGGACCGTTGGCTTAGCGCCACCTCATCGGTCGAAGCGCAGCGCGCTCTTTTCCCGATTCTCTACTCCCGATTCCCGGTTCAGAGCGGGACGCGAAGGACACGAAGGAAAGAGAAAGGACGCGAAGGGAGCAAAAACGAAGGGACTGAAGAGGCTGGCAGCGCAACGTAGCTCCCGACTCCCGACTCCCGACTCCCGACTCCCGACTCCCGACTCCCGACTCCCGACTCCGACTCCCGACTCCCGATTCCCGGCCCCGCGCTATTCCTCGTCCGAAAACCGCAACGACCCGCCGCGCGCACTCTTGCGTGCGACAGGCACCGATTGCTGTGCCACGCCCTGCCACACGGCCAGGGCGTCGCGGGTAGCGGCGACGTCGTGGACGCGGACCAGCATCGCGCCGTGTTGCACGGCGATCAGCGCCGCGGCGGCCGAGCCGGCCGCGCGGTCGTGCACGGCGCGGCCGGTGAGCGCGCCGATCATGCCTTTGCGCGAGAGGCCGGCGAGCACCGGCACGCCCAGATCGGTGAAGCGCGACAGCTGCCGCAGCAAGGCGAGATTGTGTTCGAGCGTCTTGCCGAAACCGAAGCCGACGTCGATCACGATGCGTTTCTTGTCGATGCCGCTCATTTCGCAGGCGAAGATCCGCTGCGTGAGGAAGCGATGCACCTCGGAGACGACGTCGTCGTAGGCGGGCGCATCCTGCATCGTGCCGGGCTCGCCCTGCATGTGCATCAGCACCACCGGCACACCGAGCGCGGCGGCGGCATCGAGCGCACCATCGAGTTGCAGCGCGCGCACGTCGTTGATCAGGCCGGCGCCGGCGGCCACCGCCGCACGCATCACTTCGGGCTGGGAAGTATCGATCGAAATCGGCACCGAGGTTTGCGCGGCGAGCGCTTCGACCACCGGAATGGTGCGGCGCAATTCCTCGTCGACGGACACGTCCTGCGCACCGGGGCGCGTGGATTCGCCGCCGACATCGAGCGCGTCGGCGCCTTCCTCCACCAGCTTCAGCCCATGCGCCACGGCGGCCGCGACGCTGTCGTGCTCGCCGCCGTCGGAGAACGAATCGGGGGTGACGTTGACGATGCCGAGGATGCGGGCGCGGTCGAGCAGCAGGCGGCGGCCGGCGCAATCGAGTTCGGGGATGGTGGCGAACATGGGCGGCGATCCGGATTTCGGAGCGCGCAGCCTACCCCAGCGCCGGCCCGGTTTTCGGAATTGCGGCGCAGCGCACGGGATCGGCGGCCGGCCGACGGCCGCGCGGGCGCGCAGTCGGTATAGTCGTATGCGATGGCATCGGCCGTGCGGCACTGGCCGGCAATCGCCATCGGTGGAATTCCGGGCGGGCTGACGAGGAACGACGTGGGGCGCGAAGATCTTCGCAAACTGGAGGATCTGTTCTGGCAGGGTGCCTCGGTCGACCCTGCGCAGCGCGATGCCTGGCTGCAGAGCGTCACCACCGACGGCGCACTGCGCGAAGTGCTGGCCTCGATGCTCGCCACCGACGGCGACGACACCGATATCACCGGCCAGCTCGGCGCCGCGTTCTCCGCCGCCACGGTAAAGATCGCCGTCGGCGAACGCCTCGGGCCCTACCGCATCCTGCGCGAACTGGGCCGCGGCGGCACCGGCGTGGTGTATCTGGCCGACCGCGCCGACGATCAGTTCGATCTGCAGGTCGCGATCAAACTGATCGGCGGCGTCGCCACGCCCGATGCGGCCCGGCAACTGCGCCACGAACGGCAACTGCTGGCGACGCTCGATCATCCGAACATCGCGCGCCTGCTCGACGGCGGCGAAACCGCCGACGGCCATCCTTATCTGGTGATGGAATACGTGCGCGGCTCGCCGATCAGCGCGGCCTGCGAAAAACAGCAATTGTCGGTGACCGAACGCGTGCGCTTGATGGTGGAGATCGCGCAGGCGGTCAACTACGCGCATCAGCGGCTCGTCGTGCATCGCGACATCAAGCCCGGCAACGTGCTGCTGCGCGACGACGGCCGCCCGGTGCTGCTCGATTTCGGCGTCGCAAAACTGCTGCACGCCGAGGGGCCCAACCCGGTGACGCAGCCGTGGCTGACGCCGGCCTATGCCAGCCCGGAACAGCTGCGCTGCGAACCGGTGAGCACCGGCAGCGATATTTTCGCGCTCGGCATCCTGCTGTTCGAACTGCTCGCCGGCCGCCTGCCGCCGCGCGGCCAGAACGAAATCCCGCGCCCGAGCGAACTGGCGCCGGCGGCGCGACGGGCAACGATCAAGGGCGATCTGGATGCGATCGTGCGCCGCGCCTGCGCGCAGGACGTGCGCGATCGCTATCCCACCGCGCAGGCGATGTCGGAGGATCTCGAGCGCTGGCTCGCCGGTTTCCCGGTGCACGCGGCGCGGCGCGGCTGGGGTTACGCGGCATGGAAACTGATACGCCGCCGTCCGATCGAGAGCGTGATGTTCGTCGCCCTGCTGGTGGCGCTCGGCGTGGGCGCCGTGCGGCTGGCCGAACAGCGCGATCGCGCCACGCGCTTCGCGCGCGACGCCGAAACGGTGACGGCCTTCCTCACCGATCTGTTCCGTCAGGCCGAGCCGGGCTCGTCGGGGCCGCGCCTGCTGACCGCGGTCGACCTGGTCGAATTCGGCGAGCAGCGGCTGCAGGATCGCGAAGATCTGCCGCCGCATTTGCGCGCACGCCTGGCCGGCACGCTCGGCGAAATCTATCGCAGCCTCGGGCAGCCGAAGAAAGCCACCGAATTGCTGATCGCCGCCGCCGACGCCGCGCACGAATCGGGCGCCACGCCGGCCGAGCGCGCGCAGTATCTGCGGCTGCTCGGCAGCGCGCTGGACCATCGCGGCCGCTACGCCGAAGCGCAGCAGCGCTACGAAGAAGTGCTTGCGCTGCTGTCGCCTTACGACGATGCCGGCCAGAACGCCACCGACCTTTCCAAACTCGGCCTCATGCAATCGCGCCAGCGCATGTTCGACGAGGCCGGCGCGACCCTGCGCCGAGCGCGCATACTGGCGCATTCGTCGCTCGGCACGCAACATCCGACCACCAACGAAATCGAGCTTTATCTGGCCGAAATGCTGGCCCTCGAAGATCGCCCGCAGGAAGCGCTGGGCCTGATCGACGCGCCGATCGCGCGCATGCGAACCGCGCTCGGTCCGCGCGACCCCGCCCTGCTGGCGGCGATGACGATCCAGGCCACCGTGTTGCGCGAAGCCGGCAATTTCCTCGCCGCCGAACGCGTGCTGCTCGAAGTGCTGCGCCACCGCCGCTTCATCCTGGCGGAAGACAGCTGGCTGATTTCCAGCGTGCACGATTCGCTCGGCCACGTGTACTACGAACAGGGCCGCACGCTCGAGGCCGGCAAGCAGTTCCAGGAATCGCTCGAACTCAGCCGCCGCTCGTTGGCGGCGGACGATCCGGCGCTCGCGAGCAATCTCAACAACGTCGCCGAGTTGTACGAGGAACAGGGCGACTACGTGCGCGGTCTGCCGCCGATGCGCGAAGCGCTGGCGCTGGCCGAACGCAACGCCGCCGATCAGGAACTGCCGCTGTTTCGTTATCGGCAGAATCTGGGCCGCATGTTGCTGCTGTCGGGCGAAGCGGCCGAATCGCGCACGCTGCTGGAACTGCCGATCCCGGCGAAGGACGACCCGCGCTACGTCCTGCAACGCGCCCGCCAGCGCCTGCATCTGGCCGAATGGCACCGCCGCTTCGGCGACCCCGCCACCGCCACGCAGCTGCTCGATGCGATCGACGCCGCGGTCGCCGACATCGGCGGCGAGAACAGTCCGCGCTATGCCTTCGCCCTGCGCATCCGCGCCGCACTCGCCGCCAAAGCCGGCGATTTCGAGGCGGCGCGCGCGCTGCTCGAACGCGCCCTGGCGACGGCCACGGCGGCGCGTGGCGAACGCTACGTCGGCGTCGGATTGGTATTGCTCGAATTGTCCGAACTGGCGATCGCGGAAGGAGATTCAGCCGCCGCCAGGCGCTGGCATGAGCGCGCCGATGCGGTGCTCGATCCCGTGCTGGTGCGCGAAGCACCGCAGCGCGCGCGATTGGAAGTCGTGCGCGAAAGCTTGGCGGCCGGTTGACGGGTTCTGGTCGATCCTCGTGGCTTTGGTTTGCAGCCTGGGTGCAGCGAAGCGGAATCCGAGATGGGTTCGGTTTCGCAATTGCTTTTTCCGCACCGCCGGTGCCCTCACTTTTCGTCATTCCCGCGCAGGCGGGAATGACGAAATTGTTGTGCACCGAAGCCCTTCAGCAACTCAAAACCTCCGTCAACCATCAACAACATTCCTTCGAATCGAACCTCGATTCTCCCCCCACCACCCCCACCCCTTGCGTCAGCCCCTTCTCACCCGCCTGATAATGCTCGGCGATCACCCGAGCCACCACCGCCGTGACGCGCTTGCCGGTCGGAATGTGCAGGAATTCGTTCGGACCGTGGGCATTCGAATGCGGGCCCAGCACGCCGGTGATCACGAATTGCGCGCCGGGGAATTTTTCGCCCAGCATGCCCATGAACGGAATCGTGCCGCCCTCGCCCATGAACATGGCGGGCTGGCCGAAGAAGTCCTGCGAGGCGTGATCGAGCGCGTGTTCGAGCCACGGCGACATGGCCGGTGCGTTCCAGCCGGTCGATGATTTCTCCAAAGAGAATTCGACTTTTGCGCCGTTCGGCGGATTGTCCATCAACAATTGCTTCAACAATTTCCCGGCCTTTTCGCCTTCGAGCGTCGGCGGCAGGCGCAGGCTGAGTTTCACGGCGGTGTAGGGGCGCAATACGTTGCCGGCCGAGGTGAGTGGCGGCATGCCGTCGACGCCGGTGACCGACAAGGCAGGACGCCAGGTGCGGTTCAACACCAGTTCGGTGAGGTCGTCGGACATCGGCGTCATGCCGGGCAGGAACGGGAATTTGTCGTACACCGCGGTGCCGAGTACCTGCGCCGCTTTTTTCGCTTGCGCCAATCGTTCGGCGGGCACATCGACGAACAGGCCGTCGACGCGGATCTTGCCGGTGTTCTCGTCTTCCAATCGCGAAAGGATCTGTCGCAACAAACGCAGGCTCGACGGCACCACGCCGGACGCATCGCCCGAGTGCACGCCTTCGCTCAGCACGCTCACTTTGAGATTGCCGCCGGCCAGGCCACGCAGGCTGGTCGTGCACCACAGTTGATCGTAGTTGCCGCAGCCCGAATCCAGGCACACCACGAGCGACGGCTTGCCGATGCGTGCGGCGAGGTGGTCGACGTAGTGCGGCAGGTCGTAGCTGCCGGATTCTTCGCAGGCCTCGATCAGGATCACGCAGCGGCGATGCGGAACCTTCTGATCGCGTAGTGCCTGGATCGCGGCCAGCGAACCGAAGATCGCGTAGCCGTCGTCGGCGCCGCCGCGGCCGTAGAGTTTGTCGCCCTTGATGACCGGTTTCCACGGGCCCAGATCGTCGGCCCAGCCGGTCATTTCGGGCTGTTTGTCGAGATGGCCGTAGAGCAGCACGCAGTCGTCGGCGGCTTTCGAATCGGCGCCGCCGGAAGCGGGCACTTCGATGTAGATCAGCGGCGTACGGCCTTCGAGCTGCACCACTTCCACCGTCATGCCGGCGACGTCCTGCGCCGCGGCCCAGGCATGCATCAGCTTGACGGCGTCGTCCATGTAGCCGTTCTGCTTCCACTGCGCATCGAACATCGGCGACTTGTTCGGGATGCGGATGTACTCGACGAGCTGCGGCACGATTTCGTCATCCCATTTGCCGGCGATGAAGCGGTCGGTCTTGGTGGCGTCCATCGGAAACTTCCTGCAGTCGAAAACGCGATTCTAGCGCCGGGCGGCGGCCCACGCAGGCCATACGCGGAATCGCCGAGCCTGCGATGAGATTTTTCCTAGACGATTTCGCGCCCTGCACCGACACGAAATACAGCGCCGCACCGATGGGATCGCTCGCTGCGGATGCGGACACTTTGTCCACCGTGCCAGTCGTACTGCGCCGGTCGCCAACCTACCTTCAGTGCTCAGGAGTCCGCCATGCAACGTCTCGCCACCTTTCTCAAATCGCTGCTGTTCGCCCTGCTGCTGGCCGGCGCCGCCGCGGCGGCCGCACCGGCGCAGAAAGTCGATATCAATTCGGCCGATGCGCCGACGCTGGCGGCCGCGCTCAACGGCGTGGGCCTGGCCAAGGCCGAGGCCATCGTCGCGCACCGCAAGGAGCACGGGCCGTTCAAGAGTCCCGAGCAGTTGGCCGAAGTCAAAGGCATCGGCCTGAAACTGGTCGAGAAGAATCGCGATGTCATCGAAGTGGGCGCCTCGTCAGCCCCGCAACAGTAAGCGGCAGGGAATGCCGTCCGGGCGACAGGCGCTGCGGCCCGGAGCAGTTCGCGGCAGGACGCCCCCGCTCCGCCGGTGACGGCGGGGCGGCGGCTTTTGCGCGCGCCTCGGATAAACTTCGGTGCAACCGAACTTGCATCCGAGTCCATGATCCTGCCTGCCTATCGCGTCGCGCCGTCCACCATCCCCGGCGCCGGACAGGGCGTTTTCGCCGCCGAAGCGGTGCCGCGCGGGCGCATCGTGGTGGCGCCGGACGCCATCCCGCGCGTCTACCGCTGGGACGAAGTGCTCGCCCTGCCCGACCAGGCCGAAGCCCTGGCCGCCAGCGTGCGCTGGTTCGAAGACCGCTACACCGTCTCGCCCGAATGGCCGGACGAATGCTTTCTCAACCACAGCTTTGCGGCCAACGGGCTGTGGCATCTGGGTTTCGTGTTCGCCGCGCGCGATCTGGCGGTCGGCGACGAAATCACCGTCGACTATCGCCACCTGCTCGGCGAAGGACAGGAAGAATCGTTCCGCGACGCGCTCACTGGCGAGGCCATCGTCGGCTGGTCGTGGCAGGAAAGTCTGTCGCGCTCGACGCGCGAGCTGGCCGCGCTGCTGGCGGGCTGAGCGCGCCGTGCGAGCGCAACACCTGCCCGCCTTCGAGTACCGGCGCATGCGCTGGAAGAACAATCTCGGCTGGACGCGCGAGATTTTCCGCAGTCCCGACAACGACGACTACGACTGGCGCGTGTCGATCGCCGAGATCGATCACGACTGCGCGTTCTCGGCGTTTCCCGGGCACGATCGCGTGCTGGTGCTGCTGGAAGGCAACGGCATGCGATTGCGCTTCAGCGGCGGCGAATTGATCGAGCTGTCGCCGCCGCGCGATCGCATCCGATTCCGCGGCGAAGACGAATTGAACTGCGAACTGCTCGACGGCCCGACCCGCGATTTCAACCTGATCTGGAAGCGCGACCGGGTCAAGGCCGATGTGCTGCACCGTCCGCTGGTCGGCCCGATGGTGTTCTTCGCCGAGCCGCGCGTGCAGTGGCTGATCCATCTGATCGGCGGTCGGGCCCGGCTGAAGGATCGCAGCGACGTGGCCGTGCTCGAACAGGGCGACAGCCTGCGCCTGTGGGCCGGCGCCGACGGCAGCGCCCGCTCGATCCTCGACGGCGGCGGCGAGCTGCTGCTGGTGCGCGTGGAAGCGCTCGCCGACGCCTGAAACCTCGGCCCGATTCGTCAGTTGGGCGACGCGCGACGCTCGGCTTTCAGACCCTTGACGTCGACCGGGCGGATTTCGGCGATGCGGCAGCGCTGATGTTCGAAGGTGACGAAATCGAAGCGCCGGTTCACCCGCCGTCCCGTCGATGTCACGCCCACGCCGTTGGCGAACTCCAGGCCCGTGCAGGGCGACTTGACCGTGATCAGATAGGCCTCGTTCGGGTTCGTCCACACCGCGATCGCATGGGTGCCCAGGGCCTCCCATCGATCCATCTGCCAGAAATGGAATTCCTCGACCGGCGCGCCCGCGTGCCGCTCGAATTCGGAAAAGCGTTCGGCCATCCGCTCGGCCGGTCCCGGCAGGCTGCTGGCGCAGCCCGAACCCAGCAGCATCGCCGCACCGAACAGTGCCGCACGCAGCATCGAAACCTTCATGATCGTTCTCCAGCCCGCAATTACGGGCACTTTACGGGATATCCGCGTCATCCCTCCGACGCGCCCGAATGCGTGGCCGTCGCGCGCCCGCAAATTTCACCTTGACGCCCCGCTGCGAAGCGGCTGTAATACGCGCCCTTCACCTCCCGCGATCGGGTTCTCCGCATCGCAGCCTCGTGGCCGAGTAGCTCAGTTGGTAGAGCAGGGGATTGAAAATCCCCGTGTCGGCGGTTCGATTCCGTCCTCGGCCACCATTTATCCGATTCCCAGTCGCTGCTGTTCCCGCAGGTTTCGTCCCTGCTGTAGGCATTTGCGCTGGCTGTTATCCGCGCCGCTCGCTGCTGCGCGTTCGCGAACGCGCATTCATGTAGGCGAGGCCTTTGAATAAAGCTCCGCGAGATTGGCGTTCTGCGCGGGTGGTTCGACAGGCTCACCACGAATGGTTGTTCCGCAAGGGAATCGCTCGGGGATCGCCGTGAGCGCGAGGGAGTCGCTGAGGAGATCGCCCTGACCCGAGGAAATCTCTCCAACGAAACGCTTTCGCCGCGGCAAACCAGAAACCGTTCGTGGTGAGCCTGTCAACCCACCCGCGTCACGCCCACAGATCGTGCTTTCAAAAACATCCCGTAGTCGGAAATCCATAGCGCCGTTAGAAACCGCGCAGTTCGACCGTGTGAGCAATTCAACAGCGTGATTCGAATGAATGTATCGAAATCACGCAACTACGCTTGCAACATTCGAACCCTGCCCTCCGCTCAAGCCGCCTGCAGTTGGCCGGCGTGTTGCAACGCCGCGCCAAGCGCGGCTTCGGCTTGTTCGGGCCCGAGCTTCACGCCTTCCGCGCGAACGATTTCGATACTCGTGATGCCGAGGAAACCCAGGAAGCTACGCAAGTAGGTTTCATGGTGTTCGGCCGAAGCTGCGGGTGTGCCCGGGCCATAGAGGCCGCCGCGGGCCGACGCGATGATCACGCGCTTGTCGCCGAGCAGGCCTTCGGGGCCGGCGGTGCCGTAGCGGAAAGTCTTGCCCGCCACGGCGAGCGCATCGAGCCAGGATTTCAGTTGACTGGGAATGCTGAAGTTGTACATCGGAGCGCCGATGACGATGGTGTCGGCCGCGAGCACTTCCTGCAGCACGCGGTCGAGAATGGCGACCTCGCCGGCGCTGGCGTGCTGCGTGTCGCCGGCGGTGGCCTGGGCCAGTGCGGCGGTGAATTGCGGAACCGGATCGCCGGCCACATCCCGGTAGGTGACGCGCGCGTCCGGCGCGAGCGCCAGCAATCGCTCGACCACCGCCGCGGAAAGTTTTCGGCTCACCGAGTGGATGCCAAGGATGCTCGAATCGATATGCAGAATATTCATAAGTTTGTCGTCGACATTATTTGGTATGGACGGAATGATCGTGATCGAATGTCGACGTTGCGACGATTCGACCGTCCAACCCAATCTATTGGCGTATAGTTGTCGCAACAAGAAGGATGCTTTTTCATCCCTGGTATGAAAGACCATACTGCCGGCACCTGCATCGAGAACGCCGACCGCATCGACGAATTGCACGAAGAAATCCGCCGTGCGATCGCGATCTTCGGCGGCAAGTGGAAACTGGAAATCCTCTGGCTGCTGGCGCAGCGCAAGCACCGTTTCAACGAATTGCGCCGCGCCATTCCACGCGTCACCCAGCACATGCTGACGTTGCAACTGCGCGAACTGGAGAACGACGGCCTGGTGCGGCGGACCGTCTACCCGGAAGTGCCGCCGCGCGTGGATTATGAAATCACCGAGCACGCCAAACGGCTGGAGCCGGTGTTCGAAGCGATTTTTGCGTGGACGCGCGACGTCGCGAAACTGAAGACGTCCAGGGTTGCCTGAATCCAAAGTGGTCTGAGCGGGATCAGCCCATGGATCGGCTCATGCGAAGAATGCGTCGAACTCGAACTATTCCTTCTTGAAGAAGGAAATCTCGCCGTCGGGTTCGAGGATCGCCAGATGCACGTCGCGACGGTGCTTGATCTTCGCGCCGCGCATGGCTTCGTCGAGGTCGCCTTCGGGAATGTTGTTGCGCCGCATCGCCTGCGTGCGCAGTTCGCCGTTGCGCACCAGCACGACCGGGTCGCCTTCGATGATCGACTCGAACTTGCGATTGCGCGTGCTGACGAAGGCCAGGATCAGATTGAGCGCGATCAGCGTGGCGACGACGATCAGTCCGCCCTGCAGCGATTCCTCGTTGCCGGTGAGCGAGCCTTGCACGGCTTCGGACAACAGCAGCAAGACGATCACATCGAAAGGCGAGAATTCGCCGATTGTGCGCTTGCCCGACACACGCACCAGGATCAGCAGCGCGAAATAGACGGTGGCGGCGCGCGCGATCAGTTCCCACACCGGGAGCGTCATATCGAACATGCTCTTCTCCTTGTCCGATCAGTTGTCCCGATCGACTGGACGGGGTCATCCCAGTCGGCTGGACGGGCCAGCGGGCTCGGCCAGCACACATTTACCTCGATAGATTTGTTGCGGCATTGAAGCGATCTGCGTCTCGCACGAGACCAGGTCCATGCCCGGCCGTATCAAACAACCGATCACGCCGCGGAGCGCAGGATCAGTGCGGCTGCCGGTGCTTCGACCTTGTCGAGACTTTCGAGTAGCACGGCGCGGCGGGCGGCGATCTGTTCGCCGAGCTTCGCCAGGTCCATCCGGCAGGCGCGCAATCGCGGAAACAGATCGTGTTCTTCCGAGTCGACGTGATGCTTCACGTATTCCTTGAGCACGCGCACATGCGAGGCGAACAGTTCGTCGTCGGCCTGCTGGTCGGCCAGCCCTTCGATCAGACCGCTGAGCGTGCCGTGTTCGACGGTGGCTTCCCAGATCAGGCCGTGATCCTGCGGATCGAACGCGGCCAGCGCCTGCGGATACAGCAGTTCCTCCTCCACCTTGGCGTGCACCACCAGTTCGTGGCACAGCCGCGTCGCCAGGTCGCGGCGACGCGCCTGATTCGAAGTTCGTTCGAACGCGGCAAACAAGTGTTCGATCGTGCGATGGTCGGCCTTGAGCAGGGCGATGGCGTCATTGCCGGACTTGCCGAACCCGAACATGGACACGCTCCCCGAATGAATTGCGCAGCGCGGTGCAAGAGCGATGCCATGCCGGTACAAATCGCCGCATCGAACCTTTATGGTTCGCGACCGGACGCGACGGATTGCAGGCTGCACATTCCGCTGCAGCGAACACTGCAATTCGCAACGGTTCTGTCTGGATTACTGTTTACACGGCTAGCGGGGCGCGCGACGCTCGCATGACCGGCGTGAAAGACCTCCGGCGCCTGGAACTTTCTACAGGCGGCGATCGTCCCGCCCGTGGCATGCCTTCTGCTTCTTTCGCGAGCCCATTCCAGGCTCGCCGGAGACCGCATGCATCGCTCGCAACGCCTCGCCCCTATCGACTCCACGGACGCATGACCACCCGCTCCGCGCTGCTCATCGTCGATGTGATGAACCGGTTCGACTTTCCGGAAGCACCACAGTTGTTGCGGCAGGTGCGCCCGGTGGCGCCGCGCATCGCGGCGCTGCGAAGGCGCTTCAAACGCGCCGGCTGGCCGGTGATCTACGCCAACGACAATCACGGCAAGTGGCGTTCGAATTTTTCCCAAGTGGTGCAGGCGTGCACGGCGCCGGACATGCCCGGCGCCTGGCTGGCGCGCCTGCTGGTGCCGGACGACGACGATTATTTCGTGCTCAAGCCGCAGCAGAGTGCGTTCTTCGCCACGCCGCTCGATGCGTTGCTGCGCGATCTGCATATCCGCCGCGTCGTGCTCGCCGGCGTTGCCGGCGACGGCTGCGTGCTGGCGACGGCGATCGAAGGCAATATGCGCGAGTTCGAGATGCACGTGCCGCGCGATTGTTGCGCCTCGCCCAGCGCGGCGCGCAACCGGCGCGCGCTGGCGGTGCTCGACGATGCGATGCGGATTCCGGTGGCGGCGTCGACGTCGATCCGCATTCCACGCAAAGTGTCCGCGGCGAAGTAGATCGCGTATCGATTCACTTCGATCTGCGCGTCGCGCGTCCCGGACCCTTCGGATCGCCGTTGCCGTCGAACGCCGGCGGATAGTAGAAGTTGACGGTCTTGAGCAGCGTGCGCCCGGTGTTGCGTACCTGGTGGCGTTCGCCGCGCTCGATCACCAGCAGCGTGCCGGCCTTCAGCGGCACGCGCTTGCTCTCGACCACGGCTAGGCCGGTGCCGCTCACCACGAACAGCCACTGGTCGGCACCGCGATGGCGGTTCTCGTCGTCGCCTTCCTGGCCGCCCGGCGGAATCACCATCTCGGCGGCCTGCACGCGGCGCACCGTCATGGCGGTGCGGAAGCCTTCGCCGAAACGAAAATGTTTGCGCTGCATCGGGGTCTCCGCGGGTCGGAAAATCCGAGCATAGCCAGCGGCGCATGAAAGCCCGCCGCACAAGAAACGTCCATAAAAAACGGCCCGGATCGCTCCGGGCCGTCGGCACCGCCATGCCGCGAAAAGCAATCAGTCGGTCGCGAGCAGGTACTGCTCCAGGTAGCGTCCGGCCGCCACCGCGTAGGCCGCGCGCGTGACGCGCGTGCCCGGGTCGAACCAGGCGTGGACCTTCGGCTGCAGATCGAACGGGCCTTGCGTGATGGTGAAGCGCGCGTTGATCAGGCCCTGATCGAGCGCGAGCTGCACATAGCCGCGGCGCGCGGCGGGGATCGCTGCGTTGTCGTCGAGCGCGATGCGCTGACCGCCGTAAAGCACCGTCACGGTTCCGGCGAAAGCGCGCGCTTCGTCCTGCAAGGCGAGGCTTTGCACCAGCGCGTAGGCGAGGTCCGAACGTGTCACGGCGGCGTCGGGCTGGAACGCGCCGTTGATCAATTGCATCGCGCCGTCCTGGGTCTGGCTCGCATCGCGCAGCGGCGCGGCCGGCGCGACGGCGGCTTCGGCGAAGGCGTAGGCCGCATGCGTCGGCGCCAGATCGGCGAAGCGCGGCAGACCGCTGAGCGGCAGATCCTGGCGCAGGCTCGTGCCCATCGTCAGGTACTGCGCGAGTTCGCTGCGCTTGAGGTTGGCGTCGGGCTGGAATTTTTTCGTCGAGTAGCCATCGACCAGACGGTTGCCGACGGCGTATTCGATCGCGGCGCGCGCCGGATGCGAGGCGATGTCGTCGAGCCCGGTGTAGCCGCCGCTGTTGATGAAGCCGATCTCGCCGTTGACCGTGCCCGGCAGGCCCACGCCGTTACTGACAGCGAGCGGATCGAGAACGACGCCCGACACCGAACCGATGCCACGCACGGTCACCTTCCATGTGCCCGCCTTGCCCGGACCGCCGGCAGCCACGGTGCTGCCGAGCAAGGGTAGAGAAATCGCCGAGCCGTCGCGCGCGCGGCTCGGAGGGGTGCTCCGTTGGGGGCGCGTGTGGTCGCCGTGGGCGGCGCGCCCCGACACCCACGCCACGTCGGCGCCGACCTGGAAACTCATTTCCTCGACCGGTCCCACCGGCAGGAAGTCGAGCGAGAACGGCAGCGGCGCGGCGCCCGGCGCGAGCAGCGCGTTGCTGTTGAAGCTGCGCAGCGGATTGACGGTGCGGCCGTAGTCGTCGCGCAGCCCGGCAGCCTCGGCGAGCGCCGCGTAAGCGTTGACGTGGCCGGCGCCGGCTTCCCACGCGAGCCGGCCGCTCATATTGCTGGCGGTGCGTTCGAGGATGTCCTTGACCTCGAGCGGGTCGAGATCCGGGTTGGCTTCGAGCATCAGCGCCACGATGCCGGCGACGTGCGGCGTCGCCATCGAAGTGCCGCTCATCACGGTGTAGAACGGCAGGTGCGCCGGCTCGAGCGTTTCGATGTCCTGCTGCGCTGCCAGCAGCGGCAGTGCGCCGGTGACGGTGCGCGTGGAGATGATATCGACGCCGGTGGCGACGATGGTCGGCTGGTTGACGTAGGTCCAGGCGACGCCATCGGGCGTGGTGAAATCGCCGCTTTCACCGCGTTTGCCGCGCGACGAGAACGACGTGAGCACGCCGTCCTTTTCGCTGGCGCCCACCGAGATCACCCACGGCGCCTGCGCGTAGGGATTGTGGGTGTCTTCGCCGGGGCCATCGTTGCCGGCCGCGAACAGCACCACCATGCCGCGCTTGTAGGCTTCGTACGAGGCCACGTTCACCGGATCGGCCGGATCGAACTTGCCCGAACTGCCCCAGGAATTGGTGATGACGCGGATCGGCGACGCGAAGCGATGCTGATTGGTGATGGCGTAATCGAAACCGCCCACCGCATCGAGCACGGCGATCGCCGCGCCCGAGCCGTAGCCGATCAGATCGGCGCCCGGCGCGACGCCGCGATGCAGTCCGCTCGAACGTTCGCCGGTGCCGCCGACGGTGCCGGCGACATGCGTGCCGTGGCCGGAACTGATGTCCGAATCGGGCACGCCTTCGAGATAGGTGACGGGCAGCATGGCGTCGAGCGCGTGCAGGTTGAGCACGGCCTGCACGTTCTGCACGACGTGTTCGCCGTACTGCAGATCCATGTGCGTGGCGTCGACGCCGGAGTCGTGCACCACCACTCCGACGCCGCGTCCGCTGAACGGCGTGACCCGGCCGAAGTCGGACGGATTGTCGACCGCGCGCGCGGCGCCGCTTATCTGCCGTGACGCGTGATTGAAGTAGCGCAGCTGCGAATTAAGATGGATCGCCGCGACGTCGTCACGCTGCGCCAGCGCCGCCAGTTCCGACGGCGTGGCGAGCGCGCCGACAATCGGCAGCGAACGCATGCTGGCGCCGCGCTGGATGCCGAGCGATTGCAGCAGGGACAATTGCGCGGCATCGGGCGGGCCGCTGCGATCATAGGTGATCACCACTTCGAGCTCATCCGTAGGCAACGCGGAGCTCAGCCGTTGCACCAGTTCGGCGCCCAGATGCGCATCGGCGCACGCCGCACCGCTGGCGAAGGCCGCGGCAATACCGAGGAAAAGACGGGTTTTGAGGGGAACGCAGCGAACGATCATGGCGACGACTCCGGATAATGGGGGCCCGCGCTGCAGGGGCTTGGGTGATGTCGAATGTCACCGCGCCATGCCCGGCTCGGCATCGGGCCAAATCCCCAGGTCGCGTGGGGGAATTCCCCCATTTCCCTGTTCGGCAAATACGGTTTAGGCTCCGTTCGGGCAGCGATGTCGGGCGCGGGCATATAGTCGTGTCGCCCGCGCCGGACTGGTGCGAGCCCTCAGGTGGGAGCGGCGCAATGCGCAGGTCGATCGGGCTACGGTTTTTGTTGTCGGTGCTGGTGTTGGTCGCCCCGGTGGCGCATGGCGCTGTCGTCGTGGAAGTGGCCGGCAATACGGCCACCGCGCAGATTTCGCTGGCCGGCAATGTCTCGGCCGACGTCACGCTGACTTTCGACCAGCCGACCAATCTGGCGCCGCAGAATCTGGGCATCACGGCGCGGCTGCTCAATCCGTTGTTCGATCTGCCGCTGCTGCAGCAATTGGCCGGGCTGTTGTCGTCGCTCACCTCGTCGCTGCCGCTGCTGATCACCATCGAACCGCCGGCCGGCAGCGGCTTTGCGATGAACAACACCGTGCACGTGGAAGTCCACACCCATCTGTTGCCTTATACGGAAGGGTCGCGGCTGCGCCTGTTCAAGGCTTCGCTGCTCGGCGGGCAGTTCCGCGACATCACCGAAGAAGTGCTGCCCGGCAGCGTGCGCACGCGCGGCACCACCGGCGGTTTCTCGCAATTCCTGGTGCTGGCGGATCTGCGCGACACCGACGTGGTGATCGCGCAGAAGCTGGCCTATCTGCGCGGCAAGACGGCGCTGCTCGCCAGCACCGAGCGCGTGCCGCTCGACGACTTGCTCGACACGGTGCAAGACGCGGTCGACGACGGACGCTATGCCGACGCCATCGCCGGCATCGATGCGCTGCGCGCGCGGGTGTCCGAACGCTCGGGCACCTATATCCCGAATCAGTGGACGCCCACCAATCGCAACAACAACCTCGCCGGCGAGTTGCTCGGCGGGGCCGCCACGTTGAAATTCAGCGTCGGCTTCAAGCGCGACTACGGCGACTGATAATCGCGCTCTGCGGGGGAGTTCGATCCTGCATCGAATCGATCCCGCCAATTCGTCCACAGTGGATTGCGCGCCCGTGAGCGGCGCCACAGTTCCGGGGTTCGCGCGCGCCGCGAGCGCGTTAAGATGGGGCTTATGCCCGCGCGCCTGACCGCCTACGTTCCCGATCGCCCCGCCGCGGTGCGCTGGGTGCGCGACAGCGTCTGCCGCATCGGCCGCGGCCCCGAATGCGGACTGCGCGTCGAGCACGCCTCGGTGTCGCGCACGCACGCCGAATTGCGCTGCGAAGACGGCCGCTGGACCCTGCGCGACCTGGGCAGCAAGAACGGCAGCTTCGTCGACGGCCAGAACCGGCCGGAAGCCGAACTCGGGAGCCCGGCCTGGTTGCGCTTCGGCGATGTGCACTGCGAATTCGTGCTGTTCGATGCGCAATCCGAAGCGCGCGCCGCGCAGCGCTGGAGCGAACGCCGCGCCGCCTCGCAGGCGCTGAGCGAAGGCCTCGCCCGCCACACCGACCTGCCCGATCTGCTCGGCGATACGCTGCGCGCCGTGGTGCAACTGGCCGACTGCGAACGCGGCTTCCTGTTGCTGCGCAATGCCGAAGGCTGGCGCGTCGGCGCCGCGCACGGGCTCGATCCGGCCGCGCTGCGATCGCGCGAATTCCTCGGCAGCGTCGGCGCCGTGCAGCGCGCGCTGAGCGAACGCAGCGCGGTGGTGCTCAACGACGTCGGCAGCGATCCGGCGCTGGCCGCGCGCGCGTCGGTGGTCGCCGCCGGCCTGCGCAGCCTGGTCGCCCTGCCGCTGCTGGTGGGCGGCGAAGTACTCGCGCTGGTCTATGCCGACAATCGCCAGCCCGGCGCGGCGATCACGCAGATGGACATGGAACTGCTCGACGCCTTCGGCGAGCGCGCCGCGATGTGGATCGCGGCCAGCCGCGCCGCCGAGTCGCTCGAGCGCCTGGCCGCCAACGCGCCTGCCTGGCACGACATCGAGCACGCGCACGCCCTGGCCCCATGACCGAACCCACGGCGACGCCGTCCACGGCTACCGTCACCGGAATCTACGCCGGCGCCGACCTGGCGCCGGGTGCCCTGCTCGCCGAACGCTATCGCATCGACGGCCTGCTCGGCATCGGCGGCATGGGCGTCGTCTACCGCGCCTTCGACACCGCCTTGAACGTGCCGGTCGCGGTGAAACTGCTGCGGCCGGAACTGGCGCAGCGCCCCGAAGCCTTCGAACGTTTCCGGCAGGAATTGCTGCTGGCGCGGCAGGTGTCGAGCGCCCACGTGGTGCGCATCCACGACATCGCGCGCGACGGCGAACGCTGGTTCATCACGATGGACCTGATCGAAGGCGAAGCGCTCGATCGCAAACTCGATCGCGAAGGCGCGCTGCCGATCGAGCAGGCCCTGTCGATCGCGCGGCAACTGGCGGAAGGCCTCGGCGCGGCGCATGCGCGCGGCGTCGTGCATCGCGACCTGAAACCGTCGAACGTGCTGATCGACCGCGACGGCCGCGCCTGCATCGCCGATTTCGGCGTCGCGCGTTCGCTCGGCAGCAGCGGCCTGACGCACTCGGGCGCGATCGTCGGCACGCCCGATTATCTGTCGCCCGAACAGGCGCGCGGCGTCAACGTCGATGCGCGCAGCGATCTGTATGCGCTCGGGTTGTTGCTGTACGAAATGCTCAGCGGCAAGTTGCCGTTCGATGCGGCGACGCCGTCCGAATCGATTTCGCAGCGTTTGAGCGGCACGCCCGCACCGCTGCGGCGCGCACGGCCGGATGCGCCGGTGTGGGTCGACGCGCTGGTCGCACGCCTGTTGCGCACGACACCATCGCATCGATTCCAGACCGCCGCCGATGTCGTCATCGCGATCGATGCGCGGCGCGCGCCGTTCGACGCCTGGAAATGGCGGCGGCGCGGCATCGGCGGCGCGGTCACGGTCGCCATCGCCGCCGCGGCGCTGGCCGCCTGGCAATGGTGGCCGCAACCTGCCGTGGCACCGGCCGAACCGCCGCCCGATCGCGTGCTGGTGATCGCCTCGACCGGCACCGATGCACCACAGGCGCTGCGGCTCGAAGCGTTGGCCGATCACGCGCGCATCGGGCTGCAATCGCACGTCGCCGTGGTCGATGCCGAACGCACGCGCCAGGCGCTCGCGCAATTCGCGCTGCCCGACGGCGGCAGCATCAAGCCCGACGCGTTGCGCGCCGAATTGCCGGGCGCGCGCGTGTTGCGGCTGGCGTATGCGCCGGATGGATCGAGGTTGCAGGCGTGGTGGCAACCGCAGGCCGCTGCCGAAAGTGAAATCGCGCTCGATGCCGATCCCGCCACGGCCTTGGCGCAGGCGATGCGCGCGGTGGTGCCCGACGGCGATTTCGCCGGATTCGCACCGTCGACACCCGAATCGCTCGATGCCTACGGCAACGGCTTGCGGCTGCGCCTGCAGGGCAAACTCGACGAGGCGCAGCAGGCATTCGCCGCCGCACTGGCCGCCGCGCCGACGGATGACGTCGCTGCACTGGCGCTGGCGGAAACGGCATGGCTCGCAGGCGATCGCGCCACCGCCGCATCGACCGCGAAACGCCGCGTCGCCGCATCGCTGCAAGCGCGCTTCGATGCCATGGCCGCGTTCTTCGAAGACGATATCGAACGCGCCGCCGCCCTGCTGCAAGCACGCGTCGCGACCTCGCCGGACGATCTCGCCACCGCCCTGCAACTGGCTACCGTGCAGGGCGACGGCGGCGATCTGGCGGCGGCGATCGCCACCTTGCGCAGCATCGTGCGGCGCGATCCGGGCGAACCGCGCGCCTGGTTCGCGCTCGGCAAATATTCGATCCTGCGCGGCGAATTCCGCGCCGCGGTCGATGAATATCTGGTGCGCGCGCTGGTGTTGTTCAAACGCGGACGCAATGCCTACGGCGAAGCCGAAACGATCAACGCGCTCGGTGTCGGCTACGCACGTCTTGGCCAGATGGAAGACGCGCAGGAGCAATACCGCAAGGCGGTCGAATTGCGCGGCGCGATCGGCAACCGGCGCGGCGTCGCGAGCAGCCTGCGCAATCTGGCGCAGATCGCCACCATCCGCGGCGAGCATGACGCGGCCGCGAAATATCTCGAGGAAGCGCGCGCCCTGTTCGAAGCGCTCGACGACCGCAGCGGTCTGGCCGCGATCGATAACGAACTGGGCCTGCTGGCCGAGGAACGCGGCGATTACGCCGCCGCGCTCGATGCGTATCGCCGCGCGCTGCGCGGCCGCGAAGCGATCGACGATGCCTTCGGCTCGGCCGAAAGCCTCAACAACATCGGCTTCGCTCATTACCAGCTCGGCGACTACGACAGCGCGCAAGTCTATTGGCGACAGGCCGACCAGGCCTTCACCAAGCTGCAGGATCTGAACGGCCACGCGCGCACGCGGCAGAATCTCGGCCTGCTCGAAATTTCCCGCGGCCGCTGGGACGCCGCCCGCAAACTGCTGGCCGAATCGCTGGAAACCGCCGAAAGCCAGCAGATGGCGGAAGAAGCGGCGGTCACGCGACGCAACCTGGCGGAACTCGACATCCTGCAAGGCGACACCGCGCGCGCGCTCGAACAACTGGCGCACGCGCAGGCCTTGTTCACCGAACGCGACGATCGGCGCGGCCTGGCCGACGCCGCGTTGCTGCGCGCGCGCGTGCATCTGGCCGCCGCGGACGCGAGCGGCGCGAAGTCGGTGCTCGACGGCGCTGCCGGCTTGCTCGCCGAAGCATCGAGCGAACAGAAGGCGATCGCCGCGATACAGCGCGCCGCCATCCTGCGGCTCGAAGGCGATGCCGCCGCGGCGCAGGCGGCACTCGCCGAGGCCGAGACGCTGGCGACGCAGGCCGGCGTGCGCGCGCTGCAATTGCAGGTGCGCGTCGAACGCGATGATGTGGCTGCCGATCTCGATGAAGCACTACGCGCACTCGGCAATCGTCCGCTGCTGCTGGCACGCTGCGAAGCCGCGCTGGCGCGCGGATCGCTGTCGGACGATGCAGCGGCGGCACAGTATCGCGAAGCCCTGCAGTGGCTGCAGGAAACCGGCGCGTTCGCGCGCGGCTGGCGCATTCATCAACTCGGCGCCGAAGCCTTGCGGCGCAGCGGCGACGCCCAGGCGGCCGGCGTCGCCGAAGCCGCCGCCCGCGACGAACTCGCGCGCGTCATCGCCGCCGCGCCGGAGGCGTTGCGCGCGCCGCTGCAGAAAGCCGTCGCCGCAGATGGGCCCTGAGCGCAGCGCGAGCGCCGACGAAACCCTGGCGCGCCTGCGCGAAGACTATCGCGCGCTGCTGCTGCGGCTGGAAAACAATCAGCGCGAGTTCTACCGGCTCGCGCGTTCGGTGTATCGCGTGCAGGAAGACGAACGCCGCCGGCTGGCGCGCGAACTGCACGATGGTCTGGGCCAGAATCTGACCGCGCTCAAACATCATCTCGCCTTGCTGCGCGCCTCGTTGCCGGAACAACAGACCGACGCGCTGCATCGCACCGATGTTGCCAGCGCGCTGTGCGCGCAAACGCTGGACGAAACCCGCCAGCTTTCGCGCCTGCTGCGGCCACAGGTGCTCGACGATCTCGGCCTCGAAGCCGCGCTGCGCTGGCTGGTGCGCACGCTGGCCGAACCGGCCGGCGTGCGATGCGATCTGGCTATCGCCGCCTTGCCGACTCTCGGCGACGAAATCCAGACGCTGGCCTTCCGCGTCGCGCAGGAATCGCTGACCAACGTGATCAAACACGCACGCGCTCAGCGCGCCGAATTGCATTTGCGTGTGCGCGCCGGCTGGCTGCAGATCGACATCGAAGACGACGGCATCGGCTGCGCCCCCGGCATTGCCGAACGCGGCACCGGCAGCGGCGTGGGCGGCATGCGCGAACGCGTGCGCCTGAGCGGCGGCCGATTCGCCCTGCTGGCGCGCGAGGGCGGCGGCTGCCGGGTCAGCGTTGCCATCCCGCTCGACGAGGTTCACGATCAGTCATGAGCCCGATCCGCGTCCTGATCGCCGACGACCACACCCTGGTGCGCGAAAGCCTGGTCAGCGTGCTCAATGCGAGCGGCGAATGTACCGTCGTGGGCGAAGCCGCCGATGGCGTCGCGGCGATCGAGAAGGCGCTGGCACTGCGTCCGGATGTGGTGATCGTCGATGTCTCGATGCCGCATTTGAACGGCGTCGAAGTGGTGCGCCGCCTGCGCGCCGAACTGCCGGAATCGCGCACGCTCGTCCTCACCATGCACGAAGACCAGGAATACGTGCTGCACATGGTGCGCGCCGGCGCCAGCGGTTACCTGGTCAAGGACAGCCCGACCACCGAACTGATCGCCGCCGTCCGCAGCCTGCACGCGGGCCGCGCCTATTTCGGACCGGCGGCCGCAAAAGTGCTCGCCGAACAGATCCATCGGCCCGACCAGATCGACGACCCCTACGGCCGACTCACCCCGCGCGAGCGCGAAGTATTCCATCTCGTCGTCGAAGGATTGACCACCAAAGCGATCGCAAAACGCCTAGACATCAGCACCAAGACCGCCGAGAACCACCGGGCGAGAGTGCTCGACAAACTGGGCGCGAAGAATGCGGCGGAGGTCGTGAGGTATGCGGTGCGGAAAAGGTTGATGGATTAGCCGCGCACTTTCCGCCTTTCACATCCGCACGAACGAAACAGTCGCAGCCGGGTCATTCCCGGATTCCGCTTCGTTTCATCCAGGCTACGACGATACGACGAGCTGCGGCCGGCAAGCACGCTGCCGACCGCATCGCAAAACCAAGAACTACCCCCTCGCGCAACCGGCCAACCTCACCCGCTGCCCCACCTTGATCAAATACCTCGGCGCCTTGATGCCATTGGCGCCCGCCAACGTCTTCACGCTGCAGCCGCGCGCCTTGGCGATCGAGTGCAGCGAGTCGCCGCTGCGCACCACATACACCGAACCGGCCGCAGCGGCCTGTCGTGCGACGGCGGCAGGCGGGGCGACGGGGGGGCGCGCATCGTGCAGGTCCCGGCTCATTGCCAGTTTTGGGCCGGACTCGCAGTCGATCAGGTAGTGTTTCTGCGCTTCCAGCGGTAGTTCGAGCACGGTGCCGGCGGGCAGGCGCGTGGTGGGTTCCCAGCGTGCGTTCAAGTTGCGCAAATGACGGAACCAGCCGCGCGGGTTGCCCTGCTGGCCGAGGCAGACGGCGATTTCGTTCAACGACGTCGGTTCTTTCAGGGTGATCGACACCGCACGCGTGTCGTACGCCGGCAAATTCAAGTTGTAGCGTTCCGGATGCAGGAACAGCCACGCCGCAGCCAGCACCATCGGCACGTATTCGCGTGTTTCCGGCGGCAGTGCGTTGAACACCTGCGGGCTCCAGAAATCGCGCGCGCCGCGGTTCGACAGGCGGGCCAGGCGGCCTTCGCCGCCGTTGTAGGCGGCCAGCGCCAGCGCCAGGTTGTTGTTGAGTTCCGCGAAGCGCTCGTTCAAATACGCGGCATTGGCGCGTGCCGATTCGGCCGGGTCGAAGCGCAGGTCGAAGCTGCCGCCGCGATTGAGCCCGAATCGCGCGCCGGTGGCCGGCATGAATTGCAGCGGGCCGGCGGCGCCGGCACGGCTCACCGCATGCACTTTGCCGGCCGATTCCTTGGCCAGGATGCCGAACAACAGCGCTTCGGGAAGTTTGGCTTTTTCGTAGGCCGGGAACATCCGCGGCCGCAGGTATTGATAATTTTCCCAGGCGTCGAGCAACTGCGGACGCATCCACGTCAGCCATTCCTCGAGCGCGGCTTTCAGCGGTTCGTTGAGTTCGATCACTTTCGCCAGATCGCGGCCGTTGAGCATGGCGACCGTGCGCGCCGCCTGCGGCAAGGCCTGCACCACCGGCGAGTCGCCTTCGCCCGCCGTATCTGCGCCGGCTTCGAGCGGGGCGGCATCTTCGGTGGTGCCGGTGAGGAAGCGCGCCTGGCGCACCAGCAGCGCGTCCTGCGCGGCGATCACGCGGCGCACTTCGCAGCCCGGCGCAGCCAGGCAGCGCTCGCCGAGCGCCACTAGATCCTCGCGCGCGCCGGTGTATTCGCGGCGCGCGCCCTCGGCGTCGCCGGCGGAATAAAGCTCGACGGACTTATCGAAGCGCGCGGTGGCGCGCTCGATGTCGGCGTAGATCGCGTTGAGCGCCCGCTCGCCGGCCGGCGTGGGTTTGGTAGGCGACTGCGCACAGGCGGCGAGCAGCAGGACGCAGGCAACGGTCGGGATTCGCATGCAGGCCAGGAATGAGTGAGGCCGCCGCAGCCTAACGGCGCTGCGCGATGCGGGCAACTGCGCGTTCGCATCGAAAAGCGTGACGCGATGCACACCGGTTCCCTAGAATCGAGGCCTTCCCGGGGCTCAAGGCGCAGGCGTGAACGACATTCTCATCGGCAAAGGCGACACGCATGTGCATCTGCTGGCGAAGTACGGCAATCGGCACGGGCTGATCGCCGGCGCCACCGGCACCGGCAAATCGGTGTCGCTGATGGTGCTGGCCGAGGGCTTTTCGCGCTCGGGCGTGCCGGTGTTCCTGGCCGACGTGAAGGGCGATGTCGCCGGCCTCGCGGTGCCCGGCGCGCAGAATCCGAAGATCGCCGAGCGCGTCGCGCAGATCGGCATCGAGGGCTATCTCAACGAAGGCAGCCCGGTGGTGTTCTGGGACATGTACGGCAAATCCGGCCATCCGGTGCGCGCCACGATGTCGGAAATCGGTCCCACCCTGCTGGCCCGCATGCTGGAACTCAACGACACCCAGGCCGGCGTGCTCGACATCGCCTTCAAGCTCGCCGACGACAACGGCTGGCTGCTGCTCGATCTCGACGATCTGCGCGCGCTGCTCAATTTCGTCGCCGAGAATCGCAAGGAAATCTCGACCGAGTACGGACTGGTGAGCGCGCCGTCGATCGGGGCGATCCAGCGTTCGCTGCTGCGCCTGGAAACCGATGGCGGCGAGCAGTTCTTCGGCGAGCCGGCGCTCGAGTTGGCCGACCTGATGCGCACCGATCTTTCCGGCCGCGGCATCGTCAACATCCTGGCCGCCGATCAGCTGATCCTCAAACCACGGCTGTATTCGAGTTTCCTGCTCTGGCTGTTGTCCGAACTGTTCGAGAACCTGCCGGAAGTGGGCGATCTGGAAAAGCCCAAACTGGTGTTCTTCTTCGACGAGGCGCATCTGTTGTTCGACGACGCGCCGCCGGCGCTGCGCCAGCGCGTCGAGCAGGTGGTGCGCATCATCCGCTCCAAGGGCATCGGCGTGTATTTCTGTTCGCAGTTTCCCGACGATGTGCCCGACGACATCCTCGGCCAGCTCGGCAACCGCATCCAGCATGCCTTGCGCTCGTATACGCCGCGTGATCAGAAAGCGGTGCGCACCGCGGCCGAAACCTTCGTCGCCAATCCCGGCGTCAACGTGGCCGACGTGATCTCGCAGTTGGGCACCGGCGAGGCGCTGGTGTCGACCCTGCAGGAGAAAGGCATCCCGATGCCGGTGCAGCGCACGCTGGTAGCGCCGCCGCGTTGCCGCATGGGCGCGATCACGCCGGAAGAACGCAACGCGGTGCGCGCCCGCAGCCCGGTGGGTGCCAAATACGACACCGCGCTGAATCGCGACTCGGCCTACGAAATGCTCAATCGCAAGGCCGCGGCGCCGGCTGCGGCACCGCCGGTCACGCGCGAGCAACCCGCACCGTCACAGCCGCAAACCACCCCCACGCAACCACCCGCGCAACAGCCCGCACCGCCGGCGAGCGGCGGCATCGGCGCCAAGATGAGCGAATGGCTGTGGGGTACGAAGCGCCGGCAGGGCGTGGTGGAAACGATGGCCAAGCAGACCGCGCGCACGATGGGCAGCAAACTCGGCAACCAGATCCTGCGCGGCGTGCTGGGCGGCATTTTCAAGTCGCGTTGAATTCACTCCACCATTTTCAAAAACGGGTCCGATCCGATGAATGTGTCCGCTTCCGCCGCGCGTACGCGGCCCGTTCCGTTCTGGAACCGCCTGCGCCAGATCGCGCTGTATCCGTTCCGCGGCACGGCGCTGGTCGTGCTGGTGACGCTCACGCTGGGCAGTCTGCTCGGCTATCTGCCGGGCGTCGGCGGCATCATCACCTTCATCCTCTGGCTGTCGGCCTACAAATTCGGCTTCGAGATCCTGCGCTCGACGGCCGATGGCGATCTCGAAGCGCCCGAGCGCGTGGTCGGCGTCGGCGACGGCGTGATCTGGCGATTCCTCGGATTGCAATTCGTCTTCATGTTCGTGCTGGTGCTGGCGCTCGGCATGGGCGGCCCGCTGATCGGATTGATCACCTTGCTGGTGATCGCCTTCATGCAGCCCGGTTGCATGATGTCGCTGGCGATCGACGGCAGCTTCGGGCGTGCGATCGATCCGACCACCACGTTCGGCATCATCGGCCGCATCGGCGGCCCTTATCTGGCGGCATTCGCGCTGCTGTTCGTGATCCAGGCCAGCGCCGCCACGGCCGGCACCTGGGTGTCGTCGTTCCTGCCGGGCATCGTCGGCGAACTGGCGCTCACGCTGTTTTCGCTGTGGGGCCTGTTCGCGGCGTTCCATCTGATGGGTTATCTGGTCTACCAGTATCACGATGAGCTGGGCTATACGCCGGAGAACCACTCGCGCGCGCTGCCGACGCTGGTCGATCGCGACGGCGCCCTGCTCGAACAGGCCGAATCGATGGTGCGCGACGGACGCACCAACGACGCGCTGCAACTGCTGCGCGAGGAAATCCGCTCGCGCGCGGTCACCACCGGCACCCATGAGTTGTATCGGCGCCTGCTGCGCCCCGGCGGCGACCGGCCGGCGATCGAGGATCACGCGCGCCTGTATCTGAATCTGCTGATGATGGAAAAGCAGGATCGCAAGGCGCTCGGCCTGCTGCGCGAAGCGCTCGATGCCAATCCCGATTTCGTGCCGATGCAGATCGAGCATGCCGAACAACTCGCCACGCGCGCGCAACTGCTCGGCCAGAGCCAGCTGGCGCTCGATCAATGGCTGGCGCTGTGGCGCACGCAGCCGCGCAATCCGAATGCGCCGCGCTGGGCGCTCGATGCGGCCCTGCTGCTCAGCGGCCGCTATTCGAAGGATGCCGAAGCGCGCGCGCTGCTCGAACAGGCGCGCGGCGTGAGCAACGATGCGACGCTCAACGAGAAGATCGAAGCCGCATTGAAGCCTTTGGCGACCGCCTGACGAGAAAACGAAGGCGCGCTTTTCCGGCGCGCCTTCAGCTGTTCTCGAGCAGGAATTTCGCTTTCTGCGCGTGCGGCAAGCTCGGAAAGCGCGTGGTGACGGTTTGCATCGCGCGCAAGAAGCCGGCGTTGTCGTGCTGTTCGCGGCGGTGCAATCCCAGTTCGAACCAGAGCTGCGCCAGACCAGCCTGCATCGCCGCTTCGCCAGAGTCGATCGCCAGCAGCGCTTCGGCCGCATCGCCCTCGCCCAGCTGCATCCAGCGGCGCGCGATCTGCTGGCGCTCGGCCAGGCTCAGATTGATTTCGGGATTGCGGCGCAAGGCCTCCGATTGCTGCCGCACCTGCGCAGAGTCGGCCGCGGCCAATCGCAGCAACTCCTGCGCCCGTTGCCGTTCGTTGCCGCGCTGGCCGCCGTTGACGGCGACCCGATAACGCGCCAGCGCCACGTCGAACCGCTGCGGTTGTTCCTGCTGCAGTTGCACCAGCAAGGCATCGGCTTCCGCCAGTTGCATGCGGCCCAGATGCGCTTGCGCCTGCGCCCAGCGCTCGTCGCGCGCTTCCTGTTGTTCCGGTTCGTGGATGTAGTCGGTACGCACCTGCCGCGTCCACACCAGCGCGGCACCGAGCAGCGCGCCGCTGACGAGGCCACCGGCGTGCGCGTCGAAACCCACGCCCATATCCGGGTTTGCCAGCAGGTTGTAGAGCTCCCAGCCGAGCCACACCGGGAACAGCCAGATCGCCGGCGCACGCACGTAATCGAACACCACCCCGACCCAGTAGAAGAAGCGCACCGGCTGCCGGCCCCAGACCATGCAGAAAGCGCCCATCAGCGCCGCGATCGCGCCCGAGGCGCCGAGCCCGCCGCCGGCTTCGCCCCAGCGCCAGGCCAGCGAAATCGCACTCGATCCGAGCGCGCCGAGCAGATAGACGCCGAGGAATCGCCCCGCGCCGAGGGCGCCTTCGACCAGCAGCCCGAGTGCGGCGAGGAACAGCATATTGCCGATCAGATGCATCGCGTTGGCGTG
Organism: uncultured Chiayiivirga sp.; assembly: GCA_965653565.1. Taxonomy (GTDB): domain Bacteria; phylum Pseudomonadota; class Gammaproteobacteria; order Xanthomonadales; family Xanthomonadaceae; genus JALCLA01. The sequence continues at coordinate 22,216 of CBFHAI010000017.1, read as the reverse complement.
CAGGAAGGCCGACGAGAACATGCGCCACAGATCGACCTCGCTGCTGCGCAGGATGTGGCGCAAGGTGAAGACGCCCGATTGCAGTTCGTCATAGCGCGGGCGAAGCGTGCGCCAGGCGGCCAGGTCTTCTTCCGATTCGATCAATTCGCCGGCCTGCAGCTGCTGCAGGAACGCCACGTCGGTGAGCGAATTCATCGCCACGTAGGCGGCGCGCGATTCGGCCGGGATCGCGCGCAGTTCGGCCAGATCTTGCTGGCGCCGGTTGGCCTCCAGATAACGCTCGTAGGCCGGCACTTCGTAGCGCGCGATGCCGGCCTGCACGTAATGCTGCTGCGCCGCGCGCAGCGCGGCCTCGTCGCCGGCCTGCAGCACCGCGAACACGAACACGTTGAGCAGGATCAGCAGCGCGGTGGCGGCCGGAAAGGTGGCCAGCGTCAGCGGGCGATGCAGCGGCAGGATCAGCATGAACGGGCAGCGTCGGGGCAGTGAGCGAAGCGTCGGGCAAGCGCCGCGCCGGCGCAAGGCCTCGCTGCGCTTGTGCGCGGCGGCGGGCTTTGGCATAACGCAGCACCCCCGACGACGCCCTCGTTCCTCACTGACCCCATGTCCCGCTGGCGCCCGCCACCGCCCCACTCCACCGCGATCATCACGCGCGAAGGCTTCGAACGCCTGCGCGCGGAGCTCAACGATCTGTGGAAAACGCGCCGCCCGGACGTGGTGAAGGCGCTGGCGGCCGCCGCGGCCGAAGGCGATCGCTCGGAAAACGCCGAATACAGCTATCGCAAGAAACAGCTCGGCGAAATCGATCGCCGCGTGCGCTATCTGAGCAAGCGGCTGGAAGCGTTGAAGGTGGTGGAGCAGTTGCCGGCCGATCGCAGCGTGGTGCGTTTCGGCGCGTGGATCGAACTGGAAGATGCGGCGTCCGGCGAAACTTCGCGCCATCGCATCGTCGGCCCCGACGAAACCGATGCGCGCAAAGGCTGGATCAGCGTCGATTCGCCGCTGGCGCAGGCGGCGCTGAAGAAGCGCGTCGACGACGAGATCGAAGCGCCGCTGCCGGGCGGCAACCGGAAGTTCGTCGTGATCGGCGTCGACTACGACGCGCCATCCGAATAGGCCCGGCTATTCGTCTGTTTCGAGCCGCATAGCAGCGGGATAGACGCGGCCCGCGCGCAGCGGCCGGAAACAATCGGCGGTGCGATAGAACCCGACGTCCTGCGCGCCGCGGTACCAGCCCGGGATGCCGCTGAGCGGCAGCGGGCGCAATTCCTGTGGATCCTGCATCAGGTCGCCCTTTGCGATCGCAGTGGCAACTTTCTCGATGATCGACGCGTCGGAAAGCGCCGAAGCATCGGGCGCATCGAGCAGGACGGCGACGCATTTCGCCGTATGGATCGGATCGGCCTGCAAGGCATGTTCGAGCAGCGCGTGACCGAACACGATCACGTGCGCGCGCCCATCGCGCCAGGCCTCGCGCTGCCCGTAGAACAACGCATGCCAGTCGTGCGAATTCCAGGCATCGAGCAGGGCCGCATCGCGCAGCACGACGATCGCGCCGCCTTCGTCGAAATGCGTCAACGCACATTGCGCACGCGTGCGCTCGCTGGCGCCGGCCACGGCGACATCGGCCATCTGCCGCGCACTGAGCGCCGCCTTCAGCGGCCGGCGCTCGATCCACATCAGGGCATTGAACAGATCGTGCCAGTTGCGCTCGCGGGTGGCGATTTCGCCGCGCTCGAAGATGCGTTGCTCGTAGTGCAATCCGTCGGCCAGCAAAGCCGGCGTCTGCGCGACGAACGTCAGATTCGCGCCGGAATGCGGATGAATCGCGGCGCCGAGCGCCGCATTGAGTTCATCGAGTGCCGGCCACTCCGGCGCACGGAACCACGGCTCGTGCGCGCGGAATCCGTCGAACAGCGCGGCATCGAAAAAACCCGCATCCAGGCCGTCGCGCAGCGGCGCAATGAACTTCTTGCGGGCCATGTAGCCGACGCGATCGGGCGCGTCAGTCGGGGTCTTCGGCATCGACGAGCGCGAACAGATCGTGTTCGTCGCTGCCCATGATCGTCACGTCGACGAAATCGCCGGGTTTCAGGCCCGCCGCGGCGCCGTCCTGGATCTGCACCAGGCCGTCGATTTCCGGCGCATCGGCCTTCGAGCGCGCGATCGCCAGTTCGCCGTCGATCGCATCCACCAGCACCGTCTGCACGCTGCCGATCTTGCGTTCGAGTTTCTGCGCGCTGATTTCGGCCTGCAGCTCCATGAAGCGTTGCAGGCGCTCCTGCTTCACTGCTTCGGGCACCGGATCGGGCAAGGCATTCGCGCTCGCGCCTTCGACCGGCGAATAGGCGAAGGCACCGACGCGATCGAGTTCGGCCTGATCGATGAATTGCAGCAACTGCTCGAAATCGGCCTCGGTTTCGCCCGGGAAACCGACGATGAAGGTGCTGCGGATCGTGATATCCGGACAGATATCGCGCCAGCGCTGGATGCGTTCGAGATTCTTGTCGACGGCGCCCGGCCGCTTCATCAGCTTGAGGATGCGCGGGCTCGCGTGCTGGAACGGAATATCGAGATACGGCAGCAGTTTGCCTGCGGCCATCAGCGGCACGATCTCGTCGACGTGCGGATACGGGTAGACGTAGTGCAGCCGCGTCCACAACCCGAGTTCCGACAGACCCTCGCACAGCGCATTCATGCGCGTGGCGTACGATTTGCCGCGCCATTCGCGCGGCGCGTATTTCATGTCGACGCCATAAGCACTGGTGTCCTGCGAAATCACCAGCAATTCCTTGACGCCGCCGCGCGCCAGCCGCTCGGCTTCGCGCAGCACATCGTCCACCGGGCGCGACACCAGATCGCCGCGCATCGACGGAATGATGCAGAAGGTGCAGCGGTGGTTGCAGCCTTCGGAAATTTTCAGATACGCGTAGTGCTTCGGCGTGAGCTTGACACCGATGTCGTCGAGTCGCGGCGCCGGAATCAGATCGACGAACGGATCGTGCTTCGGCGGCAGCGCGGCGTGCACGGCATTCATCACGCTCACGTAGTCCTGCGGGCCGCTGATCGACAGCACGTCCGGATGCACTTCGCGGATCACGTCGGCGCGTTTGCCGAGGCAACCGGTCACGATCACCTTGCCGTTTTCCGCCAGCGCCTCGCCGATCGCATCGAGCGATTCGGCCACCGCCGAATCGATAAAGCCGCAGGTGTTCACCACCACCACGTCGGCATCGTCGTAGGTCGGCACGATGGCGTAGCCCTCGACCTTGAGCTGGGTGAGGATGCGCTCGGAATCGACCAGCGCCTTCGGGCATCCGAGGCTGACGAAACCGACTTTGGGCTGGGCTGAGGACATGACGGACGGCGACGGAGCGGGGGCGCGGATTATACGGGTCGCGGCCGGCGGGCGGATTCAGGCACTGAATCGGACCAGAGCGGGCAAGTAGAATCCGGCTTTCCCCGCCTGGAATCGCCCATGGGCTACCCCGTCGCCTTCGACACTCCGACCGGCCGGATCGGCGGCTGGCGCGCCGATCCGGACACCGCGCCGCTCGGCCGATTGATCGTGGTGCAGGAGATTTTCGGCGTGAATCCGCATATCCGCAGCGTGGTCGATCGTCTCGCCGCGCACGGATTCAGCGCCGTGGCGCCGGCCCTGTTCGACCATTCCGGTTCGCACATCGAGCTGGCCTACGACGCCGCCGGCGTGGCGCGCGGCCGCGAGTTGGTGGCCGAGCTCGGTTTCGATGGCGCGTTGGCCGATGTGCGCACGGTGCACGAAAAGCTCGCCAGCGAAGGTCCGGTCGGCGTCGTGGGATTCTGCTGGGGCGGCACGATCGCGTTTCTCGCCAACACCCGTCTCGGCCTGCCGGCCGTCAGTTATTACGGCGGCCGCACGATGGCGTTCGTGAACGAGCCGTTGCAGGCACCGATGCTGTTCCACTACGGCGAGCACGATCCCATCATTCCGCCGGAACATCGCGATGCACAGATCGCCGCGCATCCCGAAGCCGAAGCCTACGTCTATCCCGCCGGCCACGGCTTCAACTGCGATGTGCGCGCCGACTACGAGCCGGAAAGTGCCGCGCTGGCGCTGCAACGCACGCTCGCTTTCTTCCGGAAGCATCTGCAATGAACAGGACCGCCGCGACATTTGAATTGCATCCGCAACTGGCCGCCGATACGCACCTGGTTGCCGCGCTCGGCCTGTGCGATGTGCTGTTGATGAACGACGCCAACTATCCGTGGCTGATCCTGGTGCCGCGCGTGCCGGGCATGCGCGATGTGGTCGATCTCGACGAATCGCGGCAACTGCAGTTGATGCGCGAGATCGCGCTGACATCGCGCGCATTGCGTTCGCTGTTCCAGCCGCACAAGCTCAATGTCGCGGCGCTCGGCAATATGGTGGCGCAGCTGCATGTGCATGTGATTGCGCGACAGACAAACGATGCCGCCTGGCCGGCGCCGGTGTGGGGCCGCGTGCCGGCGCGCGCCTACGAGGCGGCGGAAATGGACGCGCGTATCCGCGATCTGCAGGACGCATTGCGCGGATGAGCGATTCGATCCCGCGGCCGCCTTCGATCGAGCCGCTCGGCGATGCCGCCTTCCTGTTGCGCTGGGACGAGCGCATCGATATCGACATCAATCGCGAGGTGCACCGCGCCGCCGCCGCGCTGCGTGACGATGCGCCGCGGTGGCTCGTCGACGTGGTACCGGCTTACGCGAGTCTGGCGGTGTTCGTCGATGTTGAAATTCTCTCGGAAGATTCGACGGCGGCCGGTGCAGCGGAACAGTGGCTGCGCGAGCGGTTGTCGCGCGAGCGCGCTGCGGCGGCTGTTGCGCAAGGCCGGCTGGTCGAAATTCCGGTGCGGTACGGCGGCGCCGATGGTGTCGATCTCGACAAGGTTGCCGCGCAAGCCGGACTCGGGCGCGACGAGGTGATCGCGCGCCACACCGGCGTCGAGTATCTGGTCGCTTTCCTCGGTTTTGCGCCGGGTTTTCCGTATCTTCTCGGCCTCGATCCGAAGCTCGCCACGCCGCGGCTAGCGCAACCGCGCCTGCGGGTGCCGGCCGGCAGCGTCGCGATCGGCGGCGCGCAGACCGGCTTGTATCCGCGCGAAGGTCCGGGCGGTTGGAACCTGATCGGGCGCACCGATCTGATCGTGTTCGATGCGGCGCGCGCGGCTCCCAGCCTGCTGCAACCGGGTGATCGCGTGCGTTTCGTAGCGGTGCCGTCGTGAGTCTCGTCGTCGTCAAACCGGGGGCGTTGAGCACGGTGCAGGATCGCGGCCGGCGCGGCTTCCGGCATCTGGGCGTCGGCGCGGCCGGCGCGCTCGACGCCTTCTCGCTGCAGGTCGGCAATCTGCTGGTGCGCAACGCGCGCGATGTCGCAGCGCTGGAAATCACGCTGTCGGGGCCGACGCTGCGCTTCGAGAAAAGCGCAACGATCGCGATCACCGGCGCGTCGATCGACGCGGCGATCGACGGTATCGCGCTGCCCGGCTGGCGTCCGATCGACGTGCCGGCAGGCAGCGAACTGAAATTCGGTGCCTGCCGCGATGGCGCGCGTTCGTATCTGGCGATCGCCGGCGGCGTTGCCGTTGCCGCGGTGCTCGGCAGTGCATCGACCGATTTGCGCGCCGGTTTCGGCGGTTTCGACGGACACGCGCTGCGCGGCGGCGACCGGCTCGAATTCCCGGCGGGCGCCTCGGTCGATGCGCTATCGATCGCGGCATGGTGGATCGACGCCCTGCCCGATCTCGACCTCGCGCACGAAGCCGCGGTGTCCGTGCTGCCCGCGTCCGATGCCACCGATCCGCACGGCGTCTTGTTCGCGCAAGCCTGGCGCGTGTCCGCCGCCAGCGACCGACAAGGCCTGCGCCTCGAAGGCCCCGCGCTGCAACTGGCCGACACGCGCGAACGCCTGTCCGCGCCGGTCGCGCCCGGCGCCGTGCAACTGCCACCGGACGGCCGACCGATCGTGCTGCTCGGCGACGCGCAAACCGTGGGCGGCTATCCGTGCATCGGCTTCGTCGCCACGGCCGATCTGCCGCATCTGGCGCAATGCCGGCCGGGCGACACGCTGCATCTTCGGCCGATCGATCGCACCGCCGCGCACCGCCGACTGCGCGAACAGTCGCAGCGCCTGGCGCGCATGGAACTGGCCGTGGCGCAGCGCACGACCTCGTGCAGACGCGCGCCGCCAGCGGATACCATCGCGACGTCCCGAACGCAGGATTGACCATGTTCCGACAGGTCCGCTGACCCCATGCAACGCACGGTCGATTTCAACGGCGACGTGGGCGAAGGCTGCGACGATGCGGCGCTGTTGCCGTATCTGAGTTCGGCCAGCATCGCCTGCGGCTGGCATGCGGGCGATGCGGAAACGATGCGGCGCACGGTGGCGCTGTGCCGGCAGTTCGAGGTGGCGATCGGCGCGCATCCGTCGTTCGACGATCGCGAAGGCTTCGGCCGGCGCGAATTGCCGACCTCGCCGGCCGAAATCCATGCGCAGACGCTTTACCAGATCGGCGCGCTGCACGCGTTCGCAAAAGCCGCCGGTGCGCGGCTGCATCACGTGAAGCCGCATGGCGCGCTGTACAACGTTGCGGCGCGCGAGCGGCCGATCGCCCAGGCCATCGCGCAGGCGGTGCGCGACTTCGATGCGGGGCTGGTGCTGTACGGTCTGGCGCGCAGCGAACTCACGCGCGCCGGCGAGGCGCTAGGCCTGCGCGTGGCGCACGAGGCGTTCGCCGAGCGGCGTTACGAGCGCGATGGTTCGCTGACGCCGCGCGCGATCGCCGAGGCGGTGATATCCGATGTCGATCTGGCCGCGCAGCAGGTGGCGCAGATGTTGACCGCGCGCAGCGTCACCGCGCGCGGCGGCGAAACGATACCGATCCGCGCCGACACGATCTGCCTGCACGGCGATCGGCCCGACGCTGCGATGTTCGCCGCCGCGCTGCGGCAGTCGATCGAAACCGCCGGTGTCGCGATCCGCACGATGGAACGCGGCACATGAGTTTGTGGCCGCTGATCGGCGTGGCACTGGTGGTGCTCGGCTTCGCGCTGCGCCTGAACCCGGCGATGGTGGTGGTGATCGCCGGTGTCGCGACCGGCCTGGTCGCCGGCAAATCGCCGGTCGAAGTACTCGAACTGCTCGGCGAAGCCTTCGTCAGGAATCGCTATCTCGCGCTGTTCCTGCTCGCCTTGCCGGTAATCGGCTTGCTCGAAAGGCACGGTTTGAAAGAGCACGCGCAAGCCTGGGTGACGCGCCTGCGCGGTGCCACCACCGGGCGATTGCTGATCGCGTATCTGACGATTCGACAACTGACGGCGATGCTCGGCCTGACCAGTCTCGGCGGGCATCCGCAGATGGTGCGGCCGCTGGTGGCGCCGATGGCCGAAGGTGCCGCGACCGCACGGCACGGCGAGCTGCCGCAGGCGACGCGCGATCGGATCAAGGCGATGTCGGCGGCCACCGACAATGTCGGCCTGTTCTTCGGTGAAGACGTGTTCGTCGCGTTCGGCGCGGTGCTGCTGATGCAGGCCTTCTACGAAGAAAACGGCATCGCGCTCGAACCATTGCAGATCGCGATGTGGGGCATTCCGACGGCGATCTGCGCGTTCGCGATCCATGCCACGCGGCTGTATCGCTTCGATCGAATGCTCGAACGCGAAGCGCGCGCGCTGGCCGCGCAGAACGAGCCCGCGCCATGATCGAGCTGCAGTGGGCCTACTGGTTGTTCGGCGCGTTGATCGCGTGGGTCGCGGTGCTGAGCTGGCGCGACCGTGCGAATCCGCGGCGGTTGTGGACCGGAGCGTTCTGGGCGTTGATCGCCGCCTCGTTCCTGATCGGCGATCTGTTGCCGAAGGCCGCGATGGGTGGCGTCGTGATCGCCATCGCATTGATCGCCGGATTTGGCGGCGTGCGCCTGGGCAGATATGCCGATCGGCCGGTGGCCGCGCGGCGCGCGGATGCAGCGAAACTCGGCCACCGGTTGTTCCTGCCCGCCCTGCTCATTCCGCTCATCACGCTGCTGCTGGTGGTGCCGTTCAAGGATCTGCAACTCGCGGGCATGCCCTTGCTCGATACGCAGCAGACCACGCTGATCGCGCTGGCGGTGGCCTGCGTGATCGCCACCGCGGCCGCTTGTCTGCTGACGCGCGAAACGCCGGCGATGGGCGTCGAACAAAGCCGGCGCCTGCTCGATTCGATGGGCTGGGCGGCGATCCTGCCGATGCTGCTGGCTACGCTCGGCAGCGTGTTCGCGGCGGCCGGCGTCGGCGAAGCGATCGCCGCCGTGGTGCGCGAATTGATCCCGGTCGACAACCGCCTCGCGGTGGTGCTCGCGTACGCGCTGGGCATGGCGGTGTTCACGATGATCATGGGCAACGCGTTCGCCGCGTTTCCGGTGATGACGGCCGGCATCGGCCTGCCGCTGCTGGTGGTTGCGCACGGCGCGGATGCCGCGCCGCTGGCGGCGATCGGCATGCTGTCGGGCTACTGCGGCACGCTGCTCACGCCGATGGCGGCGAACTTCAATCTGGTGCCGGCGGCGCTGCTCGAATTGAAGGATCCGTACGCGGTGATTCGCGTGCAGGTCGGCACCGCATTGCCGTTGCTGGCGGCGAATATCGTGCTGATGTATTTGCTGGTGTTCCGTTGACGAGATGCAAGCAATGAGCGACGAACCCGTCATTCTCCTGGCCGGATTCGAGCCGTTCGGCGGGGAAATTTCGAATCCCGCGATGGAGTTGCTCGCGGAACTGCAAGGCGAACGCGTGAGCGGGCATCGCATCGCCAGCGTGTTGTTGCCGGTGACTTTCAGCGACGCCGTGCACGACATAGAACGCGCGCTGGAGCGGGAACGGCCTGCGCTCGCGCTGGGCATCGGACAAGCCGGCGGACGTTCGCGACTGTCGCTCGAACGCGTCGCGTTGAACCTGGTCGATGCGCGCATCGCCGACAACGCCGGCCAACAACCGATCGACGCCCCTGTGATCGACAGCGCGCCCGATGCTTATTTCACGACGCTGCCGGTGAAGGCGATGCTGCGCGCAATGATCGAGCGCGGCATCCCCGCCGAACTGTCGCTGACGGCAGGCACCTACGTCTGCAACGCGATGTTCTTCGCGTTGCTGCACTTCGCGGCGACGCGGTGGCCCGCGCTGCGCGCCGGTTTCCTGCATGTGCCGTTCCTGCCCGCTCAGGCGGCACGGCATCCGGGCGCGCCGAGCCTCGATCTGGCGACGATGCACGAAGGCGTGCTCGTCGCATTGGATGCCGCGGTGGCGCATCGAACCGATGTCGCCGACCCGCTAGGAACCCTGTGCTGATTTTTTCGACTTCGAGGACTTGCAGATGCTGCTGAAGAAAGCTGGTTTTACCGTCGTATTGATCGCGTCGCTCGCATGCCCGGCGAGCAGCGTCGCCGCGCGCGATTTCGAGAAACACGCCGCCGCTGTGGCACAGGAGAATCAACCGGCCGTCACCGTGTTCGTCGACGTCGATTTCGGCCGCCGCAAGGACTCGGCCGCCGACGCACTCACCCGCGTGCATCGATCCTTCGCGCGGCACGGCTACATTGTCGTCAACGTCGAGAGCTTCAGCGAAAACGGCGATTTGCAGGGATTTTTCGTAACCTACCGAAAAACCTGACTTCGCATCGATTGCCCTGGTGCGTCTCTATGGCGAACCGTAGAGAGGGTGCGACCAACTCGTCACCGTAGGGAGAGGGATACCCGTACAGCCAACCCCACGAATCCGACTGTCCGACTACGCGCAAAGCGACGTACAGCAGATCGAGCAATCCCTGACAACTAGCTGTCTCGGGTTCAACATGGGGTCTTCGATGAATAAAATTCTTGCCTTCACCTTCCTGGCCGGGCTCGCAGCGAGCGACAGCCTGTTCGGTGCATTCCTGGCCACAGGGTTCGAACACACATGCGCGATTCAAGAAGCCGGCGGACTAATGTGTTGGGGAGGAAATACAAAGGGCCAGCTGGGTGATGGAACGATGGCGGGCAGCAATGTGCCGGTAGCCGTCGTTGGAAGCGGCGGTTATACCTCCCCCTCTGCCGGGCTTTTTCATACCTGCGCCTTGAGCTCCTCGGACGCGTACTGCTGGGGTGACGACAGCCAAGGGCAGCTCGGAAACGGTGCATCAGGCCCTTCTGCTACGCCGAGCAAGGTCGTCGGCGGCATCGCTTTCATCCAAGTGAAATCAGGGAAAGAACATGTCTGCGGAATCGATACAGCGGGGCAGGCATATTGCTGGGGTTCGGATAGTCACGGCCAGCTAGGCAATGGCGCCTTGGGGTCAAACGTTGCGCCTGAGAAAATCTCCGGTCTCGCTGGTGTAACTGACGTTTCAGCTGGCGATAGACATACATGCGCGGTAGCCGACCAGCGCGTCTACTGCTGGGGCGACGACGATAGAGGCCAACTCGGCAATGGGCCGGCACAGGCGTCTCCCGTTCCTGTGCAATTGGAGGATTTCGGCGCCGCAGTTCAGTTGGCTGCTGGGACTAGCCACACTTGCGCCCGTACCGCCAAGGGAGAGGTTTTTTGCTGGGGCGACAATACCCACGGTCAGCTCCAGACGAGTTCTTTATCGCCACTCAAGGAACTTCCGAACAAAGCGCTGCTTATTCCGTTGTCAGCGGGAGTTCGCTCCATCGCCGCTGGCGGCGATCACACGTGTGCCATCGACCGAGATTGGCAAACCCGGTGCTGGGGCTCTGGCAGCTACGGCATGCATGGCAATGATGACGACTCACCTGGGGATGTCTTTGGCGCCGCGACTACTGTGCCGGTGGATGCGATTGGGTTCCACGAGCTGAGTTTGGGCGCGTACCACACATGCGCCGTCGGATTTGCAGGCGAAGTGTGGTGCTTCGGAAGAAATAACGCAGGCCAACTGGGGATTTCTCCGGCGGGGGTGGCGTCGCTGCTATTGTCACCCGCAACGGTTCCTGGAAGCACTTCGTCCGTCAAGGTAGCAACGGGTGAACACTTTACTTGCAGCCTGCTGGCGAACGGCGATGTCAGATGCTGGGGAAAGAACCTTTCCGGGCAACTGGGTCATGGGACTGCCTCGAACGACCCCACCCATCCGTTCCAGTCACCCCTGACACTTTCGAACGCCACGGAAATCACCGCAGGTGCCTATCACGCGTGCGCACTCGTTTCGGGACAAGCTTGGTGCTGGGGTTATAACGGTCAAGGGCAACTGGGTGACCTGAATCGGCCAAATGTCGACCCCAGTCCGAAACCTGTCCCCGGTCTTTCCGGTCTTGTCGAACTGGACTCGGGAGCATTCCACACCTGCGCTAGGTCGTCTTCTGGCGTCGTATGGTGCTGGGGAAAGAATTCGGACGGAGCGTTGGGCGATGGCTCCCCTGCTGCAAAAGAAAATCCCGTATCCCCTAGTCTTCCTGCTGCAGCAGTCTCTTTGACTGCGGGTGGATCGACTGACGGATCGCATACCTGTGCGGTGACGCAAACCCAAGAACTCTTCTGCTGGGGATCCAATGAATCCCAACAACTGGGTTTCTCTGGCGAAGAAAAAATTTTTTCGCCGACGAAGGTTCCGAATTTAACAGGTGTAACTCACGTAGATGCGGGTCGTGCACACACCTGTGCGCGTCGTGCCGAATTCGGCCCACCAGGTCTGTGGTGTTGGGGAAACGATACTTGGGGCCAAGTAGGAAATGGAAAACAGGAGCCTCTTAGTTCTCCGACGTCTGTCATCGGAATGGGTGCCTCGACTTTGTTTTCGCTAGGAGGCGACGCTACTTGCGTGTCAGATGGAACCCAGGTGCGTTGCTGGGGGTTCAACAACACTGGTGGTCTGGGCGATGGGAGCATGATTTTCAAAACGTCGCCCACCGTTATTCCTGGCTGGGGTTCGGCGACAGATATCTCCGTCGGCACCACACATACCTGCTCGGTCACCGCCAACGCAGTACGCTGTAGCGGCTCCGGTTTTTACGGAGAACTGGGTAATGGCGGTATCGGCTACGCAAACGAACCGCGAAAAGTGTTGGGCATAGCAGCCCCACTGGGCCCATTCTTCGACGGATTCGAAAGCTTTTGAGCGGCTTTTGCAACGGATCACGTACGCGGCAAAGTCACGCCACGCTGGCCCTGATACTTCCCGCCGCGATCCTTGTACGAGGTCTCGCAGATCTCGTCGGATTCGTAGAACAGCATCTGCGCCACGCCTTCGTGCGCGTAGATTTTCGCGGGCAGCGGCGTGGTGTTGGAGAACTCCAGCGTGACGTGGCCTTCCCATTCGGGCTCGAGCGGGGTCACGTTGACGATGATGCCGCAGCGCGCGTAGGTGCTCTTGCCCAGGCACACCACCAGCGTGCTGCGCGGGATGCGGAAGTATTCGACGGTGCGTGCCAGCGCGAAGGAATTGGGCGGGATGATGCACACGTCCGACACGAGGTCGACGAAGCTCGATGGATCGAACTGCTTGGGATCGACGATCGTCGAGTTGATGTTGGTGAAGATCTTGAACTCGTTGGCGCAGCGCACGTCGTAGCCGTAGCTCGAGGTGCCGTACGACACGATGCGGCCGCCGGCGGCGTTCTGTTTCACCTGGCCCGGTTCGAACGGCTCGATCATCGCGTGCTGTTCGGCCATGCGGCGGATCCACTTGTCGCTTTTGATCGTCATGGTGCGGCGTCATCCGGAAGAGGAGTGCCGAAGGTCCGGCACGACCGCGGCATTCTACGGAAGCCGCGCGACAGCGACACCCCGAGCCCGCCGATCGGCAAAAAGCAGAAGGCCCGGGTCGCCCCGGGCCTCCTTGCTGCTTTACCGCTGCAGCGCCGGCGATCAGAAGCCGCTGGCGTTCAGGCGTCCGCCGGTGACCGTCTTGTTGGTCAGCGAGGCGGTCGGCACGGTGGCGCCGAGCACGGCCGCCTTGATCGTGGCGGCCGAGGCGCCGGCGTGCGACGAGGCGTACAGGGCGACGGCGCCGGTGACGTGCGGGGTGGCCATCGAGGTGCCGCTGTAGCTGGCGTAGGCCGAGATCACCGAGCCCTTCGACGACTTCGGCACCGTCGAGTAGATGGCCGAACCCGGCGCACCCAGGTCGACCGTGGTCTTGCCCCACTGCGAGAAGCTCGACATCGCACCGGTGCTGGTGATCGACGCCACCGCGATGATGTTGGCATTCGGGTAGTTCGACGGGTAGCTGGCGGTGGCGTCGTTGTCGTAGGCATCGTTGCCGGCGGCCGCGACGAACAGGATGTTGGCGTTGTTGGCGCGGCCGACGGCGTCCTGCAGGCCCTGCGAGAAACCGCCGCCGCCCCACGAGTTGTTGGTGGCGACGATGTTCAGGCCGTGGCGCGTCTTCAGGTCGGTGATGTAGTCGACCGCCTTGATCGCGTTGGCGGTGGTGCCGCCGCGGCGGCCGAGGAACTTGGCGCTGATGACCTTGATGCCGCTCCAGCACACGCCGGCGACGCCCTTGCCGTTGCCGCCGACGCCGGCGATGGTGCCCGCGACATGGGTGCCGTGGTCGTCGTTGGCGCCGCCCGAGTTGACGTTGTTGCTGCCGCCGTCGAAGTCCCAGCCGCGGGTGTCGTCGACATAGCCGTTGCCGTCGTTGTCGACGCCGTCGGCTGCATCGAACGGATTGCTCCAGATGTTGGCGGCGAGGTCTTCATGCTGGTGATAGATGCCTTCGTCGATCACGCCGACGATGACATTGCCGCAATCGGTGTGATTGCCGGCCCAGGCTTCCGCGGCCTGCGAACCGTACTGATTGGCCGGCGAGCTGGCGTCGCCGTACATGCCCCACAGCGAACCGTTGGCGGCCAGCGTGTCGTTGGCGACGGCGGCGTGGTAGTAGGTCCAGTTCGGCTCGGCGAATTCGATGCCGGAGATGCCGTCGAGGCCGCGCACGGCGTCGGCCACGTTCAGGCCAGGCGGCAGGCGCATCAGTTCGAGCTCACCCTTGCCGGCGCGGGCGCCGCGCACGGTTTCCAGGCGGTTGGCGCCCAGGCCCTGGCGTACCGAATTGCGATCGGCGGCCGACGCGTTGGCGCCGAATTGAACGAGCAGTTCGCCCGGCGTGTGCTGCGCCTTGCCGGAAGCCAGCGCGGCGAGCACCAAGTCGGAACGGCCGCCGGCGTGGGCGGCGGATGCGGCGGCCAGCGCAGCGGCGATGGCGAGCGAAAGCGTGGTTGCGGTCTTGCGGATATTCACGTGTAGCGTCCCCTACGGTTGTGAGCCAGTCCCCCGACATGACAACGCCGGGAGGTAGTGATCCGCCCGGCGCGACGTCGGTGACCCTAGGGGCAGTTGCGACTGCAATCATTCTGCAATGCAACAAAAATGGCTGAAGACAGACGAACGGTAAGTTTTCAGGGACGAACGGTGCGACGATTCAGCTTCGAGTCACTGATCCGGTTTCGCCAGAAACGAATTTTGTGAACTGCATCACACGCATTGCGCGAAGTCCGTCAACGAACCACCCGTTTTGAGGGGTAAGCGGCCCCTGCAGCCCACTCAGGTGTTCTGGATGACGATGTTGGGAAACTGGATGCTCTTGTTGCGCGAGCGCTGCGACAGCCGGCCGGCGGCCTTGCGGGCGATTTCGCGGTAGAGGCCGGCCGCCGGCGAGTCGGGTGCGGCCACCACGGTCGGCGTGCCGCTGTCGGCCTGTTCGCGGATATGCATCGCCAGCGGCAGCGACCCCAGCAGCGGCACCCCGTACTGTTCGGCCATGCTCTGGCCGCCGCCCTGGCCGAAAACGTGTTCGGCATGGCCGCAGTTCGAGCACACGTGGATCGCCATGTTCTCGACGATGCCCAGCACCGGCACTTCGACCTTTTCGAACATGCGCAGCGCCTTGCGCGCGTCGAGCAGGGCGATGTCCTGCGGCGTGGTGACGATCACCGCGCCCGAGACCGGCACGCGCTGGCAGAGCGTGAGCTGGATGTCGCCGGTGCCCGGCGGCAGATCGATGAAGAGATAATCGAGCCCGTTCCAGTGGGTTTCGTTGAGCAATTGCTGCAAGGCCTGGGTCACCATCGGGCCGCGCCAGATCATCGGCGTGTCTTCTTCGATCATGAAACCGATCGACATCGCCTGCACGCCGTGCGCGGTTTTCGGCACGATCTTCTGGCCGTCGG
The DNA here is from genome assembly GCA_965653565.1 of uncultured Chiayiivirga sp. GTDB lineage: Bacteria > Pseudomonadota > Gammaproteobacteria > Xanthomonadales > Xanthomonadaceae > JALCLA01. The sequence continues at coordinate 7,057 of CBFHAI010000017.1, read as the reverse complement.
TGGTGTCCGGCTTGCCCTTGATGCCGAGCATGCGCGGGATGCTGGGGCCGTAGATGTCCGCATCGAGCACACCGACGCGGGCGCCTTCGGCAGCCAGCGCCAGGGCCAGGTTGACCGAGGTGGTCGACTTGCCGACGCCGCCCTTGCCCGACGCCACCGCGATGATGTTCTTCACATCCGGCAGCGGGCTCAGGTCCTTCTGCACCTGATGCGGCGCCACCCGCGAACTCACCGAGACCGTCGCCGCCGCGATGCGCGGGTCGGCTTCGAGCAAGGCCTTCGCCTGCGCCGCCAGCACCGCATGCCAGCTTTTCGCCGGGTAGCCGAGCACCAGTTCCACCGCCACCCGATCGGCATCCACGCCCACGCCCTTGACGGCGCCGCCGCTCACCAGATCGCGTCCGGTATGCGGATCCACCAGGGTGGCCAGGCGGGTTTTCACGAGGTCTTGCAGGGCTTCCATGCGGCGCTTCCGAGGTGGCGGGGGCGCTCATCGTAGCGCTGCGGCCGGCTGCGCCGAAGCGACAGCGTTCTTCACAATTCGCCCGACACCGGGCTTCCGGCCTGTGTTATGTTCCCGTTAAGCCTTGCAGAATATTGCCGTGACTTCCCGCGGGAGGGCGGCGCTTTGGGTACAAGGTGAACGCTGATTTCAAACGTTTTTTGGGGACACAAAGCGATGACGAAACTGACCCGATTTACCCGTTGCCCGCTCGCGGTTGCGCTGGCTGCGGCCTTGTTCCTGCCGATGTCGCAGCAGGCCTTCGCCCAGACCGATGACGAAACCGAAGCGAGCAGCGACCGCAACCCCGAGCTCGACGAAATCGTCGTCGTCGGTTCGCGCATCAAGCGCGCCTCGGTCGAAGGCCCGGCGCCGGTCACCGTGATCACGCGCGAGGACATCGACCGCGAAGGTTTCCAGACCGTCGCCGACGTGCTCGACACCTTGAACCAGAACACGACCTCCTCGTTCACCGGTGAACTCGCCACCGCCGGCTTCTCGCCGAACGCCCAGGTGGTCAACCTGCGCAACCTCGGCCCGGGCTACACGCTGACGCTGATCAACGGTCGCCGCCCGGCGCAGTACCCGCAGCCGTACAACCGCGACAACAACGTGGTGAACCTGCGCGCCATCCCGACCGCGGTGATCGAACGCATCGAAGTGCTGGCAGGCGGCGCCTCGGCCATTTACGGTTCCGACGCCATCGCCGGCGTGGTCAACATCGTCACGCGCACCAACTTCGACGGCCACCAGATCCGCGGCACCGTGGGCACCACGGCCGAAGGCGGTGGTGACGTCGGCAACTTCGAATTCACCGGTGGCAGCACCGGCGATCGCTGGAGCGCGGTGTACGGCGTGCAGGCCGGTTACGAAGAGCCGATCTTCGCCGACCAGCGCGAGTTCCTCGCCGACACCCGCGAAGGACCGCGCGGCGAAGCCTTCACCAATCCGGCGCTGTCGCTGATCGTGATCCGCGCCTCGGCCAGCCCGAACGGCCCGAACAACCACAACGCCTACTACCCGGGCGAGGAAGCCTGCGACGCGTTCGGCTACACCACGCGCACCACGGCGGCGCGCGGCACGTATTGCGGTTCCTTCACCCAGCCGGGCTCGCGTTCGATCCAGAACAAGGGCGAGAACGTCGGCCTGTACGGCTACGGCACCTTCGATCTGACCGATACCACCCAGTTGTTCGGCCAGGCGATGTATTACGACACCCAGAACATCTCCAGCAACGGCACCGAGTTCTGGGGCACGAGCGGCGACCAGTTCCTGCGCAGCGCCAGCGGCGCCGCCAGCTCGACCTACTACGATCCGCAGTTCGGTCACCTGGTGCAGTTGCAGCGCGTGTTCAACCCGTTCGAACTGGGCGGCCCGGAAGCGGCGTCGACGCACTTCGACGAACAGAGCCTCGACGTCATGGGCGGCGCCCGCGGCGTGATGTTCAACGATCGTTTCGATTGGGAATTCTTCGCCTCGCACGGCGAATACGATTACGAACAGGATCGTCCGCGCCTGCTCGCCCAGGCCGTACACGATTACTTCCTCGGCCCGCAGCAGGGTTTCGCCGGCACCACCGGCGGCGCCGGAAACTTCCCGGTGTACAACCTCAACCTCGACCGCTGGTCGACGCCGATCACGCCTGAGATCTACCGCTCGTTCGCCACGCGCGTGCTCAATATTTCGGAAACCAGCTCGAGCACGCTGAACTTCAACCTGGCGGGCGACCTGTTCGAACTGCCCGCCGGCCCGGTCGGCTTCGCCGGCGTGCTGGAAGGCAATCGCCAGACCGTCGACCTGCGCAGCGATCCGCGTACCAACCCGCTGCGTCCGCGCGACGAGCAGACCGTCTACAACCTGGTGAGCTCGGGCCAGACCGAAGGCGAGCGTGACCGCTACGCCGCCGGCCTGGAATTCCGCGTGCCGATCACCAGCATGCTGACCGCGCAGATCGCCGGGCGCTACGACAAGTACGACGACATCTCCGACATCGACGATGCCCTCACCTACCAGGCCGGCCTCGAATTCCGTCCGTTCGAAAGCCTGCTGATCCGCGGCAACTACGCCACCAGCTTCCGCGCACCCGACCTGCAGCTGGTGTACGCCGAAGGTGCGGCCTCGTTCGCGGCGGTGACCGACGAATACGCCTGCCGTTCGGGCACCAGCACGGGCGCCGCGGCCGGTCCGCGTACGTTCGCGCAGTGCAACGTGGCCGGCGACGCCACCATCTACCAGACCCAGACCCGCATCGCCGGCAACCCGGGGCTGAAGGAAGAAGAAGGCGAGTCGTACACGTACGGTTTCGTGTGGGACATCATCGACAACATGTCGTTCTCGGCCGACTTCTACCGCATCAAGCTCGACGACGCCGCGCGCCAGCTGACCAACGCACGCCTGCTGCGTGACGAAGCCAACTGCCGCCTGGGCGTCAACCGCGACGGCACGCCGTTCGCGTTCGACATCAACTCGTCGTTCTGCCAGAACATCCTGGGCCTGATCACGCGCGAAGTGGCCCCGGGCACGATCAACGACGGTCGCGTTTCGGCGGTCAACTCGGCGTACATCAACACCGCCAAGATCGACACCAGCGGCATCGACGCCACCTTCCGCTACGGCTGGGAAACCGATCGCCTCGGCACCTTCCGCGTCGACCTGGGCTACAGCGTGGTGCTGACCGACAAGTCGCAGCAGTTCTTCGACGATCCGCTCACCGACTTCCGCGACGATCCGGGCAACTTCAACCAGCGCAGCCGCGTCCGCGGCAGCATCGCCTGGCAGAAGGGCGACTGGACGACCACGGTGTTCGGCACGCGCTACGGCTCGAACGGCACGTTCGCGGAATCCGAAGGCTGCGACGTCGCGGTCGGCGGCAACCCGGACCTGTGCTGGGGCGAGCGCCTGCAGCCGTACATGCTCTACAACCTGACCGTGCGCAAGGTCTGGACCGAAAACCTGAACACGACTTTCACCGTGGTCAACGTGCTCGACAACCAGTACCGCTACGATCCGTCGCACCTGGCCTACCCGTTCTTCCAGTACTACCTGGGTGCGGATCCGGCCGGCCGCCGCTTCTACCTGAGCGCCGAATACAAGTTCTAAGCGACACGTTTTCTGCGGCACTTCGAAGCCCGGCGAAAGCCGGGCTTCTTTTTTGCGGCACCGGATCGAACTGCGCGAGCGCGACGCCGGCGCTTCGCGAGCACGACGGCCGAACAGCCGTGGGATAATCACCGCCCCTCAAGGCTCCCCACGACGCAATGCCAGCCACGCCGCCCCTGATCGTTTCCTGCGCCCTGCCCTATGCCAACGGCCCGCTGCACATCGGCCACCTGGTGGGCTACATCCAGGCCGACATCTGGGTGCGCGCGCAACGCATGCAGGGCCGCACCGCGCACTTCGTCTGCGCCGACGACACCCACGGCACGCCGATCATGCTGGCCGCCGAAAAGGCCGGGCTGACGCCCGAGCAATACATCGCCGGCATGCAGCAGTCGCACGAGGACGATTTCGCCGCCTTCCACGTCAAGTTCGATCACTACGATTCCACCCATTCGCAGGGCAATCGCGAACTCACCGAGCGCATCTACGCCGCGCTCGACAAGGGCGGCCACATCGCGCGCCGTTCGATCCAGCAGTTCTACGATCCGGTGAAGGCGATGTTCCTGCCGGACCGCTACATCAAGGGCGAATGCCCGAACTGCGGCACCGCCGACCAGTACGGCGACAATTGCGAAAACTGCGGTGCGACCTATGCGCCGACGGAATTGAAGAATCCGCGCTCGGTGGTGTCCGGCGCCGCGCCGGAACTGCGCGACTCGGAGCATTATTTCTTCCAGGTGTCGCACTTCGAAGCGGCCTTGCGCGAGTGGCTCGAAGGCGAGGTCGCGGTGCCCGGCGTGAAAGCCAAACTGCGCGAATGGCTCGATGCCGACGGCGGCCTGCGCGATTGGGACATTTCGCGCGACGCACCCTATTTCGGCTTCCCGATTCCCGGTGCGCCCGGCAAATTCTTCTACGTCTGGCTCGACGCGCCGATCGGCTACTTCACCAGCTTCAAGCGCTGGTGCGAAAAGCAGAAGCTCGATTTCGAAGCGCTGCTCGCCGCCGGCACCCCGGCCGAACTGCATCACTTCATCGGCAAGGACATCGTCAATTTCCATGGATTGTTTTGGCCGGCGGTGCTGAAAGGCTCGGGTTTCCGCATGCCCACCGCGCTGCACGTCAACGGCTACCTGACGGTGAACGGCGCCAAGATGTCGAAGTCGCGCGGCACCTTCATCCAGGCGCGCACCTATCTGGATTCGGGCTTGAATCCGGAATATCTGCGTTACTACTTCGCGGCCAAATCGTCCGGCGGCGTCGATGATCTGGATTTGAATCTCGAAGATTTCGCGCAGCGGGTGAATAGCGATCTGGTCGGGAAATTCGTCAACTTGGCGAGCCGGGCCTGCGGGTTTCTGATCAAATTTTTCGATGGCCGCATGTATCCGGAGGATGCGGTCAGATTCGATTCGCTGCGGCTCGATCATCAGATCGTCCAGGATGCACCGCACGTTCAAGAATGGTATGCGCAAGGCAACTACAACTTCGTTGCGCGCAACGTCATGGCTACCGCCGACGATTTGAACAAGTACTGGAACGACCAGGCGCCCTGGGCGCTGGCGAAGGATCCGGCGCGACGGGATGTTCTGCACCAGGTCGTCAGCGAAACCTTGCGCGCGTTCTATCGGCTGGCGATTTGCCTGTATCCGATTTGCCCGGATCTTTGCGCGAATGCGCTGCGAATTTTCGGTCTCGAACGCGAGCCGACCTGGAACGATCTGAAAGCACCGATCGAGCGGATCCTGCCTTTCCAGGAACTGCTGCAGAGGATCGACACCAAGAAGTTGGAAGCGATGGTCGACGCCAGCAAGGAGTCGCTGCAGCCGACGGCCGACACTTCGACGCCGGCAGCGGCGGACGCGAAGGCATCGGCTCCGGGTGGGGCTGCGGAGGCGCTGGATTCCCGCCTGCGCGGCAAGGACGGTCAGGGGAAGAAGTCTGGCGGGGCGGCTGGCGTGGTTGCTGCCGGCGGCGATGCGGCGGCAGCAAAAAACCCTGCCGGACCGGCCAACATCGGCATCGAGGACTTCGCCAAACTCGATCTGCGCGTCGGCGTCGTGCTCGCCTGCGAGTTCGTCGAGGGCTCCGACAAACTGCTGCGCTTCGAGCTCGATGCCGGCGATCTGGGCCGGCGGCAGATTTTTTCGGGCATCCGCGCCAGCTACGGCGAACCGGCGAAGCTGGTCGGGCGCAACGTGGTGTTCATCGCCAATCTTGCGCCGCGCAAGATGCGTTTCGGCGTCAGCGAAGGCATGATCCTGTCGGCCGGTTTCGACGGCGGCGGCTTGTTCCTGCTCGATGCCGATGCCGGCGCCGCGCCGGGCATGCCGGTGAAGTAACCGGCACGGAAAAAACCGTCGGCGAGCCTCGATGCGGCTCGCCGCCACCGATGAGCCAACCAGCCGCACCGTCCGCCGTCAAACCATCGGCGGTCGCCACGCCGGCAGCCCACCACCAGGAGTAGCAAGCGCGATGTCCGAGTCCAGCCGCAAGATCGGCCCGGTGCTCGCCACCTTCGTGGTGGCCAACAACATGATCGGCTCGGGCTTCTTCCTGCTGCCGGCCTCGCTGGCGCAGAGCGGCAGCGTGACGGTGCTCAGCTGGTTGCTCGGCACCGTGCTGGCGATCGTGCTGGGCGGCGCCTTCGCGCGCCTGGCGCGCGACTATCCGCACCTGGAAAGCCCCGACGATTATGTGCGCCCGTCGGTCGGCCGCGACATGGGTTTCCTCGCTACGTCGCTGTACTGGATCTCATCGTGGATCGGCAACAACGCGATCGCCGTGGCCGCGTTCGGCTATCTGGCGATCCTCCTGCCGGTGGCGGCCGACAATCCGATGGTGCAGATGTACGGCCAGATCGTGCTGATCTGGCTGATGTTCCTGCTCAATCTGCTCGGGCCCAAGCCGGTGGCGCGCTTCCAGTCGTTCGCCGTGGTGTTCGGGCTGGCGCCGGTGGCCGTCGTATTGCTCGGCGGCTGGGGCAGTTTCGATCTGGATCTGTACACCGCGGCGTGGAATACGACGGGCGAAGCCTGGAATGCCGCGCCCGACATGGCGCCGGTGCCGCGCACCGATCTGAATGTCGTGCTGACGTCGCTGGCGCCGGTGTTCTGGGCTTTCGTCGGCCTGGAAACCGGCGCGATGGTGGCCGGCATCGTGCGCGATCCGGATCGCAACGTGCCGCGCGCCACGCTCGCCGGCATCGCCATCGCCGGCGTCGTCTATGTGATCTCGTCGATCCTCGTGATGGGCATCGTGCCGGCGCAGGAACTGGCTGCGTCGAGCGCACCGTTCGCACTGGTCGCCAGCCGCATCTTCGGCAGCGACATCGCGCTCTACATCATCGCCGCGGCCGCCGCGCTGAAGGCCACCGGCACGCTCGGCGGCTGGATGCTGGTCACCGGCGAATCCGGCGCGCGCGCCGCGCAGCGCGGCTTTTTGCCGGCGATCTTC
>CBFHAI010000016.1:0-79901 GCA_965653565.1 uncultured Chiayiivirga sp. | reverse complement strand
GGGCCCCTGTGCCGCGGCGCGGCGGCGGAGGAAAGCCCGAAGGGGCGCGCGCAGGAAGTGCGCGAGTTCTTCGTCGGCACAGGGATGTGCCGTCGAAGAACCCCGTAGCCGCCGCGCGAACCTGATTTACATGGACGTAAATCAGGCGCGGCACCGGGGTGTCCTTCTCTTTGGTTACTTTCTCTTGGACAAGCAAGAGAAAGTGACTCGGCCCCCGCTGAGGGGGGCGAAACTCGCGAAGTCGCAACTTCATTCGCGAGGGAAGCGGACCGTTTCAGAGTCGCTGGATTCCCGCCTTCGCGGGAATGACGAGATTGGAGTGGAATCGCGAATACCGAAGCCCTGCCGGATTCCGCGATGAAGCCGCTCCATCCAGGCCAAAAAACACACGAAACGCGAAGTGGAAAGTCACAAGTGCTGACACAAACACAAATCCGCAAATCCCTTGCGGATTCCCGCACCCCTCCCCCTACTTCAACAACTCAATCTTCTCCTTGTAACTCCGGCTCAACTTCAACTCATGCCCACAATCGAGCATCAAGAAATACTCCCCATTGATATGCGCCCGCATCGACTTCACGCGGTTCACATTGACGATGGTGGAACGGTGCACGCGCTGGAAGCGGCGGCCGTCGAGCTGGCGTTCGAGTTCGCGCATGGTGGCGCGCAGGATGTGGGTTTCGGTGTCGGTGTGGATGCACATGTAGTCGCCGGCGGCGTCGATCCAGCGGATGTGGTCGACGTCCACGCGTACGGTGCGGCCGCCGTCGCGGATCGAGATTTTCTGTTCGCCTTTCTTGAGTTTCGCGGCGGCGTCGTCGTCGAGCACTTCGTCGAGCGTGAGCGAGGGTTTGCCGGACAGCTCGCCCAGCAGGTTGAGCAGCCTGGCGCAGTGTTCTTCGGCATCGCGGTCGCGGCGGTGCTGGCGGACGCGGTAGAGGGCCTGGTGCAGACGGCTGTCGTCGATCGGCTTCAACAGGTAATCGACCGCGCTGGCTTCGAAGGCGCGGATGGCGTAGTGGTCGTAGGCGGTGACGAAGACCACCAGCGGCATCTGGCTGGCGGGGATCGCGCGCAGCGCGGCGAAGCCGTCCAGGCCGGGCATCTGCACATCGAGGAACATCAGGTCCGGCTGCAGTTCGGTCACGGCGCGCACCGCTTCGTCGCCGTTGCCGCATTGCCGGATGATCTGGATGTCGTCGTGTTCGGCCAGGCGTATTTCCAGGCCACGGCGAGCCAGCGGCTCGTCGTCCACGATCAGGGTTCGGATCGCAGCCGTCATCGGCGTCCCCACAGACAAGTCAGAAGGGCAGCCTGCGGGCACCTACTTTGCGCCGCATGTGCAAATGGTCATGTGGCGCGAAAACCGCGCCCGCGGCCGGCTACTCGCGCGGCGCGCCGCCGGCCTCGAACGGCAGTCTCAGGCGGATTTCGACGCCGCTCGGCTCGCGGTTGCGCGCGACGAAGGACGAACGCTCGCCGTACAGCACGCGCAGCCGTTCGCGGGTGTTGACCAGGCCGACGCCGTGGCCTTCGGGCATGCCGCCGTTGTCGAACAGCGGGCAGCCCGGGCCGTCGTCGGCGACCCGCAGTTCGAGCGCGTCGCCGACGCGGCGCGCGCCGATTTCCAGCCGCCCGCCTTCGACCCGGCGCGCCACCGCATATTTGATCGCGTTCTCGATCAGCGGTTGCAGCAGGAGGCTGGGCAGCAGCGCCGAATAGCATTCGGGCTCGATCTCGTAGTCGATCTGCAGGCGTTCGGCGAAACGTACCTTCTCGATGTCCAGGTAAAGCCGCAGCGCGTCGAGTTCCTGCTTGAAGGTGACGCGCTGCATCGGGTCGTTGTCGAGCGAGTGGCGCAGGAAGGCCGACAGGCTCTGCACCATGCGGTTGGCGGTGTCGTTGGCGCGATCGAGGATCAGCGTGGAAATCGCGTTCAGGGTGTTGAAGAGGAAATGCGGATTGAGCTGGTAGCGCAGCATTTTCAGTTGCGCCTGGTGCGCCATCGCGTTGGCCGCCAGCGCGTGGCGTGTCTGCTGCTGCAACTGCCGGTAATACTTGATCCCGATGTAGAAGCCGACCCAGCTCATCACCACGTACAGGTGGCCGAACATGTAGGCGCCGTAGGCCAGGCGCGACGAGGGCATGCATTCGGCGCCGCACCAGTCCATCAGCACCAGCACGTAGACCCCGCCCATGCTCGCCGAGGCGGCCAGCACCGGCAGCAGCATCGCCGCGATCAGGCGCGACGGCGGCAGGTGCCAGAAACCGCGCAACAGCCAGCGCAGCGCCAGCGTGACGACGAAGCCCGACACCGCCGTGGAGAGCGAGAGTTTCCAGTAATTGGCCGGCTTGCCGTGCGCCAGCGCCGACAGGTACCACAACAGGAACGAGCCGACCCAGCCGCCGGTGTGCAGCAGCCAGAAGAGGCGGGCGTTGCTGGGTTCTTCGAGTCTGGCGGGAGGCACGGGCAAGGCGAAGGGATTAAGAGAAGGGGTTAGGGGCGAGTAGTGAGGGCGCGACTCTGGAGGTGACTCGGCGTTGGAAAGTACGCCCTCGCCACTCATCCCTCGCCCCTGCTCCATCGTATCCCGCAGGCCGCGCGGCCCGGCACCGCTGACCGTGATCGCCGCTCCCTTGGGCGCACCATTCAGCCCGTATGGAAGCCGCGGGTGATTTCGGCCTCGGCCGATTCGCGCTGGACGTCCTCGACGCGCGCGCTCGGCGGGCCTTGCCAGAGCCAGCGTTCGAGCGCGCTGATCGCGCCCTCCTCACCCACCGCCAGCACCTCGACGCGGCCGTCGGTGAGGTTGCGGGCGTAGCCGCTCAAGGCGAAGCGTTCGGCCTGTTCGCGGGTGGCGGCGCGGTAGAACACGCCCTGCACCTTGCCCGAGACGTAGAAGCGCGCGGCAGGCATGTCAGCCTTGCGCCGCGTCGTGCGCCGCGATGGCGGTTTCGATGTCCTTCGAGGTCACCGGCCCGACGAACTGCTTGGCGACGGTGCCGTCGGGCGCGATCAGATAGGTCATCGGCAGGCCGCGCGGGGTGTCGAAATCGGCCGGCGGCGCGTACACATCGACGATCGCGATCGGATAGTCGGCGGGATGTTCGCGCAGGAAGGCGCGCAGGTCCTCGATCGCGATTTCCTCGTAGGCCAGGCCGATCACCGACAGATCGTCGCGGCGCTTGTCGAGCGCGGCCAGATCCGGCATTTCCTTGATGCAGGGCGCACACCAGGTGGCCCAGAAATTCACCAGCGTCCATTGCCCGCGCTGCGCGGCCAGGTCCCAGGACTTGCCATCGAGCGTGGTGACCTGCAACGCCGGGGTTCTCGCATCCGCCTGCGCGTGCGAGACCATCGCCAGCATGCCGGCAGCGGCGAACACGATGAAACTCCTTGCCATCCTTTGCATCGCCATCCTCGACATCAGGGCCGACTCCCGTTGGGTGCATCGCGCAATATCGTAGCGACACTGCGTTTGAGGTGCTCGCGCAGCGGCAGGCGCAGTTCGTTGATGCCTTCCTCGGCGCGCCGGCCGATGGCATCGTCGCGGCACGGCAGCCAGGCCTCGCCGGCCGGAATGCGCAGTTCGGAAGCCTCGTAGAGTTCGCCCAGCGTGAGGTGATCGAGATCGCGCACCAGCACCCATTCGCCGGTTTCGGTGCGCTGCAGCACCTTCACCGCGGCCATTTCGCCGAGCATGCGCATCAGCAGATCGTCGGTGAGCAGCGGTTCGAGTTTGCGCAATTCCTCGGTGTGCAGGCCGCGCCCGGTGTTCTGCGCTTCGGCGAAGCGGCCGAGCAGGCGCAGCAGCCCGAACATTTCGTAGCCCGGCGGCAAGCGCATCGCCGCCGGCTGGAAGCGGAACGCGGCCAGCGACGCCACGATCGACGCCCCGAGCAGCACCACCACCCACGACACGTAGATCCAGATCAGGAAGATCGGAATCACCGCCACCGCGCCGTACAACTGCTGGTAATTCGCGCGGCCCAGATAGAACGCGAAGCCGGCCTTCGCCATCTCGAACAGCACCGTCGCCAGCAGGCCGCCCATCAGCGCATGGCGTGCGGCCACGGTGCGGTTCGGGATGACGCGATAGGCGATGCTGAAAGCCGCCAGTTCCAGCGCCAGCGGCAACATCCGCAGGAAGGCGTGGCCGACGCTGTTGCCGGTGTCCGACTGCACCAGCAGCGGCGACGACGCCACATACGACGACACGATCAGGCTGGCGACGGTCAGGATCGGCAGCAGCGTGAGCGCGGCCCAATAGGTGAGCACGCGCGACATCGCGCGGCGCGGCGCGCTCACGCGCCAGATGCGATTGAAGGTGTCCTCGATGCTCGCCAGTGTGAGCAGGGCCGTGACGAGCAGGGTGAGCGCGCCCAGGCCGGGCAAGCCGCGCGCATTGGTGGCCGAACTGCGCAGGAAATCGGCCACCGTTTCGGCCGCGCGCGGCACGAAATTGGCGAACACGAATTCGCTCAATTCGTCGACCCAGGTTTCGTACAGCGGGAACATCGAAACCACGCCGAACACCACGGCCGCCAGCGGCACCAGCGCGAACAAAGTGGCGTAGGCCAGCGCGCCGGCCGATTCGAAACAGCGGTCTTCGAGGAAGCGGCGCCAGACGAATCTGCCGAAGGCGCGCGCGCGCTCGCGGTCGAGTTCGTTGTACCAGCGGCGCAGCGTCTCGCGATATGACATGCCGCGAAGCGTACCGCATCGCCATGCTGAGACTCACCTTGCGCCGGCCTCGGTTACCCTAGTCGCTGCTCCGGAAGAATCGCGATGGCCGAAATCCTGATCCTCTACTACAGCCGCGGCGGTTCGGTGGCCCGGCTGGCGCGGCAGATCGCGCGTGGCGTCGAAGAAGTGCCCGGCATGCAGGCCCGCCTGCGCAGCGTGCCGCCGGTGTCGCCGACCACCCAGGTCGCGAGCCCGCCCGAACCCGAAGACGGCGCCCCGTACGCGGAAAAACGCGACCTCGACGAATGCGCCGGCATCATCGTCGGCAGCCCGACGCGCTTCGGCAACATGGCCGCGCCGCTCAAGCATTTCCTCGACGGCACCAGCGCCGAATGGGCGTCGGGCACGCTGGTCGGCAAACCCGCAGCCGCTTTCACCTCGACCGCCACGCAGCACGGCGGCCAGGAATCGACCCTGCTCAGCATGATGATGCCGCTGCTGCATCACGGCATGCTGATCGTCGGCCTGCCCTACACCGAACCGGCCCTCAACACGACCACCGGCGGCGGCACGCCGTACGGCGCCAGCCATGTGGCCGGGTTGCAGAACGACAACACCCTGAGCGCCGACGAACAGACCCTGGCGCGCGCCCTCGGCCGCCGCGTCGCCAGCATCGCCGCGAAGCTCGGCGCATGAGGGCGCGCACGGTGGCTTCGCTGGCGATGATTCTGTTGTTGCTGTTGATTCTTGCGTGGCACTTCGTGGTCGCGCCGCCGTCGCGAATGCCCGCGGCGCTGGCAGCGTCGCTGCACGCAGCCGTGTTGCTGCCCGGGCTGATCCTGCTCGCCGCACGCCGCAGGAGCGCGACCTTCTGGGGCGGCCTGGCGGCCCTGTTCCTTTTCAGCCACGGCGTGATGGAAGCATGGACCTCGCCGGCGGTGCGGTTGCTCGCGTTCGGCGAGATCGCGCTCAGCGTGCTGATCGTCGTGGCGGCGAGCTGGGACGGCATGCGCGCGCGATTCGCGCGCAAGCGTGGCGGCGTATAATTTGCGGGGCTAGGAGCCGGGAATCGGGAATTGGGAATCGGGAGAGAGCGTGTGCTGCGCTGATCCTTTACGGCACCGCGAGTCCTGCTCCTGCTTTATCCCGATTCCCGATTCCCAACCCCGATCGCGACTCCCACCCACCCCCCACTGCGGACACTCCGATGGACCAACTGTGCATCGTCACCACCGGCGGCACCATCGACAAGGTGTACTTCGACGATAAATCCGACTTCCAGGTCGGCGAGCCGCAGATCGGCCGCATCCTGGAAGAACTCGGCGTGGCGTTCCGCTTCACCGTGATCCCGATCATCCGCAAGGATTCGCTGCACATCACCGCGGCCGACCGCGATCTGCTGCGCCAGACGATCGCCGCGCAACCGGCGCGCCACGTGCTGGTGACGCACGGCACCGACACCATGGTCGACACGGCCAAGGTGCTCTCGACGCTCACCGACAAGACGATCGTGCTGACGGGCGCGCTGAATCCCGCGCGTTTTCGCGGCTCCGATGCCGAATTCAACATCGGCACCGCGGTGGGTGCGGTGCAGTGTCTGGCGCCGGGCGTCTACATCGCGATGAACGGGCGCGTGTGGGATCCGGCGAAGGTGCGCAAGAACGTGGCGGCGAATCGGTTCGAGGCGGCGGAGTAGTCCACCTCCGCGCGGAGCTTGAACCATCCTAAGCGTGCGCCAACATCACCTATTCTGGACCTTAGTCGTGCTTATCTTGCGACTCTGAAGAAGGCTGCGGAGTTGCGATGTCGACGAGACCTGAGACGTGAGACGTGAGACGCACACGCCGCAGCATGACAGCGCAGTGGCCGGCACAATCGGCGTTCTCGCTCGAGTAAGACGCACTGATAGCTCTAAGCGAAAGCACCTTGCAGCAAGTCAGCGGGGTAGTGAGGGTGTTCGCGGAAGGATTGGTGCTCGATGCCGAAGAGCTTTACGGCTGCCGCCGCTTCAAAGCACCAATAGCCAACATACCCGCGATCATCGCCTTCCGCGTTGTTGTACCAGTACGCTCGCTTGCACGCCGGATACCAGGCCTTCAAGAACTTCAGCATCATCGCGCCTTGCTGGGCGCCGGAAGCGTCCAGCGCCACAAGTAGCAGCTGAAACGGACGTGCAAAGTGCAGTTCAGTGCCTATTTTCCTACCTGGTCTGATCCGGTTAACCAGCCGATCGAGGAGTACATCCTCGCCTTCATTGCCAATGAACGTCACCAGCGTGTCAACGTCTTCCTCGGAAAGCGACAGGTTCACACTGAATGCAATCAGCCAAAGCCGCAACTGGTAATTGTCGAGGTCCAGCACTTCAAACTGCTTTCGGTAGCGTCCCGAGTCCGGCGGAAGGATCTCTAGACGGCGCCTAAGGTCAGCAACCATGGGAAGCAGTTGCTTGAGCTCACAGGTCAGCTCCGCGAGCTGATCCCCGCGGCTGTAGCGCATGATGAGTACGTGCAGGTTGGCACGGACACGCTGGTAGGCAGCCAGCACCGCGCCCTCAGGCTTCGACGCCCCGTCGGAGTTCAGCCATGCAGTGATGTTCGCAATTTGCTTCCGCTCGAACTCGATCCACTTGTCAAAATAGTCAATGGGCTTCACGGTATCTCTCATAGTTTTTGACTCCTTTGTGCATCCACGCATAGCACCTTGATACGTGAAGCAGCGCGATTTCGGAACACCTGTGCCCCATAGTCGGCCCCCGCAGCGCAGATTGACCGGCGCGTATCAACCACCAGGTCGCCGGGCTCACCAAAGCATCGCGCCCAGCCCAGGCCGCATCCACCGAGGCAGGGAATGACACCGCCCACGACCCGCGGCGGGGCCTAGACTCGATTCGAGACCTGCAGGCCAAGGTCGTCGAGCATCACCGATGGCATCGCCGCCGATGCGGTTGTCGGGTGCGTTGCCGCACGCCGCCGATACTGGAACGCACTGGCATTCCAGCCGAGCTTGCGGCAGAACGTCGCTTGGTTCCCCCACCACGCGCGACGTCCAAGTCTCCGCCTCGTCAACACCGGAAATCCCAAGATTGCTTCAACGTCGCGAGATAAGCACGGCCAAGGGCAAAACCTGAAGGAAGGGCGAAGTGGGATGCAGTGCGAGGATCGACCGCGTTTGCCCCGACTACATTCGCTAATTTGCGATTGAGCACACGCAGAGGCGGCCGACTGTTCTATTTCAAGGAGAGGCCGGGGTAACGATGAGTTGCGACATCTACGCAGCCTCTCAGCGCGCGAGCAAAGCTCCCGCCAAACCTGTCGCATCCGCATGCAGCAGATGCATCGAACCTTCTGCGCCGCGCGCAACGCCACGCACGCCCGAAACGTGCAACGCTTCGAAGCGCACCTTCGATGCATCCCTTACCCGCACCAGCACGCGCGATTCGCGCGCGATCACTTCGCCAAGGTTGGCTGCGCCGCCTAGCGCTTCGCGCAGGGCCGCGGCATCCAGCTTCACAGGAGCCGACGGCGCATCACCGCGCGCCAACCAGCCACGGATATCGCCCGCCACCTGATCCGCGATCGGCCCGACAACAACCTGCAGCCCATGCGTGCCGACCGTGATGAATCCGCGCGCACCGAGCGCGCGCAGCGCCGCCTCGTCGATGTGCGAACGATCGACCAATTCGAGGCGCAGCCGCGTCGTACACGCATCCACCGTCACCAGATTCTCGCGACCGCCGAGCGCCGCGACGAAGGCAGCGGCGCCCGTGCCGACGATCGAAGTCGCCGGCAACGCCGATGCTTCGCTCTCCCGGCCCGGCGTACGCAAATCGAACCGCCGGATGAAGAACCGGAACAACCCGTAATACAGCGCGAAATACGCCGCGCCGATCGGCAGCAGCAGCCACGCATTGGTGGCGCGGTCCAGGTTCAACACGTAGTCGAACAATCCCGCCGAGAAACTGAAGCCAAGACGCACGTTCAAGGCGTCCATCAACACCATCGAAAGTCCCGTCAATACCGCATGCACGGCGTACAACACCGGCGCCAGGAACATGAAGGTGAATTCGATCGGTTCGGTGACGCCGGTGAGGAACGAGGTGAGCGCCAGCGACAGCAACATGCCGCCCACCGCTTTCTTGCGCTCGGGCCTCGCCGATCGATACATCGCCAGGCACGCGGCCGGCAGGCCGAACATCATCACCGGGAAGAAACCCGACATGAAGGCGCCGGCGGAGGGATCGCCGGCGAAATAGCGCTTCAGATCACCGGTGACACCGCCGAAATCGCCGACCAGGAACCACGCCACATTGTTGAGGATGTGATGCAGCCCGGTGACGATCAGGATGCGATTGAGCACGCCGTAGACGAACAAGCCGACGCCGCCCGATTGCATCACGCCGTGGCTCAGCGTATCGATACCGGCGACCAGCGCCGGCCACGCGAAACCGAACACCGCTGCGACCAGCAAGGCCACGCAGCCCGATGCGATCGGCACGAAACGCCGCCCGCCGAAAAAAGCGAGATAACTCGGCAAGCGGATATCGGAATAGCGGTTGTACAGCACGCCGGCGATGACGCCCGACACGATGCCGAGCGGCACGCCGAGCTTGGCGACATCGGCCGGCGTGACACCGAGAATGCTGCGCACGCCTTCGGTCGCGACCAGGAAACCGACCGTGCCCGCGAGGCCCGCCGCCCCATGATTCTCGCGCGCGATGCCGACGGCGACGCCGATCGCGAACAGCAATCCCAGGTGCGCGAAAATCGCATCGCCGGCGGCGGCGATGAAAGCCAGATCGAGCAGGTCGGGCTGACCGAACCGCAGCAGCAGACCGGCCACCGGCAGCACCGCGATCGGCAGCATCAGCGCGCGACCGAGTTGCTGCATCGCATCGACGAGTCGTTTCATGCGCAATTCCTCAGGCGCGCACGCGGCGCGCCGTCAAGCATCGAGGCCGGCCGCGCGGACGCGCGGCGCCGTGGTTTCGTGCGCGAGGCGGGCGACGAGTGCACGCACTTCGCCGGCCGATTCGCAGTCGAGCGCCTGTCGCGCCAGCGCTTCGCATGCGCTGAGGTCGAGTTCGCGCACGCGGCGCTTGATGCGCGGGATGCCGGCCGGCACGACGGAAATATCGCGGATGCCCAGCCCGATCAGCACCGGCAGCGCCTCGATTTCCGACGCCAGCCCGCCGCACACCGACACGCCGCAATTCGCGCGCTTGCCGGCGGCCGCCACTTGCGCGATCAACCTGAGCACCGCGGGATGCAAGCCATCGAGGCCGGCGGCGAGTTCGGCATGCGCGCGGTCGATGGCCAGCACGTACTGCGAAAGATCGTTGCTGCCGATCGACAGGAAATCGGCTTCGCGCGCCAACTGGTCGGCGAGCAAGGCGGCGGCGGGGGTCTCGATCATCACGCCGAGCGCGGGCAAGGAATCGATGCCGAGTTGTTGCGCGCATTCGTGCAGCAACTCGCGCGTCGCACGCAGCTCGGCAAGATCGTTGACCATCGGCAGCAGGATGCGCAGCGATTTCGCCGGCCCGGCCCGCAGGATCGCGCGCAGCTGCGTGCGCAGCAGCGCCGGCGAGCGCAGGCCGACGCGCAGGCCGCGCACGCCGAGCGCGGGATTTTCCTCGCGCGGCAGCGGCAGATAGGCCAGCGGCTTGTCGCCGCCGACATCGAGCACGCGGATGGTGAGCGTGCGTTCGCCGAAGCCCGCCGCCACGGCGGCGTAGATGCGTTGCTGCTCGTCTTCGTCCGGCGCCGCGCGCCGATCGAGAAACAGGAATTCGGTGCGCAGCAAGCCGCAACCTTCGGCACCGTGCGCGCAGGCCGGCATCGCTTCGGAGACCGCGCCGATATTGGCGTTGACGTGGATGCGCGTGCCATCGCGAGTGGCGGCCGGATGCGTGGCCTGTGCCAGATCCGACGCCGCGCGTTGCGCGCGTTCGGCGGCGCGCTCGCGCAGTGAGGCCAGCTCGCTTGCGGGTGGGTCGATGGCGACGCGGCCGCGTTCGGCGTCGAGCAGGATCGTGTGTCCGTCAGGCACCCAGGTCGCTTGTTCGCCGGTGGCAACCAAGGCGGGGATTCCGCGCGCCGCGGCCAGCAGCGCGACATGCGACGTCGGACCACCGCGCGCCATCACGATGCCGGCCAATCGCGATGCATCGAGCGCGGTCAGCTGCGACGGCAGCAGTTCGTCGGCGAACACAATCGCGTTGTCGGGCAGCGCGTGGGCCGCCGACGGCGATTCGCCGGCGAGCGTGCGCAGCACCTGGCGTTCGAGATCGCGCAGGTCGGCGGCGCGTTCGCGCATGCGTTCGTCGTCGAGGCGCGACAGGGTTTCGATGGTCGACCGCAATGCCTGGCGCCAGGCAAACGCCGCGCTTTTTCCGGCCCGCAGTTCGGTATCGGCCAGCGCGGCGATTTCCGGATCGTCCAACAGCGCGGCGTGCGCTTCGAGCACGTCGCGCTGGCCCGTGCCAGCCGTGGCGGCCAGGCTTTCGAGATTTGCCGAGACCCTCGCCAGTGCTGCACCGAGCGCATCGCGTTCGACTACTTCGCCGCGACCGGTTTCGCTCACCTCGATTTCGTCGTCGCGCAGCGCCACCGAAATGCCGATCGCGATGCCGCGCGAAGCGACGATGCCGCGCAGTTCCTTCGGCAACTGCGGGACAACCATCACACGTTTTTCCGAAACGGCGGCAACTTCGACCGGTGCAAGCAACGCGGCCAGCGACTCCAACGCCGCGCCCGCATCGGCGCCTTGCGCCACGGCTTCGACTTCATCGCCGGCCTGCACGCCGAGCGACATCAACGCCACGGCGCTGCGCGCATTGGCGCGACGGCCGTGCGCGGTCAGCTCGACCCGGCACGTCGTGGCGCGCAGCGCGGCCACCACCTGCGCCGCCGGTCGTGCGTGCAGGCCGTGATCGAAAGGCACGCGGAATCGGCGACGCATCTCGATCTGCGGCATGCCGGAAATCGCGGCGACCGCGTCGAGTTCGATTTCGAAAAGGAATTCGCCCGCCCGCACCGCGCATTCCGCGATTCTTCGCGTAACTTTCCCGCCCGACGCCAACAGCACCGGCGTCACCGCGCTCGGCGCATTGCGCGCGATGAAATCCAGATCGAAGCGCAGCAGCGCGTCGCCGGCACGCACCGATCGGCCGTTCTCCACCAGCAACTCGAAACCTTCGCCGCGCAGGCTCACCGTGTCGATGCCCACGTGCATCAGGATTTCGGCACCGCCCGCATGCCGCACGCTCAGCGCGTGTTTCGCATTGCCCGGCAGCACGACGACGCCATCGAACGGCGCCCACAGCGTGCCGTCGATCGGATCGATCGCGACACCATCGCCGACCAGCCCCGATGCGAACGCTTCGTCGCGCACCTGCGCCAGCGGCAACACCCAGCCCGACAGCGGCGCGCGCAGCTCGATACGGCTCATCAGCGCACCAGCCGGATACGGTCGATCACCCACACCAGATCGAGCCGCTGCTGCGCGAAGCGAAAACAAAGATCGTGCAGGCCGGCCTTCGGCGCTTCGATCTTCGCCGGATCGAGCCGCGTCACTGCGTTGTTGCCGGCGGCGGATTCGAGCGGCAACCGCGCGATGATCTCGCCATCGCAAGCATCGAGCCGCACCTGCAATTCTTCGCCGCCGTCGCCCGGCTTGGCGAACTCGATCTTGTCGCGCGCGGCGCCGATCTGGAAGTTGAACGGAATCTGCCCGACCTGCACTTCGATGGCGGTGACGTCGCTCAGGTCGGCCTTCGGGAAGATCCAGCACGGATTCTGGATATCGACCGCGAACGACGCGCGCTCGCCGCCCACCGGCGCATCGTCTTCGATCACGATCGGAATCGCGTCGCCGCACAAGGTCAATTCGCGGCTGCTGCGCGACTGCTCTTCCGCAATGCCGATTACTTTCCGGCGCTCCTTCGAAACCGCGTTCGAACCGATGAACGACCGGGCACGAACTTCGAGCGGCGGCGTCGCCGTCAGCGGATCGTAATAGCGCGGCGAATCGGCGCGCGGCGCGCTGCCATCCAGCGTGTAGCGGATTTCGCTGGCCTGACCCTGCGTTTCGATCTCGATCGATACCTTGCCGGCCGCGTGCGCCACTTCGAACTGCGGTGCGAAGGCGCTGTCGGCGTAGTTCAGTCCGATCGATTCGTACAGCGGCACGAGCGCGCCGAGCCGGCGCGCGAACTCGTTCCAGTCGCGGCGTTCCGATGGCGTCCAGGCGACTTCGGCGATCGCCGCCACACGCGGGAACGTCATGTGATCGACGCGCGCTTCGCTGCGGATATGTTCCGCCCACACCGCGCCTTGCACACCAAGAATGTGTTTCTGGTCTTCGGGCGACAGCGCGGCAGGCGACGGGTCGAAGTGGTAGACGTCGCGCAGCGAAATCACTTTGACGCGGCCGGGCGGCTCGTCGAGCGCGGTCGACTGGCGATTGTCGAAGTACAGCATCGGCCACGGCGACAGCACCGTGTCGTGGCCTTGCGCGGCGGCTTTCACGGCGCCGTCGACGCCGCGCCAGCTCATCACCACGGCGTCGCGCGCGAGTCCCGGCGACAGGATTTCATCCCAGCCGACCATCGTGCGGCCGCTGTCGGCGACGAATTTCGCGATGCGCTGGGTGAAATGCGCCTGCAAGGCGTGGCCGTCGTCGGTGCCCAGCTTCTTTGCCAATGCGCGACCGGCGTCCGAGGCCAGCCATTGCCCGGCTTCGACCTCGTCGCCGCCGACATGAATCCATGGCGACGGGAACAACGCCATCGTTTCGCGCAGCACGTCCTGCAGGAATTCGAAAGTGGGTTCGTCGAGTGCGAAAGCGTTCGGGTAGATGCCCCAGTCGGACGGCACCTCGGTGACCGCTGCGCGCTTCGCGCCGAGTCCGGGATAGGCCGCGATCGCTGCGCTGGCGTGGCCCGGCATTTCGATTTCCGGAACGATCGTGATGCCCAGGCGCGCCGCGTAGGCGACCAGTTCGCGCACCGTCTGCTGCGAATAGAAACCGCCGTAGAGCCGGGGTTTTCCGGTGACCGGATCGATATCGGCGTGCGCTGCGGCGCCGGCCGGAACGCGCCAGGCGCCGACCTCGGTGAGGCGCGGATACTTCCTGATTTCCAGACGCCAGGCCTGGTCGTCGGTCAGATGCCAATGCAGCACATTGAGTTTGTGCAGCGCCATCGCATCGAGGAAACGCCGCAGATAATCGGGCGATTGATAGTGGCGCGCCGAATCGAGCATCACGCCGCGCCAGGCGAATTGCGGGCGGTCGTCGATGGTGGCGAATGGCAGCGAGTCGCCGTTCATGCAGACCAGTTGCAGCACCGTGGTGGCGCCTTGCCGCAAACCGGCATCGGTCGCGGCCTGCAACGCGATTCCATGGTTCGCGACTTCGACGCGGTAGGCCTCGGGCGACGTTTCTTTCGTTGCCTCGACGCGGCGGAAGGCGACGGCAACTGAATCACGCGGCGCCGGACCCACGGTGAGCGTGCGACCGCAACTGCGCTGCACGCGCTGCGCGAGCAAGGTGGCGATGTCGAGCGCCACCGCGTCATCGGCGGGCACCTGCACTGCCAGCGTCGCCGGCAACGCCAATCGTCCCGCACCGATGTCGACGCTCGCCGGCCGCGGCAGCAGCGACGGTTCGGCGGCGGCGGCGCAAACCGTCTGCGCAGCCAGCATCAGCACGCTACCTGCTAGGGCGAAGGTGCGACGGGAAAAACCTTGGAAGGAAAAGTCGATCATGCCGGCCTGCAGTTTACGCGGCGTTGCGCGCGACCGAGCGGCGTGACGCACAACGCGATGGAGAAAAATCCCGGCGCGATGGGGACGCATCGCGCCGGGGCCAGCGGCTGGCGCCGCGGCTTACAGGGCGACTCGAACTCCCAGGTAGAACTGACGTCCGTTGTCGTAGAACGCGCGCGGCTGGTCTTCGTTGAGGCCGTAATACTTCAGCGTCGGGTTGTTGAGGTTGTTGGCTTCGAAGGTGAAGCTCACCCGATCGGTCCAGCGCCACGAAGCGCTGGCGGCCAAGGTGCCGGTGTCGTCCTGGTATTGCGGCGAACTGCGATCCAGGCCGACGAAGAACTTCGAGCGATAGGTGTAGGCCACGCGCGCGCCGAAGCGTTCGTTTTCCCAGTAGGCACCGACATTGAAGGTATCGCGCGAGGCGCCGACCAGATCGGCGCCGCCGTCTTCCTCGGCATCGGCATAGGTGTAGTTGGCCCAGCCGCCGAAGTTGCCGACGATCGGCGATTGCCACGAGAACTCGGCGCCCCGCACCTTGCCGCCCGCATTCACCGGCGCGGAGATGGTGTAGGTCTCGAACTGGCCGGTGCGGATGTTGAGCAGCTCGGTCTGGTAGGTGCCGAAGCTCACATAGCTATCGAGGTCGATCACGAAGATGCCGGCCGACAACAGCGAGCGCGGCGAGTAGTACCACTCCAGTGCGCCCTCGAAGTTGTTGGCGACGATCGGTTCGAGATCGGGATTGCCGCCGTTGCCGGTGTTGGTGGTGTCGTCGGCGGTGAGGGCGCCGCCCAGCGCGCTGAAGTCCGGACGCGCCAGCGTGCGCGACAGCGCGACGCGGCCGACCAGATCCTCGCTCAGATCCCAGCGGAAATTCGCACTCGGCAGCACATCGTCGTAGGTGTGCTTCACCGAGCGCTGGTAGAACGAGCCGAAGGCCGACGTGGTGATCGCGCCCGGCACCGACGGGCACGGCTCGAGTGCCGCGCACACGTCGCCCGGAATCGCGACGTTCACCAGCACGTCTTCCTTGGTCTGCACCAGGCGCACGCCGACGTTGCCGCTCCAGTTCGAGCCGGCCAGCACCGCCATCACGTAGCCGGCGGTGATTTCCTCGTCCATCGAGAATTCGCCCGGCCAGAAGCGGCGCGACACCGGATCGCGATTGGAATAGATATCGCCCCAGCGTTCGAGCTCTTCCGGCGAAATCTGCCAGACGTCGCGCGGGAAATTGCCGCCCAGGCCGTTGCCGAAATCGGCCGGATAGGTTTCGCCGTTCCACACCGGCAGATTGCCGGGCGCGAACGGATCGGCGGCCCAGTTCGGGCCCTGCGCGACTTGATGCGTTTCGCGCTGATGTTCGGCCCAGCGCACGCCGAAGCGCACATTGGTGAAGGTGTCGCTGTCGAGCGCCCAGTCGCCGTCGAACTGCGCGTAGTCTTCGTCGTCGCTGGTGCTGGCCGGGCTGGCGCCGAAGATCCAGTCGAGCGTGGTGCCAGTGAAGTTCGACGGATCGCCGTTCGGGAACGACACGTCGGCCGGACGATCGATGCCGTTGAACGAATAGCTCGCGCCGGTGTTGAACACGTCGCCTTCGAACACACCCTGCTTCGGCGTCACGCCCTCGCCGCTGGTGGTGCCGATCTTGCCCTTCAAGGTGAGGCTGTCGCTCGCCCGCCAGGTCAGGTCGAGGTTGAGGAAATCGGTTTCCGAATAGGCGCCGGGTCGATAGATGTTGTCGACGATCGCGTACTGCGCGTTGGCGCCGGGCACGCCGACATTGTTCCAGGTGGCGGCCACCAGGGTGTTGTTGCGCACCGTGTACGAATCGGGGATGCGGTTGTCGGTGCCGATCACGCGACTGCCCCAGAACATCCAGTTGCGGTTGTAGTTGGTGGCGTCGAGTTTCGATTTGAAGCCCGACAGATCGATTTCGAAGCTGTCGTTCAAGCGCACCTGCAGATCGATCAGGCCGCCCTTGCGCTCGCGCTCCTGCTCGAACAGCGACGAACCGATCAGGGTCGGGTAGTAGACGTTGGCCAGATCCGGGCGCGCGGTGGCGAGCGCGCTGGTCGGCGAAATCTGCGCGTAGCCGAGGATTTCCTGACCGTCGCGCCGTAGATGACGTTTCTCGTTGAAGGCCTGCACCATCACGCCGAACGAATCGGCATCGTTCTTCCAGTTCAGCAGCGCGGAAATCTGCGGATCGGTTTCTTCCGGCAGTTCGGCATAGACGGCCTGCAGCGAACCTTCCAGCGTGAATTGCCTGCGGAAGTCGAGCGGCTTGCGCGTGATGATATCGACCGCACCGGCGACGCCGCCTTCGACCAGATCGGCAGTGGCGCTCTTGCGCACGACGACCTGGCTCACCAGTTCGGACGGCAGCAGCGAGTAGCTGGCGCTGCGTCCGACCAGTCCCACCTGGTCGAGCACGAACCAGTCGCCCGAGGCGATCGAGTGTCCGTTGATCAGCGTCTGGGTCAGACTCGGATTGGTGCCGCGCAGGCTCACGCGATCCTTTTCGTCGAAGCCGCCGGAGCCGCCCGATTGCGACTGCGTGGTGACGCCGGGCACGCGGGCGAGCGAATCGGCGACGTTCTTGTCGGGCATCTTGCCGATGTCCTCGGCGGTGATGACTTCGACCACGCTGTCTTCGTTGCGCTTGCCTTCGAGCGATTTCTCGAGCGAGGAGCGGATGCCGCGCACCTCGATGCCGTCGAGGACGGCCGGGTCGGCGTCGTCGCGCGAACTGGTGGTGCCGGTGGTCTGTTGAGCCTGCGCCACGGCGGCGAAGCCGATCAGGGCGAGTGAGATCGCCGTGGCGATGGAGGTGCGCTTGATGTTCATGAAAACTCCCCGTTCGTCCGCCGCGTTGGTTTGGACGGCTGTTGTGTCGACCTTGCGGTCGCCCCTGATGACCTCGATGGCTTGCATACCACTCTAGTGCCACCTTAGAACCACATCACACCTATACCCTACCAATCCGCCGAATGCAATGCTAGAGTTGCGACCACGAAGCAAGTCAATATCTTGCTGCGCTGCACGATTCCGCCGAATCCATGACCCGGCGGGCAGAATTGCGACACCGGCAAGTGGTATCTCAGTGGTATTCGAGCGACGGGGAATATGACCAGCCTGACCAAGACCTTGCGTCCGCTCGACCCGGCCAGCAGCCTGCCGCTGTACCAGCAGTTGCAGCGCGCCCTGCGCGAGGCGATCGAACAGCGCGTGCTGGGCGTCGACGATGCCCTGCCGGCCGAGCGCCAGCTGGCCGAAGAGCTGTCGGTGTCGCGCATCACCGTGCGCAAGGCGATCGAAGGCCTGGTCGACGAAGGCCTGCTGGTGCGCCGGCAAGGCGCCGGCAACTTCGTCGCTTCGCGCGTCGAGAAGAACTTCGCCAAGCTCACCTCGTTCTCGGAAGACATGCGCGCGCGCGGCCGCACGCCGCACAGCGAATGGCTACGCAAATCCGAAGGCACCGTCACGCCGGAGGAAGCGCTCACGCTGCGGCTGAGCCCCGGCACGCCGGTGTTCCGGTTTCACCGTTTGCGTTTCGCCGACAACGCGCCGATGTCGCTGGAGTACGCGACGATCGTCGCCTCGTGCCTGTCGTCGCCGGAAGCAGTGGACAGTTCCCTGTACGAAGCGCTCGAAGCCGCGGGCAATCGGCCGGTGCGCGCATTGCAGCGCCTGCGTGCGCTGCTGTTGCGCGCCGAACAGGCGAAGCTGCTCGACGCGCATGAAGGCGATGCAGGGCTGCTGGTCGAGCGCGTCGGTTTTTTGCGAGATGGTCGTGCGGTGGAGTTCTGCCAGTCGTATTACCGCGGCGATACCTACGATTTCGTCGCCGAACTCAATTCTCCCAATGAGTGATCCGATGAGCACCTTGCTGTTTCGCGAAGCCGCCGAAGCCAGCGCCGTCGTGCGGACCTTGCTCGCGCGCAACCACGCCGCCGCGACGCGGCTGGGCGAATCGTTGCGCGCGCGCCCGCCGCGCGCCGTCGTCACTTGCGCGCGCGGCAGCAGCGATCATGCGGCGACCTACGCGAAGTATCTGATCGAGATCCGCACCGGCGTGGTGGTGTCGTCGGCGGCGCCGTCGGTCAGTTCGGTGTACCAGGCCACGCCGCAATTGCAGGGCTGCCTGTTCCTGGCGATTTCGCAGTCGGGCCGCAGCCCGGACCTGGTCGCATCGGCCGATGCCGCGCGCCGCGCCGGCGCCACCGTGGTCGCGCTGGTGAACGACGAGCACTCGCCGCTCGCACAGATCGCGCACTATGTTTTCGGATTGTGCGCGGGACCGGAACTGAGCGTGGCCGCGTCGAAGAGCTTCATCGCGGCGCTCGCGGCCGTGATGCAGATCGTTGCAGCATGGACCCGGGAACCGGCCTTGCAGCGCTGCGAAATCGAAGCGCCCGAATTGCTGGCGCAGGCGTGGGAACTGGATTGGAGTCCGGCGCTCGAGCGTTTGCGCGACGCCAGCCATCTGTATGTGATCGGCCGCGGACTCGGCCTGGGCATCGCGCAGGAGGCCGCGCTGAAAGGCAAGGAAACCTGCGGCCTGCACGCGGAAGCCTTCAGCGGCGCCGAAGTGCGGCACGGTCCGCAGGCGCTGTTGAGCGGCACCTTTCCCGCGCTGATGCTGGTGCAGGATGACGAAACGCGCGGCGGCCTGTTGACGCTCGGCCGCGAACTGGTCGAGCGCGGCGTGCAGGTGATGATCGCCGGGCCGGAACTGAAAGGCGCGATCAACCTGCCGACCGTGGTCGCGCATCCGGCGCTCGAACCGCTGCTGATGGTGCAAAGCTACTATCGTCTGGTGAATGCGCTGGCCGTGGCGCGCGGACGCGACCCCGATCGCCCGCCGCATCTGCGCAAGGTGACCGAAACGCACTGATGCGCGTCGCTCTCGAAAATGCGCGGGTCTTGCTCGACGACGGTTTCGTCGACGATCGGGTGGTCGTGCTCGCTGGCGGGCGGATCGAGGCGGTGGTCGCTCCGGGTGACGCGCGGCTCGCCGATATGGCACGCGAAGACATGCACGGCGGACTGCTGCTGCCCGGCTTCATCGACGTGCAGGTCAACGGCGGCGGTGGTGCGCTGTTCAACGACGATCCCAGCGTCGCGACCATCGCTGCGATCGCCCGCGCGCATCGCCGCTTCGGCACCACCTCGCTGCTGCCCACGCTGATCAGCGACGACCGCCGCATCATCGAACGCGCGATCGACGCCACGCGCGATGCGATCGCGCAGAACATCCCCGGCGTGGTCGGCGTCCACATCGAAGGCCCCTGCCTGAACGAGGTGAAGAAAGGCGCGCACGACGCCGAGAAATTCCGCGACCTCGATGCCGACGACGTCGCCGTGCTCACTTCGCTGCAGTCGGGCCGCACGCTGGTGACGCTGGCGCCGGAAATGACCTCGCCCGCCACCATCGCGCAACTGGCGGCGCGCGGCGTGCGCGTGTCCGCCGGCCACACCAACGCGACTTATGCGCAGATGCAGCCGGCGCTGGCCGCGGGCGTCACGGCGTTCACGCATTTGTTCAATGCGATGTCGCCGCTCGGCAGCCGCGAACCGGGTGTCGTCGGCGCAGCGCTGTCGCACCAGGAAAGCTGGTGCGGGCTGATCGTCGACGGCCATCACGTCGATCCGGTCGTGCTGAAACTCGCGCTTGCCTGCAAGCGGCGCGATCGCTTCCTGCTGGTGACCGATGCCATGCCCGGTGTCGGTTCCGGACAGGATCACTTCATGCTGCAGGGCCGCCGCATCGAAGTCAGCGATGGCCGCTGCGTCGACGAGAACGGCGTGCTGACCGGTTCGAATCTCGACATGGCCTCGGCCGTGCGCAATAGCGTGTCGATGCTCGGCGTGACGCTGGAGGACGCGGTGCGGATGGCCTCGACCTGGCCGGCGCAGTTCCTCGGGCTGGGCGATGAACTCGGCCGCATCGCCACCGGGTATCGCGCGAATCTGGCGCTGCTCGACGCCGACCTGCAGGTGCGCAACACCTGGATCGACGGCGTGCGCGACTAGCGCACTTCGGCCCGCTCCACCGTTTCGTCCTCGGCGCTTTCGTTTCCGCCGTCGCGAATTTCATCCGGCGCCATGCGCTGCAAACGGATGCGGCGCATCGGGATACCGACCATGCTGCCGGTCACACTGCTGCATTCGGAACGGAAACGCAGCGCGTCATGGATCCAGTGGTGCTGCACGTTGTGCTGCTGGTCGCCGTCGGCCACCGCCACGATCACGGCGTAGTCGCCCAGCGGCAGGCGCGGCATGTCGAACACGAAGTCGGCCTGCAGCCAGTCGCCGGCCTGCGCGGCGAGCGGCGAATCGACGTAACTCAGATAGGTGTTGTCGCCGAACAGCGGCTGTGCGACCCGATCCTTGACCATGAAGCCGATCACCGGCGACGTCAGCGCCACGTGGCAGCGCACGCGGATGCGCAGGCAGACGGTTTCGCCGCCGACCACCCAGCCGAGCTGACGACCGTCATCGTCGAACAGGCCGACATGCGCGATGCGCGCGCCGCATTCGCCGATGCCGCGGGCGTGCGGATCGAACGGGAACACTTGCAGGTCGTTGCGCAAATTGCTCGCGTTGATGAAGGCATCGCGCTGGTCGCGCACGATTTCCGTGGCCAGGCCGAAATCGGCCTCGGCGGATGGCGGACGCATCGAACGCTGCGGAAACTCGCTTTCCAGATACGCCTCGCACACTTCCTTGGCGCCACCTTCGAGGCGGATTTCGCCGCGATCGAGCCACACCACGCGATTGCATAGAGCCTTCACCGCGCCGGTATCGTGGCTGACGAAGATCAAGGTGCCGCTGCGCATGAAATCGCGCAGAAAGCGCATGCATTTCTGCGCGAAATACGCATCGCCGACCGCCAGCGCTTCGTCGATCACCAGGAGGTCGGCATCGACATGCACGATTACGGCGAAGGCCAGCCGCACCAGCATGCCGCTCGAGTAGGTTTTCACCGGCCGATCGATGAACTCGCCGATATCGGCGAAGGCTTCGATGCTCGGTAGCCGCTTGGCGATCTGGGCGTGTTCGAGGCCGTACAAGCCGGCACTGAAATAGACGTTGTCGCGGCCCGACATTTCCGGATTGAAGCCCGCGCCCAATTCCAGCAGCGCGGCGACGCGGCCCTGCACGTCGACGCGGCCGGCCGTCGGATACAGCGTGCCGCAGATCAGCTGCAACAAGGTCGATTTGCCCGAGCCGTTGCGGCCGATGATGCCGAGCGTTTCGCCGCGGCGCACCTGCAGCGTGATGCCGTGCAGCGCGCGAAACTCGTGGAAACGATTGCGCGGCGGCCGTCCGAGCAAACGCGCGATCGGTTGCAGGAACTGATGCAGCCGATCGAGCGGACGCGCGTAACCGCGGAAGGTCTTCCCCAGGTTTTCGACGACGACGACCGGCGCTTCAGAGTTCATCGGCCAGCCTCGGTCGCAGGCGCTGGAACGCGACATAACCCAGCCATCCGGCGCACGACGAAATCGCGGCGTAGAGCAGCCACGGCACGACCTGCGGCGCTTCGCCGGCAATGACGACGGCGCGAAACTGTTCGACCACGAAGGTGAGCGGATTGGCTTCGATCCAGCCGCGCACGTTCACCGGCACGGCATCGAGCGGATAGAACACCGGCGCGAGGAACACCAGCGCCGCTGAAGCGATCGGCACCAGTTGCACCAGATCGCGCAGGAACACCGACACGCCGGCCAGCATCCACGACAGACCCAAGGCCAGCACGAACAGCGGCAGCATCAACAACGGCGCCCACAGCATGTTCCAGTGCATCGAGCCGGTCGCCGCGCACAGGGCCACCAGCCACACCAGCAACTGCACCAGCACATGCGACAGCACGCCGATCGCACTGGCGACCGGCAGCAGTTCCAACGGGAAAACCACCCGTTTGACGTAATTACTGTGCGCCATCAGCAGCGCCGGCGCGCGATTCAGGATCTCGCTGAGCAGATTGAACAGCATCAGCCCGGCGAACAGCACGAGCGCGTAGCGCGAGGTCGCCTCTTCCTGCCCGGGCCAGCGCACTTTCAGCACGAGTGCGAACACGAAGGTGTAGAGCGCGAGCGTCAGCACCGGTTGCAGCAACGACCAGAACACACCGGCGATCGAACCCTGGTAGCGGCTGATGATCTCGCGCCTGCTCAATTCGTAAAGCAGCCGCCGGTTGCGCCGCAGGCTGCGCCAGAGCGACCACGGCGAGATCGGTGGCGGCGCGTGCGGATTCATGCGGGCTCCGCGCAGGGCGCGGCGGCACCGATTTTCCAGCGCTCGATCGCCTGCATCCAGTCGTCGTAGCGCTCGCCTGCGGACAGGTCGCGCCAGCGCAGCACCGTCGCCGTGTCGAAATCGGTGCCGGTCCGACTTGCGCGCTGCAGCTCCGGATATTGCAGACGCAGCAGCACGTCCTGCCAATGCGCGCCGAGACTTTCGTGCCAGTCCTGCGACCAGCGCTGTCGCCACTCGTAGGCCTGGCCAAGGCGATTGAACTGGCGGGCCGAGGGATCGTGGCGCGCCAGTTGCGATTCGATCGCCTGCAGATGCCGGACTTCCGACGCGGCTACCGCGTCGGCCAATTCGCTGCCGATTACCGGCAGATCGAGCCAGCCGGCGACACGTTGCAGCGTCTGGAGCGGCTGCTGTTTGCAGTCTTCGAATCGCAGGAAGTGGATCGCCCTGCCGGCACGCGGACGCAACCAGCAACGCATATGCAGCCACAGCAGATCGCGCTGGGAAATCGGTCCCTGCATGAATGGGCTGGCCGAAAATTCCGGCAGATCGATGTCGCCCGGCAAGCCCAGGTTGCGCTGGTGGCGACGGAATTCGGAATACAAGGCGTCGCGCGGATCGCGCACCATCACGATCGTGCAATCCGCGTCCGTTCCCTGCCACGGGAATTCGTGGCTGAAGCGCGCTTCGAAGCCGGCACGGAACTGGAAACGGCGGCCGAGGCGCAGGCTCGCCAGCGTCTGCCGCCACGGCAAGTTCGCCGCCGCGTAACGCAGCGAACCGTCGTCCTCGCGCTGCCACTCCGCAGCGGTATCGAAGCCCCACAGATTGCCGATCGGCACGCGCAGTTCGAGCAGCGCATTGGCCAGCCAGGCCGCGCCGCAGGGCAATTGCGGGGAAACGACGTGGACGGTTTTGTTCGAGGCGCTCATCGGCAATTCTTCGCGGAAACCAGGAGCTTCTGCCATAGCGACGTCGCCTGCGCCAGATGCGTCGTCAGGCTGGCGGCAGCGAAATCCTGTCGCAGCGACAGTTCGGCGCGTTCGGGAAATTCGGGGATCTGGTCGATGCCCCAGACGTTCGTCGGCTGCGCTTCGCCTTCGACGCCATACATTTGCGGATAACGCTGCCGCAGCAATTCGATCGGTGTGTCGATCACGATCTCGGCGAAGTGCGGATGCTGCCGGCGGTTCCAGGCCTGCACGTCGCGGAACAAGGAGATGGTTGCGACGATCACGGGCTGCGAACGCAACGCGACTTCGTGCGCAAGCTGCGCTATCCGCCAGGCGCGGCGGCGGCGGCTCGCGATATCGTGGCGATCGCGCAGCGCGGCGTCGTCATGCAATCGAATGGTGTCGCCGTCGAGCAACACCGGCGGCGAATCGGACCAGGCCAATGCGTCCATCAGCCGGCGTGCCAGCGTCGATTTGCCGACACCGGAAAGCCCGGTGATCCACAGCACCGGCACCGACGACAGCGACGATGACGTTCCATCGGCGGCCATCGCATCGAGTAGATCAGGGTCAGCGGAAGTCATGCGAGAACCCGGGTTCCTGCAGCGCGCGTTCGATGATTTGCCGATCCTGGTCGGTATCGATTTCGACCCAGCCGCCGTCGACTTCAATGCAGGGCAGTTCGATGCCGTCGGCGAGCAACCGGCGCAACATCGCGGTCGTGTCCATGCGATCGATCGCGGCGCTGCCGTCGCTACGCTCCCATGCTGCCAGGCGCGATCGAATCGTGCGCCAGCCAGCCGGCGTGACGCGCAGCAGTCCCATGAACTGCGCCGGCGCCTCGCTCACCGACGAGGCGCGCGCGCCGATTTCGCGCAGCATGCCGTGCTCGCTGCGCCAGGTTTCCGCATCGTCGAGCGGCGTCGCCATGCGTCGCGACCACAGCGCATGCCAGAGACGATCGCCGGGCACCAGCAGATCGGTTTGCGCGGCGCCGATGACGGCTTCGAGCACAGCGCGGCCGTAGGCACCGTCGCCGTAGACGATCAAGGTCGGCGCGCGTTCGAGCCATGCCTGCGCGTGCATCAGGCTGCGCACCGAATTGGTTTGCGCCCAGCGTTGGTTGACGATGATGTCGTGATTGGCGGCGCGCAGCTGTTCGGCCTGCCAGCCGGCCACGACAAGAATTTCGTGCACGCCGCAGGCATGCAACGAGGCGGTCGTCCAATCGAGCAATGGCTTGCCGGCGAGCGGTAAAAGACATTTCGGCAGATTCCGGCCGGCCTCGCCGAGACGGCTGCCGCGACCGGCGGCGAGGATGACGGCCTGCATGATGTTCATGTCGCGCGTGCATTTCGCCGCGCCCACCAGGCGCGGGTGTGGTACGGAACTTCGATACGCGCCTGCCCGTCGAGCAGACGCTCGAACTCGCGCAGGATCGTCTCGAATGCGTCGCCCGCCTGGCGCTGCAGCGTTGCATGCGAACGCCATGCATCGAGCCAGGCCGCGGCGTCGATCCGCACTTCGAAGCGCGCCTGCGCATGTTGCGCTTGGTCGAACGCAGCGCTGGCCTCGAGGGCCGCGCTCGGATCCTGGCGGCGCGTGCCGTATTCGAAGGCCGGCAAATGCCGGCGGATCACCGCTTCGACGTCGCGCTGCAGCGGATCGTCGAGGTCGCGATGGTTCCACAGCGCCAGCCAGTGACCGCCGCTGGGCAAGGCACGCGCCGCTTCGCGCAACGCGCGCTGCGGATCGAGCACGTTGAACGACGAGCCGTAGCTGACCAGATCGACGCTATCCGCATGCACCGGCAGCGCATCGCCGTCGCCGCCGATCCAGCTGGCCGCGCGACACTCCGGTTTGCGCACACCGAAGCCGCGCATCGCCGCATTCGGTTCGCAGGCGATCACCTGCGCGCCGCTGGCGCACAGCAGGCCGGTCAACTTGCCGGTGCCGGCGCCGACATCGAGCGCGATGCTGCCGGCCTGCAGCGAGCAGCCCGCGAGAATGCGCGCGACGAGATCGCCGTCGTAGTCGGGACGCTGGTCGTAATGCGCTGCCAGCGCGGTGTAGTCCCAGCGCGGCGCGGCGGCGCGATCGGCCGCGCGCGACGATATCAACTGAGCCATATCGAGCCCTGCACCGGATCGATGCGAACACGATCGGCACGCCGCGCGCGCCGGAACACCGCTTCGCCGCAGCCGATCGCGGCCGACAGACCGAATTCCGCACAACGGATCGCCATATGCGAATGTGCGCCGCCCCAGGCCGTGATCAGGCCGCGGATGCCGTGCCCGAACAGCCAGTCGTAGCCGGGATCGGCGTGGCGCAACACGACCGTGGCGCCGTGCAATTGCGAGGTGGCATCGGCAGCGCCATCGAGCACGACCAGCGGGCCGCTGACGGTTTCATCGCCGATGAAATTCGGAACGACGCCGAGGCTGTCGGCGATCCAGCTGTCGCGTTCGGACGCGAGCATCGGGCTCAGCATGCACAGGCCATCGAGGCGGTGACGCTCTTCGGCAGACAGCGCGAGTTGCCGCCAGAATGCGGCGCGTTTCGCCGTGGGCAGCGCGGCGCCTGCGGCGATGCCTGACAGCGTGAGCCACGAAGCCGTGTGACGATCCAAGCCGTGCGCCTCGAATTCGCCGGCGATGTTTTCCAGCGCCGCCGACAGGTGCCGTGTGAAGACGAACTTCGCCCACTCGCGTGCGCGGCAGGCGCGCATCACGAAGTCGAGCCATGCGGCCGGCTCGTGTGCAAAACCGGCGTCCGTGAGCAGCAGGCGCAGCGAGCGATGCTCCTGCGGCGACAGCGCGAAGGCTTCGGCGCGCATCAAGGCCTGCCGATGCGGCGGCATGCTCGGCGCGCTGCGCAGCGCTTGCGTGATGTCGAACGTGCCCGGCCGCAGGTGCGCCGCGACGCTGTCGGAATGGTCGGACGGCGAGATCAAGGTGCTGACGCTGGCGATCGCTTGCCGCAGCTCGCGGGCGCGGGCCGCCGTGAGTGCGCCGCGCTCGACCGCAGAACGCAGCTGCGCTTCGGCGACGAAGGCGGCGCGCGCCAGCATCGCGAATTCTTCGGTGCCGCCGCGGCATTGACGCAATAGTTCGCGCCAGCCGAGCCGGCACGGATCGGACGCTTCGAGCGCGACCAGCCGCGATCCGTACCGTGCCTCCAATGACTGCTGCATCAGGTTGTGAGTGAGGTCGCCCAGCTGCGCTTCCCAGGTTTGCTGCGCCGTTGTTCCAAGCAGCGGCGACCAGCGTTTCTGCAGCGCTGGCGTGCCGGTGAAATCGCGCGCCGTGCGGAAGACTTCGAATTCGACCTTATCATGCAGCTCCGGCGCTTGTTCCAAACGATCGAGCCAGGCCTCGACAATGCGACGCTCGATCGATGCCTCGAGCCCACGCGGCAGCATCGAATTGGCGCTGCGGCGCACGTCGACATAGGGCCGGCCCTTGATCGGCCGCAGCAGCGGAATGCGGCGGCCGGGCGCCGGTTTGTAACCGAGCCGTGCACGCGCGTTCCACCACACGCCGTTGCCGATCAGCAGATCGAACAGCGACAGCGCCAACGGCCGCGGATGCGTGCCGAGCAATTCGGCCGGGTTCCAGTCGGACATCAGCGACAGCACGGTGCGATCGCCGACGATGTCGGTGCAGTCGTCGACGGCACGCAGTTTCGCCAAGTGCGGCAGCGCGATCGATGCAGCGGGTTTTCGCCAACGCGCTGCGGTTGCCAGCGGCCGCACTTGCAGCAGCGTGAGCGTCGGCATCGCGCCTTTGTGCACGGCGAATTCGATTTCGAGCGGCGTCTCGGCAGCGAGCGCTTCGACTTCCAGCAGCGTGGCCAGAATGGTCGGCAGCGGCGACGGAAGATCGAGACGATCGATTCGCGCCGCGCGCAGCGACTGCCGCGCCAGCGCGACCAGTCGCCCGCTCGCACGGCCGTTGGTCACCGCCGTGGGGCCGGACTCGGCGAGTTCGACGCAATACCACGGCGCGCCGTCCTTGACGCGATGCGTGCTGGCCACGCCGACCCAGGTCGAATCGGCCACCATCGGCTGGATCAGTGCCGCGTCCTGCGCGTCGCCGGGCAAGCTGTCGAGCACTTGCGCGATGGATGATTCGAGCGCGGCCGGCGGCACATCGAGCAGGCTCAGGAATTGGCCTGCGTGCGAGGCCTCGGGCTGATCTTCGAGTTTGGCATCGCTGCGAACGGCGAATCGCGCGTCGAGCGATGAGGCGTCGATATCGCGCAGGCAGGCGGCGCGATCGGATTCCCAGCGCGCACGCGATACCACCCAACTGTGCGGCACGCAGGCCGACGCGAGACGCGCCGCAAACCACAGCAGCGCGGCTGACTTGCCCCAGGTCGGCTCGTTGCAGGGAATCGCTGCTCGGATCATGAATGGTCTGGCTGCGAAGGCATTCTGGCGATAACGCAAAACGGCGCTGCGACCCCCCAATTGCCTCGTCGCGGCCGACGCTCAGTCGGATTCCGGCAGTGGCGCGGTCGCGACGCCGGCCGCAGCGGCGGGCATCGGCCGCTTCGAACGCAGCATCTGCCAGCCGTCGCGGAATGGCGAGAATAAGGCAACGCCGAAGCGATTCATATCGGCATCGTCGTGCGTGCCGGTGGCGGGCCATTCCTTGCGCAGCGGCCGCACGTAGGTGCCGAACACGATGTCCCAAAGCGGGAAAAAGGCGGCGAAATTGACGTCGGTGTGCTGCGGCAGTTTCGAATGATGCAGCCGGTGCAACTGCGGGCCGGCGAACACCGGGGTCAGCGGTCCGAATTCGACGCGCAGGTTCAGATGGATCACATAGCCCCACAGCAACAGCGCCGACCACAACCACGCGATGTTCGGCGGCGGCACGTCGAAAATGATGCCGAGCGGCAGGAACAGCAGGAACACGCGGAGCGGTTCTTCGAGGAAATGATGACGCTGGCCGGTGGTGACGTTCACCGCGACTTCGGAGTGATGCAGCT
This sequence comes from uncultured Chiayiivirga sp., assembly GCA_965653565.1. Taxonomy (GTDB): domain Bacteria; phylum Pseudomonadota; class Gammaproteobacteria; order Xanthomonadales; family Xanthomonadaceae; genus JALCLA01. Next base: position 51,231 of record CBFHAI010000016.1, on the reverse strand, counting down.
TGTGCTGCGCCCACAGCAGCGAAAAGCGATGCTGCGCGCGATGCAGCCAGTAGTAGAAAAAATCGAAGGTGAGGAAATACAGCAGGCCCTGCAGCAACTGCCAGCCCAGGCCGTCCGGCAACCGGATCGGCAGCCAGCCGCCGTGCTGCGCGATCCACGGCTGCGTCAACGCCGCCAGCGGCGGCACCAGCAGCTGGGTGAGAAAAATGAAAACGACGGTGTAGCCCACGTTGAAGGCGATGCCGCGCCACGGCTGGTTGCGCTGCGCGAGAGCGACGCGTTCGAGCAACAGGCCGAGCGCGTAGATCAGGAAGACGAGCTTGAGCGTCTGCCAGGTGTTGACGAGGGCATGGTCGAGGAAGCTCGGCATGGGCGGATTCTAGCGAAAGCCGCGCGGCGCGCTTATGCGGGCCGTCACAGGGGCGTTTTTGCGGGAAATATTCGCTCGATCGGAAAATTCCAGGACCGCCGTTCCCGGCAAGCGATGCTGCGGCACAATGCGGGCTGTTTCCTCCGGAAAGGTTCGTCCATGCACGCTGGTGATTCGATGGCATCGCGATGTCGGCCGGGCGTGCCGGCGCTGCTCGGATTGGTCCTGCTGTTCACCACTGCGGTCGCCGCAGCGAAACCGCTGTCGGTCGAGCGCGTGGCCTTCGAGACGGCAGCCAAGGCGGCGCAGCCATCGGTGGCGGTCGATCCGGCGGAAGGCTTCGTGGTGACGTGGCAGGAGCGCGATGGCGACGGCAACGCACTGCGTTTCGCCGTCATCGACAAGACCGGGCACGAGACGCGCCGCGGGCTGGTGTCGTCGGGCCCGGATCGTTTCGTCAACGGCGCCGATTTTCCCAGTCTGGCGGTGCTCGACAATGGCGACTGGGTGACGTTCTGGCTGCAGAAAACCGCACCCGGCACGTATGCCTACGAGATTCGCACGGTGCGTTCGCGCGACAAAGGGCGTAGTTGGGAACCAGCGGTGATCGTGCATCGCGACGGCACGCCGACCGAACACGGCTTCGTGTCGATGGCGCCGGCCGGCGAAGATCGCGTGCGCCTGGTTTGGCTCGATGGCCGCCGCATGGCGGCGACCGCCGATGCCCACGGCGAAGGCGGCGACGAGCACATGACCTTGCGCGGCGCCGTACTGGCGCGCGAGGGCGCGCCGACGCAGGAAAACGAACTCGATGCGCTGACCTGCGCCTGCTGCCAGACCGATATGGTGCGCGGTGATGGCGTCACGCTGGCGGTGTACCGCGATCGCAGTGCGGAAGAAATCCGCGACATCGGCGCGATCGTTTTCGACGAGGCCGGTACGGCCGAGGCGACACCGGTGCATGCCGACGCCTGGACCATGCACGGCTGCCCGGTCAACGGCCCCGCCCTCGCCGCGCGCAGCGACCGCTTCCTCACGGCATGGCCGACGATGGCCGACGGCGCGATGGAGGTTCGGCTTGCCCTGCGCACGGAAACTGGCTTCGGCAAGCCTGCCACGCTCGCGCAAGGCGCCACCGAAGTCGGACGCGTCGATGCGGCGGCATTCGGCCCGGGCTGGCTCGTCAGCCGCGTGGCGACGCGCGATTCCAAACCGACACTGCTGCTGTCAACGCTCACCGCAGAAGCGGAAGTCACTTCGGAAACCACGATCGCCGCCCCCGCCGGCGGCTATCCGCGCATCGCCGTCGACGGCGAAGTCGCCCTGCTCGCGTTCACCGAACCGCAGGCGGATGGCGATACGCGCGTTGCGGTGACGCGTGTGGTGGCTTTGCCGGTTGAGCCGTAGGCGGGTCAGATCGAGCAGGAGCGGGAATGGGGAGTCGGGATCAGAGCGAGCACCGCTCTCTCTCTCCCGATTCCCGTCTCCCGATTCCCGAAGCCTTCCACGCTCCGAAACACCCACCAAAAAAGAAGGCGCCGTTGCCGGCGCCCTCTTCACTCACGTCCTATCAGAACGTGACACTCCAGCTGTTGATGTAACCGACATCGCCGCCGGCGTTGTCGTTCACGCGCAGCTTCCAGATGCCGTTGAGCGCTTCGCTCGACAGGTTCAGCGTCACCGTCTTGACGATGTTGTCGGTACCCGAACCGGTGCGGTTGTGGATGTTGTAGAGCGAACCGTCCGGGGCCACCAGATCGACCTTCAGGTCGCCCTGGTAGGTGTGCACGATGTTGACCGACACCGAGGCATTGCTCGGTGCGTTGCCGCTGCGGCCGGACACCGTGATCGGGCTGTCGACCGTCGTGTTGTCGCTGATCGTGAAGTCGGCCGTGTTGCTGTAGGTCTGCGTACCGCCACCGCCGCCGGTGGTGTAGCTGCCGGTAAGCGAAACGCCCGTGTAGGACGAATAAGCCTTCAGTCGCACGTAGTAGGTGCCGGCCTGCGCGGTCGCGATATTGCAGGTTTCCGAGTTGCCGGTGGCGTACGGGCGGCAGTCATACACGGTGTCGGTCGGCGCGCTGCCGAACTTCACGTACATGTCCATGTCGCCGGTGCCGCCGTTGGTGACGAACTTGAGGTTCGTGGCACCGGCCGGAACCACCATCGTGTAGTTGAGCGAGTTGCCGGTGGTGGCTGCCAGGCCCGTCACCGCCACGCCGTTCGACAATACCGTGCCGCCGCCGCCCGACGTCACCGTCACGGCTTTGGTGGTGGCATTGGTCAGGCCGCCGTTGTCGGTGACGGTGAGCGTGACGTTGTAGGTGCCGGCCGCCGACCAGGTCTTGCTCGGGCTGGTCGCCGTCGACGTGGTGCCGTCGCCGAAGTTCCAGCTGCGCGAGGCGATGCTGCCGTCGCTGTCGCTCGAGGCATCGGTGAAGGTGGCCGACAGGCCGCTGACGGTGAAACTGAAGTTGGCCGTCGGTGCGACGTTGCCGCCGCCGCCCGGCGTGCGATAGCCGGCGAAGCTGGTGACGCCACCGCCCGGGTTGAGGTGATCGCTCAGACGCGTGGCCGCGCTGCCGCCGCCGGTCCACGAAACCGAAAGTCGGCCGTAGTAGTCGGAAAGATTGTTGCCGCAGGCTGCGGAACCGCCGTGCAGCTGGCCGACGACGCGCTTGTTCTGGTTGAACAGGCCCGAACCCGAGGAACCGCCTTCGGTGGTGCCCTGGTCCCAGTCGTTGACGCGCCAGTGCGTCGTGCCCGAACCGCCGCCGTAGGCCGACACCGTGAGCGCCTGGTCTTCGATCGCGATGCGCTTCTCGTGACCGGCCGGATGATGGATGCCGGCGGCCGAAGTCGGCGCGGTGCCGCTCGCGTCCCAGCCTGCGAAGAACGCATCGGCGCCGGCCGGCACGTTGCTCGACAGGCGGATCAGCGTGAAATCGCTGGCTGCGTTCGTCGCGATCAAGGTCGCGCCGCTCTGGTTGTGCGTGGCGATCGTCTTCGACAGCGGCGTGCCGCTCGACGACGAACCCGGTGTGCGGCAGGTCGCGCTCTGGTAGTTCCAGTAGACGACGATCGTGCTCGCCACCGTCTGCGTGCTCATGCAGTGGTTGGCGGTGAGGAAATACGGCGTCGAGTTGTTGGCCGTGTTGCCGAGCAGCGTGCCGGTACAGACGTAGGAACTGCCGCCCTGGCTGAAGGTGTACTGGCCGACGGCATCGATCTGGTCGTCCCAGCCGGTGCCTGCCGGGCACGCCACGTCGACGTTGCACGAACCGGATTTCTGCATCGCCTCGCCGCTGTCAAACAGGCCGCGATAGCCGTGCGTGACGCTGGCGAGCTTCATCGCGACGGCATGACGCAGCCTGGCATCGACCGTGAGTTGCAGGCGCACTTTTTCGCCGAGCACATACGGCGAATGGAACTCACCGTTGCCGCTGAGATCTTCGGCGCGGATCACGCGCTTGTTGTCGAGGCCTTCGCCGATCATCTGCAGTTCGGCGCCGCTCGGAAGCTGCAGTTGCGCGAAGTGGATGTCGAGCGAGCGTGCGCCGGGCGAGGCGATCGTCTGCGTCCAGCGCAGGCGGCCGTCCTTCAGCGTTTCCCACTTGCCGCCGCCGTCCGACTTGGCGCCGAGCGCGGGCGAATTCACCGGCACCTGGATGCCGTAGCGATAGGCGCCGCCGATTTTCTTGCTGTCTTCGAGCTGCAGTTTTTCCAGATCCGGCGCATCGAGCAGCAGCGCGTCGCGCAGCGAGATCGACGTGTCGGCCGCCACGGCGCTGCCGCCGAAGGCGAGTGCGATGAGGCCGGTGAGAACAGTCAGGTTGTGACGCATGCGATTCTCCGTTGGATGCCGCGCGGTTTCGCGTCGGCGGGGCGCTTTCGCGCTCGGAAAGAAAAGGCGGGAGTCGGGAGTGGGGAGTCGGAGCGAACGCCGCTCTCTTCCCCGATGCTCGAAACCTTCAAAGCAAAGGCGGGAATTGGGAATAGGGAGTCGAGATCAGAGCGAGCACTGCTCTCTCCCGATTCCCGTCTCCCGATTCCCGAAGCCTTCCACGCTCCGAAACACCCACCAAAAAAGAAGGCGCCGTTGCCGGCGCCCTCTTCACTCACGTCCTATCAGAACGTGACACTCCAGCTGTTGATGTAACCGACATCGCCGCCGGCGTTGTCGTTCACGCGCAGCTTCCAGATGCCGTTGAGCGCTTCGCTCGACAGGTTCAGCGTCACCGTCTTGACGATGTTGTCGGTACCCGAACCGGTGCGGTTGTGGATGTTGTAGAGCGAACCGTCCGGGGCCACCAGATCGACCTTCAGGTCGCCCTGGTAGGTGTGCACGATGTTGACCGACACCGAGGCATTGCTCGGTGCGTTGCCGCTGCGGCCGGACACCGTGATCGGGCTGTCGACCGTCGTGTTGTCGCTGATCGTGAAGTCGGCCGTGTTGCTGTAGGTCTGCGTACCGCCACCGCCGCCGGTGGTGTAGCTGCCGGTAAGCGAAACGCCCGTGTAGGACGAATAAGCCTTCAGTCGCACGTAGTAGGTGCCGGCCTGCGCGGTCGCGATATTGCAGGTTTCCGAGTTGCCGGTGGCGTACGGGCGGCAGTCATACACGGTGTCGGTCGGCGCGCTGCCGAACTTCACGTACATGTCCATGTCGCCGGTGCCGCCGTTGGTGACGAACTTGAGGTTCGTGGCACCGGCCGGAACCACCATCGTGTAGTTGAGCGAGTTGCCGGTGGTGGCCGCCAGGCCCGTCACCGCCACGCCGTTCGACAACACCGTGCCGCCACCGCCCGTGCTCACCGTGACGCTGCGCGTGGTGGTGTTGGTCAGGCCGCCGTTGTCGGTCACCGTCAGCGTGACCGTGTAGGTGCCCGCCGCCGCATAGGTCTTCGACGGATTGGCCGCCGTCGAGGTGGTGCCGTCGCCGAAGTTCCAGCTGCGCGAGGCGATGCTGCCGCCCGGATCGGTCGAGCCGTCCGTGAAGCTGGCCGTCAGGCCGCTGGTGCTGAAGGTGAAGCTCGCGACCGGCGCCGTGTTGCCGCCGCCGCCGTTGACGGCATCGACCACTTTCTTGGCATCGAGGATGCCGGGGCCGATGGTCTGCGACGGCGTGACCGGGAAGGTGCGGAACTGCGCCTTGATCAGGGCTTCCATCTGCGCCGGCGTCTTGGCCGGGTTGGCGATGGACTGTGCCAGGGCGATCACGCCCGCGACGTGCGGCGTAGCCATCGAGGTGCCGCTGTAGCTGGCGTAGGTAGCACTGCCCGGCGTGGTGGTGCCCGAGTTGAGCGTCGAGTAGATCGTCGAGCCCGGCGCGGCGATATCGATCAGCGAGCCGTAGTTGGAGAAGCTCGAACGTGCGCCGCTGCTGGTGACCGACGCCACGGCGATGACGTTCGCGCAGTTGGCCGGCGAGGCGTTCGACACGTTGATGTTGTCGTTGCCGGCCGCGATCGCGAGCGTGGTGCCGTTGCCGACGGCGGTGTTGATCGCCGCCTGCGTGGTGGCGCCGCAGGCGCCCGAACCGCCGAGGCTCAGGTTGATGACTTCGGCCGGATTCGGATTGGCCGGCACACCGGTGACGGAACCGCCCGACGACCAGATGATGGCGTCGGCGATGTCCGAATCGTAGCCGCCGCAGGTGCCGAGCACGCGCACCGGCATGATCTTGGCGTTGAACGCCGTGCCCGCGCCGCCGACGCCGTTGTTGGTGACGGCCGCCACGGTACCGGCCACATGGGTGCCGTGCCACGACGAATTCTGCGCCGCATGCGGCTGGCCGCACTGGTTGGCGGTGACCCAGTCGCCCGGATCGGCCGGGTTCGAATCGCGGCCGTTGCCGTCGTTCGAGACCGCGGTGTCGGCGATGAAATCGTAGCCGGCGATGACGTTGCCGTTGAGGTCCGGATGCGAGGTGATGCCGGTGTCGAGCACCGCAACCACGACGCCGGCGCCGGTCGCCACATCCCACGCTTCGTTGGCGCGGATGCCCGCGTCCGAATCGTTGTAGCCCCACTGCTGGGAATACGACGGGTCGTTCGGCGTCATCAGCGGCTTGTTGAGGCGATCGATTTCGACGTATTCGACGCCGCCGGCGGCGACGATCGAATTCATGAAGGTCTGCGCTTCGCCCTGGCTCAACTTGCGCGGCGTGGCGACGACATGACCGCCGGTGGCGATCTGACGCACTTCCTGCACGCTGGACAGACCGACGCCGCGGCCGGCGGCGCTGAGCACGTTCAGGCGGGCCGAGGCGCTATTGCCGCGCGACAGGGTCTCGCGCGAGAACTTGACGATGAAGCGGTCGTAGGAACCCTCGGCCTTCATGCCGGCGGTGAGCACGCGGCCCATCTCTTTATCCGGCGCGCCGGCGTTGACCGAACCTGAGAACACCATCGCGGTGGCGAGCGCCAACGCGTTCATGCGGAGCGAACGAGTGATACGTGAATGCACTGTCTGATACCCCAAGTGGAAAGTGATCGACGGTCGGCTCCGCGTATTCGCGGTAGCCACGCCTCCTTTCGTCCACCCGTCTCGGCGCCACCGTCCCGCGGCGCCCGGTCCCCTGCCGTCATCGACACCCCCCGGCGTCGGCGACAGACCGCCACTGTCTCCACCCGGGCAAGCCGGGCAGATCGAGCGGGATCAACGTGGAGTTCCTGCCCCGTCCCGAAGGCAAAAACAGTGCCGGACGTTATAGAGCGGCCATGGGGCGGTCAAGCGAAAAGTGAGACGCAAGTCATTGTTTCCGCTGAAACTATTGGTGCGGTGCAGCACGGCGCGCCGACCGGTTTTCGCCCGAAACGGCTCTGCGGTGCGGTATCCAATCGTGAAAACTTGTTACCGCGCTGCGTCAGTACGGCGACGTGCGTCGGAAAGTTTTTCGCGCGCGGCATGACTTCATCACTCCCGATTGGAGGGGGTAGCGCGGAATTGGTTACGCCGGGGTCTGCACGCGTAATCAGACACTCCCTCGCGAGTTCGATGCCACGACATCGCTCCGGCCCCCCGACTTCTTGTCACCCGAGAAGGACCTCGGAGCTCAGATCGAAGCGATCAATCCCTTTCTTGTCTGCCTATGCGCACCGATGCGTACTCCTTTGGACCAATCCAAGGAGGAACACTTCGATGAAGAGCGCATCAATCGCAGCGGGATATTTGCTGGCACTTGTATCCGGCTCAGCTTCTTCCGGCGCGCCGCCTGTTATGAAGCCGATCAGCATGGGTAGCGGACATGGGTGCACCAGCGTTTTCCCGGAGAAGCTCTTTTGCTGGGGCACCAACTATTTCAACCAAGTTGGTGCCGGCCCGGTCGGCAGCGGATTCGTCGCCCCCAAGCCAATTGTCGAAATGGTCGGGCTCCAAGATTACTCAGCCGGGCAGTCGACATCGTGCGCGTTGAGGGATGATCAAGTGTTTTGTTGGGGCTTAGACGTGCCAGCCGATCACTACTCTGATGCCCATGGAGTAACACCGATTGCTGCATATCCACCCGGCAGCGGAGTCACCGACGTTGAAGTGGGTGCCGAGGTTTGTGTCGTCCGGGACGGCGATGTGGAATGCTGGAGTGTCGACCAAGAAAACTATAATCCCCTCCCGCACAAAGTGGTCGGCTTGACATCAGCCGCGGCTTCTATTTCAGTAGGTCCGGCAGCGTATGTGAGCAATTTACTCCGTCAACATGCATGCGCCGTTTCCAATAGCAAAGGTTTCTGTTGGGGCACCAACGCGGCTGGCGAACTTGGCAGCGGTAACAACGTCGACACGGCCTCTGCTGTCGAAGTGGTGAATTTAGGGGTCGGCGTAACGGACATCGCAGCGGGGCTAATGCACTCATGCGCGATCGTCAATGGCGGCGTGAAATGCTGGGGCGACAACCAATTCGGTCAACTTGGGGTAGCTGCACCTGTTTCATCAACCTCGGCAGTAGCCGTAAGTGTATTGACGGATGGCGTTTCCGCAATCACTGCGGGGGCTCATCACACCTGTGCCATTCAGTATGGTTCGGTCTACTGCTGGGGTCTCAACCTTTCCCAACAGCTTGGGGACGGGACCACTCAAAACAGGTTCTCACCCACTCCTGCAATGACAGTTCCCTTTTCTGCGACCGCCATTGACGCAGGCAACAGTTCGACATGCGCAACAAATCACAGCGACTTCATCAAACCGGGGCGAATTCGGTGCTGGGGTGGACCTTTGCCAGAACAGATTTTTGAAGCTTTCCCACACATCTGGAGCTCTGGGTTCGAAGCCGCAGGTGGCCGGTACGCGAACTAACAACCTAGGTCGAATTGCTCCACGGATCGCAAGCAAAGGTTTCTGCTAGGTTTGCTCTGTGCATCGGACGACCGTCATCGCTGTCGCTTTTGTCGACCGATTTGACGCTGCGCGGAGTCCCGATTCAGGCCGACACGGCACGCACTCAAAGACTTTGAAGAAACGCGACAAGCGCAACGCGCCCCTTTGAAGACGCACGAAAGCGCGCTTGCGCCGCGGCCGCCTCGCCCCCGTGCCAGAGGATGGCTTCGGCGAGGTCGCGGGCGCGGCCGTCGTGCAGGTAGAAGCTGTGGCCGTTGACGGTGGGGACGAGGCCCAGGCTCCACAGCGGGGCGGTGCGCCATTCGCGGCCATCGGCGAGGAAGTCGCTGCGGCCGTCGGCCAGGCCTTCGCCCATGTCGTGCAAAATCGAAACGATCAATCCCTTTTTTGTCTGCTTATGCGCACCGATGCGTACTCCTTTGGACCAATCCAAGGAGGAACATTTCGATGAAGAGCGCATCAATCGCAGCGGGATGTTTGCTGGCACTTGTAGCCGGCTCAGCTTCTTCGGGCGCGCCCCCTATTATGAAGCCGATCAGCATGGGTAGCGAACATGGGTGCACCAGCGTTTTCCCGGAAAAACTCTTTTGCTGGGGGAACAACCCTTGGAATCAAGTGGGCGCCGGGCCGGTGGGAAGCGATTTTGTCTCGCCAAAACCGGTCATTGAAATGGCGGGACTTACTGATTTCTCCGCGGGGCAAGGAACTTCGTGTGCCCTGAAGGACGACCAGGTTTTTTGTTGGGGAACGAATGTGCCGGACCAGCACTTCGCGGTCGCGCACGGGGTTACGCCGGTAAGCGCCTATCCACCCGGCAGCGGCGTTACCGATATCGAGGTAGGCGCAGAGGCTTGCGTTATCCGTAATGCTCTCGTCGAGTGCTGGAGTGTCAGTCCGGAAGATCCCGATGCCGCACCGGTCGAGGTGATCGGGCTGCCGCCAGCCGTAACAACGCTTTCATTGGGGCCTGCCGCGTACATAAGCGGACTGCTTCGCCAGCATGCTTGCGCCGTTGCCGGCGAGAAAGGCTATTGCTGGGGGACCAACGCGGCGGGCGAACTTGGCAGCGGCGACAACCTCGACAAGACAGCTGCAGTAGAAGTCGTGAATCTGGGCGCAGGTGTAACAGCGATTGCGTCCGGGCTGATGCACTCATGCGCGATCGTCAACGGCGGCGTCAAATGCTGGGGCGACAATCAGTACGGTCAACTTGGCGTAGCTGCACCTGCTACGTCAACGTCGGCCGTCAACGTCGGCGCATTGTCGGACGGCGTTTCCGCGCTCACGGCGGGGGCTTTCCATACTTGCGCCGTCCAGTATGGAACCGTGTACTGCTGGGGAGCCAACAGCGCGCAACAGATCGGCGACGGCACGTTTCAACATAGATTCTCGCCCACGCCAGCCGTCATTTTTCCCTACGCCGCCACCGCAATCGATGCGGGATACAGCACTACGTGCGCCACCACGCACGACCCCTTCAAAACGCCCGGTGTGGTTGCGTGCTGGGGCGCCGGCGGCCCGGAGTTCAACTTCAACGCATTTCCGAATGTGTGGAGTTCGGGATTCGAAACGCCGGGCGGCACTTACTCGAACTGACGCTTCGCAGGCCAGGTATCGCTCGTGCCGCTTGATATTTGCCTACTGCGATAGACGAGCGCGCTGCGATTCAAGTGCGCGCTGTCGATCCGCATGCTCGGCAAATCAGTCAGAGACTCTGCAAAAACACGATCAGGGCCTCGCGATCCTCGCGCGGCAGCGCACGAAAGCGCGCTTGTGACTGCGCCGCCTCGCCGCCGTGCCAGAGGATGGCTTCGGCGAGGTCGCGGGCGCGGCCGTCGTGCAGGTAGAAGCTGTGGCCGTTGACGGTGGGGACGAGGCCCAGGCTCCACAGCGGGGCGGTGCGCCATTCGCGGCCATCGGCGAGGAAGTCGCTGCGGCCGTCGGCCAGGCCTTCGCCCATGTCGTGCAAAATCGAAACGATCAATCCCTTTTTTGTCTGCTTATGCGCACCGATGCGTACTCCTTTGGACCAATCCAAGGAGGAACACTTCGATGAAGAGCGCATCAATCGCAGCGGGATATTTGCTGGCACTTGTATCCGGCTCAGCTTTATCCGGCGCCGCAACGGATATCGTGCCGATCAGCGTCGGCTTCGAGCATGGGTGCACCAGCATTTTTCCGGAGAAACTTCTTTGCTGGGGGATCAACCAGTTCAACCAAGTTGGCGCAGGACCGGTAGGCCTCGGATTCGTTGCACCTACGCCAGTGCTTGAGATGTTTGGGCTCAGCGACTACTCCGCTGGACAGTCGACATCGTGCGCGCTGAAGGACGGCCAAGTCTTCTGCTGGGGCGACAACCTGCCTGGCGAATCCTATCAATTCCAAAGTGGGGTCACGCCGATCGCTGCGTATCCTCCCGGCAGCGGCGTAACCGACGTGGAGGTGAACGTAGAGTCTTGTGTCGTTCGAAATGGTGGCGTCGAATGCTGGGAAACCAGCATGGAAAACCCTGATCCAGTTCCGTCGGCAGTGAACGGTTTGCCACAGACCGTGACCCAGCTTTCGCTGGGGCTAGATTATTATGTCGATGGCGTAAGTCGCCATCACGCATGCGCTGTAGCGGGCGGCAAAGGCTACTGTTGGGGCACCAATGCCGCGGGCGAACTTGGCAGCGGGGACAACCTCGACAAGACCGCCGCTGTCGAGGTCGTGAATTTGGGATCGGGTGTGACCGCGATAGCGTCGGGTCTGGTGCACTCTTGCGCAGTCGTCAATGGCGGCGTGAAATGTTGGGGCGACAACAAGTATGGTCAACTTGGCATCACGGCGCCGCCTACAACAACCGCAGCCGTCGCTGTCGACGTTTTGTCTGACGGCGTCTCGGCCATCGCGGCGGGCGCTTTTCATACGTGCGCGATTCAATATGGAACTGTGTACTGCTGGGGAGCCAATGGCTCACAACAGATCGGCGACGGCACGACTCAAAATAGGTTCTCACCCACGCCGGCCGCCATCTTTCCTTACGCTGCAACCGCAATCGACGCGGGTTTCAGCGTGACGTGCGCCACAAACCATGCAGAATTCAAAAAGCCGGGCGTTGTCGCGTGCTGGGGCGCCGACGTTCAATCGTTTAACTTCATCGCTTTTCCTAATGTGTGGAGCTCTGGCTTCGAAACGCCGGGCGGCTCCTATTCCAACTGACTCTTTGCCGACAAGCGAGCGCGGGCGTTGAGGTGCGCTTGCAACCGCTGTAATTCAGGTCAATAGCGTCGGATGGGTGAAGTCCGCACCAATGTCGAACAATGGGCTAGAGGCACTGCAAAAACGCGACCAAGGCCTCGCGGTCTTCGCGCGGCAAGGCACGGAAACGCAACTGCGACTGCGAGGCCTCGCCCCCGTGCCAGAGGATGGCTTCGGCGAGGTCGCGGGCGCGGCCGTCGTGCAGGTAGAAGCTGTGGCCGTTGACGGTGGGGACGAGGCCCAGGCTCCACAGCGGGGCGGTGCGCCATTCGCGGCCATCGGCGAGGAAGTCGCTGCGGCCGTCGGCCAGGCCTTCGCCCATGTCGTGCAAAATCGAAACGATCAATCCCTTTTTTGTCTGCTTATGCGCACCGATGCGTACTCCTTTGGACCAATCCAAGGAGGAATACTTCGATGAAAAGCGCATCAATCGCAGCGGGATGTTTGCTGGCATTTGTAGCTGGTTCGGATACATCCTTCGCGGCTTCCAATGTCCCGGCGATCAGCGTAGGCAGCGAGCATGGTTGTACCGGTGTATTTCCCGAAAAACTTTTTTGCTGGGGCAACAACCCCAAGAACCAAGTCGGCGCGGGTCCAATAAGTAGCGCTTTCGTCACTCCGATCGCCGTGATGGACATGGTTGGCTTGGAAGACTATTCAGCCGGCCAGGCGACCTCTTGCGCGCTCAAGGATGGGCAAGTACTTTGTTGGGGTACAAACGTTCCGGCCACGAATTACTACGACACACATATGATTACGCCGTTGACCGCCTACTCGTTCGACAGCGGAGTGACAGATGTCGAAGTTGGTGCGGCGGCTTGTGTCGTTAAGAACGGGGGAATCGAATGCTGGAAAGCCACACAACAACTCCCGAACCCCGAACCTGTTGCTATCGAAGGCTTGGCCCCTTCAGACCCCATACTGGTAAGTGCAATATCCCTTAGCCCGGGCGGAGTGGTGAATGGCATATACCACGAGCATGGGTGTGCGGTTGCAGATGCACAGGCTTACTGCTGGGGAACAAATGGCTCCGGCGAGCTTGGTACGGGAGACGAGCTTGACAGAGCAGGCGCGGCGAGCGTCGCAAATCTGAGCGCGAATGTAAGTGCGATTGCGTCAGGGTTGATGCATTCGTGCGCACTTGCGAATGGAGCCGTACATTGCTGGGGAGACAATTCCCGCGGGCAACTCGGTGTTGCTGCGCCAGCCTCTTCAACCACGCCGATTGCAGTTCCGGCACTATCTTCTGGTGTATCTGGAATCTCTGCGGGAGCGTTTCATGTTTGCGCTATTCAATACGGGACAGTGTACTGCTGGGGAAATGATGTGCTTGAGGAAGCAGACGGAAGCTTCTCCGACAGTTTTTTCCCCATCGCATCACAGTCGTTCCCTTACTCTGCCACTGCAATTGAAGCGGGATACAGCATGACGTGTGCCACAACCCACAGCGAATTCAATAAACCAGGGCTAGTACGATGCTGGGGCGCTGGCGCTTCGGCATTCAATTTCGACGACTTTCCTCTTATTTGGAACTCCGGTTTTGAAACGGCGGGAGACCTGTATTCGAACTAACGCCGACAGGAGCCGAGAATTTACTCACTAATCCTCTGCCGAAGCGGTCACGGCGCGGGCGAGACTAACTCTGTCTATAGACTCTTCAAGAATGCAATAAGGGCTTCGCGGTCATCGCGAGACAAAGCCCGGAAGCGCGCTTGCGCGGCGGCCGCCTCACCGCCGTGCCAGAGGATGGCTTCGGCGAGGTCGCGGGCGCGGCCGTCGTGCAGGTAGAAGCTGTGGCCGTTGACGGTGGGGACGAGGCCGATGCTCCAGAGCGGGGCGGTGCGCCATTCGCGGCCGTCGGCGAGGAAGTCGTTGCGGCCGTCGGCCAGGCCTTCGCCCATGTCGTGCAGCAGCAGGTCGGTGAAAGGCGCGAATTGCTGCGCGGCAAGCAGCGGCAGCGGCGCGTCGGCCGCGGTTTTCAGCGTCGGCGTGTGGCAGGCGGCGCAGCCGGTGGTTTCGAAAACCAGTTGGCCGCGCTGCACTTGCGGCGCGTCGGCGTTGCGGCGCGCCGGCACCGCCAGCGTGCGCAGGTAGAACTCGAGTTTGGCGAGATAGGCTTCGGTGAGTTCCGGATCGCCACCGCTCGCCGCCGCGCCGCAGGCCGGCTGGCTGGCGGGACAGTTCTGTTGCGGGAACCAGGGACTGGTGAGACCGATGTCGCCGTTCGCGGCGGCGGCGCTCTGTTGCAGCAAGGTCGCGGCATTCGCCTTCCAGCCGAAGCGGCCGAGTTCGACTTGTCGCGACACCGCGTTCCAGACGCGATTGGCGCGGCCGGAGATGCCGTCGTTGTCGCGGTCGTCGGGATCTTCGCGCGCCACGATCTCGGCTTCCGGCACCGCTTCGAGCAGGCCCATGCCGACCATGTGCGGCGCGGTGCGCGGCGAGATCAGCAAGTTGTCGTCCAGTTCGCCGTACGCGGAATTTTCGATACGGTAGGTCGGCGCGCGCAGCGAATACGGGGTGCCGTCGTCGTAGCTGCCGGCGATTTCGCGGTAGTCGATTGCGACGCGACCTTCGGGCTCGACGCCGGGCACCGCGCGATCGTTGAGCTGATCGCCGTACGCCGGATGCGGCAGCGGGCCGCCATGTTCGTTGTTGCCCGGCACGCTCAGGCGCAGCAGCATCGACAGCATTTCGGTTTCGCCGTCGATCGGCGGGCGGCCGCGGCCATCGCGCAGATGGCAGCCGGAACACGACACGCGATTGAAGGTGGGGCCGAGGCCGTCGAAGGTATCGACCGACGCCGGCGCGACGAGCCAGTTGGTGTTGAACAGGCGATTGCCGAAATTGAAGTCGCGCAGTTCCTGCGCGCTGAGCCCCGGCGCAGGCAGTGCGAACGCATTGCGGTTGTCGGCCGCGCGCGTGAGCGCGCCGCCGGACGCGACCATCAATTGCGAGGTGGCCGCGGTGAGCGCGCCGCCGTACGCCAGCAGCAGCGCCGCGACGCGTGCGAAACGTTTCATGCGCCGGGCACGATCACCAGGACGCCGAGCGCGCGGCCGACATCGCGCAATCCGGCAGCCAATTGCTGGAACGCGGCGACCGTGGCTTCGGCGTTCTGGCGCAGTTCGCTGTCGGGCGGCGCGATGAGGATGCGGTCGAAGGGATCGTGCAGCGCCGCGACGCGGCGCTCCGCTTCGGCGAAGCGGCGTTCCATTTCGATCGCGAGTTTCGGCTGCAGGGTTTTGATCGCGCTCGCCGGCGACGCCGCATTGCCGATGCCGTAGTAGATGCGCTTGATGCCGGCCAGGCCCCACGCGAAGTCCTGCCACGTGGTGTCGCTGAAACACGACTGCTCGTCTTCCTGCGCGCCCGAATCCAGGCCGACGGCGAGACGTTCCGACGCCAACTCGTGGCCGGCGAGCAGGGCCGCGCCGGTGAGCATGCGGCCGATGGCCTCGTGCGATTCGAGCGCGAGAAATTCCTGCGCGTAGCTGCCGGCGTTGTCGCGCTGCCATTGCGCTTCGAGCATGGCGAGGTCGTCGATCAGCAGGTCGGTGAGCAGGCGCAGATAGGTGCGGCGGCGATCGTTGACCGGCGTGCCGGCGGCGTAATCGCTGGCCGGGCGCGCGCCGGGGCCGTCGACGGCGCGATCCTGTCCCCACAGCAGGAACTCGATCGCATGCCAGCCGGTGGTGACGTCGGCTTCGTCGCTGACCTGATCGCGCGCCAGGATGGTTTCGCGCGTGAGCGGCACGTCGAGTGCGGCGACCAGGCCGGATTTCGCGTCGCCTTCGACATAGTCGATCACCGCTTCGTTGAGCGGCCAGGCATTGATGCGGCTTTCGGGGCCGGCGGGGCGCGTCGCGGTTTGCGGGCCGTCGATCGGGCCGTCGTAGAAGCGGAAACTTTCGGTGGTGAGATAGGGGCGGCGCGCGGCGGTCCAGGCGTCGCGCGCTTTTTTCAGCGCGGCATCGTCCGGTGTCGCGAGCAATTGATCGACCGCCTGCGACAGCGACTGCGCCGCACGGTGCGATTGCGCGTAGCCGGCGTGCACCAGATCGACATAGGCCGATGCGATGGCGGCGCCGTCGTACTGCGGATCGCTGGCCTCGTCGAGCATCAACCGGTATTGCGACGGCGTGCTGCCACCCGCCTCGCCGCCGCCTTCGCCGCCCTCGCCTTCGATCTGCCACGGCATCGCGCCCAGCAGCGGTGCGGCCGCAGCGGTGGCCGGAAGGTTGTGCGCAGCGACGGGGCCCGCGCCCAGTAGCGCGCAGGCGCCGGCGCGGGTCCAGAGTTTCAGTTGCAGCGACATTTGAGGACGAGTCCGCGGGCGGAATGGCCTTATTATCCTGACTCGACCGCCCTAGTTGCAAACCATTCTCGTTTGGGAGCCATGCAACCGCTCTGTATCGCCGATCTGCTCGATGCTCCCATGCTCGCCGCGACACTCGAACGGCTGGCTTCGCTGCCGCGCGTGGAAGGCGCGCGCACAGCGGGCTGGGCGGCGCGCGGTGTGAAACGGAATCTGCAGTACGACACCGACGATGCGGCGGTGAAAGCCTTGCAGGCGGACCTGCAGCGGCACGTGCTCGCGCACCCGATGCTCCGGCTTTATGCGCGTCCGCGACGCGCGACCTTGCCGCTGTTGAACGTCTACGGCGCCGGCATGCGCTACGGCCGGCACGTCGACGATGCGCTGATGGGCGAGCCGCCGCTGCGCACCGATGTCGCGTTCACGCTGTTCCTCAGCGCGCCGGAAAATTACGACGGCGGCGAGCTGGTGATCGAAGGCCACGGCGGCGATCTGCCGGTGAAATTGCCGGCGGGCGCGATCGTGGTCTATCCGGCCGGCGCGTCGCATCGCGTCGAAAGCGTGACGCGCGGCGAACGGCTGGCGGCGGTCGGCTGGATCCAGAGCCAGGTGCGCGACGCCGCGCAGCGCGAAGTGCTGTTCGATCTGGATCGCGCACGGCGCGCGCTGTTCGAGCGCGACGGCGACAGCGAAGAATTCGCCGCGCTCAGCCGCAGCAGCGGCGCGCTGCTGCGGATGTGGGCCGACGCCTGACGCTCCGCCTCAGCGACGCCCCATCGTGCGCACCACGCGCGGGCGCCGCCAGTAGGCGAGCACGAACAGCACCAGCAGGATCGGCGCGCCGTAATACGGCGCCTTCAGCGCGAACGGCATGTCGCGCGCGAAGGTTTCCATCGCCGCCGCCGGATTCGCCAGTACGCGCGCCTGCACCGGCGCGAACTGTGCGTCGGCGTAAATGGCGGCGGTGCGACCCAGGCCGCTGATGTCGACCAGCACGCTGCCCGCCGGCAGATAGACGCTGGCGAGCGACAACTCGCGCGTCGCCGCCTCGGTGGCGACCTTGCCGAGCACGACGCTGCGCGACAGCCCGCCCCAGGCGTAGAAATCGAACGCCAGCGCGGCGGCGAACAGCACGCCGAGGATCACGTGTAACCAGTTGCGCATGAGCATCCCCCGCGTTGTTTTCTGCGATGTTGCGAGCGCCTACAGCATGCCCGTTTCGAGGCGGGCGGCTTCCGACATCATGCTCTGGTTCCACGGCGGATCGAACACCAGTTCGACATCGGCTTCGCTGACGGTCGGAATCAATTCGAGTTTGCTGCGCACGTCTTCCACCAGCACCTCGCCCATGCCGCAGCCGGGCGCGGTCAACGTCATGCGCACTTCGAGCCGGCGCGAGCCGTCGTCGGCGCGCTGCACGTCGCACTGGTAGATCAGGCCCAGATCGACCACGTTGATCGGGATTTCCGGATCGAAGCAGGTACGAAGCTGGCGCCAGGCCATCGCCTCGATGACATCGTCGGTGGCGCCTTCGGGCAGTTCGAGCGGCTCGGGCGGTTCCTTGCCGATGGCGTCGGCATCGTTGCCCGCCAGGCGGAACAGATTGCCCTCGACGAACACCGTGAAACTGCCGCCCAGGGCCTGCGTGATGTAGCCGACGCTGCCCGCGGGCAAGGTCACCTTGTCGCCCTGCGGCACCAGGACGACATCGCAATCGCGTTCGAATTTCACCGGCTCGCTGCTGCGGCTGTAGGACATTTCGACTCGAAAAAACGGGTGGACCGCACGCCGCGGTCGTAGGCCGCTATTCTACCGCACCCCCCAGCGCCGCCACGGACAACCGCGTGACCTCAGTCCCTGCACCGCCCACCGCCAAACCGCTCGCGCTGATCGCCTGCGCGGTGGCGATCGTCGGTGTGGCGGCGATCTGGACCGGCGTGACGCTGGTCCTGCGCGGCCCGGCCGGCTGGATGGCCGTGCTCGCCGCGCTCGACGCGGCGTTGCTGCTGCGATTGGCGCAATGGCCGCGCGGCAACTCGCGCGCGGGCATGGCCGTCGCGGTGACGGTGGCGACGGTGTTGCTCGCGAATTATTTCGTCGCGGCCGCGCAGATCGGCATCGCGATGGGCCTGCGACCGTACGAGGCGTTGCCGCTGATGGGGCCGGAGCTGGCGCTGTTGTACGCGCAGTCGAACCACGGGGTGGTCGAGTGGGTCAGCTATGCGATTGCGGTGATTGCGGCGTGGGTGATGGGGCGCTAGCGATTGCGGCCGCAGCAACGACAGCGTTCGCCCTGCCGTCCCTCCCGCTTTCGCGGGAAGGACCAGTGCCTCAGTGCCCACCGCCCCCATCGAGCGCCTTGAGCTCCGACAACATCCGGCTCGCCGCTTCCTGCCCGTCGGCGTACAACATGCGGCAGTTCTCGGCGTAAAACAGCGCATTCTCGATGCCGGCAAACCCGGTGCCCTTGCCGCGCTTGATCACGATCACCTGCTTGGCGTCGATCACATCGAGGATCGGCATGCCGTAGATCGGCGAGGTCTTGTCGGTTTTCGCGACCGGATTCACCACGTCGTTGGCGCCGATCACGATCGCCACATCGCAGGTCTTGAACTCGGGATTGATGTCGTCCATGTCGGCAATGAGATCGTAAGGCACGCCGGCTTCGGCCAGCAGCACGTTCATGTGGCCGGGCATGCGGCCGGCCACCGGATGGATCGCGAACTTGACGTCCTTGTCGCGCGCGATCAATTGTTTGCACAGCTCCCACATCTTGTGCTGCGCCTGCGCCACGGCCATGCCGTAGCCGGGCACCACGATGATGCGATCGGCGAGGTAAAGCATCGACGCGGCGTCCGGCGCTTCGACCGGTTTCATCGTGCCGGTGATGGCCTCGCCGCTGCCACCGCCGCCGAAATTCGAGAACAGCACATTGGTGATCGGCCGATTCATCGCCTTGGCCATCAGCTGCGTCAGCAACATGCCCGCGGCACCGACCACGGTACCCGCGATGATCAGCGCCTCGTTGCCCAGCACGTAGCCTTCGAACGCCACGGCCAGGCCGGTGAGCGCGTTGTAGAGCGAAATCACTACCGGCATGTCGGCGCCGCCGATCGGCAGCGTCATCATCACGCCGACCAAAAGCGCGAGCGCGAAGAACGCCAGGATCGGCGGCACCTGCAGGTCGTACACGAGCCAGGCGCCGAGCGCGCAGGTGACGAGGAACACCAGCAGGTTGACGTATTGCTGGCCCGCGAAGGTGTAGCGCTTGTCCATGCGGCCGTCGAGCTTGGCCCAGGCGATCACCGAGCCGGAGAACGAGATCGCGCCGATCAATGCGCCGATCACGCCGAGGATCATCGCGGTGCGATCGATGCAATCGTGCGCGGCCAGCGCTTCGGGCGTGCACATGCCCTCGTACGACGCCACGTTGATCAACGTCGCCGCACCGATCGCCGCGGCCGAACCGCCGCCCATGCCGTTGAAGATGGCGACCATCTGCGGCATGTCGGTGATGGGCACTTTCTTGCCCCAGAACCAGAACACGATCGAGATCGCGATTGCCACCACCATCAAGCCGAGATTGATCGGATCGATGCCGTGCGCGCCCCACGTCGACGGCGCGACGAAGGTAATCAGCGTGGCCAGCACCATGCCCCAGCCGGCCTGCACGATGCCGGCGCGCGCCGTCACCGGCGACGACATGCGCTTGAGGCCGAGAATGAAAAGTGCGGCAGCGACGAGGTAACTGGCGCGCGCGAGCAGATCCAGGATCATCGGGGTGCTCATCACTTGCCCCCCGCGCCGGGCTTGGGCTTGCTCGACTTGAACATATCGAGCATGCGTTCGGTGACGACGTAACCGCCCACCGCGTTGCCCGCGCCGAGCAGCACCGCGATGAAGCCGATCGCGCGTTCGAGATTGGTGTCGGCATGCGCCAGCGCCACCATGCCGCCCACCACGACGATGCCGTGCACGAAGTTGGAACCGGACATCAGCGGCGTGTGCAGGATCACCGGCACGCGCGAGATGATTTCGTGGCCGGTGAAGGCGGCCAGCATGAAGATGTACAGAGCCAGGAACCCATCCATTACGCGACACCCCCGTCGACCAGCTGCTTCGTCGCTTCGTGTTTGATTTCGCCGGCGTGCGTCAGGCACGTCTGCGCAATGAGTTCGTCGGTCCAATCGAGATTCAACGCGCCGTCCTTGAGCGACAGCGCGAGGAAGTTGTAGAGGTTGCGCGCGTACATTTCGCTCGAATGGATGGCGCCCATGCTCGGCAGGTTGACCGGGCCGACGATCGTCACCGAGTTGTGCACGTAGGTTTCGCCCGGTTTGGTGAGTTCGCAGTTGCCGCCGGTTTCGGCCGCCAGATCGACGATCACGCTGCCGGGCTTCATGCCGTCCACCATCGCGGCGGTGATGATGCGCGGCGCCTTGCGGCCGGGCACGGCGGCAGTGGTGACGATGACGTCGACGTTGCGCAGATGGTCGGCCAGCTTGCGCTGCTGTTCGGCGCGTTCTTCGGCCGTCAGTTCGCGCGCGTAGCCGCCGGAACCTGCCGCGCTCACTCCCAGATCGAGAAATTTCGCGCCGAGCGATTCGATCTGCTCGCGCGTTTCGGGCCGTACGTCGAAGCCTTCGACCTGCGCGCCGAGGCGGCGGGCGGTGGCGATCGCCTGCAGGCCGGCGACGCCGGCGCCGACGATCAGCACTTTCGACGGCCGGATCGTGCCGGCCGCGGTGGTGAGCATCGGAAAGAATTTGCCGCTGGTCTGCGCGGCGATCAGCACGGCCTTGTAGCCGGCCATGCCGGCCTGCGAACTGAGTACGTCCATCGCCTGCGCGCGCGTGGTGCGCGGCAGCAGTTCCATCGCGAACGCGGTGATGCGGCGATCACGCAGCGCCCTGGTGCGCTCCGGATCGGCATGCGGTTGCAGATAGCCGATGACGATGCTGCCTTCGCGCAGCGCGGCGATTTCGTCGAGCGTGGGCGGCTGCACCTTCAGCAGCACGTCGGCGCGCTGCAGGGCGCTGCGCACATCGGAGGCGACTTCGGCTTCCGGATAGGAGTTGTCCGGCAGATTCGCGCCGCTGCCGGCGCCCCCTTCGATCAGCACCGACGCGCCAAGCCCTTTGAGCTTCTTGGCGACTTCGGGCGACAACGCAACGCGACGCTCGTTGGGCGCGCGCTCGCGAATGGCGACCACCGTAACCGGCATGAGTTTCCCCGCAAATTAGTGACCCCAGCCGGATGCTAACGCATCGCGGGCGCGATGGGCAGGCGGCGATTGCGGAGAGATTGCGGGGCTTGCGGCGCAGCCCGACGGCTGCGCCGCAGCTCGATCGAAGTTACTCGATCGAGCTTCTCAAGATCAGGCCTGCTCGCGGCGACCCTGCGTCTGGCGCAGCTTGCCGAGCACCTGCGTCATCGCGCGTTCGAACGCGGTGTCGATTTCGCGCAGCGCCAGCTTGCCCTGCTTGAGCATGACGGCCAGTTCTTCGGCCGATGCCGCGCACACGCGCATGCCGCGACGATTGACGAACAACAGGCGCGACGAGATCGGGCTCACCCACGACAGCTTGGCCGGCTGCGGCACGCCGTCTTCGCCCACCATCTCGACCCAGCTGCCGACTTCGAGCTTGCGGATCTTCTCGACATCGGCCGGATCGGCTTCGATGGTCTGCGTGCCGGCCACGACGGCCAGTTCGGGACTGCCCTCGCCGGTGGCCGCCGCCGGTGCATCGCCGCCTTCCCAGAAAGCGGCGAAGTGCGACGAGGTGCCGCGCTCGGTCACCTTCGGGGTGGGGTCCATCTGCACCGCGTCTTCGGCGTTGAGCGCGACGCTCACCGGCGCCGGACGCAGCGTGACGACGTTGTTGCCGGTATCGATGCCGGCCGCTTCGGTCGGCGTGTGCTGCACGTTTTCCATGCCCGGCAGCACGACGCTGTCGACGCGGCTGCGATCGCCGCTGCGCATGGCGTCGAGCAGCGATTCGATCGCCTGCACGATTTCGTTGGCGGCCGGACCGGTGACGCCGGAGCTGATCAGCACCGGTTCGAGCATCGGTGCCAGCGGCTCGGTGCGCGAAGCGCCCGATTCGCTCGACAGCATCAGATTCCAGAGTCGCTCGCCGCTGGCGCGCGCGGTGGTGAAGCGCGGCGAATCGGCGCCGTCGCGCAGGATGACCACCGACAGATGATGCGTCCAGTAGCGGCGCAGGAAGCCGTCGATCACCGGCGGCGCTTCGCGGGCACCCATCAGCATCGCCAGCTCCATCGAGGCCACCGCACGCGCCTGCTCGAGGCGTTCGCGACCGCGCTGGGCTTCCGCCGCGCGACGCTCCGCCAGTTCGACTCGCTTGCGATGCTGCTCGAGGAAACTGCTGAATTCTTCCTGCAACGCTTCGAAGATGGCGACGTCTTCGTTGAACTCGGCCACCAGGCGATCGACCAGGCTTTGCACGCGCTCGAGCAGTTCGCGCTCGAGCGCGGTTTCGCCGGTGTTGCCGTCGCAGGCTTCGGCGACCGCGTTGAGCATGCGGCGCGCCGGATGCGTCTTGTGCATGAACATGCGGCGATCGAGCATCGCGACCTTGGTGAAGGGCACGATCAGATGGGTGAACAGGTTGCGCACCTGGGTCTGGAACTTGCGCTCGTTGAGCAGCACTTCGAACAGCATGCCGACCAGATCGATCGCATCTTCGTCGGCCGGCGTCAGCGGCGCGCCGGGCAGGCCCACGCCCATGCGCTCGGCATGCGCCATCAGTTCGCGTTTCAACTGGCCGGCGAGCGACTGCTTGGGGTCGTTGACCGCGGCATAGACGCCGGCCGGCAGTTCGCGCTGCAGCAGCGAGAGCACGCTCAAGGCTTCGGTGCCAGCGAGCGGGGTGAGGTTGGCACGCACGCCGTCGGAAATGGCCGGGCCGTAACCGCCGCCGCCACTGCCTGCGCCACCACCACTGCCGCCTTCGGCACCGCCACCACCGACGCCGCCGTAACCCAAGCCACCGGCGCTGCGCTGCACGGCGCGATAGTCTTCCAGCAGCCCGTGCAGGGCGGCGAAGAGATCGTCGCGCACGTGGCCTTCGTCGGCTTTCTTCGGCGCCTCGGACGTGGCCGGGCGAGCCGCTTCATTGCTGGGCACCGGCGTCGGCGCCGGGCGCGCGGTTTGCGTGGCGGTACCGATGCCGGCCGCCACCAGGCGACGCTGCAACTCATTGTAGAACTGGGTCAGCGCCGGCAGCAGGGTCTGTTCGTAGAGTTTGAACAGCACCAGGCGCGCCGAACCGGCCAGATCGCAGCTGCGCAGGCCCGAACGCAAGGCCGCCGCCATGTGGCCGGGGCCGATAGGGCTGATCTTGCTGTCGACCGCGATACCGGAAATCTGCGAGAACTGCTTGTCGAGGTTCGCCAGCACCGCACTGTGGCGACGTTCGATCGCCTGCGCGACCTGCTCGGCGGCCAGTTGCTCTTCGAGCTCCTCTTCGTCGAGCAGGCTCAATTCGCTGGAGGTTTCGCCGGGCTGCGCATAGTGCGCGATCATCGGCTTGCGCTTCTCCAGGCCCATGAAGGCCTCGACGAAGTGCTCGCGGAAACGCTGCTCGATGCTGCCGCGCTGACGCCGCAGCTCGCGCATCGCATCGAAGAATTGCTGCTGCTCGAAGGTGCTGTGCGACTTCTGCACCAGGTCGAACAAGGCATCGTCCGCGCGCGAGAGCACGTCCGCCAGCAGCGGCGGAATGGCCTGCAGCGTGGCCGTACGCATCGCCGGCAACAGATCGGTGATCTTGATGCCGGGCTTGAGCGGAACGACGTTGTGCGGAGCTGCTGAGTGGTCCATGGGGTCCTAGACCGGGGGGTCGCAAATGTTTACAACTGACATGCTAGGGCAGATTGTGCCGTGGAACCGTGATTCCAATCTCGAAAAAATGTCACACGGCTGAGTCAGGTAAACCTTTCACACTGGGCCTGGATGTCAATGAGTGAATCCACCCACGTCGGGGCGTGCTTTTGCGCGCTGTTAGAATCGCCGCATGCCCCAGACCCATCCCGCCGCACTGCAGGCGCTCCTGCAGCGACTGTCCGTGCCGTCACGCCTGCTGGGTGAGCCCGGCCCGTCCGTCGAGCAACTTCATACCTTGCTCACCGCCGCCGTCCGAGTGCCGGATCACGGAAAGCTGACACCCTGGCGCTTCATCCGGATTACCGGCGCAGCGCGCGCCAGACTGGGTGAATTGCTGGTGGCGCGCCAGCTCGAACGCGATCCCGACGTCGCCCCGGCCGTCATCGAAAAGGACCGAGAACGCTTCAATCATGCGCCCTTGATCGTCGCCGTGGTGGCGTCGCTCACACCGGGGCACAAAGTGCCGCTGCAGGAACAATTGTTGTCGACCGGCTGCGTCTGTTTCGCGCTGTTGCAGGCGGCCCAGGCGCTCGGTTTCGGTGCGCAGTGGCTGACCGGCTGGGCCGCCTACGACGAAGTGATCAGCGCCCGCCTCGGCCTGGGGCCGGACGAGCACATCGCGGGCTTCATCCATATCGGCACGCCGCGCGAGCCGGTGCCCGAGCGCCTGCGGCCCGAACCGGCCGCGCTGCTCAGCGATTGGAATCCCTGACGATGTCGACCCTCTACCTGGTCGACGCCAGCCTGTACGTCTTCCGCGCCTGGCACTCGCTGCCGGACGAATTCAACGATGTCGACGGCGCGCCGGTGAATGCGGTGCACGGCTTTACCCGCTTCCTGCTCGAACTGCTCGAACGTGAAAAGCCGCAGCACATCGCGGTGACCTTCGACGAATCGCTCGAAGGTTCGTTCCGCAACGATTTCTATCCGGCCTACAAGGCCAATCGCGAACCCGCGCCCGAAGCGCTCAAGCGCCAGTTCGCCTACTGCCAGCAGGTGGCGCGCGCACTCGGGCTGTGCGTGATTTCCGATCCGCGCTACGAGGCCGACGATCTGATCGGCACCCTGCTCGTGCGCCAGCGCGGCGACGGTTTCCGCGGCGTCATCGTGTCGGCCGACAAGGATCTTTCGCAATTGCTGAGCGTGGGCGACAGCCAGTGGGACTACGCCCGCCAGCAGCGCTGGGACGCCGACGGCGTGAAAGCGCGCTACGGCGTGCACGCGCACCAGATCGCCGACTATCTCGGCCTGACCGGCGATGCGATCGACAATATCCCCGGCGTGCCCGGCATCGGCGCGAAAACCGCGGCCGCGCTGCTCGAACATTTCGGCGCGCTCGACGATCTGCTGCGGCGCGTGGCCGAAGTGCCGTACCTGCGACTGCGCGGCGCCGCGGCGCATGCCTCGCGGCTGACCGAGCATCGCGAACAGGCGCTGCTGTCGCGCCGTCTGGCCACCATTTCGCTCGATGCGCCGCTCGCCGGCGATGTCGGCACCGCGGCGCGCGGCCGCGGCGATCGCGATCAGCTCGACGCGCTGTTCGAACGCCTGCGCATGGGGCCCCTCACGCGCCGGCGCGCGCTCGAACAGGCCGGCTGATCGGCTGATCCCGACTCCCTATTCCCAATTCCCGCCTTTGCTTTGAAGGTTCCTCGGCAATCGGGAGAGCGCAGTGCCCGCCCTGATCCGCCTTACTTAGTAACCGTCGGCAGGACGGTCTGGGTCGGCTTGGCTTCGTAACCGGCATCCACTTCGTAGATGCGCGTGGGTTCGAGCAGCTTCTGGTCGCGCAACAGGCCGAAGCGGTCGTAGTTGCCCTTCTGGCTGTTGGCGATGAAATAGAACTTGTCGCCGGCCAGCGTGCCGAGCGTGGGCACCGTCATCTCGGGCTGATTGGCGACCAGCGGATACAGCCCGGCGATCGCGCGCCCGTCCGGCGTGAGCTTCAAACGCATCACGCGCGTGGGCTGCATCGCGTTCTGCACCACGATCAGCTGATCCTTCCACCACACCACGCCATCGATGCCGCCCAGCGCCAGGGTGCGCGGCACCGGCATGTCGAACGGCTTGCCGGTGGCCAGTTCGTAGCCGAGCAGGCCGCGCTCGTGATCGGCCAGGTAGAGCAGCTTGCCGTCGCCGCTCACGGTCATGCCGCGGATGCTGGCCAGCCGCGCGGCATGGAACAGGCGGCGGAACTGATCGTCGCGCACCTGGTACACGGCATTGTTGACGCCATCGGCGGCATACACCGTGCCGTCCTTGCCGAGCGTCAGCGTCGACAGGAAGAAGGCCTGGCCGGCGATCGACGGCGAGAGGAATTTCTTGAGGAACTTGCCGGTCTTCAGGTCGAACTTGAAGATGCCGGCGCGGCCGAGATCCTTTTCGGCATCGTAGTTCTTGTAGTGCGGCACCGCGGTCGACGCCACCCACAGGATGCCGCGCTCGGCATCGACGGCCAGGTCGAACACCGCCCACATGCCATTCTCGACATCGGCGCTCACCAGCGGATCGAGCTTGCCGTTCTTGCCGACGCGATAGACGCGGCCTTCGCGGGCGCTGCCCACGAGCAGTTGTTTGCGGGTCGGATCCCAGGCCAGGCTCTCGATCAGCAGATCCTGCTTGGGCAGCGTGTAGGCCACGCGGCCCTCGCCGAACGGCGTGCGGTTGGCGTCCAGGCCCTGCACGATGTATTCGTAGGCTTCCGTGTTCGACACCTTGTCGAAGCGCTTGTCGTCCTTCAGCGCGAAGGCGTAGCCCTGCGCCTGCAGTTCGAGCAGCGCGTTGTAGGTTTCGCGCTTCATGTCGAGCGCGGCGTAGGCCACCGCCAGTTCGAACTTGTAGCGGCCGATGTGCGGACGCAGTTCCACCGCGCGCTTCCACGCCAGGATTTCGTTCTTGTGGTCCTGCTTGGCGCGCAGGCGGCGCGCCACGCCTTCGGCGGTTTCGGCCGTCGCGATCTGTGCGATCTGCGCGGCCAGCGCCGACTCGATCGCCGCGGTGGGCGTGGGCGCCGTCGTCGCGGGCTGGGCAAGGCAGAGTCCGCCCATGCCCGACAGCACGACGGAAAGGATCAATCGCTTCATCGAAAACCACCTGATTCGGAATGTCGCTGCGACCGGTGCCCGGCACGAAGGTTCCCCGGCCGGGCCGGCGCGGGCTAGCATCGGGGCTTCCCGGCACGGGGCCTGAGGAGGCGGCGCACAATGAACGAAACCCGGACCCTTTTCAACGGCCGCTACCTGCGCCTGCAACAGCGCGGCTCTTGGGAATACGCCGAACGCACCAATGCGGGCTCCGCGGTGATCATCGTCGCGGTGACGCCGGACGATCGCGTCGTCTTCGTCGAGCAATTCCGCGTTCCGGTGCAGCGCCGCAGCATCGAGATGCCGGCCGGCCTGGTCGGCGACCTGGGCGAGAACGAATCGGTGGAAGTGGCGGCGCAGCGCGAATTGCTGGAAGAAACCGGCTGGCGCGCCGAGCGCATCGAATATCTGATGGCCGGGCCGTCGTCGTCGGGCATGAGCAACGAAATCATCGCCTTCGTGCGCGCCCACGGCCTGGTGCGCGAACACGCCGGCGGCGGCGACGAAAGCGAGAACATCACGGTGCACGAGATTCCGCGCGCGCAGGCCGCGGCCTGGCTGTACCAGAAAATGCTTGACGGGTTTTCGATCGATCCGAAACTCTATGCCGGGCTGTACTTCATCGAGCGCAATCCGGATGGCAGTGCGGCCTGATCTTCGGGGTCGACTCGTTGCGATCGACTCGTTGCGATCGAAATGATCGCGATCGAATCAGTGAGCCGAAGTCAGCCCGTCGCGATCAACACCGCGCGCCACAGCAACAGCAGGCACATCGCGAGCATCGCCAGCCAGGTCAGCGCAATGCCGATCAAGCGTCCCGACGAACTGCCGGCGTGGCGCGACAACCCCAGCGCATGCAGCAGCCGGCCGATCAGCAGCATCAGGCCGAACACATGCAGCCAGGCGGCCTGCGTTTGCGTCAGTTCCAGGATCAGCAGCAAAAGCAGCGCCATCGGCACGTTTTCCACCGCATTGGCGTGCGCGCGGATGCGCTTGACCAGATCGCGGTCGCCGCCGTCGCCGATGCCGATCAGCCGCGTCTGCCGGTAGCGCGCCACGCGCACCGCCAGCACGACCATCAACAGTCCGAGCAGCGCGGCATAGATTGCGGTGATTTGCGGCATCGGCATCGCCATGTCCTTCAGGTCAGGCAGGTTGATCAGATCAGGCCCGCACGCCACGGCCCGGTGATGGCCACGGTGAAGCCGGGAGAATACACATTGGCGAACAGCCAGCGGCCGTCCGGCGAGAAGCAGCCGCCGGCCCATTCGGCGGTGCGGAAATCGCCGCTGAAATCGCGATAGCCGCCGTCGAGGTGCACGTTATTGCGCGCGAACTGGAACAGGTCGCCGCCGCGCGTGAGTCCGTAAAGATGCTGCGACGGGCCTTTCGAGTCCTGGCAGATCAGCAGGCCGCCGCGCGGGCTGATCACCACGTTGTCCGGATAGTCCATCGTCGCCGCGTCGGGCGATTCGTAGATCAGCACCAGTTCGGCGCGGCCCGGGTAGTAGGCGAACACCTGCCCGCAGGCGGCATCGCCGCCGTTGGTGGCGGTGAAGAACACTTCGTCGTCGCTGGCGATCACGCCTTCGAGCCGGGTGAAGCGCGACGCGCCGTTCGCCAGGCCCTGGCGCTGCACGCCGCGGCCATCGTTGTGTTCGCGATCGAAGCCGCGTTCGGGGAATTCGATGTCGATCCATTCCACCTTGAAGCGCTGCCCGACCTGCAGCCCCGAACGCAGATCCTCGCGCCCGACGGCCTTCAACATCTGCAAGCGCCCGCCGCGCAGCAGTTCACCGCGCTTTTTCGGTACGAAACGATAGAAGCCCGCGTCCGGTTCCATGTCTTCGGTGAGGTAGACATCGCCGCTCGGCGCGTGCACCGTCGCGGCCTCGTGGCGGAACTGACCGAGGCCGACCAGCGGTTCGGCGCTCGAATGGCCATCGGCCGGCACTTCGAACACGAAGCCGTGATCGCGCTGCAGCCGCCGCACGATGGTTTTTCCGAGCACGATGCGATCGGCCGCCGAGACGAATTCTTCGCACGACAGCCACGTCTGCCATGGCGTCACGCCGCCGGCGCAATTCTGCAAGGTGCCCGAAAGCGACGGCCGCGCCGCGATCATTTCGCCTTTCGCCAGATCGAAATCGAAGGTGGTCGTGCCGCCGCCGCACAAGGGATCGTACTGCGACGCCGCCGGCCCATACGCGCCATTGGCGCGCACCACTTCCTGGTTGCGCACCAGCGTCGCGATATCGCCGCGCACGCGCACCACGCCCATGCCGTCGTGCGCATTCGGCGTCGGCGAGCCGTCGCTCATCGGCGTGCCGCTCCAGCCGAAACTGCGATAGCTGAAGCCTTCCGGCAGGGCCAGCAGCGGCAGGCCGGTCTCCAGATCGCGCACCGGTTTCAGCGGGCCGTAGCCGGCCGTCGACAGGCCCGCGCCGGTGACGCCGGCCGCCGCCAGCAACTTGCCGAGCGGCGACATCGCAAGCCCGAGCGCGCCGGCACCGGCACCGAGCCGCAGGAAACGGCGACGCGCTTCGCGGGCGCGTTTCAGATCATCAGGCAGTTGCGTCATGCGGCAGGCGGAGGCGGCGGTGGCGGAATCGAAGCGGTGGAGTCCGACGGCACCGCCGTCGCGCGGCGCCGCACCAACCACATTGCCACGCCGACGATGACAACCACGATCACCACCAGCAGCCACGGCCGATAGAACAGCCAGCCACTGCCGATCGCAACGATGCTCACGATCGCCGCCAGCACGCCCGACACCAGGCCGACGCCGACCCCGGCCAACCGTCCTGCGATCGGCAACACATCGGCCATCACCACCAGCGGCTTGAGCAGCATCGCGAACGCGACCCAGGCCAGCACGAATCCGGCCAGCCGTAGAAACCAGGCGGCAGTGGCGTTGCGCGAGCCTTCGGCTTCGAACATCGCCGTGGCATCGGAGGCGCCGCGTTCCACCAGCAACAGCTCGTTGCCGTTGCTCGCCGCGTACGGCACGAGCACGCCGTTCTGTTGCCGCGCGATGACGCTGATCACGCCTTCGGGCACGTACTCGAACCGCACGCGCACATCGCCCACCTGTGGCGAGTTCGAGTCTTCGCTGGTGACGAACCAGCCGTCGTCGACGCGAAAGCTCGCGGCCAGATTCGGCGGCAGTTCGACGCTGTCGGTGCCGACGCGTTCCCAGCCGCCGATCTCATCGGAGGCCGCCGGCGACAGCGTGTAGCCGCCGACACGCACATCGTCCGCCCGCCAGGTCTGGTTTTCGTATGGCAGCGGGCCCGGATTGGCATGCGCGCCGGCCTGGCGGAAATCGCTCGAATCGATCGGCTCGTCGTTCCAATCCTTGCGGTAGCGATACTCCGTCACCGTTCGCGTGCCGCCGCCGACCTGCTTTTCTTCGCGGCTTTCGCGTTTTTCTTCCCACTGGTACATCTCGACGCGGCGGCGCAGCGCGAGCGCTCCGACCTGCACGCCGAAGGCCGGATCGCCGAGCGCCGCCCCGGCCTTGGCTTCGCCGGTGATGTGCACCAGCCGGCCTTCGTTGCCCGGCGCCACCGCGTTCGCATCCGCCGCGACGACAGCCGCGCGGCCCTCGCCGATCGCGCTATCGCGCTTCTGGGTGCGGCCTTCGTTCCAGAACTGCAGGCCGAGCGCGATCACCAGGAAAACGATGCCGGCGAAGATTCCCTTGAACGCGCCGCCCAGCCGCGACAGCCAGCCACGATGGGTGATTTCGGTGTAGTCGGGCATTGCTCAGCGGCCTGTGTTGGAGATTCGGAAAAGTGTCAGCCGCGCCGCGCGCGTCATGCGGCGAGCGCGCGCGCATGCAGCGACGGCACTTCGTGTTCGGTGCCGAAGCGGCCCTTGGCATCGCGCGTCACGCGCGCGAGCGCGCATTCGGTGTCGTGGGTGAAATACAGATGCACATCGCGCGCGAGTTTGTCTTCGAGAAAGGCGCGCTTCTCGTCGATCAGCAACTCGGCGTTGCGGTCGTAGCCCATCGTCACCGGCAGATGCACCCAGGGCCGGCCCGGGATCAGGTCGGCGCAGAACACCAGCCCGCCGTGATTCGACGGACCGACGATTTCCGACAACATCAGCCCCGGCGTGTGGCCGTCGCTGTAGTGAAAACGCACGCTTTTTCCGAGCGCTTTCGAATACTCGCCGTCCACCACTTCGAGACGGCCGCTTTGCTCGAGCAATCCGGGCAATTCGGCAATGAACGAGGCGCGATCGCGCGGATGCGGATCGCGCGCGCGGCGCCAGCATTCGGCGCTGACCAGGAAGGTCGCGTTCGGAAACAGCAGGCGCGGCGGCTGCCCTTCCTGCCACGGCGCGAGCAGGCCGCCGGCGTGATCGAAATGCAGATGCGACAGCACCACGACATCGACATCCTCGTGCGAAAACCCGGCTTCGGTCAGCGAATCGAGCAGGACGTGGCGCTCTTCCACCACGCCGTAGCGTTCGCGCAGCTTCGGCTCGAAGAAGGCGCCGATGCCGGTTTCGAACAGCACCGTCTTGCCGTTCAACGGGCTCGCCAGCAAGGCGCGGCAGGCGAGCGGGATGCGGTTGTCGGCGTCCGGCGCGATCCATTGTTGCCACATCGCGCGCGGCACGTTGCCGAACATCGCACCGCCATCGAGGCGTTGGGAATTGCCGAGGATCGACCAGAGTTTCATCGCAAGCGTCCGTCGCCGAATCGTGCGATCGATTGTAGTCGCTCGGCCCGACTCCCGAGTCGCTGAGCGCTCAGCGGTAAATGGCGTCGCCGGCGGTGGTGGCGCCCTTGCCGACGCCCTTCCAGCGCCCGTCGGAACCGGCTTCCACCTCGCCGGTGGCGCGGTTCCAGGTGACGATCTGCATATTGCCCCAGTTGCGCTCGGCGCCGTTCACGACGTGGCCGCGCGCCTGCAGCTGCGCGATTTCTTCGGCGCTGAAGGCACCGGCCTCGGCCGAGATCGCATCGGGCAGATATTGATGATGGAAGCGCGGCAGGTCGGCCGCGGCCTGCGCGCCGCTACCGTCCATCAATTCGAGCAGGCCGAGCAGCACCATCGTGATGATGCGGCTGCCGCCGGGCGTGCCGATCGCGGCGATGCGATCCTGTCCGATCAGGAAGGTCGGCGTCATCGACGACAGCGGACGCTTGCCGGGCGCGATCGCGTTGGCGTCGTCGCCGACCAGCCCGAACGCATTCGGCACGCCCGGTTTGACCGAGAAATCGTCCATCTCGTTGTTGAGCAAAAAGCCGGTGCCGGGCACCACGAACGCATTGCCGAACGGCAGATTCACCGTCTGCGTGACGGCCGCGACGTTGCCCTGCCGATCGACGATCGAGAAGTGCGTGGTATCGGGCCGCTGCGGCGCGGCCGACACGCCGGGCAGCAATTCGCTCGGCGTGGCGCGATCCAGATTGATGCCGGCGCGCAGGCCGGCGGCGTAATCGCCGCTCGTCAGCAGCGACAGCGGAATCTTCGCGAAATCCGGATCGCCCAGATAAATCGCGCGATCGCGGTAGGCGCGGCGCATCGCTTCCACCAGCAGATGCGTGCGCGCCACGGTTTCCATCTTCGCGTAGTCGTAGCCGGAAATCACGTTGAGGATTTCGGCCAGCGCGATGCCGCCCGACGACGGCGGCGGCGCCGTCACCAGGGTGTAGCCGCGATGTTCGATGCGGATCGGATCGCGCTCGCGCACCGTGTATTCGGCCAGATCCTGTGCCGTCCACAGGCCGCCGGCGTTGCGCACGCCATCGGCCAGCTGCTGTGCGAATTCGCCGCGATAAAAACCGTCCGCGCCTTTCTCGGCCAGCAGCTCGAGCGTGCGCGCGTAGTCGGGATTGGTCATCTTGGTGCCGACCGCCGGCACCTCGCCGTTCGGCAGGAACAGCGCGGCAGCGGCCGCGTTGCCGGCAAGCACCTGCTTGCGCGCGCCCAGCATCGACGCGTTCTTCGGACCGAAGGTCCAGCCCTCGCGCGCCAGACGGATGGCCGGCGCGAGCGACTGGCTCAGCGGCAGCCGGCCGTAATTCTTTGCCATGTGCACCAGCGCCATCGGCAGGCCGGGAATCGCAGCGGCGAGCGGCCCGTCGACCGCGAGGCGGCGATTGGGCTCGCCGTTCTCATCGAGATACATGTCGCGGGTGGCGGCCAGCGGTGCGCGCTCGCGCGCGTCGACGAACACGTCGCGCCCGTCGCTCGCCAGATGCAGCAGCATGAAGGCGCCGCCGCCGAGGCCCGAACTTTCCGGCTCCACCAGGCCGAGCGTGGAACTCACCGCGATCGCCGCATCGAAGGCGTTGCCGCCGGCGGCGAGGATTTCCATTCCCGCATCGGTGGCCTGCGCATTCGCGCTCGCGATCGCGGCCTGCTTGGGCAACACGCCGATGGCGGGCGCGGCGGCGTCCTGTGCGACAGCGCCGAGCGGAACCAACAGCAGCAGCGCGATGCGGAGCAGTTTCATGCGACCTTCCCGGTGAGCAGCAGATATTTATCCATCAAGCGCTCGCGCGATTCGGGATGGGCCGGATCCAGATCGATGCACTCGACCGGACACACCTCGATGCATTGCGGCGTATCGAAATGTCCGACGCATTCGGTGCAGCGCGAAGGTTCGATTTCGTAGATGGTCTCGCCCTGCGCGATGGCCGCGTTCGGGCACGCCGGCGCGCAGACGTCGCAGTTGACGCAAAGATCGTTGATCAGCAGCGCCATGCGCGCACGTCCGTGTGGCGCGGCGGCCCGCCCGCAGTCGACGCCGCCGCGCGAAAGGCGATTACTTCGCCTCGACGAACACGTAGCTGGCGCCGCTCGGATCGATCGCGGCCTTGACCCGATCGCTGTCGACGGCCTGGCCGATGAACAGCACGCGCACGTCCTTCATCGAGCCCGGCGGAATGTCGGTGAAGGCCTCGACGATCATGTCGGCCATGCGACCCGATTCGGGCGAACCGAAGGCCAGCATATTGCCCGGCAGCACGCCGCGGCCGACCACGCCGGTGACGTTGTCGAGCTGACGATCGTACTGGTCTTCGAAATCCGACGCGGTGGCGCTCGGCAGGTAATAAGTGAACGGGCTGGTGCGGATGCCCTGCATGTTCTGTTTCACCACCGACATGATGTAGGCCTTCCAGGCCTGCGAATCGGAAGCATCGGCCGGCACGCTCACCGCGACGGGAGCGGCAACGGCGGGCTTGTCCTCTTCCTTCTTGCCGCAGGCGGCGAGCGTGGTGAAAGCGAGGGCCAGCAGGATCAGCTTGAGGGTCTTTGCCATGACTACGTACCTTGGGTTGCGTGAATGGGTTTGCGCGCTGCGTCCGGGAGAAGGCTGGATCGCTGCGTGTCGAATCAGGGTTGCTGCCACTTCTGCTTGAGCGCCGCCTGCACCGCCGGATGCACGAAGCCGCCGACATCCCCGCCCAGCCGCGCGATTTCGCGCACCAGCGACGAGGAAATGAAGCTGTATTGCTCGGCCGGCGTCAGGAACAGCGTTTCGACATCGGGAATCAGATGCCGGTTCATGCTGGCGAGCTGGAATTCGTACTCGAAATCCGACACCGCGCGCAGGCCGCGCAACAGCACGCCGGCGCCCAGTTCGTGCACGAAATGCGCGAGCAGCGACTTGAAGCCGAGCACTTCGACATTGGCGATGCCGGCGAGCGCCACCCTGGCCAGCGCGATGCGTTCTTCGAGCGTGAAACCGGGGCCTTTCGCGGGGCTTTCGGCCACGCCCACCACGATGCGCTCGAACAGCGGCGCGGCCCGGCTGACCAGATCGACATGGCCGTTGGTGATCGGGTCGAAGGTGCCGGGATAGACGGCGATTCGGGAGCGGGCGGTGCTCATCGGATCGGCTGGAAGTCCTGCGCTGGGGAGCGCGGCAATTGTAGCAGGGGGCTAAGCGGCGCAAAGCGTTCCGGCGCGGTAGAGCGCGTAGCGCACTTCGCGCGTGCTGCCTTCGCGGTGCAGCGACCAGCCGGAGGGCACGGCCGGCAGCGCGTCGCGCGCCGATTCGACGTACACCAGCGCGTCGGGCGCAAGCCAGGGAACCGCTGCCTGCAAGGCCGTTTCGTGCAATTGCGCGCCGAACGGCGGGTCGACGAAAACGATATCGAAGGCCTGCGCGGGCGGCTGCCGCAGCCAGGCCAGCGCATCGTCGGCGCGCACCTGCACCGCATCCGCCCCGAGTCGCACCGCGGTGGCCTGCAGCACGGCCGCGACGCGCGTGTCGCGCTCGATCATCAGCACCCGGGACGCGCCGCGCGACGCCGCCTCGAAGCCGAGCGCACCGCTGCCGGCGAACAGATCCAGGCAGCGCGCACCGGGCAGATGCGGCGCCAGCCAGTTGAACAGCGTTTCGCGCACGCGATCGGAGGTCGGCCGCAGTCCGGCCGCCGCCGGCACATCGATGCGCGAACCGCGCAGCCTGCCGGCGATGATCCGCACCCGGCCGGGCGTTTCGACCACAGGCGCGCGCTTATCGTGCTTCATCGGGGGCTCGGAAGGCCGGTGCTAACATGCGCGCATTCTCCGTCATCCCCGTGCCGATGTTCAGTTTCTGGAAGAAAAAGCCGCTTCCGGCGGCCGAAAATGCGCCCGCCGCCGTGCCTGCGGCCGACAGCGTCGGGGCCGAAATCACGCTGCCGCCGCCGGCCGCCGAAGCCATTTTCGAAGTTGCCGACCGCGATCCGCCGCAAGCCGCGGCCGGCAGCGCGGGCTGGCGCGAGCGGCTGCGCAACAACACGTTTTCGCGCAGCCTCGGCGCGCTGTTCGTGCGCCATCCGAAGCTCGACGACGACCTGCTCGACGAAATCGAAACCCGCCTGCTCAGCGCCGATGTCGGCGTCGCGGCCACCACCACGCTGGTGGAAGGCCTGCGCGGGCGCATGCATCGGCGCGATTTCGCCGACGCCGGACAACTGCTGCGGCAACTGCGCGCCGACCTGCTGGCGATGGTCGAACCGGTGGCGCAATGGCTCAATGTCGACGCCGGCCCGCGCCCGTTCGTGATCCTCACCGTCGGCGTCAACGGCGTCGGCAAGACGACCACGATCGGCAAGCTCGCCAAACGCTACGTCGAAGAGCGCAAGAACGTCGTGCTCGCCGCCGGCGACACCTTCCGTGCCGCCGCCGTCGAACAGCTGAAAATGTGGGGCGATCGCAACGGCGTGCCGGTGCTGGCGCAAGGCTCCGGCGCCGATTCGGCCTCGGTGATTTTCGACGCGCTGCAGGCCGCGCGCGCGCGCAACGCGCATCTGCTGATCGCCGACACCGCCGGCCGCCTGCACACGCAGTCGGGCCTGATGGATGAGCTGAGCAAGATCAAGCGCGTGCTGAGCAAACTGGATCCGACCGCGCCGCACGAAGTGCTGCTCGTGATCGACGGCACCACCGGCCAGAACGCGATCAACCAGGTGCGGCAGTTCAACGCCGCCGTCGGCGTCACCGGCATCGTCGTCACCAAGCTCGATGGCACCGCGAAAGGCGGTGTCGTGTTCGCGCTGGCGCGCGAATTCGGCATCCCGATCCGCTACGTGGGCCTGGGCGAAAGCGTGCACGATCTGCGCGCCTTCGATCCGCACGCCTTCGTCGACGCGCTGCTGCCGGAGTCGTTGTCGGCCTGACGATGGGCAAGCCCGTGCGCAGGCGTCGTCGCTGGCTCTGGCTCGGGCTGCTGCCGGCGTTGGCGATTTGCGGATTTTTCGCAGTGCGCGCCTTGCTCGAACCCGAGCGGCTGAGCGCGTTCCTGTTGCAACGGGCTTCTTCCGCCACCGGCTTGCAGCTGCAATTGGCCGAGCCCGCCGATGTCGGTTTGTGGCCCGATCTGCATCTGGAATTGAGCGGCTTGACCGCAACCGCACCCGGCAGCGAGAAACCGTTGCTGCGCGTCGGGCGCGTCGACGCGGTGCTGCCGTGGTCGGCACTGCGCTCGGACACGTTGCAGGTGCAGAGCCTGCGGCTGCTGCGACCGGAACTCGATGTCGACGCGATGTCGGCGTGGCTGGCACAACGCGAACGCACCGCCACTGCCGAACTGCGACTGCCGCAGTTCGATGCGGCGATCGAAATCGACGACGGCCGCATCGTTGGCAATGCCTGGGCGATCGAAGCTATGGACATGAGCCTGGCGTCGCTGCACGAGGGCGAGCCGACGACGCTGTCCGCGCGGGGTCAGTTCGTGCGCGCGAGCGGTGTCGTGCCGTTCGACGTGCGCATCGCGACCACGCCGCGCACCGCTGCCGGCGATCTGCATCTGGATGCAATGACGATCGCGCTGCACGAATCGGCCGGTACGACGCCGTGGTTGTCTGTGCAAGGCACGGCGCAGTTGTCGAACGAAGCTGCACTGACCTTCGATTTGAACGGTGAAATTGCGCAATGGCCGGCGGCGTGGCCGGCGCTGCCGTTTCCGGAGGCCGAGGAATCGACCGTGCGAATCGCACTCGCCTACGCCGGCTCGACCGATCTGCGCGGCCACGCCTCGCTGTCGCTGGCACGCGGCGACGACGGCATTGCAGGCCGATTCGATCTTGGCGATATCGCAGGCTGGCTCGCCGCACCGGAGGCATCGCCATTGCCGCCCGTCACCGGTGCGATGGATGCCGCGCGCTTGCAATTCGGCTCGGTGGAATTGCGTGGCGTGAAGCTTCGCATCGAAGAACCCGCACCCACCGCGAAGCCCGATGCCAAGCCCTGATTTCGCCGCCTCGCTGCTGGCGTGGTTCGACCAGAACGGCCGCCACGACCTGCCCTGGCAGCATCCACGCACACCGTATCGCGTGTGGCTGGCCGAGATCATGCTGCAACAGACGCAGGTGCAGACGGTGCTGCCGTACTACGCACGTTTTCTCGATGCGCTGCCGACCTTGCCGGCGCTCGCTGCGGCCGAACACGATCAGGTGATGGCCTTGTGGTCGGGCCTGGGCTACTACGCCCGCGCGCGCAATCTGCATGCGGCGGCGAAGCGCTGCGTCGAATTGCACGGCGGCGATCTGCCGCAGAATTTCGACGCGATGGCGGCGCTGCCCGGCATCGGCCGCTCCACGGCCGCCGCGATCCTGGCGCAGGCGCACGGACAGCGCCACGCCATCCTCGATGGCAACGTCAAACGCGTGTTGTCGCGCTACCACGGCGTGCGCGGCTGGACCGGTTCGAGCGCGGTGGAAAAGCGTCTGTGGCAGCTGTCGGAATCGCATCTGCCGCACGCGCGGCTGACCGACTACAC
This sequence comes from uncultured Chiayiivirga sp., assembly GCA_965653565.1. Lineage (GTDB taxonomy): Bacteria > Pseudomonadota > Gammaproteobacteria > Xanthomonadales > Xanthomonadaceae > JALCLA01. The sequence goes on along the minus strand of CBFHAI010000016.1, from coordinate 12,739 downwards.
GCAGGCGATCATGGATTTCGGCGCCACACTCTGCACGCGCAGCGACCCGGCCTGCGTGCTGTGTCCGCTGCAGAACGAGTGCGTCGCGCGCATCGAAGGACTGGTCGCGCAATTGCCCGAATCGAAACCGGGCAAAGCGCTGCCGACGCGGCAGTGCGTGTTGTTGATCGCGCGCGATCCGCAGCGACGCGTGCTGCTGTCGCGCCGCCCGCCGGTCGGCGTCTGGGCCGGATTGTGGAGCCTGCCGGAAACAGCGGACCACGACGGCGCGCGCGACTGGCTGCACGCTCATCTCGATGCCGATTTCGATCATGGCCAAACGCATCCGGAGATCGAGCACGTCTTCAGTCACTATCGACTGCGAGCCGAACCGTTGCTGTGGCGCGAAGTGCGCGAACGCATGCGGATCGCCGATAATCCCGACCTGCGCTGGTTCACCCGCGCCGAACTGCCGGCCACCGGCCTGCCCGCACCGATCCGCCGCCTGCTCGATTCGCTACCGGACTGAAAACCCCGATGCCGCGCACCGTCTTCTGCCAGAAACACCGGATCGAAACCGAAGGCCTCGACTTCGCACCGTGGCCCGGCGAAGCAGGCCAGCGCGTGTTCGATCACATCGGTAAGGCCGCCTGGGCCGAATGGCTGGCGCACCAGACGATGCTGATCAACGAAAACCGGCTGATGCCGCGCGATCCGAAAGCACGCGCGTTCTTGCAGGCGGAGATGGACAAGTTCCTGTTCGGCGACGGCGCGGAAAAACCCGCTGGCTTCACGCCCGAGTAACCTGCTCTTCCCGACTCCCCACTCCCGATTCCCGATCGCCCCGCAACACTAGCGATCGTCGCGCGTCCACACCGCGCCATCCTCGACCCGCACCGGAAACTTCACCACCGGCGCATAAGCCGGCGCACACAACGCACGCCCATCGCGCACATCGAACTTCGCGCCATGCAGCACGCATTCGATCGTCGCCTCGTCGGCATCGAAGGCGCCGGCCGAAAGCTCGAAATCCTCATGGCTGCAGCGATCTTCCAGCGCGTAGCAATCGCCGTCGTAGTTGAGCACCAGGATCGGCGTATTGCCGTCCCACACCACGCGCGACTCGCCCGGCAGCAATTCGCCCACCGCGCACACCCGCACCCAGTTCTGACTCAAAGCGCTTTCTCCAGCACCTCGAAGCGCAGGTCGTCGCGTTTGGGGATGCCGAAACGCGCATCGCCGTACGGAAACGGCTTCTTGACGCCGGTGCGGCGATAACCGCGCCGTTCGTACCACGCGATCAGGCTGTCGCGGATGTCGATCACGGTCATGCGCATCGCCGGCAACGTCCATTCTTCGCGCGCGACGCGCTCGGCTTCGCGCAACAGCGTGTCGCCGATGCCACCGCCCTGCAGCGTGGGCCGCACGGAAAACATGCCGAAATAACCGGCGCCGTCCTGATCGGCGACATGCGCGCAGGCCACCATCTGGCCATCGCGCTCGGCCACCAGCACGCGCGAGCGCTGCCTGTGCAGGTCTTCGCGCAGCACGTCGGGGTCGATGCGGCTGCCGTCGAGGAAATCGGCCTCGGTGGTCCAGCCCTTGCGGCTCGCATCGCCGCGATAGGCCGATGTCACCAGTTCCACCAGCGCCGGAATATCGGCTTCGTTCGCGCTGCGCAATTGCAATCCATCCGCCGCCATCACCACCCTCCGCGAGCTATTGATCGTCAGCCCAGCAAGCGCCGCGCCTTTTCCAGCGCCGCGATGAAGGCATCGATTTCTTCGAACGTGTTGTAGAACGCCAGCGATGCACGGCAGGTGGCCGCGACGCCGAAAAACTGCAGCAGCGGATGCGCGCAGTGCTGGCCCGATCGCACGGCGACGCCTTCGAGATCGAGCAGCGTCGCCAGGTCGTGCGCGTGCGCGCCTTCGACCAGGAAGCTGATCACCGCGGCCTTCTCGCGCGCCGTGCCGAGAATGCGCATGCCGGGCACTTTCGACATCGCATCGGTCGCGTAGGCCAGCAGCTGCTGCTCGCGCGCTTCGATCTGCGCCATGCCGATCGATTGCAGGAAATCGACCGCCGCGCCCAGCCCGACGAATCCCGCGATATTCGGCGTGCCGGCTTCGAAACGATGCGGCGCGTCGTTGAACACGGTGCCGTCGAAACGCACTTCGCGGATCATCTCGCCGCCGCCGATGAAAGGCGGCATCGCGGCGAGCAATTCCTTGCGGCCCCACAGCGCCCCGGTGCCCGTCGGCCCGCACATCTTGTGGCCGGTGAAGGCGTAGAAATCGCAACCGATCGCCGCGATGTCGACAGGACGATGCGGCACGGCCTGCGACCCATCGACCACGGTGACGATGCCGCGCCGGCGCGCTTCGCGGCAAACCTCGCGCACCGGATTCACGCTGCCGAGCACGTTCGACACATGCGCGACGCCGAGCAGTTTCACGTCGGGCGTCAGCGCCTTCCACAACGCATCCAGATCGAGCTCGCCGGTCGGTGTGATCTCGGCCACGCGGATCGATGCGCCGGTGCGCTCGGCGATCAACTGCCACGGCACGATGTTGGCGTGATGCTCCATGCGCGTGAGCACGATGCTGTCGCCGGGCTTCAGCTGCGGCAAGGCCCACGAATACGCGACCAGATTGATCGCGAAGGTGGTGCCGCTGCACAGCACCAGTTCGTCGCGCCGCACATTGAGGAAGTGCGCGAGCTTGTCGCGCGCGCCTTCGTAGGCTTCAGTCGCTTCGCTGCCGAGCTGGTGCACGGCGCGGCTGACGTTGGCGTTCTGGCGGCGATAGAAATCGTCGACCGCCGCAATCACGCGCTCCGGTTTTTGCCCGGTATTGGCCGAATCGAGATAGACCAGCGGCTTGCCGTGAACCTGCCGTTTGAGCAGCGGAAACTGGTCGCGCACCTGCGCCCAGTCGATCGCCTCGCGTGGCGCAGGCGCGGCGCTCACGCCACGATCTCCATCCGCGCAAGCGCGCGATCCAGATGTGCGCCCAGGATTTCGCCGATCGCGGCGTTATCGAGCACGCCCAGCACCTCGCGGCAGAACGCGGCGGTCAGCATCGAACGCGCCTGCAGCAGCGGCAAGCCACGCGAACGCAGGTAGAACAGGCTGGTTTCGTCTAGCCGACCGACCGTCGCGCCGTGCGCGGCCTTCACCTCGTCGGCGTGGATTTCGAGCACCGGCTGGGTGTCGATTTCGGCGCCTTCGGACAGCAGCAGATTCTTGTTCGACAGCATCGCTTCGCTGCCGTCGGCACCTTCGCGAATCAGGATGCCGCCATGGAAAACCGCGCGGCCACGCCCGGCACCGAGCCCGCGCCAGACCAGGTCGCAGGCCGTATCGCGCGCAACGTGATCGATGCCCAACCGCGTGTCGAGATGGCGTCGTCCGCTGGCGAGCAGCACGCCGTTCGCCGCGAGACGCGCGGCGTTGCCCTGCAACGAGACATTCAATTCATGGCGCGACAGCGCACCGCCGAGTTCGAGATCGACGCGGCGATAGTGCGAGCCTCCGCCGAGCACGGCGTCGGTGCGCAGCAGCATCGTCGCGCCGTCGGATTCCGCCTGCACGCGCGCATGCCTCAGGCGCGCACCGGCCGCCAGATGCACGTGCGCAATCTCGTTGCCCAGGTGCGCATGCGCGCCGGCGCCGATGCGATGCTCGACGAGGGTGAGCGCCGCCTCCTTGCGCAGCTCGATCAGGTGCCGCAGATGCCAGGCGCGATCGGCATCGGGCGCGCCGATGAAAACCAGGTGGATCGGCAAGTCCGACTGCACGCCGGCCTCCGCCCGCAGCACCGCGCCTTCGCCCGCCAGCACCGTGTTGATGCGCGCGAACACTTCGTCGCGCTGCGCGTAGCGGCGTTCGAGGAAGGCCACGGCGCGCTCGTCGCCGGCGGCGAGTTCCTGCGACAGCGGCTGCAGCGTCACGCCATCGGGCAGCGACGACAGATCCGACAGCCCGGACGCGAAGACGCCGTTGACGAAAACCAGGCGCGGGCCGATCGGCAATTCCAGGGCCGATGCATCGATTTTCGACAGCGTCGAACTCGGCGCAAAACTGCGGCGTTCGAGCGCACGCAGCGTGGTGTATTTCCACGCTTCGCTGCGCGGCCCGGGCAGGCCCTCGGCACGCACCGCGTCGAACGCGGCCTTGCGCGCGGCCGGCAGGCCGGCATGCGATTGCGGCGCTTCGAAGCCGCCCAGCAGCGAATCTAGCAGCGCGTTCAAGCGCGCGCTCCGCAAGACTCAGGGGTGGCGTGCAAAACGATCACGACACCTCCGGCGCGATCCGATCCTTGACCCACGCATAGCCATGTTCCTCCAGCTGCAGCGCCAGCTCCGGCCCGCCGCTTTCGACGATGCGGCCATCGGCCAGCACGTGCACGACGTCGGGCCTGATGTAGTCGAGCAGGCGCTGGTAGTGCGTGATCACAAGGAAGGCGCGGTCCGGCGAACGCAATGCATTCACGCCGTCGGCGACGGCCTTCAGCGCGTCGATGTCGAGGCCCGAGTCGGTCTCGTCGAGGATCGCCAGCTTCGGTTCCAGCACGGCGAGCTGGAAGATCTCGTTGCGCTTCTTCTCGCCGCCGGAAAAGCCTTCGTTCACCGCGCGATGCAGCAGCTCGTCCTTCAAATGCAGCACCGATAGTTTCTGCCGCACCAGCTTCAGGAACTGCATCGAATCGAGTTCCGGCTCGCCGCGATGCTTGCGCTGCGCATTGGCCGCCGCGCGCAGGAAATAGGTGTTGTTCACGCCGGGGATTTCGACCGGATACTGGAACGCGAGGAACACGCCGTCCGCGGCGCGTTCCTCGGGCTCGCGCGACAACAGATCGCGACCCTCGAAGGTGACGCTGCCCTGCACCACTTCATAGCCTTCGCGCCCGGCCAGCACGTTGCCGAGCGTCGATTTTCCGGCGCCGTTCGGCCCCATCAGCGCGTGCACTTCGCCGGCCTTCACTTCGAGCGAAAGGCCCTTGAGGATTTCCTTGCCCGCCACGCGGACGTGCAGATTGTCGATCTTCAGCATGTCAACTTTTCTCGATGCGCTTGAGCATTCCGCCGCCGAAGAACATCCGGCGCGGTTGTGCGCCTTCGCTGCCGTCGTCGTAGGGAAAGGTGGTGAGGGTGCGGCTGGCGCCGGCGGCGGGCATCAGCGTGATCACGGTGTCGTCGATGGCGTAGGTGCCGGTTTCTTCGCCGCTGCTGCCGGCCGAGCCTTCCGACGTCGACACCGTGCCGATCGACGACAAGGTGTAGGTGCCGTCCGGCTTGAAGGTCACCGTCATCGCGGAACTCACCGCGCCGCCGCCGACCGACGCGCCGCCGGTGAAGCTGCCGTCCAGCGTCTCGACGTCGAAGCCTTCGACCGGGCAGAAGTTGCCCATGTCCCAGAAGAAGCAGCCGTTGTCGCCAGGTTCGATTTCGCTGGTGCTCGACGCGTTGCTGCCGAGCGTCATCGTCATCGAATCGCCGTCGACGGTGTAGGTGCCGACATCCTCGGCACGCTGCTCTTCGGGCGCGATCGGATTTCGCACCACCGCGCCATCGTCGAACCGGTAGGCCTCGGTGGACAGGCCGCCGAAGGCGTAGCGCGTCATCAGGTACAGCCCGTCCGGCTGCCCGGCGCTGGCGCCGCAGGCCGACAGCACGAAAATCGCGAAACCCATCATCACTGCACGCATGGCGGCACTCCGCTCGACGAGCGGACGTCCCGCTCGCCCGGATACGCACGCAACGGCGCCGGAAACGCTCATCCCACCGCACCTTCGAGCGAAACTTCGAGCAGCTTCTTGGCTTCCACCGCGAATTCCATCGGCAATTCGCGGAAAACCTGCTTGCAGAAACCATCGACGATCAGCGAGACCGCGTCTTCTTCGGCGATGCCGCGGCTACGGCAGTAAAACAGCTGGTCATCGGAAATCTTCGAAGTGGTGGCCTCGTGCTCCACCACCGCGTTCGGATGTTTGACTTCGATGTACGGGAAGGTGTGCGCGCCGCATTTCTTGCCGATCAGCAGCGAATCGCATTGGGTGTAATTGCGCGCGCCCGACGCGGTCTTGTCGACGCGCACCAGGCCGCGATAGGAATTCTGTCCGCGGCCGGCGCTGATGCCCTTGGAGACGATCTTCGACTTGGTATTGCGGCCGATATGGATCATCTTGGTGCCGGTGTCGGCCTGCTGGCGGTGATGGGTCAGCGCCACCGAATAGAACTCGCCGGTGGAATCGTCGCCGATCAGCACGCAGCTCGGATATTTCCAGGTGATGGCCGAGCCGGTTTCGACCTGGGTCCAGGAAATCTTGCTGCGCGCGCCGCGGCATTCGCCGCGCTTGGTGACGAAGTTGTAGATCCCGCCGCGGCCTTCCTCGTCGCCCGGGTACCAGTTCTGCACGGTCGAATACTTGATTTCGGCATCGTCCAGTGCGACCAACTCGACGACCGCCGCGTGCAGCTGGTTCTCGTCGCGCATCGGCGCGGTGCAGCCTTCCAGATAGCTGACGTAGCTGCGTTCTTCGGCGATGATCAAGGTGCGTTCGAACTGGCCGGTGTCGCGCGCGTTGATGCGGAAATAGGTCGACAATTCCATCGGCGAACGCACGCCTTTGGGAATGAAGACGAAGCTGCCGTCGGAGAACACGGCCGAATTGAGCGCCGCGAAATAGTTGTCGCCGGCCGGCACGACGGAGCCCAGGTATTTGCGCACCAGGTCGGGATACTCGCGGATCGCTTCCGACATCGAGCAGAAGATCACGCCTTTCTCGGCGAGTTCCTTGCGAAACGTGGTGCCGACCGAGACCGAATCGAACACCGCATCGACCGCCACGCCGGCCAGCCGCGCGCGCTCGTGCAGCGGCACGCCCAGTTTTTCATAAGTTTCCAGCAGTTTCGGATCGACCTCGTCGAGCGATGCGTATTTCGCCTTCGGCGCGGCGTAGTAGCTGATCGCCTGGAAATCGATCGGCGCGATCTTGAGCTTGGCCCAGTGCGGCGGCGTCATCGTCAGCCAGTGGCGATAGGCTTTCAGCCGCCACTCGGTCATCCACTCGGGCTCGTTCTTCTTGGCCGACAGGAAACGCACCACGTCTTCGCCGAGGCCCGGCGGCAGGGTGTCGCTCTCGATGTCGGTGATGAAGCCGGCTTCGTAGCGGCGTCCCAACTGTTCGTGGATCTGGGCGTTTTCGGTGGCCATCGGCTGCCTGGGAGTGGAAAGGGAGGATCCGGTTCGGGGGCGGGCGCCGCGCGCTCAGCCTTCCGCCACCGCATCGCTCGTGAGTTTCAGATCGATGCCGCGCGCCGGACGCGGCGGCGCGGACATCTGCGCCAGCGTCACGCCGCGCAGCGCTTCGGTCACCACATCGTTGATGCCGCGCCAGTTGTCGCGCACCCCGCAATGGGTTTCGCGATCGCATTGGCCGGCATGCAGGCTGCACTCGGTCATCCCGAGCGGGCCTTCCATCGCCTCGACGATCTCGATCAGGCTGATGCGTTCGGGCGCGCGCGCCAGCCGGTAGCCGCCGTTCACGCCGCGAAAACTTTCCACCAGCCCGGCATGCGCCAGCGGTTTGAGCACCTTGCTGACCGTCGGCGCCTCGAGCCGCGCGCGTTCGGCCAGGCCGGTGGCGCTGTGCACGCCGCGCGCGTCGCTCGCCATCACGGTGAGCACGAGGGTGGCGTAATCGGTGAGCTTGGTGACGCGCAGCATGGGTTGGCCGGCCTAAAGCGTACCGAAATGGTACTTTTTATCGGCGCGATGAACAAGAACGAGCGTGAATCCGCCCGGAACCCGCCACGGCCCGCCGGACTCGGCCGCGTTGCCGCTCGGCGGGCCTTTGCGGCATGCTGGCGACCGTTTTGCCCGACCTGCCTACCGTGCCGAATCTCCGCCTAGCGCCTCTCGCCTGTGCCGTGCTGCTGGCACTCGCCGCCCCCGTCCGGGCGGCCGACACCGCCAATCCCGAGCAATGGGTGCTGTGCCGGCCGAATGCCCTGCTCGATTTCTACAATCCGAGCCTGCCGAAGGACGGCGTGCGCGAAACCTCGCCGGCCGAGCTGATGGCCGAGCGCTTCGACGTCAGCGAGCAGACCTCGTATGTGCTCGATGGCAATGTCGAGTTGCGCCGCGCCGACCAGTATCTGGCCGCCGACACCCTGCGCTACGACACCGAGGCCGAAACCTACGAAGCCGAAGGCTCGGTGCATTACCAGGATCGCGGCCTGCTGCTCGGCGCCGACAAGGCCGTCGGCGAATTGTCGGAAGATCGCAACACGCTCGACAACGTGCGTTACCAGTTGCTCGATGCGCGCGGCAACGGCCGCGCCGACAAGGCGGTGGTGATCGGCGATACCAGCGTGCTCGATCGCGTCACCTACACCACCTGCGACCCCGAGAGCACCGGCTGGGAACTGCGCGCTTCGCGTGTCGACCTCGACCAGGAAGCCGGCGTCGGCACCGCGCGCCACGCCACGCTGCGCATCGGCCGGGTGCCGATCCTGTACCTGCCTTACGCCAGTTTTCCGATCGACGAACGCCGCCGCACCGGTTTCCTGTTCCCCAGCATCGGCAGTTCGCAGGACAACGGCATCGACTTCTCGGCGCCGTACTACGTGAACCTGGCGCCGAACTACGACCTGACGCTGACGCCGCGCATCCTGGGCCGGCGCGGCGCGATGATCGGCGCAGAATTCCGCTACCTCACCAGCACGCACGCGGGCGAAATCGCCGGCACCTGGCTGCCGGACGACGACCAGACCGGCCGCGATCGCGGCTCGCTGGGCATCCAGCATTTCGGCGTATTGAGCCCGCACTGGACGGTGCAGGCCGATCTGAACCACGTCTCCGACGACCGCTACTTCGAAGACTTCGGCGACTCGCTCGCGGCCGCCAGCACCAGCCTGCTGGAAAGCAGCGCCGGCCTCTACGGTCGCGGCCGCTACTGGAATGCCAGCGTCAGCGCGCAGGACTGGGAGATCACCGATCCGCTGCTGCCGGACGGCTTCGAACCGTTCCGCCGCCTGCCGCGCATGCTGTTCGGTTACGAGCGTCCGTTCAATGATTGGTTCGAAGCCGGCGTGCGCAGCGAACTGGTGGCCTTCGACCACGAGGAAAGGCCCGACGCCACGCGCTACGACCTGCTGCCCTACATCGCCTTCCCGTTCGAACGCGCCGCCGGCTACGTGCGGCCCGAGTTCGCCTATCGCCAGACCGGCTACGATCTGGACAGCGACTATCTGGCCACCGTGCCGTCGCGCTCGCCCAACCGCGGCACGCCGATCGCCAGCCTCGACGCCGGCCTGTTCTTCGAACGCGATATGGGCCTGTTCGGCAAGCGCTATCTGCAGACGCTCGAACCGCGTCTGTACTACCTCTATGTGCCGTACGAAAACCAGGACGACCTGCCGCTGTTCGACACGCAGGAACTTACGTTTGGTTTCGCGCAGCTGTTCCGCACCAACCGCTTCACCGGCGCCGATCGCCAGATGGATGCCAACCAGGCCACCATCGCGCTCACCACGCGCCTGCTGGAAGAGGCGTCCGGCCGCGAACGGCTGTCGGCCAGCCTGGGCCAGATCCGCTATTTCGAGCCGCAGCGCGTGCAATTGCCGGGCGTGCCGGCGAGCGACGCCGACGGTTCGGCCATCGTCGGCGATATGGAACTGACCTTGAGCGACCGCTGGCGCATCGGCGTCAGCCAGCAGTGGGATCCGGAAGACGAACTGAGCGATCTGTCGGCGATCCGCGGCCAGTACCGCTGGCGCACTGACGGCGTGTTCAACATCGCCTACCGCTTCCGTCGCGAAGGCAGCGGCGCCAACTTGAACCAGGTGTCGGTCGAGCAGATCGACACCTCGTTCGCCGCACCGATCAACGAGCGCTGGCGCCTGGTCGGGCGCTGGAACTATTCCCTGCTCGACGAATCCACGCTCGAAGCCGTGGCCGGCTTCGAATGGTCGAGTTGTTGCCTGGCCGCGCGCGTGCTCGGCCGTCACTACGTGCGCAATCGCGAAGGCGAGAAAAACAACGGCATCTACATCGAACTCGAACTCAAAGGACTGGCCACGCTAGGCCGCAAGTCCGGCGAATTGCTGGAGCGTGCTATCCTCGGATACACGCGTTGACGCCCACGCCGTGCGTATTTTCGCCCTGTCCGATGCGACCGGGCGCCGCGGCCCCCCAGAGCGACTCTCCCTTATGAACCGCATCCTTTCCTCCCTGTTCTTTCTGCTGCTCGCGCTGTCGGCGTCGTCCGCCGTCTCGGCGCAGGCGCTTTCGCTCGATCCGATCGACGGCATCGTCGCGGTGGTCGAAGAAGACGTCATCCTGCGCAGCGAACTCAACCGCGCGGTGGCCAACATCCGCACCCAGTTCGCCAACCGCGAAGACCAGCTGCCGCCGCCCGACGTGCTCGAAAAGCAGGTGCTCGAGCGGCTGATCGTGATGCGCCTGCAGTTGCAGCGCGCCGAAGCCGCCGGCGTGCGCATCAGCGACATCGAACTGGAACAGGCGATCAGCCGCATCGCGCAGCAGAACCAGATTTCGCTCGAACAACTGCGCGCCCAGCTCACCCGCGATGGCGTCAGCTACGACGAATTCCGCCAGCAGCTGCGCGAAGAACTCACCGCCCAGCGTTTGCGCCAGACTCTGGTGCAAAGCCGCGTGGCGGTCAGCGACACCGAAATCGACATCGCGCTCGCCAGCGAGAGCATGAAGAAGGGCCAGGTGCATGTCGGCCTGATCCTCGTCGGCCTGCCGGACGGCGCCGACGCCGAACAGATCGCCACCGCCAAGACCAAGATCGACGGCATCAAGGCGCTGCTCGACAAGGGCGAGATGGATTTCAGCGCCGCCGCGATCCGCTACTCCGATCACCAGACCGCGCTCGAAGGCGGCGACCTGGGCTGGCGCAGCTTCGACGAAATCCCGCCGCTGTTCGGCAATCTGGTGCAGGGCATGCAGCCGGGCGAAGTGTCGCAGCCGATCCGCGGCCCGAGCGGCTACAGCCTGCTCAAGCTGATCGACACGCGCGAACAGACCACGCAGAGCGTCACCGAATACAACGCCCGCGGCCTGATGATCCGCACCACCGAAGTGGTGGACGCCGAAGCCGCGCGCGCCAAGGCCGAAGCGATCTACGCCCGCCTGCAGGCGGGCGAAGACTTCGCCACGGTGGCCAAAGCCGAATCGGAAGACGTGATCACGCGCAACCAGGGCGGCGACATGGGCTGGTTCCCGCTGCAGGCCTGGGGCACCGCGGTGGCCGAAAATCTTTCGGCGCTGAAAGACGGCGAAATCTCCAAGCCGTTCCCGAGCGAAGCCGGCTGGCACATCATCCAGCGCATCGGCACGCGCGAGCAGGACGTCACCGCCGAATCGCAGCGCAACGCCGCACGCGAAACCATCGCCCGCCGCAAGGCCGACGAAGAATACGAACGCTTCCTGCGCCAGCTGCGCGACGAAGCCTACATCGACAACCGCCTCGCCTCCTGACCGTACGCGGCGCTTCGCCGCGGCCGCTCGAAGCCCAATCGTCGAGCCCTGATCGCATGACCGACCTGCCCCGCCTCGCCCTGATCCCGGGCGAGTGCGCGGGCGTGGGCCCGGAGTTGTGCGTACGGCTGGCGCAAACGGCCGTCGCGGCGAATCTGGTGGCGCTCGCCGATGCGGAGGCGTTGCGGCGCGCCGCCGAACGCATCGGCCTGCCGCTTGATGTTTTGCCCGAATCCAGCGAACCGCATCGCCCTGGCACGTTGATGGTGCGCCACCGCGCGCAACCGCGACGCGAAGTTCCCGGTTCGCTCGATGTGCACAACGCGGCGCATGTGATCGACGCCTTGCTCGAAGCCGCCGACGGTTCATTGCGCGGCGACTTCGACGGCATGGTCACCGGCCCCGTCCACAAGGGCATCGTCAACGATGCCGGCATCGCCTACACCGGCACCACCGAATTGCTCGCCAAACACGCCGGCGCGGAAGTGGTGATGATGCTGGCGAGCGACGTGCTGCGCGTAGCGCTGGTCACCACGCATCTTTCGCTGCGCGCGGTGCCCGACGCGATCACCCCGGCGGCCATCTCACGCGTCGCGCGCCTCCTGCACGCCGGGCTGCAACGTGATTTCGGATTGGCGACGCCGCGGATCGCGGTATTGGGTTTGAACCCGCACGCCGGCGAAAACGGGCATCTTGGCCGCGAAGAGCTCGATGTCATCATTCCGACGCTGGATCTTCTGCGCGCGGAAGGCCTGACGTTGGAAGGTCCGCTGCCGGCCGATACCGCTTTCCTTCCGATGAAACTCGCGCAATGCGATGCGGTGCTGGCGATGTATCACGATCAGGGCTTGCCGGTGCTGAAGCACGCCGGGTTCGAGCGCGCCGTCAACATCACGCTCGGGCTGCCGTATGTGCGGGTGGCTGTCGATCATGGGACGGCGCTGGAGATCGCCGGCAGCGGGCGGGCGGATGCGGCGAGTCTGGTGTTGGCGGCGAAGATTGCCGCCGAGTTGGCGGGGCGGAGGAAAGGGGGTTTGTTGTAGTTGGGCGATGCGGCTTCGCTCAGGCGGGAATCCAGCGACCCTCGATTCCCGTCATTCCCGCGCAGGCGGGAATCCAGTGACGTTGAAGCGTTCGGCGCTTCGCGAAGTACAACAATCCCGTCGTTCCCGCACAGGCGGGAATCCAACGACTTTGAAGCGGTCCGCTTCCCTCTTGTTTGATGATGCGACTTCGCGAGTTTCG
>CBFHAI010000015.1:0-93085 GCA_965653565.1 uncultured Chiayiivirga sp. | reverse complement strand
GCACACCTGTCAGCGATGTGTCCGGTCCATACACACAAGCAAAGAAAGTGACTCGGCCCCCGCTGAGGGGGACGAAACTCGCGAAGTCGCATCATCAAACAAGAGAGAAGCGGACCGCTTCAAAGTCACTGGATTCCCGCCTGAGCGGGAATGACGAAAGGAGTGAGCGATCTGCCAAAAAAGTTGACCCTTCGCTACAACCCCTCAAACCCATCCCCAAAAATAAACTCCGACACACTCACCGTAACGCTCCCCCCGGCATTGTTGCTGAACTGCGCAGCACCCGCGGTCAGCGCGTAATCGGCTGCATTCGTCGTACTCATCGCAGTCGCCGCGCCGGTGAAAAGCAAGGCTTGCGTCGAAGCCGAAGGCAGCGCTGCGCCGAATGGCGGTGCGAAGTTGCCGTCGGCGTCGTTGGTGGTGGCGCCGGTGGCGGGGCCGGTGTAGCCGGCGCCGCCCCAGGCGAGCAGCCACAGCACCTGGCCGTTGTCCTGTTCGAAGGAAAGTGCGCCGGCGGCGAGGTAAGACGCCGGAATTGCAGCCATCGTGAAATCGGCGGTGGCGGCTTGGGCGGCGATGAAATCCGGCGTCGCGATCAGCACGCGCGAGCCGGCGGTGTCGATGCCGACGGTGGTCGTCATGTCGATCAGCGTTATCGGGTTCTGCCCGGCGGCATCGCGCACCACGAGTCGCGAAAGTTGCAACTGATCCTGGCCGTCGAAGCGCATGCGCAGTTGCACAGCCTGCTGCGTGGTGTCGCCGTCGACGCCGCCGATCGCCTGTTCGATCTGCATGAAGTGGAAGGAGGCGTGGGCCGGGGCGGCGAGGGCGAGCGATGCCCCGAGCAATAGCGGACGGATGGCGCGCATGGCACTTTTCCTCGCGGGGCGATGCGGTGGAGTGTAACATTTGGCCGAGGGCGGTCGCGTCTGGCCTCGGGCCGGCGGAATTGCCGTTGGATCGAGCGGCCGACATGCTTCTGCGCGACACTGATCGCATTGCGGAGGCATCGCGCAAGCGATCTCGCGGCGAAAAATTTCCCGATTCCCGATTCCCGATCCAAACGCTTCGAATCCAAAAGACATCCAGAGATTTAAGGAGCACGCCATGAACCGACGCGATCCCTGGACTCCGGCCTTGCGCGCGCGCTGGGCGCAGATCCGGCGACATCCGATCGGCGGGCCGTTGCAGCACGCTTTCGTTGCGCGGCTGGGGCGGGAGCAGCGCTGGTCGCCGGCGATGGCGCGCAAAGCGCTGCTCGAATACAGACGATTCGCTTTCCTCGCAAGCATCGGCAACAGTGAAGCGACGCCGAGCAAGGCGGTCGATGCGGTGTGGCATCTGCATCTATTGCACACGCAGGACTACTGGCTCGACTTCTGCCCGCGGGCGCTCGGCACCAGCCTGCATCACAACCCGGGCGGCGGGGCGCACGACGTTGCGCGTCATCGCGAGCAGTACGCGCGCACGCTGGCCGATTACGAAAGTTTTTTCGGTGCCGCGCCGCGCGAAATCTGGCCGCGGCCTGACGCCGCCGTACAGGTGTCTCGACAGAAAACTTCGCTGCGCCAACGCATCGCGCGTGCCGCCATGCTGGTGGCCGCTGCTGTGTCTCCGGCGTTGGCCTGGGCCACGATCCGTCCGGCCAATCCGCTCGATTGGCGCGGCCCGGAATTTCTCTCGCTGTATCTGACGCTGATGGCGATCGTGTTCGTCGTGAGCCTGCTGCTGCGCGCCGTGTTGCGTCACCAGTTGCAACCGGCGCCGCGCAGCACCGGCGAAATGAGCACGGCGGAAATCGCTTATCTCGCCGGTGGACCGACCCGCGTCGTCGATACCGCGGTCGCCGATCTGCATCGGCGCGGTGCGTTGGCGTGGGATGCATCGCGCAAGCGTTTCGGCCACACCCGGCACACCAGTCAACTGGAGCCGACCTGGCGGGCGGTCGCCAATGCGCTCGACGCCGGCAGCAGCGTGACGCAGTCGATCGGCAAGGCAACGCGCGCGGTGGAGCCGGTGCGCACCGGGCTGGAGCGGCGCGGATTCTGGTTTCCGGCGGAAGTCGCGCATCGCGTCGCTGCGCGCAGCGCGTTGCCGGCGGCGGCGCTGGCGGCGTTCGGCGTGGCGAAGATCGGTGTCGGCATCTATCGCGATGTGCCGGTGACGATACTGGTCGTGCTCACCGTCATCACGGCCGTGTTCGCGCTGTGCCAGTATTTCGCGCGGCCCGGCCGCACGCGTGCGGGCAGCAGCGAGCTCGCGCGCCTGCGCGCCACGGCGCCCGGTCGCCATGCGACGGGCGAACAACTCGCGCTCGCCGTTGCGCTCACCGGCACCGCGGTGCTGGCGGGCACGGCGCTGGCGAGTTACCACGATCTGCGTGCGCCGTCGTCTTCATCGTCGACGTCATCGTCCGACTCGAGCAGTTCGAGCTCGGACTCGGGCAGCTCCGATTCGGGCGGCGGCAGCAGTTGCGGCGGTTGCGGCGGCGGTGGCGGCGATTGATCCGCATCGTGCGTCGATCGACACGAAGGGTAGATGCGATGAACGAACGCGACGAATGAGCCCGCATCGCTCGATGTAACGCATGTGAATTTTTGTGCGACTGTCATGTAACGCGTTACATCAACCGCTCACGCCACCAATCATTGCGCTCGTCGGCCGCATGACCTCTTTGCGGGCGAAAACCCTCACCCCAGGGTTGGCATTGTCACGGGGCCGCGACTACGCTCCGGCCAGCTGAGGGTTGCAGCTGTCTTCGGGGAAAACATGAAACTGCACGTCGTTCTGGCCGCTCTGCTGGCCATGTGTTTTGGCGCGTCCGATGTCGCGGCGCAGGTGCTGGGCAAGAGCGCGATCAATGTGCAGGCGGGCAACACCGCCACGGTGGGCGCGACCTTCGGTTATCGCCTCACCTACAACTGCAGCAGCACCACCGGGCCGTGTCTGGGCGCCGAAGTGGTCGATCTGCTGCCACCCGAAGTGCAATTCGTTTCCACCGTTCCGGCCAGTCCGACCGGCGATGTCGCGGCGATCCAGGTGACGCCGAATTTCGGCGGCACGGGTCGCACGCGTGTGCGCTTCCAGTTGATCAATCCCTTGCCGGCGGGCAATTCGGGCGATCTGATCGTCAACGTGCGCTTTCCGAACGGATCGACGCCGGACGGCACCGTCGCCAGCAACACCGCCGACGGCATCAATCTTTCCACCACGCCGGGAACCTTCACCACGCCGCCGGTGAATGTCACGGCAGTGGCATCAGTGCAGGTGGTCCTGGCGAAGACGCTGACCTCGTCGCCGGCCAACCTCGATCTGCCGGAAAGCTATCGTCTGCGCATCAGCGTGCCGAACGTCAACGGCGCGCTCAATCTCACCTCGATCGGGCCGGTGGTCGACACGTTGCCGCCCGGCACCGTGTTCAACGGCGCCACGCCGGCGGCCGATTGCCAGCCCGGTTGCGTCGGCACCACGCCCGCGACGGTGACCTGGACTTCGCCGTGTTCGGTGCCGCTGGGCCCGAATCAGAACTGCGATATCACGGTCAACGTGACCTTCCCGTCGGCGACCTTCCCGAGCGGCGTCAACGTCACCAACAGTTTCACCGCCGAGGCCACGCCGCTGGGCGAACCGCCGCAAACGTTCGGGCCGAGCGGCACCACGCATCCGGTGACGACCTTCGTGCCGGCCCCGGGCGCGGGCCTGACCAAGAACATGGCGAACAACACGCCCAATCCGCCGACGCTCAACCAGACTTTTTCCTACGACCTGGTGCCGAGCAACAACGGCAACGTGCCGCTCGACAATCTGGTGCTGATCGACACCCTGCCGGTGGAAATGCAGATCAACTCGGTCACCACCGGCGCCTACACCGGCCTGGCCGATTTCGCCGCCGGCGAAGGCGTGCGCGTGAGCTACGAAAAGAACACCGCGCTCGGCGTGTTCACGCTGTGGGGCAGCTCGCCGAACACCACCACCAGCACCACGCTCACCGCGCCGCCGCCGGGACTGGGCGCGGGCGAATACATCACGCGCATCCGCTGGGAATACGGCCAGGCGCAGCCGGGCATGGCGCCCTCGACGCGGCCGCTGATCACCGGCCGGATCATCAATCCGGACAACGCCGGCGGCCCGGTGGCGATCGGCGACACCATCGCGAACTGCGTCGACCTCACTTCGGTCTATACCGCCGGGCCCACCGCGGTGAATCGCAACGCCTGCCGCAACTTCGTGCTCAGTGGGCCGTTCGCTCAGCTCAATCCGGCCAAGGACAATCTCTCCGGCGGCGGGCCGTTCAATCCCGGCCAGACCGTGAGCTGGCGCCTGCGCGTGCGCAGCGATGCGCGTTCGAGCGATCCGCTGCCGCTCGAGTACATCGTCGCCAGCGATCTGCTGCCGACCAATCTGAGCTTCGCCAGCTGGACCTTCGACGATCAGGGCACCGGCTTGCCCGCGCCGCAGGTTTTCCAGCAGATCCCGAATTTCCAAGGCACCGGCCGCACTTTGCTGGTGTGGCGGTGGAATCCGGGCAGCGGCAATCTCGGCGTCAATCAGCAGGTCTGGATCAATATTTCGACCAGCATCCGCAACGGTGCGCCGTCCGGTTCGCTGTCGAACGATTTCACGCTCGAACACGATGCCCCCGGACTGGCGCAACGCTGCACCACCGGCACCGTGGCCGACACGCTCGACTTCGACGCCGATGGCAACATGGCCGAGCTGCTGTGCCGCGCCACCGGCACGATCACGGTGGCGGGCATCGCGCAGTTGATCTCGAGCAAGCAGGTGCAGGGCACCTGCGACGGCGGCGCCGGCATCGACGGCACCACGCTCGAAGGCGGCTCGCTGCTGTACCGGCTGCGCGTGCAGAACGTCGGCACGGTGACGATGCAGAATTTCGTGCTGATCGACATCCTGCCGATTCCCGGCGACACCGGCGTGCGCGACACCAATCCGCGCGGCTCGCAGTGGCAGGCCGATCTGGTGGCGCCGATCCTGGCCCCGCCCGGCACCACGGTCTATTACTCGACCTCGGCCAATCCCTGCCGCGGTGAAGTCGGCGGGCCGACCACCAGTTGCGATGCGCCGAACTGGACCACCGCCGCGCCGGTGCCGTTCTCGCAAGTGCGCAGCTTCAAGATCGAATTCGGTTCGCGCAGCATCGCGCCGTTCGATTTCGTCGAATTCGGTTTCCCGCTGGTCACGCCGTCGACGCTGACGCCGGGCACCACCGCCTACAACTCGTTCGCCTACCAGGCCGATCGCGCCGACGGCCTGGGCTCGCTCGCCGCCGAACCGCAGCGCGTGGGCGTGACGCTCGGCAGCTGCGAGTCGCAGACGCTCGGCGACTACGTGTGGGAAGACTCCAACGCCGACGGCCTGCAGAACGACGGCGACACCGGCATCAACGGCATCAATGTCGATCTGTACGAAGCCGGTGCCGACGGCATCGTCGGCACGCCCGACGATCTGCTCGTGGCGCGCACCATCACGCAGGATCATCCGACCAGCGGCGGTCGCGGCTGGTACCGTTTCCCCGGCATTCCGGCGGCTAATTACCGCGTCTGCGTGCAGCCGCCGGCGAACTTTCTGATGACTGCGCGCGATCAGGGCGGCGACGATTTGCTCGATTCCGATGGCGACCTCATCGATCGCTGCAGCGAAAGCATCAATCTTTCGCCCGGCGAAGACGATCCGGGCATCGACTTCGGCCTGGTGCGCGCCGCCGCGCTCGGCGACTACGTCTGGTTCGATCTGAACAGCGACGGCGAACAGAACGATCCGCTCAACTACGGCGCCAACGGCGTGACCGTGCGTCTGCGCGCCGACGACGGCGACGGCGTGCCCGAAGCGGCCGATGCCATCGTCGCCACCACGCTCACTGCCACCGATGCGTTCGCGCGGCCCGGCTATTACGTGTTCAACGATCTGGTCCCGGGCCAGCCGTATTTCGTCGAATTCGTCGCGCCGCAATCGAGCACCGGCTTCACCACCCAGGATGCAGCCGGCGACACTGCCGACTCCGATGCCGATACCGGCACCGGTCGCACCCAGGTGGTGACTCTGGCCTCCGGCGAATTCAATCCGACGCTCGACGCCGGTCTGGTCAATGCGACCGGCACGCTCGCGCTGGGCGACCAGGTCTGGCTCGATGGCGATAACGACGGGGTGTTCGAGCCGGAGAACGGCGAGACCGGCATCGATGGCGTGCGCCTGTCGCTGTATCGCGATGCCAGCGGCGACGGCGAAATCCAGGCCGACGAATACCTGCGCCAGACCGACACCTTCACCCAGGCCGGATTCGCCGGCCGCTACGGCTTCGACAATCTCGCACCGGCCAGTTACATCGTGGTGGTCGAAGCCTCGAACTTCGTCGGCGGGCCGCTCGCCGGCCTGGCCAGTTCGAGCGGCAACGATCCGGCGCCCGATCCGGATGACGATGTCAACGGCGACGACAACGGCCGCAACGCCGGCGCCATCGTGGCCTCGCTGCCGGTGACGCTCACCGACAACGGTGAGCCGACTGCCGACGACGGCAACAACGACACCAACCTCACCATCGATTTCGGTTTCGTCGACGTCATCGCGCCGCTGTTCGACTACGGCGATGCGCCCGACGCCGGCACCGGCACGGCCGCCGCCGACTACAACACGCTGGCCTTCGACAACGGTCCGGTGCATGCGTTGATCGCCGGTGCGCCGCACCTGGGCGATTGCGTCGATGCCGACAACGGCAGCGCGCAGGATGCGCTCGCCAGCACCGACGACATCACGGCATCGACCGCCTTCGGCGCGTGCGCGGTGTCTGGCGACGACGAAGACGGCGTGAGCTTCACCGGCACGCTGTCGGCCGGCAGCGCCGCGTCGATCGACGTGCGCGTCGGCGCGCCGGCCGCCTGTGCGCTCGACGCCTGGGTCGACTGGAATCGCGATGGCGACTTCGGCGATGCCGGCGAGCAGATCGCAACGGCCTTGAACATCGCCGCCGGTGCGACCACGACATTGACGCCCACCGTGCCAGCCGCGGCGAGTGCCGGCCCGACCTACGCACGCTTCCGCTGCAGCAGCGCCGGCGGTTCGACGCCGGTGGGCCTGGCGGCGGACGGTGAAGTCGAGGACTACTTGGTCATCGTCGGCGGCGCCGATTTCGGCGATGCGCCGGCCAGCTACACCACGCAAGGTGCCGGCGCGGCATTGCACAACGTGATCGACAACGGCGCGCTGCGCCTGGGCCAGTGCGTCGATCTGGAAGCCGACGGCCAGCCGACCGCGCTTGCCGACGGCGACGACATCAACGCCGGCACGACGCGCTTCGGTTTGTGTTTCGACGACGAAGACGGCACCACGTTCGCGCCGTTCCTGGCGGCCTGCCAAGCGAGTGCGGTGACCGTGCTGGCCGGCGCGGCCGGTGTGCTCGACGGCTGGATCGACTTCAGCGGCGACGGCGATTTCGACGACGCCAACGAGCGCATCTTCAGCGCCCAGCCGGTGACCGCTGGCAGCAATGCGCTGTCGTTCGGCGTGCCTTGCGCGACGGTGCAGGGCACCACCTACAGCCGCCTGCGCCTGTCCTCGGCCGGCATCGCGACGCCCGCCGGCAGCGCGCCGGACGGCGAAGTGGAAGACGATGTCGTCACCGTGCGCGCCGTCGATTTCGGCGATGCGCCCGACAGCTACGCGACCACCTTTGCAACCGGCGGCCCGAACCACGGTGTGGTGACCGGCTATTCGCTCGGTGCGACGATCGATTCGGAAGGCGACGGCCAACCCAACGCCGGCGCCACCGGCGATGGCGCCGATGAGGACGGCGTCACGCTGCCGGCCAGCTTCGCGGCCTGCGGCACGACTTCGGTCAATATCGCGCTCACCAACACGGCCGGGGTCGCCACGGCGAATCTCGACGCGTGGATCGACTTCGATGCGGACGGCAGCTTCGACGAGCCGCGCGATCGCATCGCCACGAGCCTGGCCATCAATGTCGGTTTGAATGCGTTGCCGGTGAACGTGCCTTGCGATGCGCCGACCTCGTCGACCTACGCGCGCTTCCGCCTCAGCGCCGATGGCGTCGCGAACGCGACCGGTTCGTCGCTCGACGGCGAAGTGGAAGACTATGCCGTGACGATCGACAGCTTCGACTTCGGCGATCTGCCCGACACCGCCGCGGGCATCGGCGCAGGGGACTACCGCACGCTATCGCGCGGTGCCGGCGACAACGGCGCACGTCACCGCATCGTGCCAGGGCTGTTCCTCGGCGCCGGTGTCGACAATGAACTCGACGGCCAGCCGAATGCCGCCGCCACCGGCGACGATCTCGCCGGCGCCACGCCGGATGACGAAGACGGCATCGATATCGCCACGCTGAATTTCACCACCGGCAGCGTGGCCTCGGTCGACGCCACCGTCACCAACACGACCGGCAACGCCGGCCGTCTGTGCGGCTTCGCCGATCTCAATGCCGACGGCGATTTCGACGATGCCAACGAAAGCGCGTCGATCGATGTCGGCGCAGCGAATGCAACCGTCGTCACGCTGGCATTCGGCACGCTCGATGCGAATCCGGGCACCTACAACCTGGTGCCGCCGGGCGCCACGCGCCACTTCCGTTTCCGCCTCGCCGATTCGCAGGCCGCCTGCGCGGCCGACAACGACGCCTCGCTGTTGAATGGCGAAGTCGAGGATTACGCGGGCATGCTGACCGTGCCGGTCGACCGCGGCGATCTGCCCGCGCCGTATCCGACCCTCGCGCCGGGCGGTGCCGGACATCCGCTGCGCAGCGGTCTGCGCATCGGTGCCTGCATCGATGCCGACAGCGACGGTCAGCCGAGCGTCGATGCCGATGGCGACGATCTCGCCGCCGGCCTCACCGACGGCACCTGCACGGTCGCCGGCGACGATGAAGACGGTCTGGTCGCCTCGCAGTCGCTGTTCCGCATCGGCGCCCCTTCGCTGCGCAATATTCCGGTGACCAACACCACCGCCACCGCGGCGATGTTGTGCGCCTACGTCGATTGGAACGCCGACGGCGATTTCATCGACGTCATCGATGGCGTGCCGGAAGCGACCAGCACGACCGTCGCCAGCGGTACCACCGGACCGGTCGCGATCGACTTCGGTGTGGTGCCGCTCAATGCCGTGCAAGGCGCGAGCTATCTGCGCCTGCGGCTGTCGTCCGAGGCCGATTGCAGCGTCGGCGGCCTGTTGCCCGATGGCGAAGTCGAAGATCACCTGATCCGCATCGAAGCGCGCGATTTCGGCGATCTGCCCGATACCGCGCCCGGCGTGAGCGCCGCGAATTACCAGACGCTCGAAGCCGATGGCGGTGCCTCGCACGGCATCGTGCCGAATGTGTTCCTCGGTGCCAGTGTCGACGGCGAAGCCGACGGTGCACCGACGGCGAATGCCGATGGCGACGATCTGGCCGCGCTGCCCGACGATGAAGACGGCGTGGTGTTCCCGGGCGTCGATGCGATCTTCGCCAACCGCCTCGTCGCGGGCGTGAGCAATCCGGTCGATATCACTGCGAGCGCCAACGGTTTCCTCAACTGCTGGTTCGATTTCGATGGCAACGGCACGCTCACCGACGCCGGCGAACAGGCCTTCGCGGAAACCGCGGTGGTGGCAGGCGCGCAGACGCTCGCGGTGAACGTGCCGCAGGCCGCCGTATCGCCGGTCTATTGGCGCTGCCGCTACTCCGACGTCGCGCTCGAAGGCTCGACCCCGGTCGGTGCGGCAACGCGCGGTGAAGTGGAAGACGGCCGCGCCGATGTGATCGCGCTCGACCTCGGCGACTTGCCCGATGCCGCCGCCGGCAACGCGAGCGGCGATTACGCCACGCGCCGTGCCGACGATGGCGCGCGTCATGCGATCGTCGCGAATCTGCGCCTGGGCGCCTGCGTCGATGCCGAAGGCGACGGCCAGCCGGGTGCGCTCGCCAATGGCGACGATCTGGGCGCCGGCACGGCCACCGGTGTGTGTGCCACGCCGGGCGACGACGAAGACGGCGTCACCGTGGCGAGCCTGCAATTCGTCGGCGGCACGGTCGGCACGGTCTCGCTCACCGCCACCAATGCGACCGGTGCGGCGGCGCGCCTCTGCGGCTTCGTCGACTACGATGGCGACGGCCAGTTCGTCACGGCCGGCGAACAAGCGCAAATCGCGGTGCCCGACGGCAGCAACGATGCCGCCTTCACGCTCACCTTCGGCAGCGTGCCGTTCAACGGTGCGCCGACCGGCTTCGCGCGCTTCCGCATCGACGACGGTGTCGCGGGGTGTTCGGCGACCGGCGCGGCGATCTCCGGTGAAGTGGAGGACTATCCGATCGCACTGCGCAACTACGACTACGGCGATCTGCCCGATGCCGCGGCCGGCGAAGCCGCGGGCGATTACCGCACGCGCCTGGCCGATAGCGGCGCCCGTCACCTGATCACCACCGGCTTGTTCCTCGGTGCCGGCGTCGATCCGGAAGCCGACGGCCAGCCGAATGCCGATGCGCTCGGCGACGACGCCAGCGCCGACGACGAAGACGGCATCACCTTCCCGCCGGAATTCGATCTGGGCAGCCCGGCGCGCGTGCAGGCCGTCGCCACCAACCTGCTCGGTGCCGAAGCGCGCGTCTGCGGCTACATCGACTGGAACGCCGATGGCGATTTCGCCGATGCGCAGGAAGCCGCCAGCGTCAACGTGCCGGCCGGCACCAATGCGCAATCGCTGACACTGAACTTCGGTCCGGTGCCGGTGAACGCGGTGGCCGATCCGTATGCGCGCTTCCGCCTCGGCACCGACGCCTGTTCGGCCAACGGCGACGCCCGCAACGGCGAAGTCGAGGACTATCGTTTGTCGACCTCCGGTGTCGGCGCGATCTCGCTCGGCGACCTGGTGTTCGAAGACCGCAACAACAACTGCGCGGCCGATGTCGGCGAACCGGGCATCGCCAACGTGCCGGTGCGGCTGTTCCTCGATGCCGATGCCAACGGTGTCGCGGACGGTCCGGCGGTGGCGAGCACGACCACCGATGCGACCGGCCGTTACGGCTTCGCCGATCTGCTGCCGGGCAACTACTTCGTCGAACTCGATCGCCCGTCGATCTATCTGAGCTCGAGCGGCGGCGGCCTGCCTTACTCGCCGACCGGCAGTTGCGAACCGGCGCCCGATGCCGACAACGATGTCGACAACGACGACAATGGCAGCAGCACCGGCACGCTGGTGCGCAGCTCGCCGATCACGCTGACGCCCGAACTCAAGCCCGGCCCGCCGGACGTGAATTCGAACCCGCGCGTCGACTTCGGCCTGCTCACCCACTTCGACCTGTCGCTGGCGAAAGATCTTGCCGCCGATCAGCTGCAGCAGGTGATGGCCGGCAGTGCGATCCGCTTCGTCATCACCGTCACCAACCAGGGCACGGTGCCGGCGACCGCCATCGTCGTCACCGATCGCCTGCCGCCCGGCACGGTGCTGATGGATGCGACCTGGACGGCCTCGCCGGACGGCACCACGGCGACCCAGACGATCGCCGGTCCGTTGGCACCGGGCGCGAGCATCGCCTTGCCGATCCAGTTGCGCCTGCTCGAAGTCGACGGCGAAATCCGCAACATGGCGCAGATCACCAGCGCCCTCGACGGCAACGGCAACCCGCCGAGCGACATCGATTCGGTGCCGGACAACTCGGACGACGATGAAGACGATCAGGACACCGCCTCGCTGGTGTCGTCGTCCGAACCGGTCGTGATCCCCGCCACCGGCGCGCCGATGCTGGCACTGCTGGCGGCGCTGATGCTGGCCCTCGGCGCGTTCGCTGCGCGTTGCGGGGTGCATTTCGCGAAGCGTTAGAGGTTGCGGGAATCGGGAGGTTTCGGGAATCGGGAGACGGGAACCGGGAGAGAGCAAACGCCCGCTCTTGGTGGACGGGAGACGAAATCGGGAAGAGCGATACGCTCGCTCTTATCCCGACTCCCGACTCCCGACTCCGGCCTTTGCTCCGACCGGCCCATTCCCGCCGAGCCCGCCATCGCGCTACGCTTGCCCCGACGCCGTTCGCGGCAACACGAGACACGCTCGATGAATTCAGGACTGCGCGGTGCCGTCGATCAGATCAAGGCGGCGATCGATCGCCATGAGCGGCGGGCCAAGCCCAGCGGTCTGGATTGTGTCACCGCCGATCGCATCGATTTCCTCAATCCGGCGCACTGGGACGCGATTACCGAGGGCGCCTCGTTCTTCATGAGCCGCGCTTATCGGCGATTGCTCGAAACGCATTCGCCGCAGGGCATGCAGCCGCGCTACGCGCTGGTCTATCGCAACGGGTGTCCGATCGTCGCGCTCGCCGCGCAGATCCTCGAAGTGCAGGGCGACCAGCTTGCCAACCTGCCCGAATCGCGCGTGCGCAAGAAGGCGCTGCAACAACTGCGGGTGCGTCTGCTGGTGTGCGGCAGCCTGGTGTCGAGCGGTTTCCACGGCCTGGCCTTCGCGCAGGACGAAGATCCGCAGGTGCTCTGGCATGGCGTGGCCGAGGCGCTTTACCGCATCCGCCGCGCCGATCGCCTGCACGGGCAGATCGATTACGTGATGATCAAGGACCTCGACGAAGCACGTCACGCCCAGGCCGTGCCCTTGCGCGATTTCAGCTATCGCCCGATGACCACCGAGCCGGAAATGGCGATGGCGATCCGGCCGCAATGGAAGGATTTCGCCGGCTACCTCGCCGACCTCAATTCCAATTACCGCAGCAAGGCGCGCAAGGTCGCCAAGCAGGTGGAAGAGGCGGGCTACCGGGTCGAACGCAATGCCGATCCGCATCCGCACGATGCGCGATTGCATGCGCTCTACAGCCAGGTCGAACAACGCGCATCGACGCGGCTTTCGGCGCTGCCGCCGGGCTATTTCGCCGCGCTCGCCGCACTCGCCGGCCCGCAGCAGATGCGCTGCACGCTGATCCGCAACGAGCACGACATCGCCGGTTTCATCACCACCGTGCGCGACGGCCACCGCGCGCTCGGCTACTACGTCGGGCTCGATTACGAAGTCAACGCGAAGGTGCCGCTCTATCTGCGCCTGCTGCAGTGCCTGATCGAAGACGCGATCGAACTGGGCTGCACCGAGTTGAGTTTCGGCCGTACCGCGGCCGAACCGAAGGCCAGCCTCGGCGCCAGCGCGCAGCCGAGCCATGTCTGGCTGCG
Source organism: uncultured Chiayiivirga sp. (assembly GCA_965653565.1). Lineage (GTDB taxonomy): Bacteria > Pseudomonadota > Gammaproteobacteria > Xanthomonadales > Xanthomonadaceae > JALCLA01. Next base: position 79,916 of record CBFHAI010000015.1, on the reverse strand, counting down.
GCATCGGGTGCCGGCGGTGAACGCGGTGGTGCGCGAAATCTTCTCGCGCGTGCAACCGGAAGCCGCGCCGCAGCGGCGGCCGTTCAAGGAAACCGCGGGCGAGTGATGCGATCGCCCGCCTACCTGCGCGGGTGTGATTTCTCTAAAAGCTGTCGCGAAACAGCGGCCAGTGTTCGAGTTTGAGCAGGGCGGTATCGACGGCGGCCGGCGCGATCGACGTGTTCGGATCGTCGTCGGCGTGCACGCGCACCGACGCGCCGATCAGCACAGGTTCGTCGTCGTGCAGCACCAGGGTGCGCACGTCGTCGGTCGGCGCGCCGCCGTAGAACAGATCGGTCTGTGACACGCCGCCGACGCCGAACGACGGATCGAGCCGGCCATCGCGAGTCACCCGCGCCGCAAGAAAATCTTCGTTGAAGATGTCCTCGCCGAAGTAGGCGGCGCCGACCACCCAGTGGCCGCTGCGCGTCTGCGCGAGCCCGGACGGCAACTGATTGACGGCCGCAGGCACCAGGTCGTGGTGAGCGAAACCGGGCGTGGCCGCATCGCCGAAACTTTCGACGATGGCGCCGTCGGCCGACAACTTGCCGAGCACGAGCGCCGTGTGTTCACCGCTGATGCCGGCCTGCGCCGCGAACACGATGCCGCCGTCGCTGTCGATGCCCAGCTGCATGATGTGCTCGACATCGAAACCGGCGCCGGGCACCTCGAAAACCTTCCAACCGGTGTCGGCGAATGTCGTATCGAGTTCACCGGCCGGCGTGAGTCGCGCGATCGAGAAATCGTAGTTGTCGACGAAGCCGCCCTCCGGCGTCGTTTTCGGCACCTGGTAGCTGCCTGCCAGCAATACGCTGTCGTCGGGCAACACGCGCATCGCGGCCGCGTAGCCGAGCTGATCGACCCCCGGCTGCACGATCTCGTGCGTATCGAGCAGCGCACCCTGCGCATCAAAGCGCACGAACAGGCCGCGATACAGCGGCGCGCTGCGCGTATCGAGTTTCTCGCCGGCGACCAGGATATTGCCGTGGCTGTCGAGCGCGATCGAATGAAACAATGCGCCTTCCAGCAGGGCGCCGCCGTGCGCGAATTCCGAGTCGAGTTCGCCATTGGGCGTGAGTTTCACCACGAAGCCGGTGGTGGGACCGAACGCGGTCGCGGTGCCGGCGGCGAGCAGGCCGCCGTCCGGTAGCGCAAGCACCGCTTCGATCTGCTGCGCCTGCGTGCCGACTACCAGATCGCGCAATACGACCAGACCCGGATGCGCGGCATCGCTGCCGAAACTTGCATCGGGCAGGCCCTGCGCATCGAACCGCATCAGGCTCGCACGCATGTTCGGATCGGGCCGGCCGGTTTCGACCAGATTGAGCGAGCCGCCGACGACGATCGCCCGGTTGCTGTCGACCGTCGCCGCATTCGGCACCAGTTGCAGGCCTTGTCCTTCGATGCGATTGCCATCGCGATCGCGCGGATCGCCGGCCGAAATCACCGCCAAGCCGTTATCGCCGAAGCTCGCGGCCGGATCGCCGTCGGCGGCGCGCAGCGCTGGCGAGATCGCACCGAGTACACACGCGCCAAGGACAAACATGCCAGGGGCCGGCCGCGAACGGATCGAGCTTGCGCTCATGTTGCATCCCTGCAAATGAAAGCGCCGATGGTAACCACCGATGCGCGCGATCGAGTTTGCATAAATTGCGTATTTTCGCCGTGACGTTTGCGCCGGAGTTTCTGCGTTAGCGCACGAATCTCCGGCTCGGCCGAGCCCGAAGAAAGTTTCACTGCGATACCCAATTCGATGCGACGGCAATCTCGCGTTGCGCGTCTGCGAAGTCTTTGTTCGGTTCGCCGCGGCGGGCCGATAGCCGAAGGGAGAGGAACCAGATGCAGATCGGGAAGATCGAAAACGTTCGGGCCGCGATGGCGGTACGCGGCGTGCGACTGTCGCGCCTGTCGATGGCGTTGGCGGCGTCGTTCGCGCTGCAATTCGCCTCGCCCGTCATGGCTGCCGAGCCGGCAACCGCGAAGAACAGCGCATCGCCGAAGATTTCCAGCGGCGCGCTCGGCCCGGCCGATGCGCAAGGTCGCCGCGCCTGGTATGTCGAGTACGAAAAAGGCAAGGCGACCGAAGTCGAAAGCGCATTGCTTTCGAGCGGGGGCAAAGTGCAGCACCGCTTCCGCAGTGCGCCGATGATGAGCGTGCTGCTGCCCGACGCTGTGACTACCGCGTTCGCCAATCAACTCGGCGTGCAGCGCCTGTCGCCGGTGCCGCCGCGCCGCCCGCTCGAGCAGCACACGCCGTGGAACGTCGATGCGGTGCAGGCGCGCGATCTGTGGGATGCCGATCGCGACGGCGCCGTCGATACCGGCGCGCCGGATGGCTCGGGCCTCACCGTTTGCGTGATCGATTCGGGGCTGTATGCCGATCACGACGATTTCGCCGGCGTCACGCTGAGCGGTCATTCGCAGGTGCCGAACCAGGCCTGGTTCACCGACGGCCTCGGCCACGGCACGCATGTCGCAGGCACGGTCAATGCCGCCAACAACGATGCCGGTGTGGTCGGCGTGCTGCCCGGCGGCGCCGCGCTGCATATCGTCAAAGTGTTCGACAACGAAGGCGACTGGACGGCGACCTCGGACATCGCCGCCGCGGCGGAAGAGTGCGTCGATGCCGGCGCGCGCGTCGTCAACATGAGTCTGGGCGGGCCGTACAGCGCGCAGGAAGAGCGCGTTTTCCAGGCGCTTTACGAACGCGGCGTGGTGTTCGTCGCGGCCGCCGGCAACTCGAACGGCGAGGCCTACACCGAACCGAGTTTTCCGGCCAACTACCGTTCGGTGATTTCCACCGCGGCGGTCGACCGCGACAGCGACGCCGCGGGCTTCACGCAACACCCGGTGTCGGCGCTGAATCCCGCGCAGCAGCCCGAAGACGGCGGCTGGGACGCGGCCGAACTGTCCGCCGGCGGCGTACAGGTGATGTCGACCTTGCCCGGCCCGCCGCACGGGCGCGTGCCGGAATATCGCGTCGAAGCCGGCGCACAGAGTTTCGACGCGCAGCATGTGCAGGGTTCGGGTCACGGCATCGACACCGCCGCCCTGGTCGATGGCGGACGCTGCCTGCCGGGCGCCGATGGCGCGGCGTGGGCCGACCGCATCGTGCTGTGCGAGCGCGGCGATGCATCGTTCGCCGAGAAGATCAACGAAGTCGCCCGTCACGGCGGCCTGGCGGCGGTGATCTACAACAACGAAACCGCCAGCATCAACCCGACCTGCGCCGACGAATGCAGCACGGCGGTGCCCGGCATCTTCGTCAGCCAGGTCGACGGCCACGCGCTGCGCGATGCCTGGCTCGCGCTCGATGTCACCGCGGTGGCCGACGAAGGTGCCTGCGTCGATTGCACCGGCGCCTACGGCTTCAACAGCGGCACGTCGATGGCGTCGCCGGGCGTGGCGGCGGGTCTGGCGCTGCTGTGGCAGGCCTGCGGTGGACCGGAGAACTTCGATCATCGCGACCTGCGCTTCCTCGCCCGCGACAGTGCGCGCGATCTGGAAGGCGTGCATCCGAGCACCGGCATCGCCTACGGTCCGGGCTACGATCGCGTCACCGGTTGGGGTTTGCTGCAGGTTGCCGACGCGGTCGCGCTCGGCCAGCAGCGCTTCGGCGCGACCTGCGCGACCGGGCTCGCCGTCACGCCGCGCACGCAGACGCTTTGCACGCTGACGCAGAATCACGCCGAATTCGACCTGACACTGACGGCAGTGTTCGAAGGCATCGCGTCGTTCACCGCGACCGACGTGCCTGCCGGCGCGACGGCGACGTTCGATCCGGCGACCTTGCCGGTCGGCCAGCGCGATACGCAGTTCCGTCTCACCGATCTCGACCAGGCCGCGGCCGGCCGCCACAACATCACCTTGCGCGCCACCGACGCCGCGTCGGCGGCAAGAACGGCGAGCAGCACCGCGATCCTGGAACTGGCGAACGTCATGCCGGCGGCGGCGTTGTTGCAGGTGCCTGCCGATGCGGCCGTCGATGTCGCGTTGACGCCGGTCCTGGGCTGGAGCGCCGTCGATGGCGCCACCGAGTACGAAGTAACGATCGACGACGATGCGGATTTCTCATCGCCGTTGCTCACCACCGTGACGCACACTACGACGCTCGTCCCCGCCGCGGCCTTGCCGAGCCTCACGCAGCTGCACTGGCGCGTGCGCAGCGCGAACGCCTGCGGCAATGCGGTCTCGGCATCCGCCAGTTTCACCACCGGCCCCGCGCCCGGCGAGTGCCCGGCCGGCCGCGCACCGCGCATGATTTTCGAAGACGGCGCCGAAACCGCGCTGCCGGGCTGGGAGCACAACGGCACGCGCGACAGCTGGCTGCGTTACAACTTCCAGGCGCACAGCGGCAGCTTCGCGTTCTGGGCGCGCGATCTGTCGACGATCTCGGATCAGAAGCTGATGTCGCCGGAGATCGAGCTGCCGCAGAGCGGTCTGCCGCTGACGCTATCGTTCTGGGATCGTCAGGCGATCGAAGCCGAACGCGGCGTCGGTTGCTTCGACGCCGCCCTGCTCGATATTTCCGTCGATCAAGGCCAGACCTGGACGCCGGTCGCGGCCGACAAGCTGCTGACGGTGCCGTACGACGGCACGGTGTCCTACGAGTTCGACAATCCCGCGGCAGGCCTCACCGGCTGGTGCGGCGACGCGCGCGATTGGACGCGGCAGATCGTCGATGTTTCCGACTACGCCGGCCAGAGCGTCCGCCTGCGCTTCCGCCTCGCCACCGACGACTCCACCGGCCGCGAACCGAACGGCTGGATTGTCGACGATATCGGCGTGCAGGCGTGCGAGGTGGTCGATACGGTGAAGGTGTTCGGTAACGGCTTCGAATAAGGGAAAAGTGCGGTCCCGTCATTCCCGCGAAGGCGGGACCAGCGACTCTAAAGCGATTCGTACGGGCACAGGAATTCCGACGGCGGCGTGTCGTCTTCGCAAACACGCCGCCGTCGTCAACATCAATCACTCCGCCAGGTCGTAACTGAGCAGATCGAACGAGTTGGTATCCGCACGGTTCCAACTCAACGAGCTCACGCGCGCATTGAACACATACTTCTTGCCCGCAACGAGCGCACCTGCCGGCATCTGCGCCTCGAGCGACGGATCGACATAGAGCATCACCGTGTAGCCGTCCTCGCCCTGCACGTGCACCGCCTTGCGCCCGCGTTTGACCGCGCTTTCGTTGACCCAGGCACGTTTGTTGCCCACCGGTGGCGACAGGCTCAGCACTTCGCCGGCAAGCCGCGCGATCTTGCGATGCGGATCGGCCGCCGGATTCGCTGCGCCGCCGTTGCGCCGCGCATCGAATTCGGTCTGGTGCGCGGCCATCGTTTCGGCCAGCGTCTGGTAGCGCACCGTCCAGTCGATGCCGTCGGTATCGCGGCGGATGTGGTCGGAGGCCAGCATGAAGTTCTCGGTCCAGTTGCCGCAGTTGTTGTTCTTGCGGCAGGTCGGCCACGCCGCCTGCACCCAGCGTTCGAGCGATTTCTTCTTGTCGTGGAATTGCATTTCGAGCGCCACGCCGGCGCCGAGCGCGATACCGACTTCGTTGCTGTCCGGCGCGATCACCAGCACCGCGCCATTGCCGACATCGAGCTTGCCGACGCGCAGCTGGCGCAGCATCGTGCGTGCATACTCGTCGCCGCTCAGGCCGTGCAGATCCTTCACCAGCAGGGTCACGATTTCGACCCCCCACTGCGCCGCATGGTCGTACATCTCCTTTTCGAATTTCGCGCGCCACGTGGTGTCGAGCACGCCCATTTCGTCGTAGATGAATTTGTCGAACTTGGCCGGCACGGCGGCGGCGTCCGGTGTCGGCAGCACATCGACCTGGCCTGCCGAGGCCACCAGCGGCTGACCGATTTCAGGCGCCGCCGACGGCGAAACGGGCTTCGCCGCGGCGGCAACACTGCTCGCAGCGGACGCCGCCGTCGACGGCGCCGAGGCCGCCGGAGTTGAAGGCGCCGGCGTGCTAGCCGCCGCAGGCGGGTTCGCCGCAACGGCGGCCGTCACGGTACCGCTGCAATCGTCCGACTGCTGCGAACAGGCCTGCTTCCAGCCTTCCTCGATCGCCCGCACGCGCTTGCCGCGGCCTGGGTGCGTGCGGCCGTCGGTTTCCGGCACCAGCGTGTTCATCGCTTTCTGCGCATCGGCGAGCATCGCGCCCATCTTGTACAACACGTAGCCGCTGAATTTGTCGGCTTCCAACTCGGTCGGCGGTTGACTGCCGCCGGGCTGGATCGTGTGGCCCGACAGGTGATGGCCGATTTCGTGCGCCATGATGCTGATCGGCGCCCAATCGTTATTCGCGGTGGCGCGGCGCACGTCGTTCATGAAACCCGGGTTGTAGGCGATGACGCGCTTGGGCAGCTTGTCTTCGCCGAGCAGGATCACCGCCGCCGCGTTCGGCACCTGCGGATGTTCCACCACTTCGAAATTCTGCGGCAGGCCGGTGAAGCGCATGATTTCGGCGACGACTTTCTTGCCGTCCGCGTTCACGCCCATGCGCAATCCGCCGGCGTTGAACGCGACCGGCGAACCGTCGTAGGAACAGGCCTGCAGATTCGCTTCCACTTCGGCCACCAGTTGCGCTTCGCTCATCGGACGCGCTGCGGGCGCGTCGGCGGTAGCGACCTGGCGCGAAGCATCGACTTCGGAGGCATCGCCGCAGGAGCCCAGGCCGAGCGACAAGGCGCCGAACAGCACGGTGCGGTTGAAACCGGGGAATCTGTTTTTCACGCGGGTTGCTCCTTGGAGAATAGGAAGGAAACTTGGGTGGACGATCACGTGGTTTGCGCGATCACGATCTTCACCAGCGCCATCGCATACAGCCGCAGCAGCAGCCACTTGATGGCGGCGAAGGCGAGGCCGGCGAGCAGCAGCCGCCAGGCTTGGCGCGGCAGGTCGAGCAGGAAGAACTGGCGCAGCGCGAGCATCACGATCGCCGCCTCGACGACATTCATGTAGATCGCGGACGCCGCTTTGTGCGCGGCCAGGAATGCCGGCGTGTGCCACGCCAGTGTCGGCAGCAGATTGATCACGCTGGCCGCGACGATGAGGAAATGAATGTAGGTCGCCAGCACCAGATGTTCGGTGGCGTTGTGGCCGAGATGGCGGCGGAACACCAGCATCGACGCCGAAAAGATCGCGACGATGCCGAGCGAGAACGACCACTTCGCGTAATCGCGCACCAGCGCCATCGCGCGCGACAGATTGGCATCGGCCGAGTCGAGATAGCGGCTTTGTGCGAGCACCAGCAGCAACAGTCCGATCGCGACCAACAGCAGTTTGAGCGGATGCACATGCTTCTTGCGCGCCCCGAGCACGAATTCGCGTGCGACGGTGCCGGGCCGCGCGATCAGCCGCAGCGCCGAGCGCAAGGTGTCGAGCTCGAACCAGCGCCAGTTCTGCCACGCCTCGCTGCCCACCGCCGCTACACCGAAGCGCTTCGCGCGCGGCTGCCCGCACTGCGCGCAGAACGGTGTGTGCAGCGCGGTGCCGCAGTTGTGGCAGCGCGGCGCGGCGAAATGGCGATCGAGTTCGGCATCGGATCGCGCGGCAAGCCGGGGCAGGGACGTGGCGGACATGGACGGGGTCGGCAGCGGCGCGACGTGCGCCCCGCGTACTACGCAGTGCGGGGCGATTTCCTCCGGAGTCGGGCGAATAACAAAAAACCGACGCATCGCGCGGAGGAAATCTTCCGGTTCCGCGTATTCCCGTGCCGCCACCGCAACGGGTGGCGTCACGGATTGCGCCGATGAATTTCACCCGCTTGTTGGTCCTGACCCTGTTGCTCTCGCCGGCCGCTGCCGCGCGTGCCGAGGGCCTGTTCGATACCGCCTTCGGCACCGATGGCTACTCGATGCATGGCTTCCTTCCCGGCGCCGCAGGCGGCGAGTTCAGCGACGCCGATGTCGGCGTCGTCGCCTGCAGCGGCCCGCAAGGCTCGCTCGTCGCTGCCGGCCTGGCCTCGTTCTCGACCCGCATCGTCACCCTCTGGCTGACGCCGCAAGGCCTGCTCGATGTGCGCTTCAGCGCCGATGGCAAGGAATCGTTCGCGCTGCCGGCCGGCACCAAACACCACGTCGTCGGCGCCTGCCAGCCCGATGGCAAACTGCTGATCGCCTACAACCTGCTGCGCAGCAACGACCCGGTCCGGCCCAACCATTTCATCAACGTGGTGCGCATCGATCCGTTCTCGGGCCTGCCCGATGCGGGTTTCGGCAATGGCGGCACCATCACCATCGATCTGCAGTTGCGCGCCGGCGGGCAGGGCATCGTCGGGCAGCGGCCGGCGGGCCTGTCGATCGGGCGCAACGGCGATGTCGTGCTGGTCGGTAATTATTCGCGCGAAACCGTCGATGCGGTGCGGGGATCCTCGTTTCGCGATCACGGTTTCGCGCTGCGGCTGAGTACGAACGGCAGCATCGCGCAGACCGCGCTGTCGCACACGTTCGATCAAGCGCCGACCGGCTACGTCGCGGCCGATGTCGACGCCGACGAGCAATTGCGCGCGGTCGGCACCACGGCCGATGGCAACGGATTCGCCGGCATGGCGATCAGCCATCTCGACTACACGACCTTGCAGGAAATCGCCACGCTGCAGACCGATCTGCCGGTCGAATACCGCCCGCTCGCCGCCCGCATGCTCGATGCCGACACACTGGCGATCGCCGCCGTGCGCGAGCCAGGCACGCCGGTGCTGGTACTTCATCGCGGCACGGCGCAGCCGCTGTATTTCGGCGATCTGCCGGCGCCGCTCGACGACGAAGCCGCCAGAATCGTCGGCGGCCAGATCGCGCCGGCGCCCGGCGGCGGATTGATCTTCGCCGCGCGCGTCGCGCTGCCGAACGCCACGTTCGACAACTCGGCCTACTTCGCGAAAGTGCTCGGCGTCGATGCCGACGATCGCCCCGTGCTCGATACACGCTTCGGTCGCGGCGGCAGCGTGACGATCACGCGGGAAGTGCCGCTGGCCTGCATCGGCCCGCCGATCTTGTCGCTTGCGCGTTTCACCTTCTGGAATGGCGCGATCGCCGGCGTCGGTGCCATGGACGCGCACTGCGAAACGCCCGACATCGACATCGACTACGCCGTGTTCCGGCTGGAGGCCGCACCGCTGCTGCGCGACGGTTTCGAAACCCGGCCGACATGGCCCTGAAACCGCCGGCGCAATCGTTTCCAGCCAGGCCCGCGCGCCGTCACGGATGGCGGCGCGCACGGTGCGCGTCGTATCCTCGCCACATGGGGAACGATGCCGATATCACCGGATTGCTGCAGGCCTGGTCGGCCGGCGAACCGGCCGCGCGCGACGCAGTGTTCGAACGCATGTACGCGCAGCTCAAGCGGCTGGCGATCGGTTCGCTGCGCGCGCAGGCCGGGCAGGCCACCTTCGAACCGACCGTGCTGCTCAACGATGCCTTGCTGAAACTGGTCGACGGTGCGGCGCCGCGGGCCAACAGTCGCGAGCATTTCGTCGGCATCGTGGCGCGCGCGATGCGGCAGGTGCTGGTCGATCGCAGCCGGCGGCGTTTGAGCGAAAAGCGCGGCGCAGGGCAACGCGCCCTGTCGCTCGATGAAGTGCACGATCTGCCCGCCGTGGCGCCGGCCGCGATGCTGGGCTTCGACCGACTGCTGGCGGAACTCGCCGAGTTCGACGCGCAGGCCGCCGAAGTCGTGCAATTGCGCGTCTTCACCGGCCTGACCATCGACGAAACCGCGCTCGCGCTCGGCATCAGTCCGTCGGCCGTCAATCGCGAGTGGGCGCATGCGCGCGCCTGGCTCAAGGAACGCCTCGACGATGTCGCTGGATGAGGCCGCGCGCGCCGCGTACCGGGCGCAGAAACAAGCGTTGCAGGCCCTGCTCGATCTTACCGGCGCCGCGCGCGACGCAGCGCTGAACGAACTGCGCTCGCGCGATACGCAGCTCGCCGAGGTGGTGTCGCGCCGGCTCGCCTTGTGCGAGCAGGCGCCGGACGAATCGCCGCACGCGACGCCGATGCCGCAGATTCCGCGCTATCGCGTGCTGCACGAAATCGGCCGCGGCGGCATGAGCCGCGTGTGGCTGGCGGTGCGCGCCGATGCGGCCGACGCGCAGAAGCTGGCGATCAAGCAGATCCGCCTCGACGCGATGGACGCCGACCTGACGCGCCGCTTCGACGCCGAGCGCCGCATCCTGACGCGGCTGGATCATCCGCATATCGTGCCGCTGCTCGACGCCGGCACCGACACGCAAGGCCGGCCGTTCCTCGTCACGCCTTATGTCGAAGGCGAACCGATCGATGCCTGGTGCCGCAGCAATGCGCAGGATGTGCGCGGCTGCGTCACGCTGATCGGCGATATCGCCGCCGCGCTGGCGCACGCGCACCGGCAACTGATCGTGCATCGCGATCTGAAGCCCGCCAACATCCTCGTCGATACCGGCGGCCGCGTCCGCCTGCTCGACTTCGGCATCGCCAAGATGCTCGACGAAGATCCCGACCTGACCGCGGCCGGCGCCTCGCTGATGACGCTGCGTTACGCGGCGCCCGAACAGGTGAGCGGCGGCATGACGGGCGTGAGCTGCGATCTCTACGCCACCGGTGTGCTGCTGTTCGAATTGCTGGCGGGAAGTTCGCCGTATGGCGAGCTGCGCGATCCGGCGGCGCTGGTGCATGCGATCGCGCACCAGGACGCGCCGCCGTTGCCGGCGCGGCGTCCGAACGGCGAGAAAATCCCGCGCGATCTGGCCGCGATCGTGGCGATGCTGCTGCGCAAACGTCCCGAACAGCGCTATCGCTCGGCCGATGCGCTGGTCGACGAACTCGAACGCTGGCTCGGCGCGAAACCCGTGCTGGCGATGAGCGATCGCCACGGTTATCGCGCGCGGCAATGGCTGCGGCGGCGCTGGCCGTGGGTGGCCGCGGCACTGCTGCTGACCGCGCTCGGCGTCGCGCACACGGTGCAACTGGATCGCCAGTTGCAGGCCACGCAGCGCGAGCGCGACAAGGCGCAGGCGGTGGCCGACTACTTCGTGCGACTGTTCCAATCGACCACGCCGAAAGCCGCGCGCAACGGTGAAATCAGCGCGCGCGAACTGCTCGCCGGCGGCGCCGAACAACTCAAGGCGCTCGAACGCGAAACCCATTCGCCGCAGGCGCTGGCGGCGCTGCTGACGGCCGTGTCGCGCGTGCATGCCGACCTCGGGCTCGACGCCGAGGCCATCGACCTGAGCGAGCGCGCCGTCAACGCGCTGCGCGATTCGGGCGACGCCATCGCGCTGGCCGAAGCGCTGCGCAGCGCCGCCTCCGCCTATTACGGGCTGGATCGCATGGACGAATACCTCGCACGTTCGAACGAAGCGCTCGAGGTGCTCGAGCGCGGCGGCGGCCAATCGCATCCGTTGCACGCGCGCCTGCTGGGCAACGTCGGGCTCGGCTATCTGCTGCGCGGCGACTATCCGCGGGCCTGGAGCTACATCGACCGCGGCCGCGAGCAACTGGCGGCGGGCTTGCCGGAAACACGCGCCGACTACGTGCGCGCGCTCACCAACGCCGGCGGCATGGCGAGCGTCGCCGGCGACCAGGTTCGCGCGCGCAAATTGCTGCTCGAAGCCGAACGCGAAGCCGCCCTGCTCGAACCGCGAAAAATCGACGAACAACTTTTCATCGCCCGCAACCTCGCCACGGTCGCGCGCGAAACCGGCGACTTCGCCGACGCGCAGCGCCGCTACGACGACCTCGTGCAACGCTCCGAAACCTTTCACGGCGCCGGCCATCCCGAACTGATCTCGGCCCTGTTCGGCCGCGCCGAAACCGAAGTCGCCAGCGGCCGGATCGACGCCGCCCTGCGCGACCTCGACACCGCCCAGACCCACGCTATCAGCGCCTATCCCCCCGAACACGGCCAATTCGCCGACATCGACGGCATGCGCGCACTCGCCCTGGTTTCGCGCGGCGACCTCGAAGCCGCGCAGCCAATGCTGGAACGCAACTTCGCGCGCCGCGAAGGCCAAGTGGTGGTCGAAGCACAACCGCGCCTGGAAGCCATCGCGCTGGCACGCACGCGGTGCGCGCTGGATGGCGGGGATGAAATGCGCGAGGCGGTGGCTGCGCTGAAATCGATGCGCAATGTGTCGGAGTGGCAGTTGGGGTTGGCGCGGAGGTGGGCGGCGGAATGTGGGATTGGGGCGATTTGATAGTTGCTGTTTCGCCATGCGCTTGGCTGGTGTCTACCTTCGTCGTTTCGCGCAAGCGGATTCTTTGATTTTTTATCTTCGTCATTCCGCCTTTCGGTAGGCGCAGGGCAGGATTCGCGAATCCGCTCAAATTTCGTCATTGCCACGAAAGCGGAAACCCAGTGATTTTGAAGCGTCCCACTTTTTGCGAGGCGCGTCTTTGCAAGGCGCGGCATTTCTCCCTCTGCCCGCAGCCGCTTCACGCGGGGTCCCGGAGCAGGGCTAAAACCGTACAGAAGCCAAAGCGATATTGACGTCGGAAAACGGCAAAAGCAGCCGAGGCTGGCAAGATGGAAACGGGCCTCGAATCCGGAAAACCCGGAGGCAAGAAAACGAGACTAGTTGCCTTCAAACCCATGCCGGAAAACCCGATCGCTCGGGTTGTCCTGCTTCCAGCGCGTCAAAAGATCGATGAAGGCGCTCGCAGTCTGCGTCGAGGCGGGTTGATTGGCCTGGTTGGTCGTATTGACGCCGTGGCAGCCGTCGCAGGTGCGGATTTCGCCAGGCTGCAAGGTGATCCAGTAACGCTCGAGAACCGTCGGCACGTATTGTGGGGCCGGACCGACCGTTTGCCAGCTCAAGGCGCGGCGAGTCGGGACGTACATCGCCACCGAGCCGTCCGCATGGATCGGGAAGCCGCCAGGCAAGTTGGCGGTGACGTGCGTGTTGTGCGTCATCGCGGCGGCGTCGTGCAGGAATTGTGCGATGACGCGGCGGCCGCGCGCGGGATTGAGCCAGCCGCGGATCTGGTCGGCCTGCAGCATCTGCATGAAGGCGATGTCGTACACGGTGCCGGGCACGATGTCGCCCTGTTCATCGCGTTCGAGGGTTTCGCGGCCGCCGGGAACGCGCAGGTTGAACGGTTGCTGCTTGTCGGCGCGGTCGCGGCTGGTGGCGTCGCGCACGACGATCACGCCGAGATCATTGGCTTCGAGGAAATCACGGAAATCCTGCACATCGACGCCGGCCTGCTGGAAGGCCGACAGTTCCGGCGCCGCCAAGCCGAATCCCGTCGGCGCCGGCGCGGGATGCACGCGCACTTCGGCCGGCGAGAATTCCCACATCGGCTCGTTGTAGTTGTAGGTCCCGAAGCTCACTTGCCGCGTCATCGTGGCGTTGTCGGTGAGCGGCGCGCCGGTGGCCGCGAAACGGCCGTTGCCGGCCGCGGCGAGAACCTTCAGGCGGAAGCGATAATCGGGATCGGCGATGGCGCCGCCGGAAGTGATGAATTCTTCCGTCGCGGTGTGCGCGGCGATGATGGTTTGCGCGGCGTCGTCGAGAACCATCGGATCGCGATAGCTGCCGCTGCCGTCGGCGTTGACGATGTCGACCACCACGTCGGAAGGCTCGGTGTCCGGCGGCGCGCACCAGCGCAACAATCGGCCGGACGCGTGCCTTCCGAACTCGTCGGCTTCGGTCGCGACGAAGCAACCGGCTGCACGCGGATTCTCCGCGATGTGCAACACACCGCCGTCTTCATCGACGGCCGTGTCGGTGGGCCGATCGAGACGAACGAACTCGACGACGCGCGGATCGTTGGTGAGGCGGCCGGTGAAGTAGGCGGCCAGTTCGTGACGGCCCAGATGATTCAACACTTCTTCGCCGGTGCCGTCCTGGTTGATCTGCCACGGCAGGAAGAAATTGAAGAAATGTTCGTTGTGGCCGGGCAGTGGCTGCGATTTGTGTTCCGGGAAGACATCGGTGCCGGTACTCGGGAACGTGAAAGGGTTGTCGCTTTCGTCCAGCCAGTTGAAGGTGTCGGGGCCTTCCTGCTGGTCGCGTTCGAGATGATCCCAGCGCGTGAAAACCACGCGGCCGAAACTGTCGACGAACGGACCGAACGCGCCCGACGGCAAGTGATTCATCAGGAACAGCTGGCCGTTCGCCGGATCCAGGCGCCACAGGCCGGTGACGGTCGGCGTCGATTCGTATTCGTCGAGTTGCGGATACAGATGACGTTCGCCGCTGCGCGGCCGGTCGCTGGTGAAAATCAGGGTGCCGTCGCTCGCGTAGGTGGCGTCGACGTTGTTGAAATCTACCGGCTGGTTCGGCACTTTCACGATCTGCAGTTCGCCTTGCGGCGACAGCAGTCCGGGTCCGATCGCTTCATACATTTGCCAGTACGCCGGGTCGCCGCGCACCAGGCTGAAAACGGCACGCGTCGCGTTCCAGTGCACGCTCACGTCGCGCACCGCGATCGCATCGGCGCCGCTCTGATCGACGCCGGCGACACCGAAGCCTTCCTCGCGCGTGATGTTGCGCAACTGACCGTTCGGATAGCGGATCCACAGATCGCCACCACGGCCGGTGTCGTCCGGATCCGGCAGATGGTTGGCGAACACCGAACCGATGGTGGCGAAGTCGGCGCGGATCGGAAACACCGTGACGAACAGGATCGGGTGCGGCGTGACGTAGTTGCTCTGCGCCTGCGCGCCGGTGGCCGACGCGGCCAGCAGCAGGCCGGCGATGAAATGACGAAGCATGGATTCCCCCGAGGAATGAGCCCGCGTTGCAGTCCTGTCCGTTGCCACGCAAAAAGGTGTCCGGACCGGCCAGGCGGGAGCAGCGTACTGCGTTCGGGGTCGGTTCGGCACCAGGGCGTCGACGGCGCCGGCCGCGCAGCGACGCTGTGTTATGGCGACGCAGGTTCTGCCAGATAAACCGCCAGCTGTTCGATGCCTTCGCGCGTTCCGACGACGCGTTGCTCGTGGCCGCCCTGGCCATCGAAGTAGACAACGGTTTCGCGGTAGCGCATGCGTGTGCCGCTGCCCTGGCGAGGAATTCGACGGTGACGAGCGAAGCGGAGATCGTCACGCCGTCCGCGCGGATGTAGTAAGAAAAGACGATGCGCGAATCGGGCACGATATCGAGAAAGAACTTCTCGATGACCTGATGACAACCGTCCGCGCGGTCGACGGTATGGCGTTCGACGCCGCCCTGGCGGAAGTCGAGCGTGAACTGCGTGCGGCCGGTGTCGGCATGGCAGTCGGACCAGGCGCGCTTCTTCGCTTCGTTCGACCAGGCTTCGAAAACCCGCGCGACCGATGCCTTGAAGGGGCGGACGATTTCGAAGTCGGCCTGCTCGGCGGAGCGCGCGATCCGGTTTGCTTCGTACTCAGTCACCGAGCAATTTCTCCAGTGCATCGAAGTCTTTCACCAGCCGGCGTCGGCGCTGCGCCACCCAGTGTTCGATCAGGGTGAGCGGGTTTTCGAGCAGCCGGAACGTGCGCACGCGGCCGAGTTTTTCCGAGCGAACGAATCCGTGCGACTGCAGCACGTTCAGATGCTTCACGACCGCGGCCATCGTCATATCGAGCGGTTCGCCGAGTTCGCTGACCGAGGCCGGCCCGCGGCTCAGGCGATCGATCATCGCCCGCCGCGACGCGTCGGCCAGCGCGCGAAACGCGCCGTCCAGACGTTCTGCGGTGCTCGCTCTTGCCATCGGCTGACGCCTTACAGGAACCGGCCCGGAATGCGTTCCGCGTACGGATAGAACTTGAAGTAAGGTCGTGCCTCGGCGACTACCTTGCGCACCGTGGCGCGTTCGAACAGGCGCTCGAAGTAGCGTTGCAGATGCGGAGTCTGCGCATCGAGCGGCACCAGCGTGGTCGCATAGAACAACGCTGGCGCGGCACCACAGTCGGCCAGCGAGAAATGTTCGCCGGCGAGCCAGGGCGACGTCGCGAGATGGTCGTCGAGCATGCGGTAGGTCGATGCGATCAGTTCGTAGGCTTGCGAGGTGCCGAACGGATCCCGGCGGTCTTCGGGACGCAGCTTGTCGGCGACGATCTGCTGCATCGGCGTCATCAGATAGCCGTCGATCACGCGATCCCAGAGCCGCGCTCGCAAGCCCGCATCGAGTTTTCCGGACGCCGGCGCGGGATCGTTCTGCCCGAACAGCTTGCCGCCGCCGGGTGCGCGCCGATCGGTGTATTCGATGATGACGGATGTCTCGGGCACGATCGTTCCGTCGGACGTATCGACCAGCAGCGGAATCTTCGCCGTCGGCCATAGCGCCTTGAACGCGCGGAGTTCGTCGGGATCGCCCAGATCGACCAGCTTGGATTGATACGAGACGTCGAGTTCCGCCAAGGCGATCGTGACCTTCTGGCAGTACGAGGCGAGGGGATGGGTGTAGAGGACGTAGCTCATCGCGCTTCCTAAACTTTACCAATGGGTAAAGCTTAGGAAGCGGCAGCGCAACTGTAAAGCCGTGAGCGCGAGACTGGCCGCGGCCGCTGAAGCGAACGCGGTCGCTGCCCGTGGCACGCCGGTTGCAGGCCGCGACGAGCCCCGCGGAATCTCCGCGCGTCCGAGAGAAGTCGAATGAAGTCGATCGGCCTGCTGAATTCGTTGCTGCTGCTGGCGGTCGTGGCAGGCGCGGCGATGGCGCAGGCCGAGCAGCGCGATGCCGCGCCGGCTTCCAACAATGCCGCGTCGGCGGCCGCCGATGCGGCTGCGGACGCGTCGAACATGGCGCGCCGTAATTCCTTGCCCGCAGCGCGCTTCGATACGCGCACGCCGGAGAATGCGGCATTGTCCGGCGTCGATCTCGAGCTGAATCTCGAGCTCGATGACAGGGCCGGCGGTTCGAAGCAGCCCGGTGCAGGAGCGCTGCGGCGCAAGGCGGCCAGGGCGATGCGTTGAGTTGCGAAAGAACGTGAAAGCCTGAAAGTCATACAAAACTTGCGAGTCCGCGCGCAAAAACGGAAGTGGGATTTCGCGCACAAGAATGCGCGTCAACTTGTGTTACTTGGCGACGCCAAGGGCAATTCCTTCGGTTGCAATCGAAGCGATCAATCGATGATCTCAGCGAGCGATGCTCACAGCGAACGATGCTCACAGCGAGCGCTAGCGAGTTGCTGAAACGGTTGCGCCAGGTAGCGAACGCCGCGAGGTGTCCACGCGGCGAAGATCAGGGCTGCAACACCGCGATCACAGCGCCCTGGGCGGCGGCGAAGTCCAGGCGCGCCAGGCGATAGGTTTTGCTTTCGTCGAAATCACCGACGAACACGTCGAAGCCGCGCATCTCGCCGATCGTCCAGCGCAGTGCGCTTTCGCCACTGCCCAGGGAGCTGGGTTCTCCGAACCCGACGATGTTGTCCGCGTCATCGAGCACGGTCAGCAGTTCGTTCGACTCCAGTGCCGGTGTATCCGGCCAGAGCACGCCGGAGTAGGCCGCAACCGGCCGATCGGGCCGATGATCCGGCACCGGCACGCGTTCGATCGCTTGCACCTGCGGCGACGGCGACGTGGACAACGTGCCTTGCCAACGCTGCCCCAGCGACGTCGCGCCGGCCGGCGCGAACATCGCCAGGGTTCTCTGCCGGAACAACGCCAGCGAATGAAGTTTGCTTTCGAAGGAGGCGGACGGATCGTCGCGCCACAACACATCGGCCGACAGCACATCGGCGCGCGCGGCGGCGGCCGTTTTCTGGTTGGCGCGATAGACGGTGGCGCCCCAGCCGGCGCCGAGATGATGTGTCGGCAGCAGCCCGACGACGAAGACGGCGGCGACCGCGATCGATGCGCGACGCAACACCGCTCCGAACCGGCCGCGTTGCGCGAGCAGCACCAGCAGCACGCCCAGCCAGAACAGGCACGGCCACACCAGATAGCGGTCGGCGAAGATCTGCACCGGATTTTCCTGCAGATACGGCAGCCGGCCCAGGCTGATGATGAGCGCGCTGGCGGCGCCGAACATCATCAGCACGCCGCCCAGCAGCTCGGCCGGCGAGTCAACGTCGCGCTTGATGCAGGCTCTGATCGACCACGCACCGAGTACGGCGAAGCCCGCCGCACCGAGCAGTCCTGCGCCCCAGGTCGACCACGGCGCGCCGGTGGTTGCGATCACCCAGTTGGCGGATGAAACGAGCCACGCAAAGCGGCCGGCGGCGAGAATGTCCGCGTGATGCGGGATCAACGCCGGTTCGGCGAAGCCGAGCCAGCCGTTGATCCACGGCGACGCGATCCAGCGCGCCGCCATCGCGATATTTTCGACGGGCCGCAGCGTCAACGAGTCGCGCACCGAGCCGTCTTCGGGCAGCACGCCCAGATACAGAATCAGGCTCGCGACCATCGCGAACACCGGCACCGCACACGCCCGCGCCCGTACACCGGCGGCCCACGCGGCGAGCGCGAATGCGGGAAAGCAGGCGATGCCCGGTCCGAAGCAGAACGTGGCGATGGTGGCGGCGAACGATGCGATCAGCATCCAGAACATCGGGGGTGTGCGCGATGCGGCCCAGACGCAAGCCGTGCCCGCCACGACGCACAAGGTCAGCAGATACGCATGCACCAGTTCGTTGCCGTGCAACAGCATCCTGGCGTTGCCGAGCCAGAACACCGAGATCACCGCCGCACCCGCGCCGGTGGCGCGCGCCGTCGGCGTCAGCGACTTGTCCCGCAGACAGATCCACGCGGCGAGCAATGCGGTCAGTATCGCGGCCGTCACGCCGACGCCGATCTGCAGCTGTTGATTGGCCGCGAACCAGCGGATCTCGGCGACGCGCACCAGTCCCGGAACGATCGGCCGATGCCCGTTCTCGCGCTGCAGGATGTTTTCGGGGAAGGGCAGTTCGAGATAAAGCGGATACAGGCGGTACTGATCGAATGCCGGCTGCGGCCAGGCAAAAGTCGCGATCGTGGCCAGGCTCGTCAGCAGGAAGGCGGCGCCGGCGACCAGCATCCAGGTTGCGAAGAAACGTCCGACCCATCGCGTCAAAGGCGACTTGTCACGCGTGCGCAGCCCTGAGTCGAAGCGCGTCGCCTCGGAATCGAGCGGCGCAGAGACGCTCATCCGCGGCCCCGTGCGTCCAATGTCGTCCGACATCGCCGCGACCACGAGTGCTGTCAGTTCCCGATCCACGATTCTTCGTCACTCCGAAGCAGTCATGCGTCGGACGGTCCGGTATGCCTCGTCCCCCAACTACCTGCGTGCGAATGTCATTGCCCAGATAGAGCCGTCTGCGCGCGAATGATCCTGCAGCCAGATTGCCGCGCCAAGACACCGGCGCGGATCAGGCCGGCTGCAACCGCCGCCTGGTGTTCTGCGCCACTTCCTCGCGCAGCATCTGCAGCGTCCTGGCCTTGTCGTCGCGGTAAAAGAGATTGAACGATTCGAACGGGATCAGCCTGCCGTCGGGTTGCGCGATGTGGATGCAGGATTTCTTCAGCGAGCGGATGTCGAGGCTGAGCGCATCCATGAACTGCACGATCAGCACGCGGAAAATATCGCGATAGCCCAGCCCGGTCGGTGTTTCGATCCGCGGCAGGCAGCACAGCAATTCCGACAGCTTGCCGGCCTGGTCTTGCGGCGAGTGATTGGTGGCGAACAGCTCGAAAATGCGCGCTTTCAGTTCGGGATCGTGCTCGAAGGTGATGGTGTTGCTTTCGCCTTGCAGCAGCACGCCCGGATCGACCAGCCGCGTCAACGGCAGCGCGCCGCCGTTGCCGGTCTTGAGCGCGTAGCCCATCGCGAGCGTGTCGGGATTGCACGGCACCGGAATGATGTCGGCGGCAGTGAACGCCGTGGTCTGTTCGGCGATGCGGCGGCGGATTTCGCTGACGGTGAGGCGGTTGGTCGCGGCGTCGTATTGCTGCACGCGGCCGGCATCCTGGATCGGTTGCAGTGTCACGCCGCGCACGCAAGGCTGGCTCAGCGCGAAATCGATGATGCGGCCGATCTCGTGATCGTTGACGCCTTTCTTCAGCGTGACGACGAGCGTGGTAGAAATATCGAGTTCGTTGAGCCGCGCCAGCGCCTGTTCGTGGATGCGGCGCGTGTCGGCGCCGCGCAACTGCTTGAGTGCCGCCGCTTCGAACGAATCGAATTGCAGATAGACCTCGAACCCCTGCCGATACTGCGCGAGACGTTCGGCGAAGGCGGCATCCTGCGCGATGCGGATGCCGTTGGTGTTGACCATCAGATGCTTGATCGGCCGTGCGCGCGCGGCGTCGAGGATGGCGAAAAAATCTGGGTGCAACGTCGGCTCGCCGCCGGAGAGTTGCACCACATCGGGCTCGCCTTCGTTGGCGACCACGGCGTCGAGCATCGCCAGTACCGCTGACAGCGGCCGATGCGTCAACCGTTCGGGCCCCGATTCGGCGAAACAGACCGGGCAGCGCAGGTTGCAGTGATCGGTGATTTCGACCAGCGTCAGACACGAATGCTGCATATGATCCGGACACAAACCGCAATCGTACGGACAGCCGAATTCCATCTTCGTGTTGAAGCGCTGCGGCATTTCCGGCGGTTTGAGATAGACCTCGCGGCCGAGCCGGTAATACGCCTCGTCGTCCGACACCAGCACGCGTTCGGTGCCATGCGCCGGGCACCATTTGTCCATGAAGACCCGGCCGTCCTTGAACAGGATCTTGGCTTCCACCACGCGCAGGCAGGTCGTGCACACGCCGCTGGTGGTGTCGTAGAAAAGATAGGGACGATTCTTGCGGGTCATGCGGGCATCCGGCGAAAGGAGCGGGCCACGAACGGCAGATAGACGGGGAGGGCGAGCAGGCAGACGAGCTGGATGCCGCTCAATCCGCCCGGAAATTCGAACGGTACCGGCTTGAGCGCGTCGATGACGAAGCGCCAAGCGAGATAGCTGGTGAGCATCAGCTTGAAGGCGAGGCCCGGCACGCGCGCGAGCGTCGGGCGGTAGGCGCGCAGCAACGCCAGTGCGGCGAATGCATACGCGATGTCGTAGAGCTGCGTGGGATGACGCGGCACGCCGTCGCCGAAATCGACGCCCCACGGCAGCGCGGTCGGGTTGCCGTAGGTATCGTCGAGCAATCCGGCGATGAAGCAACCGATGCGGCCGATCGCGAGGCCGACGAGAATGGGAACGACGAATCGATCGCCGGTCGATTCGCGCACACCGGCCGCTTGCTTGGCGATTTCGACTCCGATCAATCCGCCGAGCAGGCCGCCGACGATGGACTGACCCTGCAACATCAGCCACGGAGTTTCGCGCAGCAGCGGCCACTGGTCGGCACGATGGATCCAATGCACGAGCTTATTGCCGATCGCCGCGCCGGCGATGCAACCGAACACCACGGCGAAGCGTCGCGTCTCGCCGAGTGCCTTGAGCGTGGTGTTGCCGGAACGCAGATACAGCCGCGCGCCGACGAAGATCGCCAGCCACTCGAACGCCGCGTGCAGCGCGGCCAGCGACGCTGGCGTCACGGGTTCGTTGGCGGCGTGGAATCGCTGTCCGCCGCTCGGCGGCGCGTCGAACGCACGATCGCGCGCACGACGAAGAAAAGTGCCAGGGCGCTGGCGCCGCCGATGGCGGAAAGGGGCAGCGCGATTTGCCATAACTGCGCGCGATGCGAGCTACCCAGCTCCTCGATCGTCAAGGCCACGCCGCACAGCGCGCACACGCCGAATCCGACCATGCTGACCAGCGCGACGGCCATCGCCAGGACTTTGCCGAAGGACCAGCCGCTTTCCGGCGACGGCGCGTTCATCGCGTGCTCCGCGGGCGGTGGCGGTCGCTGATGTCGACACGAGGCATGGCACGGTTCCGGGGACGCGGTGCCTTATTCTGCGGTGCGCGGGCACCGGCTGCCAACCGGTGATCGTCAGCCCCCGGCCGTGCGACGCCTCAGTCGTTGACGGCTTCGAAACCGTCCGCGAACACGCCATCCCGATCGAGCCGCACGAAGGCTGCTTTCGGATTGGCCTGGTTGAACAGGCGGCGGTAGCCGAACAGCACGATGTGGTTGGCGTCCGCATCGATCGCGCGCACTTCGTGCTTGATTTCCGGGTCGGCGCCGGTATTGATCGTGAGGCGTCCGTCGAAGCCGAAGCTGGTGTCGGTGAATCCGTCGTCGTGCAAGCGCCATGCAGCGAAATCGGCGTCGGTGAAATCGAGGCCGAGGAAGCTCGTGCCGCCGACCACGATCTTGCCGTCGTCCTGCAGCGTTACCGCCGTGCCGACGCTGCTCAGCGATACGTCGGTGTAGGCCGTCCAGCTGCGGCCGGTACCGGTTTCGCCGAAGAAATTGTCGGGTGCGCCGAGCGGCGTGAGTTTCGCGACGGCGACGACTTTGTCCGTGCCCTGGACGCCGGCACTGCCCGCCAGCACGATCGACAGATCGTCGAGCACGATCACATCGTTGGCGATATCCAGATTGCCGCCGCCCAGATCGAACGCCATCGTGCGCGTGCCCAGATTGCCGAACGCGATATCGACGGCACCGGTCGGCAACAATCGCATCGCCACCATGTCGATGGTCTGCGCGCCGAAGGCGGAACCGGCGAGAACGAGATTGCCGTTCGGCGCGATGTCGAGCGCGTTCAACACGATGACATCGTCGCCGCCGACCGGGTTGTAGACCGATCCGCCGGTCGTGCAGGTGAGGTCGCCGAAGCAAAGGTCGCGGCTGCCGTCGGCATTCAGGCGCAACAGCGCCGGATTGTTCGAACCGCCGACCGTGCTCGTCCCGAGCAGCACGATGCGCCCGTCGGTCTGCAAGGCGAGATCGACGACGGTTTCCTCGGTGGCGTTCGCCTGGTAACGCTGCAGCGTGCAGCCGCCGTCGCCGAAATCCGGGTCCAGGCTGCCGTTCTCCAGCAGGCGGCACACGTAGGGCACCGCATCGATGCCATTGCCGAAATTGGGCCCGACGCGACCGGCGACGACCAGTTTGCCGTCGCCCTGCTGCGCGATGTTGTTGAGCGCCAGCGCCTCGTAACCGGCCGGCGCCACCAGATGCACATCGCCGGTGCCGTTGAATGACGGATCGGGTTGGCCGGTGCCGCCGATGCGGAAGATGACCGACCCGTTTTGGGCCACCGCGACGCGCGAACCGAGCGCGACGTAGCGGCCGTTCGCGTCGATCAAACCATCGCTGGCGCCGTGGTTGCCGCTCAGCGGCGAAACGTAAACGCCGCCTTCGCCGAACGACGGATCGGGAAAGCCGGATGCCGCCGCCGCGCCGGCCGCAAGGGTCAGCGACACGGCGGTGAGGTGGCGAGCGAAGATCGGCGAGCGCGCGGCGAAAGACATGGGCAGGAGATTCTTTGAGGACATGTCTCCTTACGGTGGGCGATAGGCTCAGGGATCATTTTTATCTGTAGCCGTCGAAAAAACAGCGATTTGCCCCGGCCCGGTCACGCGCCTCGCAACAGGATCTGCGGCTCGATGCGCGTGGCCTGTCGGGCAGGCAGCAGCGTCGCCAGCAAGGCGCAAACGAGCAGCAAGACGGGGCCGAGGATCAGGTGTTCGATGCGCATCGAAGCGCTGTCCTGCAACGCGGCCTGCAGCGCGGCGACCAGCAGCCAGGCCAGGCCTGCGCCCGCCGCGCTGGCCGGCAACGCAATCCGCGCGCTGCTGCCGATCACATCCGACAGTAGCCGCCGCGGCGTCGCACCGATGGCGCTGCGCACCGCCAATTCGTGCCGCCGCCGCGCGACGCCGAGCGCGGCCACCGCCGCGATACCGAGTGTCGCGAGCAGCACACCGAGCAAGGAGAAACCGGTGAACAACTGCCGCGCCAGCGTCACGCCCGCCACCGCGCGCGAGGCGCGATCCTGCATCGCGACGAAATCGCGCACCGCGATCCACGGGTCGACCGCGCCGAGGGCGGCGTCGAAACGCGCACGATCCGAATTTCCCGTGAAGCGCGTGATTGCGGCCACCTGTCCGCCCGCACCGGCCGCCACGGTGTCCTGCGCGTACGGCACGTACAGCGTCGGACGCGACGTTGCCAGCGGGCTTTCGTGGCGCACATCGTCGACCACGCCGACGACGCGGCGCGATACCGGCGTGTCGTTGCCGCTCGCGACCGTCACTTGCGCATCGAGCGCGCTGCCACCGGGCGCGATGGCTTCCGCCAGTGACCGCGTGATCACCACCACCGGCTCGCCGTCGGCGCGATCGCGCGCGTCGAGCAGGCGGCCTTCGCGCAGCCGCAGGCCGAGCGCGGCGCCGAGATCGCCGTGTGCGGCGTGATAGTCGACGGCGCGCGGTTCGTCCAGGCGCGGGCCGCTCCATGCGGTGATGTTGCCGCTGCGTGTGTAGCGCTGCAGCGGCGCCGAATCGGTGAAGCCGACGGCCGTGGCGCCGCCGTTGCGCAGGGCGGCGTCGAGCCGGTCGAGTGCCGCGATGCGTTGCGCCGCGTCGGTGTAGCGCTGGCGCGGAAAAATCAGCGTGGCGTGTTGCGTCGAGGCGGTGTCGTAGCCGAGATCGCGCTCCGCCAAAGCCTCGGCGCCGGCGCCGATCGCAAAGCTCGATACGAGGATCGCCGTGGCGATTGCGATCTGCAATCCGGAAAGCCAGCGGCCGGCCGAGATATCGCGCTGACGTCCGCCGCTGCGCGCCGAACCGGCGATGCTGGCGTGCGCATCGATGCGCAGCAATCCGGGCAGGCGCAGCGCAGTGAGCATCGATGCAATGACGAGTGCGGCCAGCGGCAGCGTCCACAAGGCCGGCGTCGCGTAGGTGAAGTGGCCCTCCAGTTCGCGCGGCACCCACTCCAGCGCGATCAGGCCGACGAACTGATCGAACAACAATCGGCCGATGCCGAGCGCGCAGACCAGCGCCAATGACGCGAGCAGCAACGATTCGGCGAACGCCACCGCCACGCTGCGCGTGCGCGTTTCACCGAGTGCCAATCGCGTCGCCACCTGGCCGGCATCGGCGATCTGGCGTGCCACGAGCAACGCGGCGACGTTCAAGACGCCCAGCAGCAACAAGGCCAGTGCACCGGCGGCGACGAGAATCATGGCAGGCCGCTGCGGACCGGTGACCGCATCGATCACACGCAACGGCTCGATGCGCCAGCCGCGTGGATAGCGCGTGGCATCGGTGCGCCGCGGGAACGTGGCGACGGCGGCCGCGAGTCGCTGGCGCGCGTCTTCGATGGTCGTGCCCGGGTGCAGTTTGAAGTTCAGTACGAAGCGCGCATCGGTGGCCGTGTCGATCGCCGGATCGAGGCGATGCGCGGTCCAGAAATCGCCGCCGAGAAAATGGAAACGCGGCGGCATCACGCCGATGATTTCGAATGCCTCGCCGTCGAGCAGGACGGTCTGGCCGAGTACGTCGCTGCGCCCGCCGAAGTCCGCCTGCCAGGTTTCGTGCGAGATCGCGACCCGCGCAGCGCCGATGTCCGCCGTCTCGACGAAGCGTCCGAGCAAGGGCCGGGCGTCGGTCACATCGAGCGCTTTCGCCGAGGTGCGCACCATCGTCATCGACCGCGCCGCACCGCTGCCGTCGCCGAACGCCACGGCCTGGCCCTGACCCGCGCTCAGATGCTCGAACACGCCGGACGCAGCCAGCGCGCGGAACTCATCCGGCGCAAAGCCATAACTTTCCTGCGACGAACCGGCGATGCCATGGCGCAACACGCCGAGCCGATCGGTGTCGTACGTCCACGGCGACAGCAGCAGGTTGTGACCGAGCGACACTACCGCCAGCGCCACACCGGCGAGCAATGCGAGCATCGCGACCATCGCCGCATTGGCGCGGCGATGACGCCACAGACCGCGCCACGCCAGGCGCCAAAGAGTGGATTGCAATAACATGCGTGCGGCTCCGCAGGGAGAAGCCGGGGACTCTTTCAAAGCGCATGCAAGTAGCGACCGTGCCCAAGGTCATGGGTGCGTTGGAACGTGATTGATTCGAGCCGTATCGAGTCGAATTGTGCGAAACGGCGACAGTGGAAGCGGGGCTCACCCTGGGCGCAGATGACAGCGCTCGCCGTCGCAACTGGCGACGGCTCGACGCGTTGGCGATCACTTCGTCAAATCGAGTTGATAAAACCGCGTGCCCGGCAGATGCATGTCGTTGTAGGCCGGAATCTCGACGAATCCAAGTTTCGCGTAAAGTTTCTGCGCCGATTGCATGGCGGCGAGTGTGTCCAGCCTGAGTGCTGCGTAGCCGGCGTGGCGCGCGACGTCGATGGCTTCGCCGACAAGACGTTCACCGAGTCCATGGCCGCGAAATTCCGGTCTCGCATAGAGACGCTTCATTTCTGCGATCGATGCTTCGAGACGACGCAGCGCGACGCAGCCTGCGACCCGCCCATCGATGCGGGCGATCAGCAGTGCGCCATGCGGCGCTACATAGGGCGAAGGCAAGCCTGCGAGTTCGGCGGCGAAGCCTTGATATTCGAGATCGACCCCGATGGCTTCGGCATATTCGACGAACAGTTCGCGCGCCGTGGCTGCTTGTTCGGGTGTTTCGACTCGCTCTACGGCGATCGTGGTCGGCATCGGGTGGTTTGTCTCTGGAAGTTGTCGGGCTTTGGGGTGGGAATCGGGAATCGGGAATCGGGATAAGAGCTAGAGCTAGGCAGATTGCGGGCTTTTCTCCCGATTCCCCATTCCCGATTCCGACAGGCGCCACAACACTACCTCGCCCGTCCGCCACCTTTTACTCCGAACACCCCATCGAGCACCCGTTCAACGGTAAACCCGGCCTTGACCAACCGCTTCGCCACTTCGCCCGGAACATCGCGGCCGCTGGTCTTCTGGTTGGGGGAGCCGGTGTAGTGGAACAGGCGGCCCTTCGGACGCAGCACGCGCGCGAGTTGGTCGTAGAAGGCTTGCGAATACAGTTCGCCGGCGATGCCGAAGCGTGGCGGATCGTGCAGGGCGGCGTCGAAGGATTGGTCGGGCAGGGTGGTGATGGCGGTGGCGATATCGGCGTGTTCGAGTTGCAGCCGCGGTTCGGCATCGGCATCGGGCGACCACGGATTGTGTTCGCGCACCCACAACACATCGACGTTCTTCTCGAAACTGTGCACGCGCGCCGCGCCTTCGGCGAGGCACCACGCGGCGAAGTAACCGAGGCCGCCGCAACAATCGAGCACCTGTTTGCCACGCGGCTGCACGAGCGCCACTTTGCGCTGCGCATCGAGATACGGCGACACCTGCGAGGTCGGCAGCATCTTGATGCCGTCGATCTCGAACGTCGGCGCGCCCCACTCAGTGGGCACCAGCTTGATCAGCGATCGCGCGAAGCGTTGCAACGGCGCGAATGCGTCGCCGTCCCAGAAGTACAGCGTGCGGTCTTTCAAACCTTCCGGCCATGGGTAATGTTGGCCGTTCCAGCGCCAGCCATCGGCATCGAGCGCGGCTTCACCGATCGAGCGATCGAGATCGAACGAAGCTCGGAAGCTCGAGACGCCCGCGGTGCGCGCCGCGAGCAGCGCATCGGCCAGTGAGCGGGTCAGCAGCGGACCGGAGTAGCGGGGCATGCGCGGCACAGTGAAAACGCGGGCGCGAACCGTACCACTTTTGCGGCACGGTTGCGCCGTGTGGCTCAGCGGCTGGCTTCGACGGTGCGGCCGTTGAGCGGCTGCGTCGGTCGCGCATTCATCGGATAAAGCCTGCCGAATGCGGCGATCTCGCCCTCTGAAATCGTTACCGCTGTTTTGAGCACGAACCAGCGCACCTCTTCGCTGCACGGCGGCGTGGTGAGCGAACCTTCGAACGTGTAATAGCCCCGGTCGGCGGGCAGCAAGCTCGCCGCATCGATCGTGCTTTCGACAGCGACTTCCTTGCCTTTTCCCGTCGGCAGGTTGGCCCAGATCGCGTCGATCACGGGATTGGCGCCGCCCGGATCGAGCAGCACCGCGACCACCGCGAGCTTGCCGTCGTCGCCCTTGTGCACCAGATGCGCCACCATCGCATGCGATTCGCCGTCGATGCGTTCTTCGCTGGGTTTGTGGAAATGGAATTGCACCAGCGAATAACGCGCTCCGCCGACATCGATCGAACTGCCGGGCGCGTAGTTCACCTGGATCGTATGACCGTTGTCGATCACCTTGAGCGGCGCGGGCCGATAGTCGAATTCGATCGCAGGCAGGTCGGCCGTCGTCGCGCCGTGGATGTCGATCGGAGACTGCACATGGCCAAGCTTGCAACTGGCGAAAGCCTCATCGAGTTCGCCCCATTCGGCGGGGCCTTCGTCGCCTTCGTAAGACCATTCTGCGTGTTCGGCCTGTGCCGTGCCCGCACAGCAGAACGTGGCGGCGATGACGATCGCGCGTAGCGAGTATTGGATGTTCACGTGGTACCCCCTGACCTTGCCGCAGGCTACTCGCGTCGCGCGTGTTGCGCTCGGAAACTTTTGTCAGGCGGCAATCAGCTGGCGGAACTACCTTAGGAGCCGGCGCGAACGCGATCGGCCGGATTGCTAGTTCGGCATCTTTGCGCCGACTCGTTGCACGCGGCTGCCGATCCGCACCGCCAACCAGGCCATCGGCAAATATGCAACCAACAGATCGAGCGCGATGAACCAGGCCGGCGCCGGAATCATGAAACTCGCCGCCACGCCGCCGCAAAGAAAAATCACACCGATCGCATACGCGAACCGCGACTTGTAGCTCGCCGCGATCAGATAAGCCACAAGCGCGCCGACCAGCGTTCCGAGCGCATGCGCCAGGAACGGCATGACGAAATGCCGCGGCTCGAATAGACGAATCCCGGCGGCCAGACTTTCCGCATTGCTCACATCCACCCCGGCAGGTGGTGGAATCAGCGATGGGCTCAACGTGATGAGGCCCATATTGACGATGCTGCCGACGACAAGACCCACGATAACGGCGAGCACATTGCGCAATAGCTTTGGCATGAGCGGTTCTCCCCGGGTTCACTTGGTGCAGCGGTATCGCCGCCAGCGGCGCCGGCGCTTAGTAATTGAAACATATCTTTTGCCGTACGCGAACATGGAGCGCGCGACGGTTACTTCGATCGATCATTAGAGAAATGGCATGTGTGACGGATGGTGACGATCCAGCCAAAGCGCCCGGTCGCTGGCTCGTTTGCAGGCATTTGCCAAAATTGCTGTTTGTGACGGTGCGCCGATTCGCAAGCGGATCGGGTGCCGACGGTGAAATATCATCATTGCTCTGCAGAACCGGTGGGAGAACCGATGAGCCGTCTGGGCGTCCATTTCGCGTTGACCGCGCAAGAAGTTGCAAAATTGCGCAAGCTCGGCAGCGACCAGGCACGGCTCGAGTATCTCCAATCTACGATCGAGGAAAAGTATCTCGACGGAGACCAGGAGTTCGCTGCGGAAAGCGACAAGTCGTGGGATGCGATGCACCGGACGCTGTCCGACGGCCACCTGAAGGCCGGCGGTGGAACGTATCCGTTGAATCATGCCGTCCTTGGCGGCGAGCCGCTCTACGGCGGCTCGGACTATGCGATGAGCCTTAAAACGCCGGCCCAGGTGCGCGACATCGCAGCGGCCTTGGACCAGCTGACCAGGTCCCAATTTCGCAAGCGCTATGCTTCGATCGATAAGAAAACTTATCGAGGCGAGCCCGGTGCCGAGGATTTCGCCTATACCTGGGAGTGGTTCCAGAACGTCCGTGACCTTTATCTCCGGGCCGCAGCGAAACGTCGATTCGTGCTGTTCACGGTCGACCAACCAGACGTCGCGTTGCCCACGGCGGGCGATGCCGCGGAGCAGCGCCTGGCAGAATCCAGAGCGGAGCCCATCACCCGCCGTACGAAGTACAAGTCCCTGGTCTGGCATCGAATCGGCGGAAGCTGGCTCGATTGTTCGGTTCCGCTGCGCGACTTCACGTCGCTGATTGCGGCGAAGCTTCCCGTGGAATACGAGCCTTATGTGGTCGTCGGCGAAGACGTAGTGCCCGAAACCGACGTAACTCCGGACGCAGCACCGGAATTCGACGAAGAGTTGGAGAAAGCGAGGGCCCGCCTGCGGGAGCTACTCGGTGAGCGGAAGCCGCGGCCCAACAGACAGCGGTTCAAAACAAGGTTGTTCTGTTATCCGATTCATGAAATCGAGCGGGCTGTCGAAGAACGCCCGGGACGCGACCGCGTATACATCGGGTCGCTCAGGCTCAGTCCGTGGCTGCAACAGCCATCATCGCCCGATGATGGAACCTGCTTGAGCCTCAGCGGCTTGACACTGCTCGATCTGGGTCGTCCACGGAAAACCGACTGGCACCTCTGCAGCTTGACTGCAATCGAAAGGGTCGAGCACGCCGAAACAGGCGAAGTGGTCGCACACGATGAGTACTCGCGTGTCTATCGAATCATCCGAAAGGCGGCGGCCGCGGCGTCGAGGCGAAAGAAGCCGATCGCTGTTTGACGGCGACGAGTGGTGCATTGTGCGCATCCGGCCAAGACCTGATCGCCATGCCATGTCATGCCGAGGGCGGCGCAAAGTTCAGAGGACGATGTTTGTGCGATCGGCCGCCCCGCGTCGTTTATTGGTAGCGAGGGTGGACCAAAGCTAGGGGCAGTTCTTCGGAGTCGTCCCTTATCTGGCCCGCCCGCTCACTACCGGCGCACCTGCGTCATGACGGCGGCCCGACGATGCTGAAAAGCCTGTTGATCGCACTCGCGTGCCTGGGTTCTGGCCTACCGGCGCACGCGGCAGAATCCAATCCGGCCGCGGACCTGCAATCGCTTCGCCTATTGCTCGACGTGCCCGATGCCGAAGTCGATCTGGCACAAGCGAAAATCGCCATCGATCGTGTGATCGATCCGGCGATCGACGCGCAGGCCACCTTCCGGCAAATCGACGACTGGGTCGCCCGGACTCGGGCCCGCTTCCCGAGTGGCGCGTCCAACCGGGCGAAACTCGATCTGCTGCTCTCGTCGCTCTACGAGCCCGGGCCCTGGAACGATCATCGTCCGTTCGGCTACGACCTCGACGATCCGATGGGCCACGACCCGCGGACCAAGCAACTCGCCCGATACCTCGCCACCCGCAAGGGAAACTGCGTATCGATGCCGATACTGTTCGCCATCCTCGGCCAGAAACTGGGCCTGCGCGTGACGTTGGCCGCCGCGCCGCACCACCTGCTCGTCAAATACCTCGACGATGGTGGCGAATGGCTCAACGTGGAAGCCACATCCGGCGGCTTCAAGTACGACAGCAGCTACGTCCGACTACTCGATATCTCCGAGCGGGCCCTCGAAAGCGGAATCTATCTGCGGCCCTTGACTCCACGCGAAAGCTTGGCCGAATTGCTCGGCGTGCTGATGGAACATTACAGAACCGAAGACTTCGCAATGGCGAAGATCGCGACGGCAGATCTGGCACTGAGCTTCGACCCACGCAATGTGGGTGCCCTGCTGCACGCGGGCTCCGGCTACTTCCTGATGCTGAAACCGATCGAGCGACAATACCCGGACGCCACCGACATCCCGCCCGAACTCCGCGCAGAAGTCCGCTTCATGCAACAGGCCAACCTGAACCTGTTCGCCGAAGCCGAAGCGCTGGGCTGGAAGGAGCCGAATTCGACGCCCGAATGGCAAGCGGCGTATCTGGAAGAGATCGAACGCGAGAAGAAGCGAATAGGAGCAGGGCAATGACGACGAACAAGACGATCTGGCTGGCATTGCTGTGGGTGCTTTTGCTGTCCGTCAGCGGCCAGGCAGCTGCGCGGTTTCTGAGCCCCGATCCGAAGCCCGCAGACGAACAGAACTTCAATCGCTACTGGTACGCCAACAACAACCCGTACACGTTCGTGGACCCCGACGGGCGTGAGGGCGTCGCGATCTGGCGCATGGATCGCGCCATCGACGATATGAATGCGGGGCGGATATCGGTCAGCGAATTTCGTGCGCAACGCGATGCCGCGGGCACAGGCGCATTGATCGGTTTGGGAATCGTAGGTGCCGGCTACGGCGGAGGGGCGTTGCTCGCCAATCCGGCGGCTGTCCACAATGCGGCGGTAGTCGTCGGCGACATCGCGGCGGGCGATGCAATTGGCGGTGCTTCCCTGAGTGTGCCGCTAGCAGCGGGCATCAAGGTGACAGCTGATGTAATTGCCAGCGCACTTTCAGACTCAAAAATGCTTACCACCCAGCGAGGCGTTTCCGTGCCGGTGGTTAAGAATTACGTTGAGAGACTAGCTGGCGGAAGTCCTGCGCCACCGATTTCTGTCGATGGCGATGTAATTGTAGAGGGAGCTCATCGATACGTCGCGGCAAGAATTCTCGGGCAAGACCCAAATATTGTTCCTGGTAGTCTGCCGCCAAGCCAAGCTCCGCTGGCTTACCCAATTCGGGATATCAAGCCGGACCCGGCTGACTGGGGGAACAGGTGAAAATTATCAAAGGAAGAGATGGAGAAGAGATTGTCGTTGATGCGGCAAAGCTCTCCGCAAAGAATTTACGCGGTGCCTCATTACACGGAGCACTTCTCGCGGATTGGGATCTGTCGGGCTTTGATCTCTCATTGGCCGACCTTAGGAGCGCTGATCTTACGGGTGCAAATTTGAGTGGCGCAAAACTCAGGGGGGCCAATCTGGCAAACGCCGTGCTGCTACGCGCCAACTTATCGCAGTCTGATCTTGAGGGGGCGCTGCTTGCGGGTGCGTGGCTAGATGGCGCTGATCTTAGAAACGCCAATCTTCATACGGCAGACATTGGTTTCGCTAGTCTCAAGGGTGTGCGGATAGGTGGGGCTAAATTGGGATGGCGAAGAAGCGAACTCGCGGAGATTGAAGCGGCTGTTGATAGCCCGCGCCAAGAAACATAGGCCAGGCCTCCGAGCGGCTATGTTCCCGAGCCATCGATTAATCGCAAAGCTCAGCTTCTCCCCCTGGGCGTTGTGTCAGTTCCCGCTTCCGCGATCAGCGACTCGAACACTCTTCCTGATCATCCGTTGCTTAGCCTAGACTACTCGTCCGAAGCATCGACGCAGACGTAGCCGCCGCCGCGCTGACGACGCCTGAACTCTTCCTTGTACTCGCTGCGCGTTCCGGGCTTCAGAAGCTCGCAAGGGTTGAACCAATGCACGGTACGGGCGAATCCACGAACCTCAGGTGCAGGCCCGGCAAATTCGGGATTCTCGGGGCAGCGGTAGTGCCACAATCCCCACCGATCCGGTATGTCGGCGAGGCATAGTACCTCTTTGACGCCACCGTTGCAGTTGGTGCTCACGACGATTACGTCTCCAGGCAGTTCTGGAGGGACGTCCCGGACCCGGAGCACGACATCGTGATGGAACTCGCCCTGGGCCCAGTGATCGATGTGCTCCCAGCCATACGGCTTGAGGCCATCGAGCACGCCCTTGAGGCTCATCGTACTTGCAAGATTCTCAAGCATATCGATACGGGTAGTTGCTAACGTAAGTTCATGCCTCGAAGTGGGAGCGTAACGCGGCCAGTATGTTCGGACTCCCGGCAGATTTTCTACTCGGTGCTCCTGCTTGCCGACGCCTCATCGGACATTATCCGAGTTTCTTCGCCAAATCTGTCGCTCGCGGTGGTAATAGCACACATATTGTTTTCGACGGAGTTCGCTACTTCAAAATGAATCATTCTTCGAAGGCAACATTGTCGATTCGACGCCCGATGCAGTCCCCGTGCATCGGGTTGAAGCTTCGATTCGACTCAGTGCGGTGCGGTGGCGGGCGGTGATGCCGGCGCGACCAGGGCCGGTGTAGTGTCCTGATTCAAGCAGTCGCGTTCGCCGGTCATCGCGTCGATGAAGTCGTTGGCGACGGTGAGGCCGGCGGTGGCGAGGCGTTGGAGTTCGAAGAGCAGCGTGCGCGGTGGCGTAGTGTCGGTGGCGGTGCGTTGCAGCGTGGCGGCGATGGCCCACAGCACGGCGCGCACGTCGTGCAGGCGGTCGATGTGGGCGTCGAGCAAGTCGGTGAGTTGAGAGGCGTCGGCGACGAGCGGTGGGTTACGCGCGGTCGTGTCGATCACGGCGGCGGCACGGGTGCGTCGCGAGGCTGGGGCGGGGTGCGATATCGAACGGCGCGCGTGAGTCTTCGCGGCGCTTGGGGCGCGGGGCTTCGGACGGGTCATTGGCGGCTTCCTCGTGGCTCGCTCTGGAAGTCCGCTGCCTTGATGGGCTCAAGGTGACGGACGATGCGCGGTTGGCGTACCAGACTCTCGGAGCTGGCGAGCCTTTCGGCTCCCGCGCACCGCCCGCCATAAGCGAGCGACCCATCGCCGAGTGCCGGCCATGAAAAAGCGCCGGCATCGGTGATGGGCGCTATGCGCCGAGAATTGCGGGACGCCAATCCCGTGTCGCGGGATTAACCACGACGAGAAGGAGCGTACGCCCGTGCAAAAGCGATATCAAGTTAGGCGCTTTCGCAGCCTATGAGATGACAACGAGGTATGCAGGGGGAGCAGCAATCTGCTGCTATGGAGGTTCCGTCTGTGGACAACTACTGCGTCAACAAGCAACAGCAATCGAATGGCGACCATGAAGTCCATAAAGCTGGGTGCATGTACTGGCCTTCGTTTGCAAACCAACAAGATCTCGGTTCGCACTCTTCGTGCCACTCAGCCGTCACTGCCGCACGTTCGTACTACACGCGGGTGAATGGCTGCGCAACGTGTTCGAGGGCTTGCCACACAAGCTGACGGAAAATGGTGCATAGCGCAGGGCGCCAAGGAGTTGTTCCGAAAGCGCCTTGCTCTTCTCGCTATGGGCTTAAAAGCATCGCCATGTAGTGCTTTTAGATCCCTCTAAGCAATCGCTTCCAGCTTGCTTACGACAAAGCCACACAGTTCTAGGCAGTCGTGGACTGCAGTTTTGGCCTTCTCTGGCTCCATCGGGCGATCCGCTCGCTTCCATTGGCCATAAAGCGCACGATTCGCTCTGGTGTGCGCATACGATCCACGAGCCTCCGCCAATTCTTTTAGCGAAGCGATGTGCTTTACCGAATCCGGGATATCGATACCTACCGGCAATAGCACCGACCGCAGATACTTCAGCGAAAACCCATGATTATTCGAAATGGATTTGCTGTGCCGATCGATGTGCGCATCCAAGGCCTTACGCACCTGATCGAAAATTCGCTCCTGTTCAACATCCTCGTCGTTACTGATGTCTAGTACGAACGTGTACGCCCCCAAGAGCGCAACGGTTGCGGGAGAGAACTTCTTGGATAGCCAGGCATCCCGCGCATTTTTGACGGCTAACAGCGAAGCATCCTCTACGAACTCCTCGAATGCCGCGTGGGCGAGCACGCAGTAGGCTTTGACGTCATGCTGAAATTCATCAGGCGCATGTTCCGGAAGCGCAGGAATCCACCGCTTCATAAAGCGCTCATCGAGAAGTCGGATTTCCTCATCTAGAACGGTTTTCAGTTCGGCGAACGTAGGCATAGTTACCTACCTACGCGTTCGGCAATGGCACGCTGTCGATCATCGCCCCGAATGTCTCATTTACAAACCGCTGGAAAAGCTCATATCGTCTCCGGTAACGCTGAAGATTCTTCGTCGACGTCTCAATTGAGTCTAGAAATTCGGCGCTGCTCCCACAGAATTCCTCAAAGCGCGTCGTGACGTCGTCGCCGGAGACCTTCGCGAGCAGGTCTCGCGGAACCTTCCCGAAATAGTATGCCTGTACTTCAAATAGCGCTCTGTTGAATCGAGATTCCCATTTGCCATCCGAGAACTTGCGTCCGACACGCTGTACTCCGAACTTTTCGTTCAAGGCCTCAGTCGCACTCATCATTTCGGCGAATAGCCTGCGAACCTCGGGTTCTTGCTGATTCCAGTCTTTGTTGATACGACCCATGGACTCGTCGAGGAACGGTGTCAGGTTCCCGCCGTACTCCATCCCAAACATCGAAAACGCTATGTAGCGCAGCACGATCTCTGCATCCCGCAGCCTATTGTCGGGACCCTTGAGGCGCAGCACACCATGCACCGGTAGGAGCTCATTAGTCGCTGAGATCAGATAGTCGGCAAAAGGCCCGCGATTGAGGACTTGTCGAAGCTCCTGAGATCCGAGCGGGACTGAGCCCGTATTGAGGCGGTAGAAGATGTCGTAGAGGACTGCGGGGGATCTGTAGTTCGAAATCACCGTGCAGCGTATGTCAGCATTCATGAGCTGCCTAGCTTCGTCTCTCATCCCGGTCAGCTCGGCAAAGCTCACGCCATTGAGGTCGCTCCGCGTATTTAGCTTCTTGAGTCGAGGGCGGTCCCAAAAAGGGTATCTGTCCGGCTCAGCAAATCCGGCGAGCGCAAGTAACCGCTGCTTGCCATCAATCACGATGAAAGATTTCTTGCGCGTCAGGTCTTCTGCGAGAACAATCTCAGGAACAGGCACACCGATGATCAGCGACTCAATCAGCTTGCTGCGTTTGACATCGTTCCAAGCATTACGTCGCTGGAACCCAGGATTCAGATTAATGTTGCCCTGCTCGATTTGGCGCAGGATGGTGTCGACCGTCCAATCGCGCGAATAAACAACAAGAGACTCCACGCCCTCGGCGGAGACTTCTTCCTCCAGCTCTTCGTTCCAATCTTCGTCCTGACCATTCCCCACGTTCGATCCCTCTGGATGTGTGACAGGTCGATTTTGCACGATCTTGTGAGAAGTTACCCGCCTTTCCCGGTTCGCGGGCAGAAGTGCGACCGGAGTGCTCGTTGGTGCAAGTAGCCCGGCGCGAATACGCCGGGTTCCGCTGCGACTGTCGTGGTCGCCTTGACTTCGTACACATGGCTTTCGTCCGCAAGCAGACCTGAGGCCTGATCAACGCCAGCGCCGAGTTCAACAATGTCCGGAACCGGCGATCAACGTCGCCGGAATCCACATAGGGTGCAGCGTCTTAGTGGAACTGAACATTTTCGCTATCTGCGATAGTTAATTTCCACCCGTCGGTTACCCCGTCTACAGTGACCTTTTTCGCCAACCAGTTCAGCCTCGCCGTATCTACCGCAGGCGTCCCACTCGCCTCCCGCGCCACACAAAACCGATCCTGCAAGAAATACGGCGGTATCGCCTGATAGAACAACCTCGCCCGCACCGCCGCAGGCTTCGCGCCCAGCCCGGCCACTGAGTAAGTAACCCGGTCAATGCCGCTGCCGTTGTGGTAGTCCGGGTCGTGTTCGGCTTCGCCTTCGGGGCCTACGGCGCGGCCGAGGTTCTCGTCCATGGCGAAGATGCCCGGTTGTGGACCCGGGGTGTTATCGCCGAAGGCGGCGGCGATGGCGATGCGGGCGTCTTCGTCTAGGAAGCCGTGGGGTTGCAGGCGGTTTTCTTTTACGTGCTCATTGATCGCGAGGAAGCTCGTGGTGAGTTGGCCTTGCGCGTCGGTGATGAGTTCCTGGTAGATCTGCACTTGTTCGGGTTTTTCGATGCGTTGGTAGTGGGGTTGCCAGGCGTTGGGTTGGCGGACGCAGGC
This sequence comes from uncultured Chiayiivirga sp., assembly GCA_965653565.1. Taxonomy (GTDB): domain Bacteria; phylum Pseudomonadota; class Gammaproteobacteria; order Xanthomonadales; family Xanthomonadaceae; genus JALCLA01. The sequence goes on along the minus strand of CBFHAI010000015.1, from coordinate 42,560 downwards.
TTGCGACCACCAGAATTCGCCGGGTAGTGGGGCGCCGTACGAGTCGACGAGCACGCCCATGTCGTTGGTGGCGCCGGAGATCCATAGCGTGTCGCCTTTGTCATCGAGCACGCTGAATTCGATGAAGGCGCGGCGGAAGCTCACGCCTGAGGGCAGTTTGTGGCCTGCCAGGTTGTCGACGCTCACTTGCGCTTCGAGCGTGCCGGTTTTCGCATCCCACTTCGGCTCGACGGTGATCTTCGCGGTGGCGTTGGCGGCCTGGTCGAGGATGGCGTTTTCGGTGACTTGCAGCGGGGCGAGGTTGCTGCCGCCGAGGCCCGGGTCTTCGCTGCGGATGCCGAATACGTCCGGGAATTGCTGCGCCATTTCGATCAGGAAAATATTGAGGCCGACGAGCACGTGCTGCGCATAGCCTTCGCGCACGGGCAGGTCGATCTCTTTGGCGTCGAGGCGATAGTCGGTCTGCGGATAATTGCTGTATTCCTCGATCGCGGCGATCTTGCTTTTGATCGGCGTGCCGTCCGCGTTGCGGCTCGGCATGTGGCAGTCCTGGCAGGTTTTCGGTGTGGCGCCGGGACCCGACGGCAGCGGTTGTTCGCCGAGCATGCCGCTGCGGTAGCCGCTGAAAGCCCATTCCGGATACGTGGTCTGTTCGTAGCGTTTGGGGAAGCAGCGCAACGGGTCAGGCGGGTGGGTTTGCGGTTGGCAGCGGTCTTCGGGTTGTTCGCGATCGAGCACCGGCAGATGGATGCTGTGGCACGAGCCGCAGACTTCGGAGGTGCTGATGCTTGCGTTGTGTTTCGGCGTCAGGCGCAGCGCGTTTTCCATCGGCTTGACGAGCGGATCTTCGAACGGGCCGTTGAGTTCGTCGGCCGCGCCAACGAGGAAGGCGCCGCTGAAGGTACTGGCGAAGCCGGTGTAGTTCGGATTGAGGCTGGCCTGTTTCTGTTCGACGCAGGTATTCCACGGCATGCCTTTCACCGCGTCGGCCTGTTCGTCGATGGCGAGGCGATGGCAGACGGTGCACGAGATGCCGTCGCGTGCGAGCGCGCCGTACGTCGCCTGCTGCGCCTGCATGTCCCAAGGCATATTGGTTTGCGGATACGGCGTGGCGTTGGCGGTTTCACGCGCGAACGGCTTGCAACTGCCGGTGGCGGCGTGCGTGTCGATCGCATGCTGGCGCTGGCCCATCACGCCGTGGCATTGCAGGCAGGTGTCCTGGATCAGCGAGCGCATCGCGGTTTTCTGCGCGGGGCTGGCGTATTTGTCCAGATCCGCATGGATGATCTGCTCGCTTTCGAGTTGCGCGAAGAAGATCGGGTCGCGTCCGGCCAGCCCCATCGGTGAGCTGCTCCACAGCGAGTAGGGCGACACGCTCACCGGTTTGAGGCTGTCGCCGCGCAGGACGCTGGCGCCGTAGTCGAGCATGTCGATCTGCAGGCCCGTGGCGCCGGCCTGGTGGCAGCCGACGCATTGGCTCGACGGCATGAAGTGGTCGAGCGGGCCGTGGCCGGGCACGAGCACGCCGTCGAAAGTTTGCGACGGGAAATTTTGCGGCGTGGCGCCGTTCGGATTCAGGTCGATATAAGTTTTCGCGAAATTTGGATTCGGCTGGGCGAGCGAGTCGTCGACCGGTTCGAGTTTCGTGGGTGGCAAGGCGTTGTCGACATGGCGCGCGGGCGGCAGGCTTTTCGCGGCGTTGGGCGCGACGTTCTGCGTGACGAAGGTCGCCGGATGGCCGTCGATATTGTTCATCGAAACGAAGGTGTTGCCCGGTTCAGTCGAGGCATGACAATTGCTGCAGAACTGTTGCCCGCCGTCGCCCATGCTGGTGAGCGGGTTGCTCGCGGCCGGCGGCCAGTCGGGTTTGTAGCCGTCGCCGTACCAGCCGGTGAACCAGCCGGCGCTGAAGCTCTGCGCATCGCGGACGAAGATCACCGCCCCGCTGCGGGGCTTTTTGCAGTCGAAGCATTCGCCGGTGAATTGCGCAGCGGGCGAGGGCCACATTTCCTTGATGACGATGGCGCCGTCGGGGATCGGGTCGGGATTTGCCGGCGCGTCGGCTTCGTTCGCCGGACGGTTCTTCCGCATCCACGCCAGCATGTCGGGCGAGTACCAGACGCGCGCGACGACGTGCGTGGTCACCGCCTTGGGCACGACCTGGTTGTCGATGATCTGCGCGAAGAACGGGCCGGTGTCGCGCGCGGTGCGGTCGTGGGGCCAGACGTAGGCGTCGTCCTGCCGGACGCGGTAGCAGAAGTCGCCCATCCACTCGGCGACGATGGCTTCGTAGACGTCGAGTCTTATCTGGCCATTGGCGATGTAGTTTTTCGGTGCACGCAACTGGGCTTCGAGTTCGAGGCAGCGCGCCGGATTCTTCGCGGCGATGGGTTCGCATTTCGCGTCGGCGGCGCAGGATGGGAGCGCGGCATCGGCTCGCGCGGGCGGCGAGCCGATCGTAAGCAGCAGGCACGCGAACAGGGCGAGGCCCTGCCTGGATGTTCGGCTCATAGTCTTCCCCTCGAGCCCGCGATCGCCACCGGCGGCGGCGCAGCGGACTCGTGCTTCGGAGAGTACTCAGGCCGGCGGTGGCTGTATCTAGGACAAATTCCTAGACGGCGCCGCGCCGGCCGCCATTGCGGTGTCGGCGGGCGTGCCGCGAACTGCCTGACGGCTGACGTCCAGAGACGATGCATGGCGACCGCGGTGATATGGATCGCGGTTGAATTTCGTCTAGCCACCCGACCGCCTGTCCGAATGGACTTGGAAGCACCGACTGTCGGGGTGTCGCCTGCGGGCCGGTCTTAACAACGAAGCCACCCGATCGCGCGATCGGAGGTCGATCATGGAATTCACCTTCAAAGGCAACGATAAATGCGGAAATCCCTATCGGTTCTGGGCATCCTCGGTTTTTCGATGGCTGTCGCAAACGCTGCGCAAGCGGCGGATGGCGGCGGCTTTTTCGTGCAGGCAAGCGCGGGCAATGCCGAGTTGTCGGGCGTGCATGTGGACGACCACGCGAGCTTCGGTCAGTTGGCCGGCGGCTACCGTTGGTCGAGCGGGTTCGGAGTTGAGTTCGGCTATATGGGCACGGGCGATTTCAGCCACTCGTTCGACGTACCTTTCTCGGGCCAGCTGCCGAGCTTCCGCAGTTCGACGGACGTCGCTGTCAGCGGCTGGATGGTGGGCGGCAACTGGCGCCACCGCATCGGCGAGCGCGGCTATTTCACCGCGCGCAGCGGCCTGTTCGACTGGGACATGGACGTCGATTCGGAGGTGTGCAATTCGACTTGCGAGCGGGTGTCGGGCGGGCTCGATGGTACGGACTACTATCTGGGCATCGGCGGCGGCTACGATCTGACCGCGAACGTGAGCCTGGGCCTGAGCTACGACTTTTTCCGTGCCGATCTGCCCGAGCCTGTGGTGCAGGGGACGGATGTCCAGGCCGATATCAGCGGTTTCTCGCTGACGGCGCAATGGCGATTCTGACCGCGTTCGGCTGAAGTCTGCCGCGGTGCCGGAGGCAGCGGTGAACCGCTGCCTCCGGCCCGATTGCGAATGGCGTCAGTGGTGACCTTTCGCGGTCGGATTGCCATCGGCATCCGGCACGACGATCTGCACGTTCTGCATCATCCCCTGATCCTCGTGGTCGAGGATGTGGCAGTGCAGGACGAATTCGCCGATGTAGCGCTGGTAGCGGGTGCGGGTGCCGATGACGACGTCGGGTTGCACGAAGATGGTGTCTTTCCAGGTGCCGAGCATGCCGGCGTATTGGCCGTCGCCGATTTCGGGGCCGGTGGGCTGGCCGTCGGCACCTTTCTTGCGCACGCTGACGATCTGGAACGGGTTGACGTGGATGTGGAACGGGTGCGAGGCATTGGCGGAGGTGAGGCGCCAGGCTTGCGCCTTGCCGAGCACGAGCGTGTGGTCGATGCGGGTGGGTTCGTAGTCGGCGCCGTTCACCATGAACTTTGCAGGTGTACCGGAAATCGCGAATTCGATCGGTACTTCTTTCAAGCCCGAGTCGGTGATTTCCTGCTCGGTGATCGACGGATGCGGCACGAAATGCGTGAGCTTCAATGTGCGCAGATCGTTACGGACTTCGTTGCGGATATCCGGCGGTAGTGAACCTGCGGCAGCGATCAGCCGCTCGGTGACGAAGACGGTCTGGTCGGTCACCTTCGCCCCGCCGCCGGCGCGGACGATCGCCAGCACCTTGGCGTTTTCCGGCTGCGCGGACACCGATTGCGTGCCTGCGACGGCATCGTCGTAGACGCAGTAGTCGCCATCTTCCGGCAGCACGAACAACACATCGCTGCGATAGCCGGGCTGCAGATTGTTGGTGATCTTCTCGAACGCCTGGCCGCGGGTGAGGCCGTCGGTCGCCACTTCGAATTGTTTGACATCCACGCCGGTGCAGGCGCGTTCGACCTCGCGTGCGCGATCGGCCATCGACGCCGCATCGGCATCGAGGCGTTTCACGTTGCCAATCTTGCGGATGCGCAGCGCGATCGCCTCGCGGATGCCCGAATGCACCATGCGCCAGCGATAGACGCGGCCCGATTGCATCTCGATGGTGGGACGCGCGACGCCGTTGATCAGCGTGTAGCGGCCCGACGGTCCCCAGGTGCCGAAGGCCATCTGCTTGCCGAAGTCCTGCACATAGCCTGTTTGTCCGGGTTTGCAGATCCAGCGGCCGGACGCGTCCTTTTCGATATTGCCGGCCGCATCGAAGCAGGCATACGGAATCTGCTGGAACAGCATCACCTCGGCGTAATCGCCGCCCACCGGTTCGAACGGCTTGAGCAGCACGTCGAGGTCGCCGTTGCTGTAGGGCGTGGGCTGACGATCGCCTTTCACCACCAGCACGCCCGCCATGCCGCTGCCAACCTGCATCGCGGTGGAGCCGTGCTTGTGCGGGTGATACCAGAAGGTGCCGGCCGGATGGTCTTCCGGCACGTTGTATTCGTATTCGAAATCGACGGTCGGATGCAGCGACAGCAGCACGTTGTCGCTGTTGCCGGTGGGCGATACCCACAGCCCGTGCGAGTGCAGGTTGGTGATGTTGAAGCAATGCGGCTGGTTGATGCCCTTGTCCTTGCCGCAATCGGGTTCCGGCGGCAGGCGGTTGTGCAGGCCGATGCGCACGGTCTGCCCCGGTTTCATGACAATGGTAGGCGCCACGAAGCGCTCGCCGTACGAACGCAGCCGCACCGGATCATTCAAACCGGTGGCCGGATTGTTTATGAATCCGTTGGTGTATTTGATCGGCAGGTCGTAGTGGATTTCGCGGCCTTCCGCGACGGCTTCGAGTTCGGCGCCGGTCGAGTACAGGTTGGTGCCGGCGCGTTGCGCTTTTGCCACCGGTGTTCTCTGCACGCTGCGCGGTTGCAGCAGGTCGGGTTCGGCGAAGCGTGGTGCGGCGTCTTGTGCGGTGGCGTTGCCGGCGAGGGCCATGCCGATGGCGAAAGCGAGGCTCCAGGTGGTGCGCGATATCTGATGTTGCTGCATTGCATTCCCCCAATGAAAGTACGTAACGGATATCGCGTCGTGCGTGGAGCCTCGCGGTTCTCTATTTCGCGGCGGGCTTCGCGGTAGTCGAGGCGGGCAACAGGAATTCGGTGGCGATGTGGCTCACGTCGAGCGGTTGGGCCGGATCGAAATTGTGGCAACCGAAGCAATTTGGAATCGCCGACGTCGGGCCCTGTTGATAAGTTTCCATCGTCATATTGGTGAGCTCGAGCGAGCCGCGTTGCGGGCTGTTCGGATCGCCCGCGCCGCCGGCATTGGGCACCGGCGAGTTGCCGGAGGCCGCGCCGTTCTTGGTCCACAGACCGCCGACCATTTCGTAGTTCTGCCAGATCGCCATCGGATTGTCGGCCGGCAAGGTGGTGAGCATGCCGCTCGGACCGACGAGGGCAGCGTTCAATTGCTGGATCGCGGCGAGGTTCGCGGCGTTGTCGTTGCCGTTGATCGCGATGCCGGGCTGGTTGCCGTTTTCGAACAGACGGCAGACTTCGTCCGGCGGGCCGCTCGGCGGCGTCGGCGTGGGCACATCGGTGGGCGGATTGTTGAAATCGAACGATGCGCAGTTCGGGCTGATCGTGCCGCTCGGCGATGGATTCGCCGCCAGGCACGCGGCCGCTGCGTCGCTCGCGAACGACCAGCCGGAAGTCGCGCTGGTACCGTCGCACAAGGGCGCGTTGGTTTTGTGTTCGAAGCTGGCCCAGATCATTTCCGGATGCGCGGAAGTCCAGTTCACCAGATGGAAACCGACCAGGCCGAGCGTCACCGGATCGCCGCCCGACGGCAGCGTGGCCTGCATCGTGTAGTAGCTGGGATCGGCGCTCGACAGCACGCGCCACGCGGTTTTTATTTCCATCGTGCCGGCGACGAAACCGGCGGGCGTGGCCTGGCACTCTTCCGGCGAGTACCACATATTGAAATACAGCACGTTGCCGGCTTGATCGTAAAGCGGATTGCCGTCGGCCTGGTCGGTTTCGAAATCGACGGGTTTGGGCACGCGCACGGCCAGCATTTTCGCGGCGGCATCGCGGCCGCTGAGCGCGACGACATTGCACTGGTTCTGGCCGCCCTGCGGATCGACCAGGCGGTTGGAAGCTTCGAATACGCGGTCGCCGGCCGGATACGCCGGATCGGCCGGCGACACCTGCGCCAGGAACCATTGCCACGAGAATTGATAAAAATCGCAGAAGGTTTCGCTCGAGGCGACTTCGGACGGTTCGGTCGGATTGGTGATCCACGCCATGCTCGCCGCGCACGCGGCGGCGGCCGGTGCCGGTGTCGAGGCAACGGCGGCGGTGGTCACCGCGGGCTTGGGCGTTTCGACGGACGGCGGCGGCTCGACGCTGCAGCCGGCGAGGCTGAGCAGCAGGACGCCGTGGATAGCGCGGGACAGCGGCAGTTGCGACATCGGGATACTCCTTGGCGATGGCGAGGAATCTCGCGCGCGAGAGGACGCGCCGGGCGAGGCCGGCGCGCGGGTGAAACGTGCAACGGACAGAGGCTTCGTCACGCCGGTTCGGCGGCCAGCGCGGCGGCGGGTTGCGGTGCGAGATCCTTCAGCAGCACGTCGGCGGTGCGCAGTGCGAGCGCGGTGAGCGTGAGCGTGGGATTGGCGGTGGCGACAGTGGGAAAAGTGCCGCTGCCGACGAGGAACAGGTTCTTGTGATCCCACGAGCGTTGATCGGCATCGACGACCGAAGTCTTCGGATCGTCGCCCATGCGATAGGTGCCGACGATGTGGCCGGAGCCGAAGAATTTGAGGCGTTCGGTGTGGCCGTCGATGTCGACGTCGAATCCGGTCGGATCGTTCGGCATCGGCGGTTGCGTGTATTGCGTCGCGCCCATCATCGCGAAGATTTCGTCGGCGGCCTGTTTCGCCGCGCCGAGGCCGGCACGCGTATACGGCGACAGGTCGTACACGATTTGTGGACGCGGCAAGCCGAGGTGGTCGCGTTCGGTGGCCGACAGCGAAACGTAGTTGGTTTCGTCCGGCGACTGTTCGACGAGAAAGCCGAGACGGAACTGGCGCGAGAGTCCGTTGTTCAACGCCGTCACCAGCGCCGGGCCCCACAAGGCCGGCGGTTCTTTCGAACCGGGCGGCGGCGGATTGAGTTGGCTGACGTTGCTGCCGTTGATGAAGTCGAGCGTCGTGGTCCACGGATCGCCGATCGAGAAATTCCAGCCTTCGTTGCCGATCTCGATGCGGAACGCGGCGCGCTCGCTGCGGAAGGCGCCGTCGCGCAGGCTTTCGATGCCCGAGGTCGCGAGCGGCCCGCGATAGCCGAACACCGGCGCCGGCGTGAGCGCCCATGCCAGGTACAGTGGGTGATCCATCAGATTGCGGCCCATCTGGCCGCTGCTGTTGGCGATGCCGTTCGGGGTGCGGCCGCCGTTGGTCGACATCAGGCATAGGCGCGGCGTTTCGATCGCATGCGAGGCGAGTACGTAGCGCGTCGCCGTCACCGAGCCGGTGCCGGTGACCGGGCCGAGGATATCGTCGTAGGTGATGTAGTCGATCTGCGACACGTTGCCGTTGGCGTCGACGACGATGTTGTTGGCGACGTTCTGGGTCAGCAGCGTCACGTTGCCGGTGTTGAGCGCGAGATTGAGCGTGACGCTGGGATCGTACTTCGCCTGGATCGGGCAGATCGGAATGCAGTTGGTGTTGCCGGCGCAGACGCGGCGGCCTTGATAAGGCTGCGAATTGCGGCCCGCCGGCGTTTCGGTGACGACCAGCGGCAAGCCCTGGAAATCTTTGCCGCTCACGCCCGCCGTGACCGCATCGTCGACCAGCGACGGCGGAATCGACTTCATCGGATATTGGTAGCCGGGCGCGAAGGTAATGCCCAGATAGGCCTGTTGCGCGGCATTCGCCGACACGCCGATCGCGGCTTCGGCCTTGCCGTACCACGGTTCGAGGTCGTCGTAGCTCAGCGGCCAGTCGACCAGTTGCCCGTAGGTCGACTTCATCTTGAAATCGTTCGGCACGAAACGCAGGCTGGTGCCTAGCCAGTGGCGCACGGTGCCGCCGGCGATGCGTTCGTAGGTGCTGCTGAAGGGCAGCGGGCCTTGCTGGATCAGGTAAGCCTGTTTCGGGTCCTGCCAGTTCTCACCGAGCGTCAACGTGTTCGGACGTCCCGCGTTTAGCGTGTTCGGATCGGTCAGCTGGTTGCTGCGCGGCGGCGTGAAAAGTTCCGGCGTGTAGGGCACTTCGGGCACCTTCGCGGCCGCGCTGTAGAAGCGTTCCATGAACTCGTTGTTGTTGGTCGGCAGGCGCGCGCCGGCTTCGAGGATCAACACTTTCTTGCCTTGCCGGCCGAGTTCGTAGGCGATCATCGCGCCCGACACGCCGGCGCCGACGATGACGACGTCGTAATGCGTGGTGGTGTTCATCAGCTTGCTCCTCCGACGTAATCGCTCAGGCTGGGCGGATTGCTCGCCCAGTAACCGAACTGGAAGTTGCTGTAACCCATCGGATGCGCCTGCGCGACATTCCACGACCAGCCCTGGGTGTAGGCGATCGACGAGATCACGACATTGGTGGGCAGGCCTTGCGCCAGATCGGCCGGCGCGTACCAGCTGCCCAGATACCAGGCGAGCATCACGCTGCGCGCGAGAAAACAGATCGACGCGCCGGACTGGTTGAAGACGATGTCGGCGATGGTGGCCGGCGGCTGCGTGGCGTTGGCGGCGTAGATCGACAGCAGTTGCTGGAACGCGGCGGAATCCTGCGCGTCGATGTAGTCGTAGTAGATCTGCTTGACGTTTTTCGGATCGAGCGCCGGCGCGAGCTTGTCGGCCGCGATGCCGGTGAGCAGCGCGGACAGGTTGATGAAGTTCTGCATCGGAGTGGCGGGAGTGCTCATGAGTCGGGCCTCAGGCGAATGGGAGTCGATGGCGCGATCGCGCGATCACTGCGCGCGTTCGAGAATGAAGGTGAAATCCGACGCGCGGCCGGTGGTGTCGGCGGCATTGCCGTGGCAGGCCATGCAGCTCGACGACGACTGCGGCACGCTGCCCTGGATGTAGGTTTCGAGCGTGGCGTTGGCGAGGAAATCGGGCGCTGGCACGCCGGTCGGATCGATCTTGCTTTCGGCATCCGTCGGCCACTGCGTGCTGATCAACTCGTAGTTCGGCCACACCGTGCCGGCGAGAATCGACTGGAAACTCGTGTTGAGCGCGATGGTGTCCGGCGTGATCGGAATCACGCGCGTGATCTGGCTGGTGTAGCCGTTCGGGAACGGCTGCACGTCCGGATTCCACGGACGCGGCGGCGGTTCGTTGACCGGGCAATCTTTCGCGCTGCAGCCGGGACGATAGAAGTTGTAGTGCGCCTGCAATTGGCCGGCGTCGACCTGCGCCTGGCTCGGTGCGTTGTCAACATGCTCGAAGGTCGACCAGATCCATTGCGGTGCGTCGGCCGTCTTGTGCGCAGCGTGCCAGCCGACCAGGCCGAGCGTCACCTTGCTGCAGGATTCTTCGACCTTCGGATTTTCCGACGGCGGGTTGTAGGCCAGGCCCTCGACGATGTGGAAGCGGCTGGCGTCGTCGCCCGGCGCCATCACTTTCCACGCGGCTTTCACCATGATGGCGCCGATGGTGCCGTCGCTGCCGGTGGTGTTGGTGCCTTCGGGAAAATCGACGGGGCCGGCGAACAGGTTCTGCCCGGCCTTGCTGAAAAGCCCGTTCTGCACGATGTATTCGTACATCGTCTGGTTGACCAGGATTTCGTAGCGGACGTAGTTGCCGTTCTGGTCGATCAGCGGGCCGGTGTCGAACGGTTCGATCACTTCGCCGGTGACGGTCTTGATGATCATCGACTTGCGCACCACGCGCAGATTGTCGCCGTCGTCGAGCGATTTGCACGCAGCCGGAATCTTGTTTGGCGAGCCCCACGGCGCGGGCGTGGCGCCGCCGGGCAGGATGAGGTCGGAAATTTCCGCGTAGTCCTGCCATAGCGTGCCCGCGTCGTTCTGCGGCAGCGGCGCGGTGTTCGGCGTCGATGCGTTGAGCGCGATGAAGGTGAGCCAGGAGTAGTAGTCGAACCCGTGTTGCAGGTTGTCCAGGTCGAACGGTGCTACGAACTGCGGCTGGCAGGGCAGGCCGCTGGTGAGCAGTGCCGTGGTGACCGGCGTATTCGGCGGCGTGATGTTGCAGTCGCTGACGACGGGGTCGAACGGCGCGACCGGTGCGGTTTCCTGCACCGCAGCTTTGTCTTCGGTGATCGGCGAGGTTGCCGCACAGGCGGCGAGGCCCGTCAACAGGCTGGCAACGAGCACGCGGCGATGCAACGGCCGGCGATGCAGCGAAAGCGGAAGTTTCATGATGACTCCTCGACTAAGGAAGCGTGCGAACGCCGTTTTTCGGGCCGAGCGACTACGCCGCTGAGCTTTCGCTGCAGCGTTTGAAGCGCGTCTTGCCACACATCGCATCCCCCTGGATGGATGACCGTTCCATCGCGTACCGCGACATCGATGTTGTGCGTGCTCGATGTTCCCGCGTGGAATTGTTATAGCGAGTTTTTTGCGATCGGTGCAGGTGACAGATTCCTAGACGACACGATGCGCGTCGCGCGATGTGCGCGAGCGTGTCGACAAATCCTGCTGCGGCGCCGACTTGTGCGAGGCATTCCGCGGGCGACGACACCGAGGAATATTTTTCTTCGCGACGAATGGCGGGTGGGGGGTCGCCAAGTGAGCGCCGGCGAGCAGGCGCGTGCGCGGGTTGCGCGTTGGGTAGCCCGGATGCAGCGAAGCGGAATCCAGGGAGGCGCTGCGATGAGGCGCGAAGTTACGCCACCGCAACCGGTTCCGCGATTCCGCTCCGCTGCATCCAGGCTACGAAATCGGTGTCAGCCGAGGTCGACGTTCGCCACTTTGTCCTTGTAGTCTTGCTTCGGGTCGATGCCGAGCAGCATCTTCACGCCGGCCAGCAGGTTGTTTTCGTTCAACCACACTTCGGCGGAATCGGCGTCGAAACGCAGCAGGGTCAGGTTCGGATCGTCCTTGCCTTCGAACCAGGCGGCGATGAAGGGATTCCACAGGCGATCGATCATTTCGCGGTTGTGGTCCACGGCGAGGCTGCCGTGCACGGTGGCGAACAACTGGTGATCCTTGGCGCTGAAAGCGCCGATGGCGCGGTTGCCCGGTTTCAGGTTCGCCACCAGCGCGTTGTCGCGCGAGGTGAAGAACCAGATCGGGCTGCGGTCGTCGATCACTTGCGCCGTCATCGGCCGCGTGTGGCCGTCTTCGACGCCGTCGAGTCCGAGCATCACGGTGCGGTCGGACTTCAGGTGCTTCCAGAATTTCTGCTCGATTTCCTGCGGACTGCTCATGCGCGCTCCTTGGCGGGGTTCGCAGGCAATGTCGAGGGCGCCGAGTGAACTTCGCGCGAAACCGGACGGCGGACGGTCGAGGCCGTTGAAATCGGGCTCAGGTTTGCATGCGCGAGTTGTACTTTGACCGCCGAATGGCCGCATTGCACGACCGCTCGCAACGATGATGGCGAAGCTCGCGCTCCGCCATCATCGGTCAGCGCCGCAGTGACGGGACGATTTTTGCCGCGAAAGCGGCCTCGGCAACGGGCGCAATAGAGCGGCCGATGCCGGAGTCGGATTCAGGTCGCGAGCAGCGCCGGCCGGTTGCAGGTCGAGCGCAGTTGGGTGGCGGTTCGATCGAGCGTCTGCTGCAAGGTTTCGTCGCCGCCGCGCACCGCCACGCCGAGCGAAAACGCGCAGGGCGCGTAGACCGCCGCATGCCTGAGACGCTCGGCCAGCGCCGGCGTCGATGCGGCGGCGGCATCGGGCAGCAACAGCAGGAATTCTTCGTCGCCGGTGCGGATCACGACATCGCCTTCACGCACATGGCCGCAGAGAAAATCGGCGACGCCGCGCACGATTTCGCGGCTGCGGCGATAGCCGGTGACGTCATGCATCGGCTGCAGCCCTTCCAGCGCGATCAGCACGCAGCCCCAGTCGGACCATTCGCCGGCGCGCGCGATATCGTCGAGATAGCGCCGGTTGCGCACGCCGGTCAGTTCGTCGGTGTGCTGGCCGCGGATCGCGTTGCGCACCAGCGCGGTATCGGCGCGCGCCTGCCGCAAGTGCGCGAAGCAGATCGCGCGCGCGACATCGGTCGCGGCCACATACGGGCGGCGCAACCGATCGACGATGCCCGGCCAGCTCGCGGACGATTCATCCTTGTCGTGTTCGTCGGCATCGGTGAGCAGCACGATAGGCGTGCCGGACGCCACGCGGCGCAAGGCCTGCGCTTCGTCGATTTCGCGCGCCGGTTCGACCGCATCGAACACGATCACATCGATATCGCCCAGCGCCAGCGATGCCTCGGCCTCGCGCAGGCTGCGCGAGCGGGTGACTTCGATGGTGTGGCCGAAGCCCGCCGCCGCCGTCGCGAGCGCGGTGTCCGACAGTGCGTCGTCGTTCGCCGCGTTGTGCAACAGCAGGACTCGGCACGCGCTCCACGGCAGCGTGGACGGATAACCCGGACTGAAAGACACCCCTGTACTCCCCGATGATGCAACAGGCCGTAGAACGCGAGGCGGAGGGCGGGAGTGTCAGTGCCCGGCGAATTCGACATCGATGCAAAGCGGCGCGAAAGGTCGCCCGAATGAAGCAGGAACGTGCTTGGCGGAAAAAGCGGCGAATCGCGAACTTCGATCGCTCGACAGGGCGCGTGCGCGATGCTCGCAGGCTATCGCCATTTGCTCATGGGGCAGGCCGCCACCGTCGAACTCGCCGGTGGTCGCAGCGAGGTTCAGCCGTTCGGCGATACGCTCGACAGGCACCCACAGGAGCACGATCATGAATCAGCAAAGCAAGGAAAAAACCGAGAACGCCGAGCAGCAGGAACGCGACGACAACAAGCGCACCAACGGCAGCGGCAATCCGATTCGCGAGGATACCGGGCAGAAGACGCAGTGATGCTGCGGTCGGCAACAGCCGACCTACCCCGCGACGAAAACGTTGCTCGCGCCGGCGCTGTAGGCGAAGTCCGGAAACACGCTGGAAACCTGGCCGGCACTCAGGCCCATGCGCTTCACCAGCGCCTCGCCGACGATCTGCCGGAAGTCGGTGGTGACGTCCACGTCCTGGCCTTCGAACAGGCTGGCCGAATCCAGGCCCGGGAAGGCGCCGTGCATCTGGCCGCCGGCGACGCCGTTGCCGAGCGCGAACATCAGATTGCCGTAGCCGTGATCGGTGCCGCCCGATTCGTTCGGCTTGAAGCGGCGTCCGAATTCGCTCTGCACGATGACGGTGACGCGATCCATATGGCCGGCCGCGTTGAGGTCGGTATAGAACGCGTGCAGTGCGCGCGCCAGACCTTCGGTGAGATTGCCGTAGGCATCGTAGTGATCCGCAACGCCCGGGTTCGGCATGCCCTGGCCTTCGTGGGTGTCCCAGAAGCCGTAGTCGACGGCGGCCACGCGCAGGCCCGAATCGAGCTTGATCAGTTGCGCGAGATTGCGCAGCTGCGTGCCGAGCGTGGCGCCGTAGTCGGTCGGATACACCGCGCCGCCGGCCGGCTGATAGCCGTCGGTGTTGCTGCCGCTGTAAAGGCCGAAATCGACGCTGCGCATCGCGCCGAGCGCTTCGGCGGCGGCGCGGCCGCTGACTTCGAGCGAGCTGGCGCCGGTCCACAGCGGCAGCAGACGCGTGTGCGCGCCTTGATGACCGCTGATGTTGCCGTCGCTGTCGTTCCAGCTCCAATGGAAGCCATCGGTGCGGAAGTCCTGCGCGCTGGCCAGCGTGATGGCTTCGTCGGCACCGATCAGCGAAGTCTGCCGATTGCCGGAGAATCCCACCGCCGGCGCGAAGATCGACGGTGCATCGGTATCGGCCTGCAGCAGGCGCGCGATCCAGCCCGCGCCGGTGCTCTTGTTGCCCGGGGTGCCGAGTTCGACATAAGCCTGCGTGTCGAAGTGGCTGCGGTTCACCACCGTGCTCATGCCGGCGCCGTGGATCACCGCGAGTTTGCCTTCCTGATACAGCGCCTGCATGTATTTGGCGGCGGTGCCGACGGCGTCGCCGCGCAAACCGCCGGCGCGCGGATGCCAGGCCCATGGGGTCGCCGCGATCGGCCGCAGGCGGCTGGTGGGAATCGCGAGATTGCCGCGCGTGACTTCGTATGCAATGCGATCGGCGCCGGAATACGGCACCACCATGTGCAGCCCGTCGAAACCGCCGCGCAGGAACAGATAGACCAGCGTTTCGCGTTGCGCGCCGCCCTTGAAGCCGAGCGGATCGAAGAAGGCGACCGACTTGCCCGCGCCGAGCGCCAAGGCACCGGCGCAGCAACCCTTGATGAAACCACGACGACTCGTCTGCATGAGGGCCTCAGCGCTGGTAGAACTCGGGCAACGCGAAAATCAGCGACACGGTGGCCCGCAATCGCGCGATGGTGCAGTGGCGGCTCAGATTGCCGCCGTTCCACACGCCGTAGTGCTGCGGCACGCTTTGCGACAGCGTGTCGGTGACCAGATCGAGCGCGGTGTCGGCGGTGGCGTTCTGGCGCAGGAAATCGACCAGTTGGGTGCGGCGCGCCGCGGCGATCGGGAAACCGATGATGCGATCGATCCAGAAATCGACGATCGCATTCGACGTGCGCGCCGCCGCCGTCGGAAACGCGGCCAGCGTCAGCGCTTCGATGCGCATGACGAAGGCGCGGTCGCCGGTGCCGGGCACGCGCAACTCCGGCAAGCGCGACATCAAGCGCCAGGTCTGCGCGAGCGAACTCACCGACTGCCATTTCGTGCCGACATCGGGATAGCCATCGGGCGTCGGCCAGCGGAACGGGCCGTGGCCGGTCTGGTCGAGATAGCTCGACATCTGGCCGTACGGATCCCACGGCGCGAACGGCACCGGCGTGAACTCGGCATTCGTGGCGCGCATCGATTGCACGAAGATCTCGAACGGACGCTTGGTTTTTTCGCCCCATACCGAAAGCACTTCGGGTGCCGTCAGAATGTGGCGCAGCACCTGCGCGATCTGGTCGGACGCCTGCCACTGCGCCTGCCACAGCGTCGCGGCCGATTCGAGCAGCGCCGGCGGCGCGTTGTCGCCGATGAAGCGCTTGATCAATTTGCCGCAGATATGCCGCGCCGTGCCGATGTGGCGGCACAGCACGTCCATCACGGCGCGGCCGTCGGCGAGTGCGCCGCCCGGATTGAAGGCCGGGATGAATTCGCCGAGGAAATATTTGCTGGCCTTGTCGTGCCAGGTGTCGAAGTAGAGGAACTCGCCGCTGTCGTACTCGGGCATCGCCGGGAACTGCCAGTGATCGTCGCGCATGGTCCAGCCGGTGAGCGCGCGCGCCGCCTCGTAAACATCGTTGTCGCAGTAGCCGCGCGGGACGTTGTTGTCGCGCGGCACGTTGTTCGGATTGTTGCCGGGGAAATAATGCGCGGCGCCGAGCGTGTGCAGCTCGCACAGTTCGCGCGCGAAGTTTTCGTTGAAGCCGGTCACCGAACTCGATTTGTTGTCGAGGAACTGCAGCATCGCCGGCGACTTCGCCACTTCTTCGAGCAGCGCGCGGAAATTGCCGAAGGCGCGCGGGCGGATCACATCGCGGTCGTAGTGCACGAACACCGGCGCGATGTTGAATTCCCAGCCGAGCACATTGAAATGGTCGTGCCAGAACTCGACCATGCGCTCGTACACCTGGCGCCTGCTGTAGACCGCGCGCAGCATGCGCAGGCACTGCGTTTCGGCGGCCGGGTAATAGCGGTAGGGATAATCGGCGAGGCCGGCATCGTCGCGGTCGCGCACATGGTCGCTCCACAACTGCGCCAGCGATTTCGAGGTCGTCGTGTAGGCCGCGGCGGCGATGCGGTTGTTGCAGGCGCTGTCGTCGAGCGCGGGCGAAAGCTGCTGGTTCACCCAGGCCGTGAGACGGGCCGCATCGTTGGCGCCGAGCGCGTTGAAGGCGGCGATGTCGCCCTCGCGCGGGCCGTAGGCCAGCTTGTTGAGCACGCGCACGGCGGCGCTGGGGCCGGCCGGCGCGGGCGGCGCGGCCGACTCGAAGCTGTCCTTGAAGATATCGTCGGCGCCCTTCGGCGCGGCCGTCGGCGTCGTCGCGTAGGCGGCGGTGGCTGGCATCGGCAGGGGACCCCTTTGTCACGAATCGTGACATGCTCGTCGTTCGCCGAACGAGATATCGTGACCGCGTTCACGCAATGTGGCACCGCAACATGAGTGAACGTGAAGCCCGTGACCGGGCGCACGCCGTCAACGGCTGGTCGAAAGACACTGGGGAGCGGGCGAAAGCGCTGCCTATACTGTGACGGGCTACGGAGTTTCCCCATGCGCATCCTGTTTTTTGCGGCCTGCCTGGCGAGCCTCGCCGGATCTTCCTGGGCGGGGACGTCGACGCTGCCGCCGGGCGCGGTGCTGATCGGCGAGGGCACGGCGAAAACCGCGCCGGCGCGGCTTGCGATCGATGCCGCCGATATCGTCGGCCGGGTTCACCGCAGCGACGCCCAGGGCGCGTATGCCCGGCTGGCGGCGATCGACGATCCGCTGCAGTTCGAATTGACGGCGGCACGCGCGATCGAGGCTTTGCAGGCGCAACCCGCCGGCGCGGTGGAGGCCTTCCTGGTCTTGCTCGAAGGCGTCCCGGTACGCGTCTTCCGCCGGCACGAGGAAACGGCGGCCGACTGGTTCCTGCCGGTGTTCGATATTCCGGGGCGGGCCGCCTCGGCGCGGCGCGTGATCGCCCGCGTGCAGGCGCGCGACGCGACGCTGGCGGTACTGCGCCGCGATGGCGCTTCGGCGCTGTCGAAATCGAAATCGGCACAGGATTCGCAGGCCGTCGCCGATGCGATCGAACTTGCGGGCGACGCGCTCGTGGCCGACCTGTCGTCTGCCGCCCTGCGCGGCGATGTCGAATTGTCGAGCGCGGCCTGGGCCGCGCTGGCGCGGCGCTCGTCGCAGGGTGATGTGCTGGGCGCGGTGTTGAAGAAGGCCGAACCGGTGGATGTGTTGCCGCTGTTCGAGCAACTGCCGAAGCGGCTGCCGGACGATGTCGCGCTGGCGTGGTTGCGTGAGGCCGGCGGCGATCCGCGTTACGCCTCTGCGGCCGTGATGGCGATGGGCACGCTCGCGGCGAAGTCCGATGCCGCGCTGCGCGAACTGGAAAAACGCCTCGACCGGCCCGACACCGGCGCCAGCGCGGCGGCGGCGCTGGCGCGCGTCGACCGGCCGGATCGCCTCGCGCAAATCGATCGCCTGGTCGCGAACACGGACTCGCCCGCCGCGCTGACCAACCTCGCGCTCGCACTGCGCCTCGACGGCTCCGACGCCGCCCTCAAGCGACTCGAATCGCTGCGTTCGCATCCGCATTTGCCGGCCGCCGCCAAAGCGGAGTTGCAGCCATGATGCGCCGCACCTTGTTCACCGCGATTGCTGCGCTCGCCGTCTGCAGCGGTGCCGCGGCACAGCAGCTGGTCACCTACACCCAATCCGAAACCGGCCCGAACCTGCTCACCTACGGCCTGCCGGTGCCGCAACCGATCGACTCGCTGACGCCGGTCGACGGCTTCCGCAGTTACGCCAGCATCGAGGCGCGCTTGCAGGGGCTGGCGCTGTCGTCCGCCGATCTGACGGCGCACGATATCGGCCGCACCACGGCCAATCGCGTCGAATGGGCCTACGTCGTCAGCGATGCCGATGGCGTCGATGTCGAAGGCCGGCCGGAAGCCGCGTTCTTCATCAATGCATCGACCCACGCGCGCGAATGGGGCGCGCCGGAAGTCTCCACCGGCACCATCGAATTGCTGCTCGCCGGTGCCGGCGACAACGGTTTGATGCGCTACCTGCTCGACAATACGCGGCTGGTCACCATCCCGGTGCACAACATCGACGGCGCGCTGCAGACGCAGCGTTATCCGACCCAGGCGCTGGTCGGCGCCGACCCCGACTTCCCCGGCGAATGGCCGCGCGATGGGCGCATGCGGCGCAAGAACATGCGCGGCGTCGATGAAGTGCTCACGACGCTCGGAGATCATCTCAACGGCGTCGATCTGAACCGCAATCACCCGCCGTTCTGGGCCACGTCGCCGCAGTCGTCGGCCAACCCGGCCTCGCTCGTGTTCCGCGGCGGCAGCGCGCACAGCGAACCGGAAAATACGGCGTTGCTCGCCGCCGCGCAGCTCGGGCCCGAGACGCGTTTCCGGCTCGGCATCGATGTGCATTCGTTCTCGAAAGTGTTCTTCTCGTCGAACACCGCGCGAACCCGCCTCAACACCATCCAGACCAATCTGATCTCGCGGCTGCGCGGCCACCACGCCGCCCTGTCGGGCAAGTTCTACACCGACGTGCGCGATCCGCCCAACCAGGGCATCGGCGCGGCGGCGGAATACTTCGCTTACCAGTGGCTGGTGCCGTCGTGGACGCTGGAACTGGAGCCCAGCAACGATGCCTCCGAATACGGCGGCACCAATGTCACGCACGGCGGTTTCATCCTGCCGGCCGCCGAAGCGCGCCGCGTGCGCGAATCGTGGGCGCAGACGCATGCGGTGGCGTTCTACCAGATGGCGGGCCCGCCGCATTTGTCGCGGCTGCGTTTCTACGACGTCGCGTCCGGCGCGCTGGCGCTCGAAACGCGCTGGGTCTGGAACCCGCAGACCGGCGCGCGCGATCTGGTCGCCAGCGTGCCCGGCAGCCTGGCACAGGGTCGCCGCTACCGCGCCGAACTGGGCTTCAGCAAACCGATGCGGCACCGCGACGCGCAGGGACAGATCGCGCCGTTGCCCGGCTTCAACTCGCTCGGCACGCCGCAAGTCACGCTGATCCGCGATGCGACGCGCACCTCGATCGATACCGCCGGTGGCGCATGGATCGACGACAGCGCGCGCGTGCTGCGTTATCGCGACGACACCTTCGCTTTCGAATTCGACGCGCCGGCGGATCTCGCTGCGTACAACTTCGAAGTGATCGCGTCCGACATGAGCAACCTGCAGCTCGACGCGAATCCCGCGACGCCGGCCGACTGGGCCGAGGGCGCGTGGAGCGAATACGAAAATGCCGCCGGTGCCGACAGCGATTTCGGCGGCGCCGATCGCACGCGTTCGTTCACCGTGGCCGCCGCCGCGGCGTCGCAAGTGACGCTGCTGTCGACCGCCACCGCGGTGGGCGAGGGCGATTCGATCGAGTTGCGCGTAACGCGCGCGGCCGGCAATGCGGGCGCGCTCGAATTGCGGCGTCTCGATGTACAACCTGCCGCGGTGGTCGCGAGCTGGGCAGCGAACGAAGCCGGCGAGCGCAGCTTCGTCGTCGATGTCGCGGAAAACACTGCGCTCGATGGCGATCGCATGGTGAACGTGGCGTTGGGCGAATTCGCGAACGATGTGGCCGGCGCCACCCGCGCGGTGGCGCTGCGCGTGCTGGACAACGACGACGCCGAGCGCGTGGTGTGGACGGTGCGCAACGGCGCGAACCTCGTGTCGGCATGGGATCAGGCCGCGCAGCCGGCGCGCGCCGAGCTGGTGCTGTCCGGCACGACGACCTACACCGCACCGTTCTACGACGGTGGCAGTCCGCCGAACGGTTTGACGATCGTGCGCAACGATCTCACGGTGAGCGGCAATGGCGCGTCGATCGCCGCGGCGTCGCTGATCGGATCGCGCCTGCTGCTGAACGATGCGCAGGGCCATCTCACGCTCGATCGCGTGCATATCGCGGCCGACCTGCAGGACGTGCACGAGGACGAAGCCATCATCGAAAACGACGGCGAGTTGCGCATCGTGCGCAGCACGGTGCGGTCGGAAGACGCGCTAGACATCCCGCTGATCCGCAATCGCGGCACGCTGTCGATCGAACGCAGCGGCTTGCGCGCTTCGATCGGCGACGGCGCGATCGTCGATTCCACCGGTGGCGTGCTGCAGACCTCGGCCTCGACGCTCTACGTCGGCAACGCGGCCGGTGCCGATACCGGCAACCTGCTGCGGCTCGCCGGCACCACGGCCAGCGCGCGCGATGCGACGCTGAGCGGTTATCCGCTGGTCAACGACAACGCGACGCCTGCGCTGCGTGTGACCGGCTCGATCGCGCAGGAGCTGCGCACGTTCCCGGTCGAACCGGTGTTCGTGCGTCCCGCGTGCCCGGCCGCGACTGTGATCGGCGAAGGCGCCAACGTATTCGCGGCCTTGTATACGGGCAGCGACGCCGCGCAGTGGTCCACCAGCGGCTGTCTGCAGCGGGCGGATTCGGACGTGTTCGATGCCGACGCGGTGGTGCTGCCGGCGCCGAATCAATCGTCGGTGTTGCTGCCGCCGGATGCCGGTGATCCGGCGATCGATTTCGCTGCCGCCGAGGCCTGCCTGCCGGTCGACCAACGCGGCGCGCCGCGGCCGCAGGTCGGCGTCGCGGGCGGCCCGTTGCGCTGCGACGCCGGCGCCTACGAGACCGGCATCAATCCGTATCGCGGCATCTGGTCGCCGGCGCGCTCGGGGCATGGCGTCGATATCCAGACGCTGGGCAATCGCTTGTTCCTGGCGTGGTACACCTACGCCGACGACGGCCAGCCGACCGCCTATCAAGCCGTCGCTCCGTTCACCGGCCCGCACTGGACCGCGACCTTGCAGCAATCGCGGCGCGATCCGCAGAGCGGCGCGGTGTCGGTGTCGAACGTCGGCACGGTGACGCTCGATTTCACAAGCAACACCAGCGCGACGCTCGGCTGGCGTTTCGATGCGCGCGGCACCAACGGTTCGGAGTCGATCACCGCCTCGCTGTTTGCACCGGGCGAACCGCGTTTCGAAGTGACCGGTTTGTGGTATCCGCCGCTCGATTCGGGCTACGGCGCCACTGTCTCGCGCCGCGGCGAAGTGACCGCGATCGGCGTGTACTACTACGACGCGCAGGGCAACGTGCGCTGGGCACTCGGCACCGCCAACGCCGCCGACGCACTCGAACTGTCGATGACCAGCTTCACCGGCTTCTGCCCCGACTGCAACGCCGCGACGATGCCGGTGGTGGGGCACGCGGCGGGCACTGTGCTCGCGCACTTCCAGACCCCCGACCAGGCCCGCTTCGACATGCAACTGACCTATCCCGGCGCCGCCGGCGGTACGTGGAATCGCAACCTCGCGCGCTTCGTGCCGTTGAACGACCTGGTCGACAATCGGGATGCGCTCGGGCCTGTCGGGAGCGTCGCGAGGAGAAGGCAGTGATTGGCGAAGGACGCGGAGGAGAAAGAAAAGACGCGAAGAAGTGCCGGGAAGCCGCGGACGACTAGGTTGGCGGCCCGACCACAGACTTCTAAGCAGGAGTTTCGTGGACGTGCGAAGGGGTCGTTCTAGACGGCCGTGCTGATTTTGCACATCTGAAGCTCTTCGGAGCGGAGATGTCGATTAGGCAAGAACCGTGGACCGTATGCGCCGCGTCTTGAAGCGCAGTCGTTGATCAGAAGGCTGCGGTCGCCTGGCTTCCCGGATGCGCCGCACGTGGTCCGATACGACGAATCTCAAAACCGAGCGGCCGCCCCGTCAATATCAACGCATGGTGCGGCCCGGTCGAGTCGAGCAGAAGTGTGCGCTCGGGAAGTTCATCCTGCACATGGTTCGTTACTATTTCGTCGAGCAGCCAGTGCACGCTTTCCGCGAAGCTGGCGCAATCGCCGCGAGCGTTGCGCAACAGGAGCAAATCGTTGATGTAGTCGGTGTGCGTCCACCAGTACCCCGGACGGCCTCCGCAAGCCTCTTCCTGCGGGGCATACAATACACCCCCAACACCGTCGCCTTCTTCCGTGAACAGGACCGTCGTACGCTTCAAGAGGGCTGCAACGTCGGGTTCCAATTGAGTGCGCATCACCTCCGCGGGCATGCTCCAGTTGCGGATAATGAAGTCGTGGCTGTTCTCGAGCGAGCCGACTTCGCTGAACCGGTGGCCGGAAAAGAACCGCGAGCGGCCGATATATGTGCCACCGAGGCGGATCAACAGAGCACGAAACTCTTCCGGTAGTGCATAGCCGAGTCGCTCTTCTGCGGCATCCAGTTGTGTGGCGCTTGCCGGCTTCTCGCGCTGGATTAGTTCATCGCTTTCGCCGTGCTGCTGCCTGAAGCGCTGCAGGGCATGCATATAGCGTTCGAATCGGGAACCGAAGTCACCGCTCTCTGAGAGCGGACGGGTGACAGGCCCGAAGTCGAGAAATTCGGCGCGTGCCTCTTGGAACTCGATAGCCGACGCTGCCCGCAGCGCGAAGCGACACGTTGACGGTTCGGATGGGGCACGACTATTTGACGGATCAATTCGACAAACTTCGCGCCCATCGACGAATAACGGACCTGCCTGGACCAATCCATGGTGGTCGAGGACATGCAGATCGATCGGCGCTTGGAAGAAAGAAACTGCGGCGATCAGAGTCGAAATCTTGAACATGACGATTCCTCGGTTGTAGCCCGGAGCCTCAAAGAGTTCGCGCGATTGACACCCTTTGAGGAAGGGGCGGGTTGTCCGTTGCCGGCAATGGCAGTTCGCGAGTACCAATCCAGGGCGGTCTTCACCATATCGACACGGCGGTTATGCAGGCGTGCGGCTCCGGGCACCTGGCCTTTGCAGTGGCGATCAGGATCATGGTCGCAGCCGCTCGTCGACCGTCGGTCTCTCGCTCGCCAAGCTGCTTCGGCAAATGCAGACAGTGCCGATCCACGCCAGCGCACAGCCAAACCGCCGAAGGTCAACGAGCACACACCTCGCCGGAGCGAGGTCGAGGGACGGTTCCCTGATGCGATCGCCGCATGCATGCCCAGAACACCTTACGCATCCACGCACAGCACCCAGAGTACGTGGAGCGGCGCGGCTTCGGACACGTAGGCGCCGCGTCGGTAGGCGGATGGTCCAACGGCCGCACTCCCTGCCCACGGTCGGCGAAGCGCGGCGCCTAGCGTGATTGAGTTCGCCGAGGGGAACGTCATCGCCCAAGGCCACAAGCATGCTCATCCCGCTTTAATCAGCTTCTGCGTGTTCGCTCTACTTCCTCTGCGTCCCGCCAGATCATTCATCGAAGTCAAACGAACAAAACCCGCGCTAGGCGCGGGTTTTTGTTCGATCGCGAAACGACGGCGCGAAGTTCAACTGCCAGGCAGCAGTTCCTTCACCAGTTTGATCAGTGCGGCTTCGTTCACCGGTTTGGTCAGGTAGGCCTTGGCGCCCTGGCGCATGCCCCAGACGCGATCGGTTTCCTGGTCCTTCGTGGTGACCAGGATGATCGGGATGTGCGAGGTGGTGGGTTCCTTGGCGATCGAACGCGTCGCCTGGAAGCCGTTGAGGTTGGGCATCACCACGTCCATCAGGATCAAGTCCGGCAGTTCGCGCTTGGCGGCTTCCACGCCGAGTGCGCCGTCTTCCGCGGTGAGGATTTCGTGGCCCAGTTTTTCGATGATGCGTTTCATGCCCATGAGCTGGGAGGGAGAATCATCGACGATCAGCACTCGTGCCATGCTTGCCTCTTGCGGTTGCGGGCCGCGCCGTGGCGGCGGCGGTCCGGTTGTTTCCGATTCTAGCCGCTCGGCTGTCGAGCTAGAAGCCTAAATCGCTGTTGCGCCGATGAGCGGCCGGTTGCTTACAACTTGACCAGTGTGCGCCCGAAGGAACCGCCGCCGAGCATGGTGGCGAAGACGTCCGGCAGGCCGGCGAGGCCGGTTTCGCGCGTGCAGATGCGATCCAGCTGCGCCGGACGCCAGTCGCCGGCCAGTTTCGCCCAGACCGCGTCGCGCGTGTGGCGTGGCGTGCCGGCCGAGGCGATGCCCAGCAGCGAGACGCCGCGGATGATGAAAGGCATCACCGTGGTGTGCAGCTCGGGGCCGCGCACCAGGCCGCAACTGGCGATATTGCCGTACGGTTTGATGACGCGCGTGAGGCCGGCGAGCATTTCATCGCCGACGTTGTCGATCGCACCGGCCCAGCTGGCAGCTTCCAGCGGACGCTGGCCCCAATAGAGCCCTTCGCGGGAAATCACCTGTTTCGCGCCCAGTGCGGTGAGGAAATCGAGCCGATCGAGCTTGCCGGTGATCGCATGCGCCTCGTAGCCGGCGCGCGTGAGGATATCGACCGCCAGCATGCCAACCCCGCCGGTGGCGCCGGTAACGACGATCGGGCCCATCTCTGGCCGTTGTTCGTTCTGTTCCATCCGATGCAGCGACAGCGCGGCGGTGAAGCCGGCGGTGCCGATGATCATCGCCTCACGCAAGGTCAGGCCGGCGGGCAGCGGAATCGTCCATTTCGATTCCAGCCGCGTGTATTCGGCGTAACCGCCGTCGCGCGTTTCCGACAGCCCACAACCGGTGCACAGCACCGCATCGCCTTCGCGGAACTGCGGATCGCGCGACGCCGCCACGTAGCCCGCCGCATCGATGCCACCGACCAGCGGCGATTTGCGCAGGATCTTGCCTTCGCCGGTGCCGGCCAGCGCATCCTTGTAGTTGACCGACGAATACGCCGTCTTGATGACGACTTCACCGGGCGACAAGTCATCGAGCGCCACGTTCTCGATGCCGGCCGAGTGCGTGCCGCGTTCGTCGGCGTGGATGCGGAAGGCGTTGAAGGTGGCGGGGACGGTCATGCGTTGTTGATCCGGGGTGCGTGGCGCTTTGGTTTGCGGTGGTTCGGGAATCGGGAGTCGGGAATCGGGAACAGCAAGCGCCGGCGCTCACAGGTTGCGGGCTCCAACTCCCGATTCCCCATTCCCGATTCCCGGCGACTCCCAGAACTCCCGGCTGCTCCGATCAATCGAGCCCAAGCTGCCGCACATCCCGAGCAAACCACTGCTCGCCCAAAGGCTGAAACACCGAGCAACACGTCATCGCGCCTTTGTAGATGTGCAGCGATACCGCTACGCCGTCGTCGCTCGGGTTGCGGATGGTGTGATATTCGTGCGGTGGGATCAGGCTGCCGGCGGAGCCGGCGCCGGCCTGCATCGAGCCGACCGACTGGAAGCGGAAACGGTCGTCGTGTTGTTCGAGCAGTTCGTACTGGGTGATTTCGAGCGCGCCGTGCCAGACGCCTTCGACGCACCACATGCCGGAGTGATCGTGGATCTGGGTGCCCTGGCCGGGGCCCCAGGTCATCGCGATGATGCTGTAGCCGCGCTCGTCGCTGCGGTAGATTTCGCGGCGCGCATAGCGATCGGGCTGGGCTTCATAAACACAATCCGGCAGCCGCACTTCGCTGTCGCGGATCAGACGGCACAGCGTGTTGCGCAGCGTATCGGTGAGCACGTTGACGTCCGGCGAGGCGACCGCGGCGTCGACCGCATCGACGAGCTTGCGGGCACCGGGAAATTCGAGCGCGAGCATGGGGCGATGCCTTGAGCGGAAAGCGCGATTTTACAGCCGCGCGAGGAAACCGGCGACCGCCGGCCCGAAGCGTTCGATATCGACGAGAAAAGCATCGTGGCCCTGCGGCGAGGGCAGGGCGAGGCAGTCGGCGTCGGTGCCGCCGGCTTGCAGGCCTTCGGCGATCTGTTCCTGCTGCTGCAGCGGGAACAGGATGTCGGTCGCCACGCCGATCGCCAGCGCGCGCTGCAGCTTGATGCCGCGCAGGCCTTCGAGCACGTCGCCGCCGCCGTATTCGGCCAGATCGAACCAATCCATGCAGCGGCTCAGATACAGATAGCAGTTCGGATCGAACTGCCGCACGAAGCGCCGCGCGTGGCCTTCGAGATACGACTCGACCTGGAATTCGAGGCCGAACGGATCGTCTTCGCGCTGTTCGCTGTCGAGCCGCACGCGGCCGAAGCGGCCGTGCCACTCGAGCGCGGAGCGATAGGTCACGACACCGAGCTTGCGCGCGATGCGCATGCCGGCGTCGGGATAGTTTTCGTCGTCGTAGCGGCCGCGATTCCAGTGCGAATCGAGCCGGATCGCTTCGCGCTGCAGCGAGCGGATCGCGATCGAGAACGGCAGCGCCTGCGCCGCGCCCGACACGTTGATGTGGCTGCGCGCCGACCCCGGATGCAGGCGCAGATAGGCGAGCGCCGACATGCCGCCCATCGAGCAGCCGATGACGCAGGCGAGTTTGGCGATGCCCAGGCCCGCGACCAGCGTGTGCGCCGCGTTGGCGATGTCCTCGATCGACAGGTCGGGAAAATCGAGTCGATACGGTTCGCCGGTTGCCGGATTTATCGAAGCCGCGCCGGTGGAACCTTTGCAGCTGCCGAGCGAGTTCACGCAGATCACGAACCAGCGATCCGTATCGATCGCCTTGCCCGGTCCGATCATCGCTTCCCACCAGCCGGCGTCGGGGTTTTCTGGCGTCGAGGCGGCGTGTGCATTCGGCGACAGGCCGGTCAGGATCAGCACCGCATTGTCGTGCTGCAGCGACAGTTCGCCCCAGGTTTCGTAGGCCAGTCGCGCATCGGTGAGCGCACCGCCGCGCTTCATCGGGAAATGCGAGGGCAGCGCGCACCAGCGCGTGCCGGGTGCGATGAATTCGGTCATGGCACCACGCGGTCGATGGTGAGAGTGAGCGGTTCGGAGTGGGTGTTGGCGATCGGCGCCGACAGCGTTTCGAAATCGCCGGACTGCGGCGTGGCCTGGCCGGATTTCGACACGCGCGCACCGACCACCACTTGCGGCACCGTCGAGAGTTTCAGCGCCGGCATCATGCTGGTGGAATCGTCGAGCGTGACGGTGACGGGCAGCGAACTCGCCGACAGGCGCTGGATTGCGAGCGGCATGCGCGGGCCTTCCGCTGCACGTGCAAAGACGAACAGCACATCGGATGCGCCGATCTTCGCCTTCAATTCGGGCGCGATGTCGACCGTAACGGTGAGTTTCGGGCCGTCGGCAGCGGGCGTCGGCGAGGCAGGCGCTTGCGTTGCCGGGGCGGCGCTTGGCGTGTTCGCGAGCGGTTCGAGGTCGGCGCGCTGGCGCGCATCGGCGATGCGTTCGATCAGTTGCGCGCGCGGCTCGGCATCGGCCGGCAGGCCGGCGAGCAAACGCTCCCACACCTGCACCGATTGGGTGAAATTCCCGGCCTGGTAGGCCGCGATGCCGAGCAGCCACAGGCCGCGCTGGCTGTCGGGCTGCAATTCGACGGCGCGCGTCAGCAATTCCAGCGATTCGCCCTGGAAGCGGCGCGATTCGGACGCCAGCACCTGCGCTTCGGCGTATTCGATCATCACGTCGGGATTGTCGGGCGCCAGCCGGAACGCATTCGACAAGGCTTCGCGCGCGGGCTCGAAGCGCTCCATGGTTTTGTAGGCGCGGCCGAGCAGCATCCAGCCTTCGAGATCGTCGGGGTCCTGCCGCATGCGTTCGGCGAGACCGGCGATGGCCTGTTCCATGTCCGGCGCGTTCGCCGCCGGCGCGCCATCGGCCTGCGGCGTAGTGGCGGCGACGGCGTCGCGCCACACCGGATCGAGCGCGCGCGGTTCGCCGACGTAGCGATACAGCACGATCGCCAGCAACGGAATCAGCAGTGCGAGCGCGGCGGGCACGGCACGCGACGGTGCCCTCGCACTCGTGCCCGGGCCGAGCTCGGCGAGCTTCTGCTTCGCTTCCTTTTCGCTCATCACGCCGGCGCGCTGCGCCTGCTCGATGGCGCGGCGTTTCGCGGCCTCGGCGTCGCCGCGCGAGCGCAGCAGCGGCAGCAGGACGAACGCCAGCGCGACCAGCAGCATGGCCGCGGCCAACAGCGAAAACGTCGTCGTCACCAGTCTTCCTCCGGCGCGGGCGCCGCTTGCGGGCCGGCTGCGCGCGCGCGTCGCCGCACGATCACCGCCACGGCGATGGCGCCGGCCAGCAGCACCACGGCCGGACCGAACCAGATCACCCAGGTACGCGCATCGACGCGCGGTTTGTAGAGCACGAAATCGGTGTAGCGTTCGGTGAGGAAGGTCTTGATCTCCTCGTCGGTCTTGCCCTGCTGCATCAGTTCGAACACCTCGCGCCGCAGGTCCTGCGCGATGGCGGCGTTGGAATCGGCGAGCGACTGGTTCTGGCACAGCACGCAGCGCAGTTCGGCCGCCAGCGCGCGGAAGCGGGCTTCTTCGGCGGCGTCCTTGAACGGCATCGGATCGATCGCGGCAGCGATCGAGGCGAACAGCAGCAGCGTCGCCAAAAGCGTCGCTGCGAAGACGCGGCCGAGGCCGGAGATACGCGGCGGCGACATCACTGCGCAGCCGCCTGGGCGGCCGCCGGCGCCTGCGCCAGCGGCAGGATTTTCGTCGCGATGATGTCGGGCGTCAGCGGCCCGGTCTGCTTGAAGCGCACGATGCCCTGCGCGTCGATCAAGAAGGTTTCCGGCGCGGCGGTGACGCCGAAATCGATCGCCTTGCGGCCGTCGCGATCGACCAGCGAAAACTCGTAGGGATTGCCGAACTGCTCGAGCCAGCGCAGCGCATCGCCGCCGTCGTCCTTGTAGTTGAAACCGATCACGCGGATGCGGCCGGATTTCGCCAGCGCCTCGACGAACGGATGCTCGATGCGGCAGCTCGGGCACCAGCTGCCCCATACATTGAGCACGTAGGGCGCGCCGAGCAGATCCTTGTTGCTGACGACGCGATCCGGTTCGTGCAGCAGCGGCAGCGAAAACTCCGGCACCGGCTTGCCGATCAGTGGCGACGGGATTTCGTTCGGATCGCGAACTTTCGCCAACTGGATTCCGGCGAACAGCAAACCGCCCAGCAGCACGAAAACGATCAGCGGCAGCAGACGGCGCAGCATCAGGCGGTCGCCGCCGCGGGCACCAGCGCGGGCGAGGGCGCATCCACCGCTTCGGCATCGGCCGCCAATTCGCGACGGAAACGACGATCGGCGGCCGCGATGAAACCGCCGAGCATCATCATCAAGGCGCCGAGCCAGATGCAGCGGATGAAAGGCTTCACGTACAAACGCACGGCCCAGGCTTCGGCCTCGCCGTCGCCGGCGGCGCCGAGCGGTTCGCCGAGCGCGACGTAGAGATCGCGATGCAGCGCCGGGTCGATCGCGGCTTCGGTCATGATCTGGCCGCCGCTGGCGTAGCCGCGTTTTTCCGGGTGCAGCGTGGCGATTTCGCGATCGTTCTTGCTGATGACGATGGTGCCGCGATCGGCCAGATAATTCGGACCCTGCACGCGCTCGACGCCATCGAAACGGAAGACGTAGCCGCGGATTTCCGTGCTATCGCCCGGCTGCATCGCCAGGTCGCGCTCGATGCCGGTGCTTTCGACCATCAGCACGCCGAGCACGAACACGCCCAGGCCCAGATGCGCGCAGATCATGCCCGTCATTTCGGCGGTGAAGCGGCGGCCCGGCGTGGCGTGTTTCACGCGCCGCCAGACGAATTGCAGCGTCGCCACGATCACCCACACCGAGGCGGCGATGCCGGCGAACGATTTGAACGTGAGCCCGTCGGCGATCAGCCAGCTCAGTCCGACCGCGATCACCGCCGCCGCCAGCGCAATGCGCAGCAGCGGCGCGAAGCGGCCCGGCTCTTCGCGCTGCCAGCGTGCGAACGGACCGAACGGCATCAGCAGCGCCACCGGTGCCATCAACGGCATGAATTGCATGCTGAACCACGGCGGCCCGACCGAAATCTTGCCCCAGTCGAGCGCCTCGAACAGCAGCGGCGATAGCGTGCCGATCAGCACCATCGCGGCGGCCGCGGTGAACAATAGATTGTTGACCAGCAGCAGCGTTTCGCGCGACAGCGGCGCGAACGATTTGCCGCCCGCCACCTTCGGCGCACGCCACGCATACAGTGCGAGCGAGCCGCCGATCACGATGGCGAGGAAGGCCAGGATGAAAACGCCGCGTTCGGGGTCCGACGCGAACGCATGCACCGATGTCAGTACGCCCGAGCGCACGATGAAGGTGCCGAGCAGCGACAGCGAAAATGCAGCGATCGCGAGCAGCAAGGTCCAGCCGCGGAACGAGCCGCGTTTTTCGGTGACGGCCTGCGAGTGGATCAGCGCGGTGCCGACCAGCCACGGCATGAAGCTGGCGTTCTCGACCGGATCCCAGAACCACCAGCCGCCCCAACCGAGTTCGTAATACGCCCACCACGAGCCGAGCGCGATGCCGAGCGTCAGGAAGGCCCACGCCGCATTGGTCCACGGCCGCGACCAGCGCACCCAGCGCTGATCGAGTTCGCCGCCGAGCAGCGCCGCGATCGCGAACGCGAACGCCACCGCGAAACCGACGTAGCCGGTGTAGAGCATCGGCGGATGGATGATCAGGCCCGGATCCTGCAGCAGCGGATTCAGATCGCGGCCGTCGGGCAGGGCGGGCAGATGACGCAGGAACGGGTTCGAGGTGAACACGGTGAACAACAAGAAGCCCAGGCTCACCAGGCCCATCACGCCGAGCACGCGCGCGACCACGACGTCGGGCAGCCGGCGGCTGAAACTGGCCACCGCGATCGTCCACACGCCGAGGATCAGCACCCACAGCAGCAGCGATCCTTCGTGCGCGCCCCACACCGCGGAAAAACGGTACGGCACAGGCAGTAGCAGATTGGAATTCTGCGCGACGTACGCGACCGAGAAATCCTGCTGCACGAAGGCCGCCGTGAGCATCGCGAAAGCCGCGGCGACGAACACGAACTGCCCGTAGGCCGCGGGCCGCGCAATGGAAATCAGGGTCGAATTGCCGCGCCACGCACCGAGCAAGGGCAACACAGCCTGCGTCGCCGCCAGCAGCGTCGCCAGGATCAGCGCGAACTGGCCGAGCTCGGGCAGCATCAGCCCGCGCCCTGCGGCGCGTGCGGTGCGGCCTGGCCTTCGCGCTTGGCCTTTTCCATCGCCGCCTTCACTTCCTCGGGCATGTAGGTTTCATCGTGCTTGGCGAGGATTTCCTCGGCCATGAATTCGCCGTCGACCAGTTGGCCGCGTGCGATCACGCTCTGGCCTTCGCGGAACAGATCGGGAAGGATGCCCGAATAACGCACCGGCACGGTGTGCACGCGATCGGTGACGGTGAACTGCACTTCGAGCTGGCCCGGGACGCGCTGCACGCTTTGTTCGGTGACCACGCCGCCGAGGCGGAAGGTCGCCGCCGGCACGGTGCCGGCCTTCACTTCGCTCGGCGTGTGCAAATAGGTGATGTTGCTCTGCAGCGCGAACACGGTGAGCGTGCCGGCGATGCCGGCGGCGAGCAGGATCAGCGTCGCGATGGCGAGGCGGCGTTTGCGGGTCGGGGTCATGCTTTGCGCCTGGCTTCGTCGCGCTGCTGGCGGCGCAGCACGGATTTGAGCGCGCGCCGTTCGCGCAGGCGCGGCGCCAGCGCATCCCACACCAGCAGCGCGGCGAACAGTGCGTAGGAGGTCCACACGTAGAAGCCGTAGCCGCCCATGTGCAAGGCGTCGGTCATGGTGCGGCTCCGGCGAGTTTGCGCACCCAGTCCTTGCCCGATTCGAGTTCGAGCATCGCGGCGCGCGCGCGCGTCAGCAACGACGCGGTGAACCAGGCTTTGGTGCCGAAGGCCATCGCGATCAACGGTGCGACCATGCTCGGATCGATGCTCGATTTGGCGAACAGGCGAATCGTCGCGCCCTGATGCAGCGTGTTCCACCACTCGACCGAGAAATGCACGATCGGAAGGTTCACCACGCCGATCAGCGCGAGGAAGCTGGCGGCGCGCGCCGCGGCGCGGCGATCTTCGATCGCGGCGTACAGGCCGATCACGCCCAGATACAGAAACAGCAGCACCAGTTCCGAGGTCAGGCGCGCATCCCAGGTCCACCAGGTGCCCCACATCGGCTTGCCCCAGAGCGATCCGGTGGCGAGCGTGAGCGCGGTGAAGGCGGCGCCGATCGGCGCGCAGCACATCGCCAGCGTTTCGGAAAGTTTGATGCGCCAGACGATCGCGATGAAGGCGTTGAGCGCCATCACGCCATAGATGAAGAGGCTCATCCACGCGCTCGGCACATGCACGAACAAAATCCGGTAGCTGTCGCCCTGCTGATAATCGGCGGGCACTTTGAACAAGCCGCCCCACACGCCATAGCCGATCAGCAGCAGCGCGATGGCGTACAGCCACGGCGCCCAGCGCCCGGCGAAGGCGTGGAAATAGGGCGGCGAACCGAGTTGATGGAACCAGCGGAGGACGGGGTTCATGGCATCGCGATACGCAGGGCGGCGGCGGCGGCCAGCGGCGCGAGCACCAGCGTGAGCGCCAGTCCCGCGCCGAGCAACAACAGCGCACCCTGATGAGGAAGACCTTGCGCTGCGGCCATCACGCTGCCGGCGCCGAAGATCAGCACGGGCACGTAAAGGGGCAACGCGAGCAGGGCCAAAAGCATACCAGAGCGCCGCATGCCGACCGTCAGCGCCACCACCACCGCGCCGATGAGGCTGAGCAGCGGCGTGCCGAGCGCGAGCGATGCCAGCAGCACCGGCAATTCGCCCGCCGGCAGATAGAGCATCGCGGCCAGCAACGGCGTGGCGGCGATCAGCGGCAGCGCGGTGCTGAGCCAGTGCACCAGGATCTTGCAGAACACCAGCAGCGACAGCGGATGCGGGGCGAGCAGCAATTGTTCGAGGCTGCCGTCGTCGAGGTCGGAACGGAACAGCGTGTCGAGCGACAGCAACCCCGCCAGCAGCATCGCGACCCAGATCACGCCCGGTGCGATGCGCGCCAGGATGCCCGGTTCGGGCCCGAGCGCGAACGGGAACAAACTCGTCACCAGCAGTGCGAACAGCACCGGATTGAGCGCGTCGCCGCGGCGCCGCCACAGCAAGCGGAAATCGCGGACCAGCAGGGCGCGGCAGGCCCCCAGCGCAGTGGCGTCACGCATGCACGGCGTCCAGTTCCAGCGTGCGGGTGCGCACCGCGCCGGTCGCATACGCTCCGTGACTGGTGATGAGTGCGGCGCCGCCCTTGGCCAGGTGCCATTCGATGATGCGGTTCACCAGGTCGATGCCTTGCAGGTCGAGGTTGGCGTAGGGTTCGTCCATCAGCCACAGCCGCGCCGGCACCAGGCGCAGCCGCGCCAGCGCCAAGCGTTTGCGCTGGCCGGCCGAGAGCTGACGCGCCGGACTGTCTTCGTAACCGGCCAGTCCCACGCTGGCGAGTGCCGGCCCGATGCTGATGCCATGCCGGCAGCCGTGCAGGCCGATCGCGAATTGCAGGTTTTCCGCCGCCGTCAGTTCGCCTTTGTGGCCGAGCAGATGCCCCAGCAGCGAGGTCGTGCGCGCCAGCGATTCGTGCGTCGCCGGCTCGCCGTCGATCAGCACCTCGCCGGCGGTGGCGTCGAGCAGGCCGGCCAGCACGCGCAGCAGCGTGGTCTTGCCGCTGCCGTTGCTGCCATGCACCAGCAGCGCTTCGCCGCCGCTCACCTGCAGGTCGAGCGGGCCGAACACCGGGTCGTCGTTGCGCTCGAAACGCAGGCCGCGCGCTTCGAGCAGCGGCACGGGCGAAAGGTCGTCGACGGAGTCGGTCATGGCGCGCGCATGCTACCGGTGAAACGGCGTGCAACGAAACGGGCTCATCACGAAACGGCCTCATCTTGCCGGGATCACCATTTGCGCCGCGGCCGACGGTTACAATCCGCCCCTTTCCCGTGTCTGGAGCTGCAATGCGCGCCTCTCCCCTGGCTTTCGCGATCCTGTTGAGCCTGTCCGGCACCGGGCTGGCCGACAGCGATATGACGATGCCGACGGCCAAGTCCGTCGACCGCGCCACCTATATCGTCACCTTCGCCGAACCGCCGCTGGCGACTTTCCGCGGCGATGCCGGCGGCGCGCATCCGAAACTGGCGGGCCTGAAGGCGACCAGCCCGGCCGTCACCGGCGAACGCCGGCTCGATCTGGACAAGGCCGAAAGCCGCGCCTATCGCTCCGTGCTCGCGCAATTGCGCGGCGAGCGGCTGGCACGCGCCGAAGCCAGCTTCGGCCGCACCTTGGAACCGCGCTTCGTCTACGACGTGGTCAACAACGGCGTGGCGCTCGAACTGACCGCCGCCGAAGCCGCCGAACTGGCGAAGATGGGCGGCGTGCGCCAGGTGGAAGCCGATTACACGCGCCGTCCGATGACGGACGCCGGCCCGCAGTGGATTCACGCCGATCAGTTGTGGAGCGGCGTGGCCGGCGTGCAGACGCGCGGCGAAGGCGTCGTGGTGGGCGTGGTCGATTCGGGCATCAATCGGATTCATCCGTCGTTCGCGGCGGTCGGCCCGGTCGACAGCTTCGCGCACAGCAATCCGCGCAGCCAGCTGTTCGGCCGCTGCGCCGTGCCGGCGACGGCGCTCGAGTGCAACAACAAGCTGATCGGCATCCACGATTTCACCACCGGCGACGGCGACAACGAGCCCAACACCGGCGCCGACATGACCACCCACGGCACCCACGTGGCGAGCACCGCGGTCGGCAATCTGCTCAACATCACCATGCCGGTGCCGGGCGCGACCGCGCAGACACGCCAGATGTCGGGCGTGGCGCCGCATGCCAACCTGATCGCGTACAAGGCCTGCGAAGAAGAGACCACCTGCAACGGCAGCTGGCTGGTGGCGGCGCTCAATCAGGCCACCGCCGACGGCGTCGACGTGATCAACTATTCGATCGGCGGTTCGCCGCGCAACCCGTTCACCTCGAGCGATTCGCAGGCCATGCTGGCGGCGCGCGAGGCCGGCATCGTGGTGGTGGTGGCGGCCGGCAACGAAGGCCCGGGCGAAAGCACGGTGACCTCGCCGGGCGATGCGCCGTGGGTGATCACCGCGGCCAATGCGACGCACGATCGCGCCCTCGTCAATCGCCTCGTCGATCTGAGCGGCGGTGCGACGGCAGCGCCGGGCGGCGGCGTGCTGGTCGGCGTCGGCAGCACGGCGGGCATTGGTCCGCGGCCCTTGGTGTTCGATCCGGCGTTCCCGGGCTGCGCCACCGGCACCGCGCTCGACGACGGCCAGACCGGCGCCAGCAATCCGTGGCCGGCCGGCCGTTTCAACGGCGAAATCGTGGTTTGCGAACGCGGCGTGCAGGCGCGCGTGGCGAAGAGCAACAACGTGCGGCTGGCGGGCGGCGGCGGCATGGTGCTGATCAACCTGCAGGCCGACGGCGAGAGCGTCGTGGCCGATGCGCACAGTATCCCGAGCACGCATCTGGGCTTTGCCGCCGGGCAGGCGCTGAAGGCCTGGATGGCGAGCGGCACCGGTCACAGCGGCCGCCTCGAAGGCAACCGCATCGAGAACCTGCCGGAACGGGCCGACGTGCTGTCGTCGTCGAGCGGCCGTGGCCCGGTGGCGACGCTCGGCATCCTCAAACCCGATCTCACCGCGCCCGGCAGCAACATCGTCGCGGCCAGCCGCATCGGCTCGACCACCGCCTTCCTGAGCGGCACCTCGATGGCGACGCCGCATATTTCCGGCGCCTCGGCTCTGCTGATTGCGGCCAAGCCGAGCTGGACGCCGTCGCAAGTCGAATCGGCGCTGCTCACCAGCGCGCGCGCATCGATCCAGTTGCCGGACGGCGTCAACGCGGCCACGCCGCTCGATGCCGGCGCCGGCGCCACCGATGTGGCGAAGGCGGTCAAGGCCGGCTTGTCGTTCACCATCACGCCGGCCGAATTCCGCGCCGCCAATCCCGCCAACGGCGGCGTGCCGCGCGATCTCAACCGCCCCAGCATCGCGCACGACGATTGCTTCCGCAGCTGCACCGCGACGCGGCGCGTGACGGACATGGTCGGCGGCGCCAGCTGGCGCGTCGAAATCGATATGCCGTCGCCCGGCTCGGCCACCGTCACGCCGTCGGAATTCACCCTCGCGGCGGGCGAAACGAAAACCTTGAACTTCGCCTTCGACGTCAGCGACGCCTCGTTCCCGGGCAGCTGGGTCAACGGCAAGGTGCGTTTCATCCGCACCGGCGGCAATGCCGCCGCCGATGGACAGATTCCGCTCGCGCTGTACGCCAATCCGGGCACGTTGCCGACGGCGATCGATCTGAGCGGGCCCGGTGAATCGGGCTTCGCCGACATCGCGTTCGACTCGCTGGTGGCGTTGCCGGAAGCCGATTTCAGCGCCACCGAACTGGTCGCGCCGGTGCGCACCGAACGGGTGCTGGTGGAGGATCCGACGCGCGACGATCGCTACGACTCGTTCGCCGCCGGCAGCGGCACCTTCTTCACCTTGATCACGGTGCCGGCCGCCGGCGCGAGCACCGGCACGCTCAAGTTGTACGCCGACACGCTCGCTTCGTCGGCCTACGATGTCGATCTGTTCGTCGGCGGCGATTTCAACGGCAACGGCCAACCCGACGAAGAAGAGCAGTTGTGCGCGTCGACCTCCGAGTTCGACCTCGAACACTGCGAACTCGATATCGCGCCGGAAGCCGGCGAAACGCGCTACTGGGTGCTGGTGCAGAACTGGGACGCCGGCGTGCAGGGCGACACCGATCCGAACGCCAGCGACAACGTCATCCTGGAAACCGTGCTGCTCTCGCTCGATGCCGCGCCGGCGCCGAAGCTGGTCGCGACCGGCCCCGGCCACACCGACACCAACGAGGCCTTCAAAGTGCGCCTGGCGTGGGACGATCCGACCTTGCTGCCGGGCGAACGCCGCGTCGGTTTCCTGCGGATCAGCGCGAGCGACGACGCACCGGGTCAGGTCGGCCTGGTGCCGTTCGAACTCAAGCGCACGCTGCCGGGCGAGAACGCACCGGCGCTGCTCGATCCGAACGGCACGCGCCACATGCGGCTCGCCGCGGGTGCGGCGCAGGATCGTCTGTATCTCGACGTGCCGGAAAACGCATCGAGCCTGACCGTGACCACGACCGGCAGCGGCGAAGTCGATCTGTACCTCGCGCGCGCGGCGGCGCCGGGCTCGCCGGTCATCGCGGCCGCGCCGGCACGCGGCGAAGCCGCCGGTACCTCGATCCACGCCGGTGCCACCGAAACGGTGACTCTGACGGGGGCGACGCTCGCCGCCGGCCGCTGGTACATCACGCCGGTCAACGCCGGCACCACGGCCGCCGAGTTCGATATGGCGGTGTCGCTGCAATACGACGCGGCGCGCGCCCAGCCGCGCTATGGCGCCTGGTACAACCCGGCCCGTTCCGGCGCCGGCCTGTTCCTGTTCCCGGCGAACGGCGCCTGGGGCCTGGCCTGGTACACCTATCTGCAGGACGGCACGCCGACCTGGTATCTCGGCGTCGGCCCGGCACCGACCGCGAACCAGGGCGTGTGGAAAGTCGCGCTCGAACGCTTCAACTGGGACGGCAGCGCGGCCACCGGTGAGAATGTCGGCGAAGCGCAGTTGGCCTTGATCGATGCCAACAACTTCAGCTTCAGCTGGAATCTCGATGGCGAGAGCGGCAGCGAGCCGATGGGCTTCCTCGACGGCGGCGCCTGCCCGCAGCTCAACGGTGCACCGGCGGCCTTGACCGGCCTGTGGTATCACCCGGCGAAATCGGGCTTCGGTTACAGCATCAGCGCGTATCCGGGCTTGGAGAGCAACGGCGCGTATTTCTACGATGGCCAGGGCATTGCTCGCTGGGCGCTGGGACAAACGAATTCGTTCGGCCTGGCGACGATGAATCTGTCGCAGCGCGATGGCTTCTGTCCGCTGTGCGCGCACAAGACGCCGGTGGCGACCGAGATCGGCACGCTCACGCGCAGCTACGACAGCGCCAGCGCCGGCCGCATCGCGGTCGATCTCGAACTCAAGCCGCCGATGCAGGGATTGTGGAGCGTCGATCTGCCGGCGGTGCGCATTTCCGATGCGCTGATCTGCCCGTAGCGCGCGGCCGGGTGCGGTCGCCGGCGAGAGGTGAGGCGATGGCCTCGCCTCTCGCCTCTCGCCTCTCGCCTTATGCTTCGCTAATCGCTTTCCGAACTGTCGATCCTCATGCAGCCAGCCAGCAAACTCCCGCGCGTGGGCACCACGATCTTCACCGTGATGTCGCAACTGGCGGCCGAGCACCGCGCCGTCAATCTCGGTCAGGGCTTCCCGGATTTCGATGTGCCGGAATTCCTGCAGGACGCGCTGGTCCGCGCCATGCGCGAGGGCAAGAACCAGTACGCGCCGATGACCGGCATCGCTGCGCTGCGCCAGCAGATCGCGGCGAAAACCGAACGCCTGTACGGCGCGCGCGTCGATGCCGAAACCGACGTCACCGTCACCAGCGGCGCCACCGAAGCGCTGTTCGCGGCGATCCACGCGGTGGTGCGGGCCGGCGAAGAAGTGATCGTGCTCGATCCTTGCTACGACAGCTACGAACCGGCGATCGAACTGGCCGGCGCGCGCGCCGTGCATGTGCCGCTGACGGCGCCGGAATTCTCGGTCGACTGGCAGCGCGTGCGCGATGCGATCACGCCGCGCACGCGGATGATCCTGATCAACTCGCCGCACAATCCGACCGGCGCGGTGCTCGCGCGCAGCGATCTCGACGCGCTCGCCGACATCGTGCGCGATAGCGGCATCCTGGTGCTGTCGGACGAAGTCTACGAACACATCATCTTCGACGGCGCCGAGCATATGAGCGTGCTGCGCCATGAAGAATTGGCGGCGCGCAGTTTCGTCGTCAGTTCGTTCGGCAAGACCTATCACTGCACCGGCTGGAAGCTTGGTTACTGCATCGCGCCGGCGGCCTTGTCGGCCGAGTTCCGCAAGGTGCACCAGTACCTGACCTTCTGCAGTTTCAATCCGGCGCAGTGGGCGTTCGCGGAAATGATCGAGCAGCATCCGGAACACTATCTGGAGTTGCCGGCCTTCTACCAGGCCAAGCGCGACGGCTTCCGCGCCTTGCTGGCCGACACCCGCTTCGCGTTGCCGGCGGTGCGCGGTGCCTATTTCCAGCTCGCCGACTATTCGGCGATCAGCGACATGGACGATATCGCCTTCAGCCGCTGGCTCACGATCGAAAAAGGCGTGGCGGCGATTCCGCTGTCGCCGTTCTACGAAACGCCGCCGGCCGGCCAGCGCATGATCCGGTTCTGCTTCGCCAAATCGGATGCGACGCAGATCGCCGCGGCCGAACGTCTGCGGCGGGTGTGAGAGAGAACTCGACGATGGCAGCGAAAGCGGGGAACGACTCGGCATGAACGACCTTCGCGTGTCGCTGGTGCAGGCGGCGACGGTGTGGCACGACGCCGCGGCCAACCGCGAACTCTACGGCGCGATGGCGCGCGAACTGGCGGGCAGCACCGACCTGATCGTGCTGCCGGAAACCTTCACCAGCGGTTTCAGCAACGAAGCGATCGGCGATGCCGAAACGATGAGTGGTGCGAGCGTCGCGTGGCTGCGCGAACTGGCACGCGACGTCGGCGCCGTCGTCACCGGTTCGATGGTGATCCGCGATGGCGATCAAGTCTTCAACCGCCTGATGTGGGCCACGCCGTCCGGCGAGCTGTCGCACTACGACAAGCGGCATCTGTTCCGCATGGCCGGCGAGCATCATCGTTATGCGGGCGGCGCCTCGAAACTCATCGTGGAATTAAAAGGCTGGCGCGTTTGTCCGCTGGTCTGCTACGACCTGCGCTTCCCGGTGTGGAGCCGCAACCGTTTCGACAAGGCGGCCGATCGTTTCGACTACGATCTGCTGCTGTACGTCGCCAATTGGCCGAGCGCGCGGCGTTACGCGTGGCAGACATTGCTGCGCGCGCGCGCGATCGAGAACCTGGCCTGCGTGGTGGGCGTCAATCGCGTCGGTGTCGATGGCAACGAACTGCACTACGCGGGCGACAGCGTGGCGCTCGATCCGCTCGGCCAACCTCTGGTGGAACTGGGTGCGCAACCGCAAAGCGCGACCGTTGTCTTGTCGGGCCAGGCGCTCGCCGCGCATCGCGCGCGTTTCCCCGCGCAACTCGACGCCGACGATTTCGAGCTCGCGCGCGACGCCTGAACTTCACAAGCGTGACGGCCTGACCGGAAATTGCGCTCAATTACGTAATCACCGGCACTCGGAACCCCGGTGCGGTTGGGCGTATCGTCGCCACTGGGGTGGGACGGGAACTTCGCTAGAATGGTCATTGCCCGCCTCGCGCGGGATTTTCGGAGAGAGGAAAATGAACAAGCTTTGGGGTGTTGCACTCGCCGTGGCGGGACTGATGGGAGCCGATGCCGCTTCGGCTCAGGGCAAGCCCACCATCGGCGTGGCCGAGTTCAAGAACGAGTCGGGGGCAGGTTGGTGGCGCGGCGGGGTGGGTTGGGAACTCGCCGGCATGTTGTCGAACGAACTCGCCGCGACCGGCGCGTTCAAGATCGTCGAGCGCAGCAAGCTCGAATCGGTGCTCGAAGAGCAGAACCTGGCGGCCTCGGGCCGCGTGAAGGCCGGCACCGGTGCCCGCATCGGTCAGCTGACCGGCGCGCAGTACCTGGTGATGGGCACCGTCACGGCCTATGAAGAAGACGTCGCCAGCACCGGCGGCGGCATCAGCTTCAAGGGCATTTCGCTCGGCGGCAAGAAAGAAAATGCCTATCTCGCGGTCGATATCCGCGTGGTGAACACGGAAACCGGCGAAGTCGATTTCGTGCGCACGATCGAAGGCAACGCCAAGGGCGGCGGCATGAGCGTGGGCATTTCGCGCGGCGGTTTCGGTGGCGCGCTCGCCAGCGAAAAGAGCACGCCGGCCGGCAAGGCGATCCGTGCGGCCGTGGTGCTGACCTCCGATTACCTCGAGTGCGTGATGGTCGATCGCAACGGTTGCGAGGGCAAGTTCCAGGCGGCCGACGATCGTCGCCGCGCCAAGACGCGCGAGTCGCTCGATCTCGACGAGTGATCGCCTAGCGAGTCTGCGTCACGCTGAAGTGCGTCACGCTGAAAACCAAGAAGGGCGGCAGAGCAATCTGCCGCCCTTCTTGTTTTCGGGCAGGTGCTTTTCGGGAAGTTTCGCTCAGCGAATCGATCCGCTGGCCGCCAGCACCGCCGGTTCGGCGCCGCTCGAATGGCCGATGCCGAGGTTGAGCAGGCCGGTGGAGGCCAGGCCGTCGAAGCCGTCGATGACGAGGTTGTCTTCGAAGGTGAGGCTTTCCACCGCCAGTTCGCCGTAGTTGAGCATCGGCGCGGCGGCCAGGGTCGGATAGCGGCGGCTCAGCGAGTTGCCCGCGAGCTTGCAGTCGGCCAGTCGCATCGAGCCGTAGTTGAGCACGATGGCGGCGTCGCGGCCGGCGCCGGCCACTTGGTTGTAGCCGATCACGCTGCGCTCGGCGTCGAAGCGGCCGTAGTTCTGCACGATGGCGTTTTCGCTGTGCGTGGTGCCGTCGACGATGGCGCTGTCGCGCAGCAGCAAGGTGCCGTGATTGCGGACGCTGCCGCGACCGCCTTCGGCCAGCGTCAGGCGTTCGACATCGAGTTCGGCGCCGGCCGCCACTTCGAGCAATGCGATGGCGGTGCCGGTGTCGCGGCGGATTTCCGCGCCGTAACCGTGCAGCGTGAGTTTGCCGACGATGCGCGGCAGCGCCAGATCGTCCTCGGAGGCGCGCGCGAAGGCGTACAAACCGCCCGACGCAAGATGGATGGTATCGGCCTGCGGCGACGCGTTGGCGTGCCGGATGGCGGCCGCCAGCGCCGTCGGCTGGCGGTTGGCGATGTAGTAGTCGGCGGCGTTCGCCGCGAGCGGGCTGGCTGCTAGCGCCAACCCGAGCAATGCCCCCTGGGCATTCCGGATTTGCATGGTCGTCGTCTCCCCGTTGACGGTGAACCGACTGTGACAAATCGTCTTAGAGCCGTCGCTCCATTCCGGTCGCAGAATGCGCAACCGGCGGCGAGGAAATCAGGTCGCGATGCGAAAGCGTGATGCGCTTCGCATTGGCCGTTCAGCCGTCGCGATTCGGACCCGGTCCGCGACGCGGCTTGTTGGAACGCGCACCCGGCGCGCCACCGCCCGGCCGGCCACCGGGACCGCCCGCCGGTCGACCGCCCGGACCACCGGCAGCACGTCCACCCGGGCCGCCGCTAGGACGACCGCCACCGGCCGGGCGTCCGCCGGGCCCGCCGCTCGGGCGACCACCGGCATTGCCTGCCGGACGGCCGCCTGCGTTTCCGCCCGGACCGCGTGCCGGCCGGGCGCCGGGCTGGCCGCCTGGACGTCCGCCACCGGGCTTGCCGTAAGGACTGTTCGGATTCGCCGGCCGTGCCGGCCGGCCGTCGGTGTTCGCGCGCGGCGGCGCCACG
>CBFHAI010000014.1:0-94798 GCA_965653565.1 uncultured Chiayiivirga sp. | reverse complement strand
ATGCGCGCGCCCCTTCGGGCTTTCCTCCGCCGCCGCGCCGCGGCACAGGGGCCCCGATTGAACAGCAAGAGCGCGCGCTTCCTGCGCGCAAGAGCCGAGAGCGGCTGCGCCATCTTCGATGCACCTGGTTCGCAGCCTGCCGGGTCCAGACTGCTGAGCCGACCACCGCTTGGCGCTAACATGCCGACATCGCGTCGCGGAAATGATCTATGCCCACTTCCTCGCCCTTCGTCACGCACACCGTCGAAAATCAGCCGCCGCCGTTGGTCGGTTACGATGCTTGGTCCACTGATCTGCCGCTCATGCAATCGGTGGCTCGCGAGGGGGGTGGCTGGGGCGATGCGGCGCTGCAGGAATACGGCTGCCTCGTCGGCGGCGAGTTGCTGGCGCTGGGCTTCGAGGCCAATCGCAATCGGCCGGTGTTGCGCACGCACGATCGCTACGGTCACCGCATCGACGAAGTCGAGTTTCATCCTTCGTATCACGCCTTGATGCGTGCGGCGGTCGAACATGGCGTGCATGCGTTCGCGTGGCGCGATGCGCGAGGCGGGTCGCATGTGGCGCGGGCGGCCTTGTCGTATTTGCATCATCAGGCCGAGGCCGGGACGAGTTGTCCGTTGACGATGACTTACGCGGCGGTGCCGGTGCTGCGGCGTTCGCAGACGGTTGGCGACGAATGGTTGTCCAAGGCGATTTCCACGGACTATGACGGACGCGCGGTGTCGGTGTCGCACAAGCGCGGGGTCACGCTCGGGATGGGCATGACGGAGAAGCAGGGCGGCTCCGACGTGCGGGCCAACACGACGCGCGCGCATTCGATCGGCGGCGATGAATACGAGTTGATCGGGCACAAATGGTTCTTCTCGGCACCGATGTCGGATGCGTTTCTCGTGCTCGCGCAGGCACCGGCCGGGATCACCTGTTTCTTGTTGCCGCGATGGAAGCCTGATGGCGCGCGCAACGCGGTGAATCTGATGCGGCTCAAGGACAAGCTCGGCAACTGGTCGAACGCGTCGAGCGAAGTGGAGTTCACCGGTGCGTGGGCCCGGCGCATCGGCGACGAGGGCCGTGGTGTGCCGACGATTCTGGAAATGGTCGCGCTCACGCGGCTCGATTGCATGCTCGGGTCGGCGGCGGAGATGCGGCGGGCGCTGGTGGAGGCGATCCATCATGCGCGGCATCGCCGCGCGTTTGGTCG
Source organism: uncultured Chiayiivirga sp. (assembly GCA_965653565.1). Taxonomy (GTDB): domain Bacteria; phylum Pseudomonadota; class Gammaproteobacteria; order Xanthomonadales; family Xanthomonadaceae; genus JALCLA01. Next base: position 93,600 of record CBFHAI010000014.1, on the reverse strand, counting down.
CGCGCTGGTCGAGCAGCCGCTGATGCGAAACGTGCTGGCCGATCTCGCGCTCGAATCCGAGGCCGCGACGGCGTTCGCGATACGCGTTGCGCGCGCGGTCGATGCCTCGCCGAACGACGCCGGCGAAGCGGCTTTCGCACGCATCGCCACGGCGGTCGGCAAATACTGGATCTGCAAGCGCGCGCCGGTGTTCGTCAACGAAGCGCAGGAATGTCTGGGCGGTGCCGGTTACGTCGAAGAGTCGATCCTGCCGCGGCTGTATCGCGAGGCGCCGCTCAATTCGATCTGGGAAGGCTGCGGCAACATCCAGTGCCTCGATGTGTTGCGTGCCCTGTCGCGCGAACCGGAAACGCTCGACGCGATCTGGCGTGAACTGGCTGCGGTGAAAACCCGCAACGGCGACTTCGATGCGGAAGTGGCGAACCTGAAACAACAGCTTGCCCGCCGCGACGATATCGAAGCAGGTGCCCGCATGCTGGTCGAACGGCTGGCCCTCGTGTTGCAGGCCGCGGTGTTGCTGCGCGGCGATGACGAGGGCGTGGCCGATGCGTTCTGTCGTTCGCGGCTGCGCAGAAACCACGGGCTCGCCTTCGGCACGCTGTCGACCGACGTGCCGTTCGTTCCGCTTATCGACCGCGCCTGGCCGGCCTGACCGGTGGCGCAAATGCGGCCGCAGGAAGCGGCGCGAGCGTGTCCTCGCCGCAGGCCCATAACCGATCGCCGGCCTGCGGTTCGATCTCGAACCCGCCGCTGAATTGGGTGAACGCCGGCAGCACGGCATGGGTTGCGCCGAGCCAGAACACCGGCAAGCGCGCCGACAATCCGATGTCGCGCAGCCGCAGCACCGGGTGGACGTGGCCGGCGATTCGATAAGCGTCGCGGTCGTACCCTGGCAGATGGGTGAAGCGGAAAGGCGGCGCCAGCAACTCTGCACCGAGCGTTTCGATCCGCAGCGCGGCGGCATCGAGCACGCGATCGTGATTGCCGAGCACCGCCTGTACCTGCAACTGCGGATGCGCCGCGCGCCACGCGAGCCAACGCGCGAGCCACGCAGACTCCAGGTCGAGCGCGCCGTGCAGCAGATCGCCGAGCACCAGCAGCGTGCGCGGTGCGAACTGCGAGATCAGCCGATCGAGTCGCGCCAGATCGTGCGAGGTGCCGCCGCGTGGCAGACCGATACCGTTACGGCGGAACGCCTGCGATTTTCCCAGATGCAGGTCGGCGATCGCGAGCAGGCCCGCGCGCGGCCAGAACAGCGCGCGTTCGCAATGCAGGACGATGTTTTCGCCCGCGAGCGTAGTTTCGACCCAGCTCATGCGTATTTCGCTTCGAGTTTCGCGGCCGCGCGTTCGACACGCGTGCGCCAGTCTTCGGTGCTGAGCGCGCCGCGCATCGTGTCGGCCCATAGCGGGAAGCCGAGCGGCGTGACGTGCGGCGGACGTTCGTGCAGCAACCGGCGCGTCGCCAGCTGCTGCAGCGTGCTGCGCAAGCGGGTGAAATCCAGTTGCGCTTCGAGTACGTCGCGCGCCGCCTGGGCCAGCAGCAGATGGCCGGGATCGTGCCGCTGCAGCACGTCGTAGAGCAATCCGCTCGATGCCTGCAACTGGCGCAGGCTGCGCGCCGCGCGGCCGGGCAGCGACGGCGGCAACAAGCCCGCAACGCGCGCCACATCGCGGAATTGCCGCTTCGCCAGTTCGCCGAGGTTGAGGCTCGATTCGATGTCGCCGATCAGATCGTCCGGCGACAGCAACTCGCGCAGCAACCCTTCATCGATGATTGCTTTGTTTACCGGCGCAATGACGATGCCGTAGTCGTTCACCGCGAAACCGAAACTGTTCTTCTCGCGCCGGCCCCAGCGCGCGGACATCAGCGCCGCGAGGCCTTCATGCACGAGCCGGCCGGCGAACGGGAAAAGAAACAGTTGCTGCCCGCCGCGTGCGACGACCTCCTCGACCAGCAGCTCATCGCGCTCGGGCAAGGCCGAGACGCGCGCCTGCAAGCCAAGCAACCCGGACGACGCCCGCATCTCCGGCGACGACCAGTCGTGCCCTGCGATCAACTCCTGCACGCCTTGCGACAGTTCGGTCGACAACGGCATGCGGCCGCCCATCCAGCGCGGCACGCTCGCGTTCGGCTGCTTGGCGAGCCGTACGTAGGCCGTCATGTCCTTCAGCGAAACCAGTTCGAGGCAGCGGCCGGCGAACAGGAACCGATCGCGTGGTTTCAGCCGCCCGAGGAATTGTTCCTCGATGCTGCCAAGATCGCCGCCGCGCAGGAATTTCACGCGCATCGCGCCGTCGCTGACGATGGTGCCGATGCTCAGGCGATGGCGCAGCGCGATGCGGCGGTCGGTGAGACGGTAGACGCCATCGTCGTCGCGATGTACGCGGCGATAGTCGGGATAGTGCTGCAGCGCCTCGCCGCCGCGCACGACGAAGTCGAGCAAGGCCTTCCACTGCACTTCGTCGAGCGCCTCGAAGGCATGCGTCGAACGTGCTTCGGCCAGTGCTTCGTCGCACTCGAAACCGCCGCCGAGCGCGCGCGTCACCAGATGCTGCGCCAGCACGTCGAGTCCCATGCGCAGCGGCCGGCGCGCCTCGATCCGGCCTTCGGCCAGAGCCTTGCGCACGGCGGCGAACTCGATCAGTTCGAGCGCGTTGGTCGGAACGCAAAACACACGGCTTGATTCGCCCGGACGATGTCCGGCGCGTCCGGCACGCTGCAACAGGCGTGCGACGCCTTTCGGGCTGCCGACCTGGATGACCTGATCGACGGCCGCGAAGTCGACGCCCAGATCGAGGCTCGAGGTCGCGATGACGCAACGCAGTTGTCCGCTGCGGATCGCGATTTCGGTTTCGCCGCGCAGTTTGCGATCGAGCGAACCGTGGTGCAGCGACAAGGTCGCGAGGTCTTCCGGCCACACCGCGGACAGCGCCTGATGCCAAAGCTCGGCCTGCGCGCGCGTGTTGGTGAACATCAATGTCGAGCGCGCGGCGAGCACGCGTTCGAGCACGCGCGGAAGCTGTTTGAGGCCGAGATGTCCGGCCCACGGGAACCGTTCGCCTGCGTCGGGCAGCGCGGTCTCGATGTGCACGTCGCGTGGTGAGCGACCCTGCACGAGCAAGGCAGTTTTGTCGCCGGGAATCAGTGTTGCACGCGCTTCTTCGAGGTTGCCGAGCGTGGCGGACAGGCCCCACACACGTAGTCCCGGTGCGAGCCGACGCAACCGCGCCAGTCCGAGTTCCAACAAGGTGCCGCGCTTGCTGCCCATCAACTCGTGCCACTCGTCGACGATCACGCCTTCGAGGCCGACGAGCATCGGCGCGGTGTCGGCGTAACTGAGCAGCAGCGCGAGGCTTTCGGGCGTCGTGATCAGTGCGTCGAATTCGCCGCTGCGTGCCAGGCGGCGGTCTTTCGCGGTGGAGTCGCCGGTGCGCAGGCCGAGGGTCCATTCGAGGCCGAGGGCGTCGAGAGGATCGCGCAGGTTCTTCAGAGTATCGGCGGCGAGGGCGCGTAGCGGGGTGATCCAGAGGACGCGGAGTTTTGGATTCTTCGTCGGCTCGGGGCGTCGGGTTCCCGCTTTCGCGGCAGTGACGGAGGGTGGGGCGGTTTGTGGTGGCGCGATGGGTCGATGCGTCGACGCGGGTTGGCGCAGCGATGCAGTCTGATGGGTCGACAATACTTGGCGGGTCGATCGAAGATTGGACGTCGGCGGGTGCGATGCCGCCTGCCGCATCGATGCCGCATGCAGCAAAGCCGCGCCCCACACCGCGAGCGTCTTGCCACTGCCGGTCGGCGCGTGCACGAGGCCGCTTTTTCCATCGCGCCAGGCCTCCCACACTGCGCGCTGGAACGGCTGCACTTGCCAACCGCGCTGCGTGAACCAGGCTTCGAGCTTCGCGCGTGGTTCGTCGCTCTGCGTCAACCTCGCGGCACGCTTTGCCGATGCCGCAGTCATCGCGCCAGCGCCCGCAGATTTTCGATGCGATCGGCCTCGGAAGCAGGCTTGTCTTCGCGCCAGCGCAGGATGCGCGGGAAGCGCACGGCCACGCCCGACTTGTGTCGTGTCGAACGATTCACCCCTTCGAAGCCGAGTTCGAACACCAGTTCGGGCGTCACCGAACGCACCGGTCCGAAACGTTCGATGGTGTTGGCGCGGATCCAGCGATCCAGGCGCAGGATTTCCTTGTCGTCCAGGCCTGAATAAGCCTTCGCCACCGGCACCAGATGTTCCTGGTCCCACAACGCGAAGGTGTAGTCGGTATATAGCGTCGCGCGCCGTCCGCTGCCGCTTTGCGCATAGACGAGCACGGCATCGATGGTGAGCGGATCGATCTTCCATTTCCACCAGTCGCCGCGGCGGCGGCCGACCTGATACACCGAGTCGCGGCGCTTGAGCATCAGGCCCTCGACGCCGAGTGCGCGCGCATCTTCGCGACGGCGTGCGGCTTCGTCCCAACTTTCCGCGTGCAGTTCCTGCGACAGCAACAGACGCGGATCGTCGGCCTCGGCGAGAACCTGCGCGAGGCGTTGGCGCCGCTCCTGCAGCGGACGTTCGCGCAAGTCGACGCCATCGGCTTCGAGCAAGTCGTACGCCAGCAACGCGACCGGCGCATCGGCCAGCAGTTTCGCGCCGGGCTTCAGACGTCCGATACGTTTTTGCAGCGCCGCGAACGGCTGCACACGATCGTCCTGCCACACCAGCAATTCGCCGTCGAGCACACAACCGTTTGGCAAGGCGCGTGCGGCCGCTTCGATTTCGGGGAAGCGTCCATCGAGCCGTTCCTCGCCGCGCGACCACAGCGCGACCGTGCCGCCGCGCCGGATCAGTTGCAGACGGATGCCGTCCCATTTCCATTCGAGCAGCCAGTCGCGCACCTCGCCGAGTGCATCCACTGAAAGTTCGAGCGGCGAAGCCAGAAAGAACGGATAGGGCTGCTGCGCATCGGCGGCGGTGATTTCCGGCGCCAGCAGCGAGGCGAGGAATTCGACGCTCGGCGGCCAGTCGCCCATCATGCGCTGCGCCAAGCGCGCGATGTCGATGCCGGTGAGTTCGGCCAGTGCGGTCTGCACCAGTCGCTGCGACACGCCGACGCGCAAGGCGCCGGTCAGCAGTTTGTTGAACAGCAGGCGCTCGGTCTTGCACAGGGCGCGCCAGCCGGCGACCACCGCCAGGCGCCGTGTTTCCGGCTCTTTCCCGCGCAACGGCAGCAGCACGTCCTCGACCCAATGCTGCAACGGCTGCTCGATGCGCGCGTCGCCGACGGGATCGTCGAGCAGCAGCGTCAAGGTTTCGGCCAGATCGCCAACGTGCGCGTAGCTCTCGTCGACGAGCCAGGCCGGCGTGCCGCTTTCGCGGCTGATCCAGTCGCGCAGTTCGCCGCTTTGTGCGATGCGCGCGAGCTTGCGGCCGCTGAGCAGGAACAACGCCCACACCGCATCGGCAGGCGGCGCCTCGCGAAAGTAGTCGATCAGCGCGGCGCGCTTGTCGAGCGTCGCGGTGCTGCGATCGAGACGGTCGAACAGGGCGGCGAAGCGGCGCATCAGTTTTCGCCGCCCAGTTCGGTGCGCAGCGTTTCGGCCTCGACGCCGCGTTCGCACAGCGTGCGCACCAGCGCCTCGGTGTTGCCGTGCGTCGCCAGCACACGCGTGGCACCCGTTTCTTCCACCGTGCGCAGCAAGGCCGGCCAGTCGGCATGATCGGAAACGACGAAGCCGCGATCGTAACCGCGCCGGCGCCGATTGCCGCGCAACTGCATCCAGCCCGACGCGAAGCCGGTCGACGCCTTGCGGAACCGCCGCATCCACGGCGAGCCACCGGCCGACGGCGGCGCCAGGATCAGTTCGCCGATGAAGTCGGCGGCCTTGCCTTGTTCCGACACCGTTTCGGTCGGCAGCATGCGCACGCCGGCGGCGCGGTAGATGTCGACCATGCGCGTCATCGCGCCGTGCAACAGCACGCGCCGCTCGGTCAGCATCGCCAGTTCCGCCAGCAGGCGCTGTGCCTTGCCGAGCGCGTAGCAATACAGCACGGCGGTCGCGCCGTCGGCGCGGCACTCGTCCCACCATTGCAGGATCTCGACCGCCACTTCGCGAATATCCGGCCAGCGGTAGACCGGGAATCCGAAGGTCGATTCGGTGATGAAGGTTTCGCAGCCGATCACTTCGAACGGCGGGCAGGTCGGATCCGGATCGCGCTTGTAGTCGCCCGACACCACCCACACGCGCTCGCCGACCTCGATGCGCACTTGCGACGATCCCAGGATGTGGCCGGCCGGATGCAGCGACACGCGCGCATCGCCGAGATCGAACGGTTCGCCGTACTCGTGCAACGCCAGCGGCGACTCCGCGCCGAGCCGCCAATCGAGGATCGGCGCGCCATCCGTCTGGCAATGATTCAAGCCATTGCCGGGCCGCGCATGATCGCCATGCGCATGCGTGATCACCGCGCGCGGCACGGGCCGCCACGGGTCGATGTAGAAATCGCCGGCCGGGCAATAGAGCCCTTCGGCGCGCAATTGAATCAGGTCGGTGGCGGTGATCACGGCTCCACTTTGAGTGAGGGCAGATCAAGACGGCGACAAGGCTGGCGCAATCGTGTCGCCGTGCCTGAGAATCCAGGAATCATGCCTCGTTCATTGCGAACTCGTTCATTGCGAATTGGAATCGTCGGTTACGGCACCGCCGGTCAAGCCTGTGCGGCGCTGCTGGCACGCGACGGACACGCCGTCGAAGTGTTCGAGCAGGCGCCAGTGCTGGGCCCGGTGGGTGCCGGTTTTCTGCTGCAGCCGGTGGGCCTGGCGGTGCTGTGGCGCATGGGGCTGTTCGATGCCGCGCTCGCGCACGGACGCATCGTGCGGCGTCTTTACGGCGTCAATCCGCAAGGCCGCGCGGTGATGGACATGCGCTATGCCGAACTGGATGCGCGCCTGTTCGGCTTGGGCCTGCAACGCGGCGCCTTGTTCGCCTTGCTCGCCAGCGCCTGGCCGGATGCGCATCGCGTGCGCTGCGGCACGCGCATCGTTGCGGCGGATGCGGCCGCCGGATGGCTCGACGACGAACGCGGCGAGCGGCACGGCCCGTTCGATCTGGTGATCGCCGCCGATGGTTCGGCATCGAAGTTGCGCGCGGCGGTCGGCACGCCGCGCCTCGACAAACCTTACCCGTGGGGCGCGTTGTGGTGCCTGTGTCCGATGCGCGATTGGCGTTTCGCCGACGAGCTGCGGCAACGCTATGTCGTCGCGCGCAAGATGATCGGGCTGCTGCCGGTCGGCACGCGGCCCGGCGACGACGAACCGCGCATGAGTTTCTTCTGGAGCCTGCCGGTCGGCGATTTCGCGCGCTGGGAAGGACACGGCGTGCAAGGCTGGAAAGAAGAACTGGCGCGCTTGTGGCCGGAAGTGTTGCCGCATCTGGACGAGGTCTCCGAGTGCACGCATCTGGCCCGCGCCAGCTATCGCGACGCGGTGCTCACGCGCTGGTATCGCGATCGCTTCGTGCTGGTCGGCGATTCGGCGCATGCGATGAGCCCGCAACTGGGGCAGGGCGCCAACATGGCCCTGCTCGATGCGCAGGCCCTGTGCGATTCGCTGCGCGAGGCATCGTCGCTCGATGCCGCATTGCAAACTTATCAACGCGTGCGGCAATCGCATACCTCGATCTATCAATTCTGGAGCCGGTGGCTGACGCCGATTTTCCAGTCCGATCTCGACCGCATCGCCGCGCTACGCGATCGGTTGTTCCATCCGATGGGCCGCTTGCCGGGCGGGCGCGGCACCATGCTGCGCGTGCTCAGCGGCACGCAGCGCGGGTATTTCGGGAAGTTCGGGTTGCCGGCGGAGTTTCTGCAGCGGTTGGGGGAAGTGGCGGGGCGGTGAGTTGCGCTTGGGTCAGGAATCGGGAATCGGGAATCGGGAGAAGCGTGGGATTCGTGGCCTGGATGTCGCGCAGTGGAATCCGGGACGGCTCCGCCTTGACGTATCAGCTTCCGCTGAGCAACCGGCTCGGTATTGGCGGGTTTCGCGAGGCCGGATCCTCAGCCCGCCTTCTCCCGATGGGAGAAGGACAAGTGTTGTGCACCGCGAAATTGCAAAGCACTAAATCACAACGCCGACAACGCCGCTCTTCATAAGTTTCTGCTCGCCGCCATGGAACATTCCGCGGGAAGGCGAGTCTTTCAAGCGCGCGATTCGCGCCGTCCCAACAAGGAAGAACATGACGATGAGAAAAGCATCGGCTGCCGCTGCCGGCCGCCTGAAATTCGTGAATGTTGCGCATCGATTGACGCTGGTATCGGTGTTGGCCATCGCGGCGGTGCTGCCGCAAGCCCAGGCGGCGAGTTACGTCGGCGGTGGTGTTGCGGCTTTCGATGGGCCGGCGGAATTCGATGATTCCGCCGATGGTTTCGAGTTCTTCGCCGGGTTCGATCTGCGCCCGCGGCTTGCGATCGAAGCAGGCGTCATCGATCAAGGCGGCCGTTCGGATCACTACTACTATCCGGACGATTTTCCGAACGACCTCACCGAATACCGCTGGCGCGCGCTGCATGTCGGACCACGTTTTTCCTTGCCTCTGGGCGAGCGCTTCCACGTGCGTGCCGGTCTGTCGCTCGCCCATGTGTCGTTCGAACGCGAACGCGCGGGGGTGTTGCTCGACGAGCAGGGCGAAATCATAGGCTACGAAAGCCAGGGCGAATTCCACGGATCGGGCTGGGGTGCGCTGGCGTCGCTCGGCGTGGCCTACGACATCACGCCGCAGCAGCGGTTGAGCCTCGATTTCCGTCGTCTGCATGCGCCGTTGCGCGAACGCTGCGAGCAGATCGGCGACAACGGTCCGTTCGATTGTTCGTTCGTCGAACATCAGTCGACCGATGGGCTGTCGCTGGCCTGGAGCTACCGCTTCGATTGAGCGCTGATCGCGCAAACGAACATCGCGCCGCCGCGGCGCGATGTTCGCGACGGAGCGTGCAAAGTCTTGCTTCCCGACAACCGGCGGTGTTGGAAACCCGTGCCGCGCCAAGATTGTTTACGCGCTTCATCGCGAAACCCCCTGAATTCGAGCCGTTTTTCGAATATCGCGTGTTAGTGTCCGCGCAAGCCGACAGCGCGCAACGCGCCGGTTCAGGGAAACCCGGAAATGACACGTGAATTTCGCTTCGCGGCTTGCGCCGCGGGTCTGCTGCTGTGCCTGACGGCGCAGGCGCAGGATAGTTACAGCACCGATTTCGAGGCGCCGGCCTTCGTGCCCGGCGATGTGTTCGGCCAGAACGGCTGGGGCCATCTGTCGAACAGTCCGACGCGTGGCGTCATCGAAGCGCTGCCCGCCGGCGCGCCGGCGGAGCTGGGTGCGCAGGGTCTTGCCATCCGCACGCGCAATGTCGATTTCTTCGGCGTGACCAATCATCTGTATTCGCCGACCATCGATCCGCCGGCCGGTGAAGCGGGCGCTACCGTGGAAGGCGTGGTCGCTGCGGCGCCGCACGATTATTTCCTCGCGACGTTCTGGTATCGCACGCCGGCCGCGCCGCTGGTCTCGACGCGCGCCGACGGCCGCTTCGCCGAATTCGATCCGAGCAGCAAGGGCCCGGGCGCCGACATCCCTGCCAATCGCTACGCGCAGGTTCGGCTGTACAACACGACCAATGCCGCCGACGGTCTGATCCGGGTCGAAACCAGCTGGTTCGCGCCGGCTTTCACCACCGCGGTCATCGCCAACGGATTGACCTGGGATACGTGGTATCGCTTCGAGTATGCGGTGCGCACGGTCGACGGCACCGACGGCGCCGCGCCGAACGATCTGTTCACGCTGCGCATCTTCGACAGCGCCGGCAATCCGCTCGGTTCCACCGCGCCGAATACCTGCGGCTCGACGTTCGAACTCGGCTATCGCAGCGGCAGCTTCGGCGGCAGCGCGTCGGCGCGCGGCATCAACGGTTTCGATTTCTGGTCCACCACCGGGCCGAACGACACCCTCGTCGGTTACATCGATGGGCTCACTTTCCAGAGTCTGTCGCTGCCCGATCCGGCGATGACGATCGCGTCGGGCGACAATCAGCAGGCCTTCGTCGGTGCGCCGTTGCCGGCACCGTTGACGGTCGCGATCGCCAATACACCGGCCGATCAGGCGCGTTGCTATCCGGTGACGTTTGCGGTCGAGACTTCGCCGCCGGCCGCTGCCGGACAATCCGTCGCGACGACGACGGTGGCGCCGGACGCAAATCAGGCGGCCACGGCGGCGACGCTCGGCGATGTCGCCGGGATCTACACGTTCAGCGCCAGCTCGCCGGCATTGTCGGGAAGCCCGCTCATCTTCACCGCCGAAGCGATCGCGATGCAGCCCGCGCTCGGCATCGAGAAAGCGCTGACGTCGGCGCCGGAATTCATCGTCGCCGGCAGCGTGCTCACCTACACGATCACCGCGACCAACACCGGCAATGTCGAACTGAGCGACGTGGTCGTGTCCGATCCGGCGATCACGCCGACCAGCACTGTCTGCGCGACATTGGCGCCGGCGGCGAGCTGCATCCTGAGCGGCACCTACGTCGTCGACGCGGACGACGTCAACGCCGGACAAGTTTCGAACACCGCTACGGTGCAATCGACGCAGTTGCAGCCGCTGCCGACGACGCTGATCACGCCGATCGATCGCGCCGACCTGTCGATAGTGAAAGACGACGGCGACGTGGACTTCCTGCCGGGCGGTGCGATCGACTACGTGCTCACGGTGCAGAATCTCGGCCCGGATGATGCGCAACTGGTGGAAGTGATCGACGCGTTGCCGGCCGGAGTGCAGTTCGTGTCGGCCGTCGGTGCCGGCTGGAGTTGCGCCGACAACGCCGGCACCGTCACCTGCACGCGCGCACTGCTCGCGGCTGGCGCGCAGTCGACGATCGCTCTGAGCGTCACCGTCGATGCGGATTTCGCCGGCGATTCGATCGTCAATCAGGCTTCGGTGTCGAATGCGGTGGCCGACCTCGTGCCCGCCAACAACACCTCGTTGGTCGAGACCGATGCGATCCAGGCCGGTGGCCCGGCCGACCTGGTGATGAGCAAGAGCGCCGGCGCGATGCAGGTCAACACCGGCGAAACCATCACCTACACACTCACCGTCGGCAATGTCGGCGTGACGACGGCGCTCGGTGTCGTGCTCGCCGATCCGACACCGGCCGGCCTCGTCTTCCTCGATGCCACCGCACCGTGCGCCGGCGGTTTTCCGTGCGCGCTCGGCGATATTTCGAACGGCGCCAACATCGTCGTCACCGCGCGTTTCACGGTGCCGGCCGACTACGCCGCGGCCACGATCACGAACACCGCCACCGCCTCGTCGGGCACGCCCGATCCGACGCCGGCCGACAACACCGCGTCGGTCGAGACGCCGGTGATCCAGACGCCGGAACCGGCCGATCTGGTGATCGGTAAAACCGCAGGCGCGATGCAAGTCACGGTCGGCGAGACGGTGACGTACACGCTCACGGTCGGCAATGTCGGCGAAACGTCTGCGATCGACGTGACGCTGGCCGATCCGACGCCGGCCGGACTCGTATTCCTCGACGCCACCGCGCCGTGCGCGGCGGGTTTCCCGTGCGCGCTCGGCGATATCGCGAACGGCGCGAACGTCGTCGTGACGGCGCGCTACACCGTCCCGGCCGACTACGCCGGTGCGACGATCACCAACACCGCGACGGTGTCGACCGATATCGTCGATCCGACGCCGCAGAACAACACGGCATCCGCGGTGACGCCGACCGTGCAGCCGCCGACCCCGGCGGACCTGTCGTTGACGAAGACCGCCGATGCGGCGCAGGTTGATGCCGGCGACACGCTGACGTACACGTTGGCCGTCGGCAACGTTGGCGAAATCACGGCGGCTTCCGTCGTGCTCGACGATCCGACACCGGCCGGACTGGTCTTCCTCGACGCCACCGCGCCTTGCGCCGCAGGTTTTCCCTGCGCGCTCGGCGACATCGCCGGCGGCGCGACCGTCGTCGTGACGGCGCGCTTCACGGTGCCGGCGAACTACGCTGCGACAACGATTTCGAACACCGCGACGGTCGCATCGAATGCCGTCGATCCGACGCCCGCCGACAATGCGGACACCGTCGTCACCGGCGTGGTACTGCCACCCCCGCCGCCGCCTCCCGTATCGGTGATCGCGGTGCCGGCGGACGAGCCGTGGGCACTGTTTGCGCTGGGGTTCGTGTTGGTTGGATTGGCGTGGCGGGCGCGGCGGGTTGGTGAATAGCAGGGAATCGGGAGCAGGGAATCGGGAGTAGCAGCGAAGCCCGCGCCGCTTTCTCCCGATTCCCGATTCCCGATTCCCTAATCAGCTCAGCTCAATCGAGCTTCGCCGCCTCACACAACGCCGCCAACCGCGCACGCGCCGACTCGACACTAGTGCCGAACCGCTCGGCCAGTTTTTCCAATCGTGCGGCATTCGAATATTCGCACTGCCCAGGCTTAGGCTCGCACCACAACTGCCTTTGCATCTCGTCGATCGACGCTTCCGACAGCGCCCAGCCCAACGGCACCGCCACGTTCTCGACCCCGCGGTGCACGGCGAAGTGGAAGAAATCCTCTTCGCCGACCAGCGCTCTGGCCTGCTGACGCGCATAGGCGCCGCGCGCCGAACGCGTCTGCAGCAGGCTGCTCACCGGAGCGATCAGTTCGTGCTTGAAGCTTTCGCGCACCACGGGCGGTCCGGCCTCGCAATGCGTCGGCTGCGGCGCCACGGACGGATCGTTGCTCAGCAACATCACGATCGGGTCGGCGCTATCGGCCCGCGGTGACAGCCCCTTCAGCAACGGCGGAGCGAGCACTTCCTGCGATGCGACATCGACGACGAAAGGGTCGCTCTCGGCCATCGATTTCAGGTTCGATTGGGCATCGCGCGGCTCGTACAGCAGCCAATCGTCGATCAGGGTCAACCCCGAGTTCTCGTAATAGCCGCCGTCCACCAGTTGCAGCACCGATCCGCTGCGCTCGATCGCGCCGGCCGGGCTGACATAAGTGAAACGCGCACTGTTGTGCACCGCCTGTTTCAACGCGATTTCGGTGCCGACCACGGCACGGCCGTCGAGCGCGGCGGGTGCCAGCAGATCGAGATTCGGAATCCATGGCGCGCTCTGGATCACGCGCCGCCCGCTTTGCACATGCGTGGCGTTGAACACCCAGGTGGTGGTCGACGTATCGAGCGACGACAAGGCGCCGTCGAAGTCGTCGCGTCCGGTCAACCGCCGCCATTGCCGTGCCCATCCGTCTTCCAGGGCTTCGCCGCGGTCGGTCCACAGCGGCACCGGAAACAGCAATCGCTGCGTATCCCACCACAACATGCGCAACGCCACCGGCCCGAGATAATCCTCGGCCAGAAAGCAGTGCGCGAGATTCATCGCCGTCATATGCGCCGAGCCGGCAGGAAGCGGTTCGGCGGTGCATTCGCCCTGTTGTTCGGCGGCGCGCGGCGTCAATGCGTAGGTTGCCAGGCCGAGCGAGCCGCCCGACACGCCGCTCGCCAGTCGCACATGGCGACGGAACTCGCCCTGCGTCAACTCGTCGAGCGTGTGCAGCGTCAGCGCCGTCCAGTACGCGGCGCGGATGCCGCCGCCTTCGGCCGCCACCAGCACCGGTTGCCGCGAATGCCCGGCGTCGATCAGAAACGGATCGGGCATGGGCGCGGCCAGGCGTTCCTGCGCGGTCGCGATCGTCGGTTGCGCCGAATCGATGCGATGCAATTTTCCGAACGGGATGAACGCGACCAGCAGCACCCAACCGAACAGCGCCAGCGTCAGCGGCACCTGCGCGCGCGCCGCCAGTTGCACCAGCACGGTGCCGAGCAAGGCGACCACGCCGCCGGACAGGAACAGCACGCCCGTCGTGCCGAACCAGGCCGCCGCCCAGTTCGGCTGGAAACCCGAGAGCAGCCAGAGCGCAACGGCCGCCACCGCGGCACAGACGATCGAGCGCCGTTCGGCCTTGCCCAGGTCGACCCAGCGGCTGACGACGGCGTCGTCGGCCGCATCGTTGCGCATGTTCGGCGCGACGTTGAGCCGCCGCATCATCGGCCGGCGGTAGCGCACCAAGGCCAGCAACACGAGGCCGATCGCCGCGTACAGGATCGCCTTGTCGAACACGCGCAGCTGCCAGCAGGCGAGCGCCGGCGCCAGCGGCACCGCGAACGCGTAGAAGCGCGGCATGCGGCGGCGCAGATTCGGATGCCGCACCAGTTCGGTCCGCCCCTCCGAATTCGGCTGCGAATCCGGATCGACGCGATAGGTCATGCGTCCCGCATACCAGGCGGCCAGCGCACTGGCCACCACGAACACCGCTTCCCACAGCGCCGGCCACGAAGGCCACCGATAGATCAGCAAAAACTCGCGAATCTGCGGCACCTGCAGGATCACGAACAGCGCGACCACCATGCCGAGCGGAAAACGCTGATACCCGAGCACGCGCGCGAAACTGGTGAGGCTTTCGAGCCTGGATCGCGACGGCGGCGGCGTGGAATTCATCGGCAGACTCCGGTGCTGCACGGAACCGACCACGGCCCGCGTTCGTGCGAGCGAGCATAGGCGCCGACGTGCGTGGGCGGTAGGTGACAAATTCCTAGAGAGGCACTTCGCGGGTAGATGGTGGTAGACGACCGCTCGGTCACTCGGCTTGGATATTCGACAAACCGGATGATCATCTTCGACCTTCGCAAGACGGCGCCTTTTGCGCATCGCACGTCGGATGTCCCGAGCGAGCCGGCGAGGTTCCAAGGTCCTATCGCGTCGGCTCCACTCCTCTGCAGCACGACCCACGACCGAGTGTCCGGCAGACAAAGGTATTCCGTATAGCAGGTTGGTTGAAGGCGCCTTCTCAGCGGGCCGGCGGAACACTGCTGGTTGAGTCATCGGTCGCCGTAGCGCCCGGATCAGCTGAGATTGGCGGTGCCATGGTCGTCCGAAGAAAAGTTGCCCTGCAGGAAGAGCTAATGAAAATGAATCGGTACACGGTGGTTGCAGCGCTGGTCGTTCTGGGGATGGCCCATTCTCCATCTGGTGCCACCGAGTTGCTCTCTGCCGGCTATCGACACACTTGCTGGGCGAATTCCGACGGCGAAGTTGCTTGCTGGGGCGATGCATCCACCGGTCAGCTTGGCGCCGGCGGTGGCCTTCCTTCCGGTTTGGCGGTAGGTGTCCCGTTACCGGCATTCGCACGCGGAATAGTCGCCGGCTCAGGCGGCACCTGCGTGCTGTACGACGCTTTGCAACCGGACTGCTGGGGCACGTTGCCGATGCAGACGATGTTGACGTCGCCCGGTCCGTCTGCCGCTGTGGCGGATGCGACCGATTTCTCCCTCATTGCACACGGGTGCTCGCTGGATTCCGGTGGTTCCGCGAAATGCTGGGGCCCAAATCACTTCGGGCAGCTTGGACACGGCACCACGTCAACGACGCCTCAGCCGGTTTCGGTGCTGGGAGGACCTTATCGGGAAATCGCGGTTGGCAGCGCCCATACGTGTGCGATTCGGCTGACCGGTCTTGTGGACTGCTGGGGGCACAACGGCGACGGCCAGCTTGGAGACGGAACGTTCCTGGATCGACTGACTCCGACGCTGGTACCCGGTCTCTTGGACGTAGACCGCATTGCCCTCGGCGACTCCCATACGTGTGCACTTGCCAAGGGAATTTCATGGTGCTGGGGACGTTCGCTTGGCAATGGGCTGGCAACAGACAATCCCAACCCATCAATCATCGCAAATGCCCCGCAGGCGCTGCGAATAGCTGCCGGCAACTTGCACACGTGCATCGTTTCAACCGATTCGTCAGTCTACTGTTGGGGATATAACGGGTACGGCCAGCTTGGAAACGGGAGCCGAAGCGGCACGCTGGAGCCCGAGAAGGTTCTGAATCTGGCCAACGTTCAAGAGATCTCCACAAAGCGAGATCACACATGCGCACAGCTCGGAGCATCGGAAGTCTGGTGCTGGGGCAGGAACACTAGAGGTGAAATCGGCAACGGTGTTGTAGGCTCCAGGTTCACCCCCGCTACGACTGATATGACAGGTCTGCCAAGTGCGGCTGCGAGCTTGGCTGCTTTCGGCTCGACGACGTGCGCCACCCTTCAATCCGGCGATCTGTACTGTTGGGGCGAGCGGCCATTCGGCAGTTCGATTGCGGCTTCGCCGCAACTCCAGAACGCGCACCAATCGGTCTCGATTGCGGTAGGGAACAACCACGCTTGCGCGGCGCGTACGGACGGGCTAGTTGCGTGCTGGGGATCAAATCCGTTCGCTCCGGTGACAGCCGGGGTGATACCGAATGTTTCCGATGCATCGCGTGTGGTTGCCGGGCGATACCACGCCTGTGCCCTCGGGAACGTCGGGTCGGTATGGTGTTGGGGCGCAAATGAGGACGGTCAACTGGGCGATGGAACATTCGCGAATCGGTCGTGGCCCGTCATAGTTTCGTTGCCTGAAACCACAGCATCGATCACTGCGGGCACATATCACACGTGTGCAATAGGTGTCTCAGGCGCCGTACGCTGCTGGGGCCGAAATGCCCATGGTCAGCTGGGGAGCGGTGCGCTTGGCGGAGATTCAAATGTCCCTATCCTGGTCGCGGGGTTATCGAATGCAGCTGAAGTAGCAGCAGCAGGAGATATGCACACCTGCGCCTTGATCACCGGCGGAACCGTGGAGTGCTGGGGGTCCGACGCATACGGTCAGCTGGGAAATGGAAAATGGGTTGCAGGCGGACCGGGCGTCGTTGCGGTTGCTAATATCAGTTCGGTGAGCGATATCTTCAGTGGGTCGTGGCACAGCTGCGCAATACGTTCCGATTCAACACTTCACTGTTGGGGGCGCGGCTGGAATGGAGAGCTTGGAATCGGACTTGCGCTGGACAACCTGTACGAGCCGATTGCGGTTCCGGTGAGCAGCGTTCTCACAGGTTCGGCAAGTGCCGAGCATACTTGCGTGGCTACATCAGAACCGAGCGTGCGCTGCTGGGGAAACAACACGTTCGGTCAGTTAGGAATCGGTGAATTGGGGTACACGCCCGTCCCAATGGCGGTTCAAATGCTGCCCGAAACGAGTGTCCCAGTCGCATACGACTCGCTGGTAACAATTGAAAAAAACGCTAGCGCCACGATTGCGCTGAGTGGTATCGATCCGGAAGGCGATCCAATTGGTTTTTCGATCGTGCATGGTCCAGACAATGGGCAGTTGGTTGGATCTGCGCCGAGTTTTACCTACCACCCGGCGCTTGATTTCGTTGGCACGGATAGGCTTCGTTTTACGGCCAGCGATGGTTTCCACACATCGAGAGAAGCAACCGCGACGATAGTCGTGATCGACCCATGCGCCGAGTTTGGTGGAGACGACGACAGCGACGGCTTTTGCAATACCGTCGATCAATGTCCGCAGGATTCGGCGAACTCATGCCACACGCCAGTCGCGCAGAATCTCGTCGCCACCACGGTTCAGAACGCTTCGGTGATGGTGACGCTCCAAGCGACAGATCCTGATAACGACCCGCTCGGCTATGTCGTCGCTAGCCTGCCAACCGAAGGCACGTTGAGTGGCTTGGCGCCCAACCTGACTTATTCGCCATCCTCGGGCTATATGGGACCGGACACATTCACCTACACGGCAGGCGACGGCACGAATACCTCGGAGACCGCAACGGTGACGATCACGGTGGCACCCGCCGATTGCAGCGCCGCAGGCGGTGACAGCGATCTTGACGGCGTCTGCAACGACGACGAAGACGATGACGGCGATGGCATTCCCAACGGTGGAGACAGCTGCCCGCAACAGTCAGCGAATACATGCCACACGCCGACCGCGCAGGATATTGCGGCCTACACATCGCAAAACCTGCCTGTGATCGTGGTGCTCCAAGGGGACGACCCGCAGGATGACCCACTGACGTACCTCATCGAGACCCAGCCGTCCCACGGCGCATTGAGTGGTGTGGCGCCGAACCTGACGTATTCGCCGTTTTCGGGATACATGGGGCCGGATATGTTCACCTACACCGCGACCGACGGCAATCATGACTCCGCTCCCGCGACCGTGACGATCACGATTGCAGCTGCCGACTGCAGTACCGCCGGTGGCGACAGCGATCTCGATGGCCTCTGCAACGACAGCGAGGACGATGACGGCGACAACATTCCTAACGCCGAAGACGAGTGCCCGCAAGACGCTTCGAACGTATGCCAGATCAATGCCGTATTCGGCGACGGCTTCGAGGACTAGCGCGTTCGCAAACGGGCCGTGCGTGCCGACGGACTTGGCGTCGAATGTGCGACGGGCAACTTTGCTGGCAACAGCAGCTTCAATTCGGCAAGCAGGAGTGAACCTGCCGTCGGCAGTATGCATCCTGCAGCGATCATTCGATGCCGATTGAGAGTTGCTACATCTGCCGGAAATGATGCAGATAGCTGCGGCTCACCGGCAGCACATCGCTGCGGCCTTTCAGGTGGATGTGGGCGGTTTCGTTCGGGCCGCGGGTGACGTGACTGATGGCGCGCAGGTTGACGACCACCGAGCGGTGCACCTGCACGAACTGGTCGGCGTCCAGTTGTGCGACGAGTTCCTTCAGCGGCGTGCGGATCAGTGCTTCGCCGGGTTTGCCGGGCTCGCCGCGCCAGGCGATGAGAGTGTACTTTTCGTCGGAGCGCAGGAAGTCGATCTCATCGACCGGAATCATGCGCAGCGCCTGCCCGACCGAGGCGCGGATCCAGCGCAGCGGCGCCGGCGTTTCCGGCTTCAGCAGCCGCGCGGCGAGTTGTTCGAGCAATGCGTCGGTGTAGTGCGCCGGCTGCGCGGCGCGAAGGCGTTCCTGCAATCGTGCGACCGTGTCGATCAGCCGCGCCGGCTCGACCGGCTTCACCAGGTAATCGAGCGCGCCCTGCTCGAAAGCCTGCACCGCGTATTCGCCGTAAGCGGTGACGAACACCAGATGCGCGCGGCGGCCGATGCGGCGCGCGGCTTCGACGCCGGACAGGCCGGGCATGTGCACATCGAGAAAGCAGATGTCCGGATGCAGCGCCTCGAATTGCGCCACCGCTTCGCGGCCGTTGCGCGCCTGCGCCACCACCTCGAGCTCGGGCCACGCACCGCCCAGCATGCGCAGCAGCGATTTGCGCAGCAGCGGTTCGTCGTCGGCGATCAGCGCGGTGGGTTTGCGGCCGCTCATGCGATGCCCGACTGGGCCGGGAAATCGAGTTCGACGCAGACGCCGTGCGGTTCGATCGAGGTCAGCCGCAGTTTCGCATCGCCGCCGAACACCAGTTGCAGCCGCTCGCGCAAGCTCGAAAGCCCGGTGCCGAGACTGTCGCCGGCCTGTTGCAGGCCGACGCCGGTATCGCGTACCTGCGCGATGCAGCGGCGGTTGCGTACTTGCACCTGCACGTCGATGCGGCCGCCTTCCTCGCTCGGGTCGATGCCGTGGCGCACCGCGTTCTCGACCAGGGTCAGCAGCGTCGTCGGCGGGCAACGCAGATCGAGCGCCGCGTCATCGACCTGCAGCGCGAATTGCAGGCGGTCCGGCATGCGCATGTGCATTATCTCGAGATAGGCGCGCACCAGTTGCAGTTCCTGGCCGAGGGTCGTGGCCGGATCGTGCAGCCGCGGCACGGCCGCGCGCAAATACGCGATCAGGTGCGCCAGCACGGTGGAGGCCTGCGGCGAATCGGCGTCGACCAGTTCGCGCACGTTGGCCAGTGTGTTGAACAGGAAATGTGGCTCGACTTGCGCCTGCAGCAAGCGCAACCGGGAATCGAGCGCGTTGCGTTCGAGTTCGCTGCGTTCCAGTTCGAAGGCCAATGCCTGGCTGCGCGCGGCATAGTCGCGCTGGCGAAACAGTGCGGTCACCGCGATCCATGGTGCGATCAGCAGCGCCGTCATCGTGATCAGCGCGAAGCCGCTCATGCGCTTGGGCGATTTGAAGAACGGCGTGGGATCGTCCTGCGTGATGATGAAATACATGAAGGCCACGCTCGGCGGAATCACGATCGCCACCGCCACCACCTGCAGCGCCCAGCGCGCCAGCCAGCGCGGCAGCCGCCGCGGCCAGCGCTCGAACACGCCGAACGCCAGCAGCGCCATGAAGCCGACGAACATCTCGCGCAGGATCAATCGGCCAAGCGGCGTGGCATCGAAGGAATGGCTGTGCAGCAGGCCGATCACCGTCGCCACACCGGCGACCACCAGCAGACGCCGCGGGCTCAGGATGCGGGCCAGGCCGCGCGGCGTCGGAGCAGGGGGAGGAGGCATGCGCGACGATAGTAGCCAGTTCGCCTTCGCGCACGCCAACAGGTGCGCGAAGGCGGACGCTCACAACCGCGGCAGCCACATGATCATCGTCGCCGCGGCGATGCCGATCGCCGTCACCAGCGTCATCGCCGCGATCACCATCGCCACCGACAACTGCCACCGTGCGCCGCCGCTGCGCTGCGCGCGCAGATACAGCTCCAGTATCGCCAGCGGCAACAGGAATTGTGCGAATGCGAGCGTGGTCAGTGCCGGTCCTTCGAAGGTTTTCGGATCGAAGCCGACCGGGCCCTGATTCACCAGGATCCAGAACATCAGGCCGACACGGAAGAACCAGACGCCGCTCACCGCCATGAACAAGCGCAGCGCCCAGCGCCGATGTATGTCGATCCGACGCGCACGCGCATGACGATACGCGAGGACGGCGCACGCAATGATGACGAAGGCATTGAGGTTGATCGCGATGTTCTGCGACAGGTCGCCGACGGCGCCGCGCGTCCACACCATGAGCAGGCCGCCGATGCTCATCACCAGCGTGGAAATCAGGTAGACGCGCCCGTTCCAGCGATGAAACGCAGGCGCGGCGCGGCGTATCGCCGGCACCAGCTGCAACGCGCCGCCGAGGATCACGAGACTGACGAACGCGATGTGCACCACGACGATCAGGTTGCCGATGGTATCGCCGGCGACGTAACCGTGCGGCATGACTTTGCCCCAGGCCGCCAGGTCGCCGCGCAGCGCGGCACGGCCGTAGAAGCCGAGCACGTAGACCATGAACATCAGTTGCCCGAGCACGGCGACGACGAACCACGCGGTGGCCGAAGCTTTCAGCACCCGCGCGCCGACCCGCGTCGCGGAATCGATGCGCGCGCCGCTCATCGGGACGGCGAGCGACGAAGCATCGGCGCGATCGAGAACGGCGGCGTGCATGGCGTTGCTGGTGTGGCGCTTCATTGAAGGCTCCGGAGGCTGGCGAACGCGAACACCATTCCTCTGATGGGCTTCGCGAACGGCAGTGTCGCGGCGCTGCCGCGTCCGATTGAAGCCGGCGCGCGACCGGTGACGGGTTCGACGGGACGAACAGCGTCCCGCGACGATCGATGGCAGGACTCACGCTGCGCGCTTCGGCATCGGTGCGCGATCGACGCTGCTAGAAGGCCCGTGCGCCTGCCGCAAAGCATGTCGCCGATTGAATTCCGCGAGCACAGCGATGCAACGGTTTCATCGGCCATGCTCGCTGCTTCGCGCTCTGCGAATAAACAATTCCTCGTGCCGAACAGCTGCGAATGGATCACGGCTTTCCGCGCGTAAAAATTGCAGTCGCCCCCCATCCGTGGGGTTCTTCACGCCTACGACAGCATTCACTGCGCCGCTCGTCGGTACCGATGCAAAAAAACGTGACGCATCGCGTTCGTGCATGACAGAATCCGCCCGCGCAGCCAGTCCCAAGAGACGGGCGCGCAGTCGTCGAGTCGTCATCGATTCGTACGATCATCGACACGCGGTACGGGGATGCTGCGCGGCCGATCGGGGGGTGGGTCGCGCGGCAAGTGATGTTCGATCGGGATTTCGTCGGGGGATTTTCGCCATGCTGCATTTTTCGACCGCGCTGCGCGCGGCGTGCGCCGTACTGTTGTCGTTCGTTGTGTCGTTGCCCTTGCTGGCGCAGACCAACAGCGCGCCGCAGATCGTCTCCCGGCCCGAGCGCCTGGCCACCATCAAGCTCGGTTTCAACTATGCGGTGCGGGCCGAAGACGCCGATGCCGACACGCTGCGCTACCTGCTGCCGATAGCGCCGGCGAACGCGACGATCGATGCGGCCAGCGGCGAACTGCGCTGGCGTCCGACGGCATCCGACCTCGGACGGCACGCCTTCCGCGTCGCCGTCGAGGATGGCCGCGGCGGCCGCACGGAGCAGCCTTTCGAGCTGAAAGTGGTCGACGATTTCTGTCCGATCTATCCGATCGCGCTGCCGAAATCGCGCATCGACGGACTCGCGGTAGGCGCCGTGATCGATCAACTTGCACGCGGCACCGGCGCCGGCAATTTCAGCTGGCTGAGTTGGACCGGTGCGACCGACGCGCCGACCATGGCGGCGAGCCTGATGCCGCCGGGCGACAGCGACACCTACGTCGATCCCGACGACGCCACCGATCATCTGCTCAACATCGGCGACTGGGCGCAGGGCTCGACCGGTTCGATGAATTCCGCGGCGATCCGCGCCGCGATGGACGTATTGAAAACGCAGGACATCATCCTGCCGGTATGGGACGACACGCGCGGGCAGGGCAGCCGTTTCGACTACCACGTGCAGCGCTTCGTCACCGTGCGGCTGCGCGACTATCAACTCACCGGCCAGGGCTGGCTGAGTTTCGAATTCAAGGGCGAAGCCACCTGCTACAACCGCGCGCCCACCGCGCTGCCGCAGACGTTCGTCACCGATGAGGATGTGCCGCTGCCGCTCACGTTGACCGGCACCGATCCGGAAGACGACGCACTCACCTTCAGCATCGTCGACGCGCCCATCCACGGCACACTGAGCGGCACGGCGCCCGACCTGGTCTACACGCCGAATCCGGGTTATTTCGGCCCCGACAGCTTCACTTTCCGCGTCAACGACGGTCAACTCGATTCGGAAGTCGCGCGCATCGATATCGAAGTGCGGCTGGTGAACGCCGCGCCGGAGATCGTGTCGCCGCCGGTCACCGTGGCGACCGAAGGCCAGGATTATCGCTACGACGTCGACGCCGAAGATCCCGACAACGACACCCTCGACTACGCGCTCGACCGTGCGCCGCAGGCGCTCGCGATCGACGCGGTCTCCGGCGTGATCGCAGGCCGGCTCGATGCCGCCTTCGTGCAGCCGGTGCGCACCTTCAATTCGCAGTGCTACGTCATTCCCGACGATGTCGGTCTGGAAGACGGCGAGGGCACCATCATCGCGCCGCTGTTCCAGCGCGTGCGCAGTGCGATCGCGAAAGGCAGCAACTATGTCGGGCCGCAAACGCTGGCCTGGGACCGGCAGAACGATTGCCTCGGCTGCCATGTGCAGAACCAGACGCTGCTCGGCCTGCAGGGTTCGATGGAGCGCGCCGACGTCGACGAAGCCGCCGCCGAATACTTGCTCGCCAAGATTCTCGGCAGCCAGCAGGCCGACGGTTCGATCCGCCGCAGCCATCCGGAATATTCGCGCACGCAGACGGCGTTCGCGCTGTGGGCGCTGAGCTACGTGCCCGATCGTGCGCGCACGCTGGCGGTGCGCGAGAACGGCCTGCGCTTCTTCCTGGCACGCGTGACGAATACCGATATCCGGTCGTACTGGACTTACGATCACAGCAGCGGCTGGCTCAGCTCGAACGAAGCCGCCACGGCGCTGATCGCGCTCAGTGCCAATCGCTATCTGCGCGATATTTCGCGCTTGCCGAACGTCACGCCGGCGCAGATCGAACTCGGTTTGCAGTTGCGCACCGTGCTGCCGCGCGTGGCGCAGTATTTCCTGTCGCGGCCGGTGAACGACGGCGACAATCTGGCGCTCGCCTTCGGCATGATCGGCCTGGCCGAATCGCTGCCGCACATCGACGACACCGCGCTGCGCACCAGCACGCAGGCGCGCATCGCGCAGCTCGACACTATCTTGCGCGCCCGCGAACGCGCCGGCGGCGGCTGGCATCGCACCGGCGGCAGCGTCTCCGACGCGCTGACCTCGGCCTGGGTCGGCTTCGCGCTCGATGAACTCGATCCGCCGCTCACCGATCCGGTGGTGTTGCGCAATATCGAATTCCTGCTCGACAACCAGCGCGTCGCCGACGGCACCTGGCCGACCAACAGCGGCTTGTTCACCACGCATCTGGGCACGACCGGCCTGGTGATGGCCTATCTGCCGGTGGCGCTCGAACATCTGGGCAATCCGGATCTCACGCTCGGCCATCTGAAACTCGAAGCGCAGGGCGACGGCTACGTGCTGTCGGCCGAAGCCATCAACCGCGGGCTGGCCGATGTCGATGCGACGTCGACCGTGCGGTTCTTCCTCGGCACCGACGCCAGCGGCGCTGTCATCGGCGAAGTGACGGTCGGTCCGCTGCACAGCGGCGAATCGCGCTGGGTTTCGATCACGCTCGGCGAGCTGCCCACCGATGACGTGTCGGCGACGATAGCCGCGGACGGCATCGACGAATGCCTCGACGACAACAACGCCACGCGCGCCGCGCTCGCCATCGCGCGCGCCACCGATCCTTACGATCTGTTCGACACGCAGTCGTTCCTGATCAACCTGGAAGACGCCAACGCCGCGCCGAGCATCACCTCGCAGGCGGTGACCGAATTCGATCAGGGCCGGCCGTACGACTACCAGGTCACCGTCGCCGATCCCGACGTCGGCGATGCGCATGAATTCGAATTGACGGCAGCGCCCGCCGGTCTTTACATCAATCCGCTCAGCGGCCGCTTCAGCTACGACTTGAGCGTGCTGGCCGCCCGCACCCACACGGTGACGGTGCTCGTCACCGACCTGCGCGGCGCGACGGCGCAGCAGACGTTCCAGCTGACGGTGCATGCGAACCATCCGCCGGTGATCACGTCGACGCCGGGCTTGCACGTCTATGTTGGCGAGTCGTACAGCTACGACGTCGATGCCACCGATCCCGACGACGACACGCTGGTCTATCGCCTCGACGGCGCGCCGCTGACGATGAGCATCGACGCCGAAACCGGCGTCATCACGTGGACGCCGGAAGCGCGCCACATCGGCAATCAATCGGTTGCCGTCATTGCCGATGACGGCCGCGGCGGCACGGCGCGCCAGGTCTACACGCTGGTGGTCGAAGCCCTGCCGCAGAACCGTCCGCCGCAGATCACCACGACGCCGCCGCCGCGCGTCGACGCCGGTGCGACCTACACCTATCCGATCGGCGCCACCGATCCGGACAACGATCCGCTGTCGTACCTGGCCACCGTCGCTGCCGCGGGCACGAATGTGGTCGCCAATAGCGGCGTGCTGACCTGGCTGGCGAACGATGCCGGCCTCACCGGCAGCGTGCGCGCGCCGAACGCGATGTGCCGCGAGCCGTCGAGCGCCGCCGACTTCGATCCGGTGGTGCGCTGGCACTGGAACGCCAGCAGCACGCTGTCGAGCTACGACCAGGTGATGAACTCGCCGGTCGTGATTCCGCTCAACGATACCAACGGCGATGGCGCGGTCGACGGCAACGATGTTCCCGATGTCGCCTTCGTCGCCTACGGCGGCAGCGGCACCGATCGCAGCGACGGCATCATCCGCGTGGTGCGCGGCGATACCGGTGAGGAACGCTTCAGCGTGTCGGACGCTTCCGCGCGCGTGCCGAGCTACGCCAATCTCGCCGCCGGCGATATCGACGGCGACGGCATCGCCGAGATCATCGCGCCGCGCATGCAGGGCGGCATCATCGTCATCAATCGCGACGGCAGCATCAAATGGAGCAATCCGTCGCCGGCGCGCAGCTGGAACGTCGGCGGTGCGTCGATCGCCGATCTCGAAGGCGACGGCAGCCCCGAGATCGTGCTCGGCAAGACCGTCTATTCGGCCACCGGCCAGATCAAATGGCAGGGCAGCGCGCCGTACGAAGGCGACAGCTACAGCCCATCGATCGGCAGCTTCGGCATCGCGGTAGACCTGCGCGCCGAGCCCGGCCTCGAAGTCGTCGTCGGTCCGTCGATGTACAGCAGCACCGGCACCTTGCTGTGGCGCTATGACGCCATCGGCGACGGCATGACGGCGATCGGCGATTTGAACCGGGACGGCAACGGCGACATCGTCGTCGTCGGCGGTGGCCGCGTGGTCGCGCTCAGCGCCAGCGGCACCGCGATGTGGACCGCCGCGCTCGGCGATGGCGGCCGCGGCGGTGCGCCGACGATCGCCGATTTCGATGCCGACGGTCAGCGCGACATCGGTGTCGCGGGACGCAACTTCTACTTCGTCTTCACCCACACCGGTCAGCTGAAGTGGAAGCAGCCGATCGTCGATGTGTCGTCCAACATCACCGGCTCGACGCTGTTCGATTTCGACGGCGACGGTGCGGTCGAAGTGATGCAGGCCGACGAACGCAAGTTCCGCGTGTTCGACGGCGCCACCGGCCGCGTGCGCCTGGAAATGGACAATTCCAGCGGCACCGCCTACGAATATCCGGTGGTGGCCGACGTCGATCGCGACGGCAGCGCCGACATCCTGCTGGCCAGCAATCTGTACTACGGTCCGTCGGGCCAGAAGGGCCTGCGGATGATTTCGAGTCAGTCGCGCGCCTGGATGCCGACGCGTTCGATCTGGAACCAGCACGCCTATCACGTCGACAACGTCAACGACGACGGCACGATTCCGGCACAGGCGGCGAACAGCTGGCTGACGCACAACAGCTTCCGCCTCAACACCTTCCCGGATCGCAATCCGCTCGGTCTGGCGGACCTCGCGCTGTTCGATCTGCGCCTGCAAGAAACCGACGGCAGCAGCACGATCACGGTGCTGGTGCAGAACCGCGGCCTGGCACCGACCGCCGCCGGCACCAGCGTCGGCATCTACAGCGGCGCGGACCTGGTCGGCACGCTCGACGTGCCGGTGCTCGCCGCCGGTGAAGAACTCACGCTCACGCTGGCCGGATTCGATCCGGCCGCGATCGACAATCATTTGTTCGCGCGCATCGACGAAGGCGAAGCCATCGCCGAGTGCCTCGACAACAACAACGCGACGGCGGCCGCCTATTTCGCCGTGCGCGCCAGCGATCCGGAAGGCCTGTTCGACAGCCAGCGCTTCACCGTGTCGGTCGACCATGTCAACGCCGCACCGACGATGCTGAGCACCTTGCTGCCGCCGGCCTCGGTGAGCGCGCCGTATCGGTTCACCGTGCAGGCACGCGACAACGACCGGGGCGATGCCTTGCGTTATGAGCTGGTCGCCGCGCCGACCGGCCTCACCATCGAAGCGGTTTCCGGCGAATTGCGCTGGACGCCGACGGCCGAGCAGGACGGCAACCACGTCGTGCGCGTGCGCGTCACCGATCTGGGCGGCCTGAGCGTCGAACGCGGTTTCGATCTGCTGGTGTCGGACAACCATCCGCCGCAGATCACCTCGACCCCGGCCACCACGGCCACCATCGGCGCCGAATATCAGTACGACGTCGAAGCCAGCGATGCCGATGGCGACGCGCTGTCGTACGGCCTCACGCAGGCGCCGACCGGCATGCAGATCGATGGCAGCAGCGGTTTGATCCGCTGGACGCCGGCGGCGGTCGCCAGTGTCGACGTAGAAGTGCGCGTACTCGATTCGCGCGGCGGCTTCGCGCTGCAGCGTTACACCTTGCAGGTGTCCGGTCCGGTCAATCATCCGCCGGTGATCACCTCGACGCCGTCGACCAGCGCCTCGCCCGGTCGAGCCTATGCGTATCTGATCGATGCCACCGATCCCGACAACGACGTGCTGTCGGTGCTCGTGCCGGTGAAGCCTGCCGGCATGACGCTCAACGAATTCACCGGCCAGCTCATGTGGACGCCGACCAGTGCGCAGTTGGGCACGCATGCGGTGCAGGTGCAGGTGATCGACGGCCGCGGCGGCAGCGCCACGCAATCGTTCAACATCGTGGTCGGTGAAATCGTCGGCAATCAGCCGCCGTCGATCCTGAGCACGCCGCCGTTCACCGCCAAGGCCGGACGCGAATACCGGTATCCGGTGCAGGCCGAGGATCCGAACGGCGACACGCTCAACTACAGCCTGATCCAGGCGCCGAGCGGCATGACGATCGCGGCCGATGGAACCATCGCATGGACGCCCGCGGCCGCCGGTTCGCAGGCGGTGCGCGTGCGCGTGGCCGATGCGCAGTCCTACGTCGAACAGAGCTGGAGCATCTCGGTGCTCGCGGCCGATGTGCCGCTCAACGCCGACGTGCACATCACGCCGGATCCGGCGCCGCTCGGCGGCAGCATCACGATCCAGATCGCGGTCTCGGGCGCTGCCGGCCAGACCACCGTCAGCGGCACCGTCGACGGCACGCCGATCGTGCTCGATCAGGACGGCAGCACCACGATCGCCGCGCCGACCACGCCGGGCAGCCACACCGTCGTCGTCACCGTCACCGACGGACACGACACCGACACCACGGAAGTCACGTTCAACGTCATCGATCCGAACGACACCGTGGCGCCGGTGGTGCAGATCCACGCGCCGCGCGAAGGCGAGACCGAACAATTGCTGGTGCTCACCTCGCCGGCCGATGCCATCGTGTCCGTCAGCGACGACAACCTGCGCTCGTGGACGCTGAAGATGTTCGAGCGCGGCGCGCCGGGCAACGAAGGCATCCTGGTCGCGAGCGGCAATGCGGCGGTCAATGACTCGCAAGTCGGCCGCATCGATCCGACGCTGCTGATGAACGGCCAGTACAGCCTGGTGCTCCGCGCTGAAGACGCGTCCGGCAACGCCGCGCAGGACGTGGTGGCGGTGTCGATCGAAGGCGCGATGAAGCTCGGCCACTTCTCGATCACGTTCGAAGATCTGAACCTGCCGGTGTCGGGCATCCCCGTCACCGTGTCGCGCACCTACGACACGCGCCAGCGCCATCGCGCGCTCGATTTCGGCCAGGGCTGGAGCCTGTCGTACCAGAACGTGCGGATCTACGAATCGCGTCGCCCGGGCTTCGCGTGGGAGTTCAAGGTGTATCCGTCCGGCCCGCTCGGATTGATCCCGAACTACTGCATGGAGTCGGCGCTCGGCAACGTGGTCAGCGTGACGCTGGCCGACGGCAAGGTGGAAAAATTCCGCGCCCGCGCCTACCCCGAATGCAACCAGGTGTTGCCGCTGGTCGATGTCGAACTGCGCTTCGAAGCGATGCCGGGCACCGACGGTCGCCTCGAACCGCTCGACAACAGCTCCGGCCGGTTGATGAACGGCTCGATCTCGCCGCTCGATGATGCGGGCACGCCGATCGATCCGAACCTGTATCGCTACATCGATGCCGACGGCGTGGAATACACGCTCGATCAGAACTTCGGCCTGCGCCAGATCCACGAGCGCGCCGGCGACAACCTGATCACCTTCGGGCGCGACGGCATCGTGCATTCGAACGGCACCAGCGTGAACTTCGTGCGCGACGCCGCCGGCCGCATCACGCGCGTGATCGCGCCGGATGCGTCGGAACTCGGCTACGAGTACAACGCCGCCGGCGACCTCACCGCGTTCGTCGATGCCGGCGGCAACCGCACCACGTACACGTACGAGAGCGGCCACTACCTGCGCGACATCATCGACCCGCGCGGCGTGCGCGTGTCGCGCAACGAGTACGACGACGACGGCCGCCTGGTCGCGATCATCGACGCCGACGGCAACCGCATCGAGTACACGCGCGACATCGACGGCCGCGTCGAAACGGTGAAGGACCGCAACGGTGGCCGCACCGTCTACATCTACAACGAACGCGGCGACGTGCTGGCCGAAACCAACCCGCTCAATCAGACCACGCACCGCACCTACGACGGCGACGGCAACGAACTCACCCGCACCGACGCCCTCGGCCGCACCCAGCGCTGGACCTACGACACGCTGGGTAATGTGCTCACCGATACCAACGGTGAGAACGAGACCACGACCAATGTCTACGGCAGCTTCAATCATCTGATCACGCAGACGGATGCGGCGGGACGCGTGGTGCTGCGCAATGCGTGGCGCAATATCACGTTGCCGGGCACCGGCATCGAGGTGTACGCCGGTCCGCTGGTGAGCATGACCGACGCCAACAACTTCGTTACCGGCTTCGGCTACGACCCGGTCAGCAGCGAGTTGACGCGCATCACCGATGCCGCCGGCGGTTCCACCGTGTTCGAACTCGACGCGCGCGGCTACAAGCTCGCCGAGATCGATGCCCTCGGCGGCCGCACCGAATACGTCAACGACGATCTCGGGCGCGTGCTCGAACAGCGCCGCACCCGCACCCGTGCCGATGGCACCGCGCAGGTGCTGGTGACGCGCTACACGCTGGACGACAACGGCAACACCATCGCCACCGAGCATCCGGATGGCGGCGTGACGCGAGTCGAATACGACGAGAGCGGCCGGATCATCGCCGAGATCGACGCGCTCGGCCGGCGTACCGAGCACGAGTTCGACGATCGTGGCGACGAGACCTTCATCCGCTATCCGGATGGCACCCTCGAGACGAAAACCTACGACGCCAACGGCAATGTGCTCACCCACACCGATCGCGCCGGCCGCATCACGCGCTTCGTCTACGATTCCGCGAACCGCTTGACCGACACCCTCCTGCCGGACGGCACCGGCGGCAGCGACGCGGACAACCCGCGCACCCGCAACGTGTACGACGCCGCCGGCCAGCTGATCGAAACGATCGACGCCAACGGCAATTCGACGCGCTACGAATACGACGATGCAGGTCGCCGTACGCGCACCATCCTGCCGTCGGTCGGCACGATGGAAGCGGCGATCGTCGAGGAGTACGACAACGCCGGCCGGCGCGTGGCGTCGACGGATGCCGAAGGTCACCGGGTCGAATACCGCTACGACCCGGCAGGGCGACTGATCGAAACGATCGACGAAGGCGCATCGACCAAGATCGAACTCGATGCCGTCGGTCGCAAGATCGCCGAAACGGATGCGACCGGACGCATCACGCGTTATGCCTACGACGCGCTCGGACGCCCGACGGCGGTGGTGTTGCCGAATCCGGCCACCGGCGTCAATCCGCCGCTGGTGGCGGGAGCGAGTCCGGACAGCGGCACGCTGACCACGCGTTATTTCTATGACGAGAGCGGCAACAAGATCCGCCAGATCGACGCGGAAGGCCGCGTTACGCGCTGGGAATACGACGAGATGGGCCGCGAGATCGCGCGCGAACTGCCGGACGGACAGCGCGAGACGAAGGTCTGGGATTTGGCCGGCCAACTGATCGAGCGCACCGATTTCAACGGCAAGACCACGCGCTTCAGCTACGACGCGGCCGGCCGCGTGCAGCAGATCGACTATCCGGACGATGCCGACGTTTCGTTCGACTACGACGCAATGGGAGAACGCACCGAGGCGATCGACGGCCGCGGCGTGAGCACCGCCGGCTACGACGAACGCAATCGCGTCGTGCAGGTGAGCGACGCCGATGGCGGCGTCATCGAGTACCAGTACGATGCGGCCGGCAATCTCTTGTCGCGCGTGAGTCAGAACCAGTCGCTCGTCTACCTTTACGACGCGCGCAACCGGCTGACGCAGGTGACCCGCAGCGTCGACGGCGAGATGCCGAGTGTCACTCGCTACGAGTACGACGATGACGGCAATCGCAGCGTGATGCTCGGCGGCGACGGCCTGCGCACCGAATACGGCTACGACCGCCGCCACCGCCTGACCAGCCTGGTCAAGCGCACGGCGGCCGGCGCCTTGCTGTTCGCGATGCAGTACACGGTCGACGCGAGCGGCATGCGCACCGCGATCGCGGAGAGCGATGCCGTCGGGCCGTTGCGCTCGGTACTTTACGAGTACGACGCGTCGCGGCGTCTGACGCGTGAGACGATCGATCATCGCGATGATGCGAAGGATCGCCTCAGCGTCTGGACCTACGATGCCGTCGGCAATCGCCTGACGCAGGCGGTCACCGCCGCGGCGGCAGCGGAAGCGACTGCGTACGCCTACGACGCCAACGATCGCCTGCAGCAGGAATCGCGTGTCGGCGGTGCCGGCGCGGGCACGACCACCTACACCTACGACGACAACGGCAACACGCTGACGAAGTCCGCGCCGTCGGGCGTCACCAGCTACCGCTACGACGATGCCAATCGTCTGGTGGAGGCTCAGACCCCCGAAGGCACGACCAACTACGTCTACAACGCCGACGGTCTGCGGGTGCGCCAGATTCATGTGCCGGCGGGCGGCACCGCGCTCACCACGTGGTATGTGCAGGACACGGTGTGCGCGTACGCGCAGGTGATCGAGGAATACCAGGCGAGCGGCACCGGCGCCAGGCAGCTCGCCGCCACGTTCGCGTTCGGCGACGATCTGATCAGCCAGTCGCGCTACGACGCCGGCGGCAACCCGACGACGCGGTTCGTGCAGGCCGATGGATTCGGTTCCACGCGTTGGCTGACGGATGGTGCCGGTACGGTCACCGATGCGATCGACTACGACGCCTTCGGCAAGGAAATCGCGCGCAGCGGCAGCACGGCGGTCGAGCATCTGTACCGCGGCGAGCGATTCGATCCGAATGTCGGCTTCTACGATCTGCGGGCGCGTCTGTACAACCCGCAGAACGGACGGTTCCTGACGGCCGATTCGTTCCACGGGTTCTCGATGGACCCGCGCAGCCTGCACAAGTACCTGTACACGCACGCCGACCCGGTGAACAACATCGATCCGAGCGGGCACCTCACGCTGACCGAGTTGATCACCGGTCTGAATGCTTCGATCAACCTCGCCGTGCGCGCGATTCCTGCAGCCTTCCGGATATCGAAGTCGTTCGGCGGCGCGGCGCTGCGCACGCTGGGGCAGGTGGTCGAGAATGCGGCGCGGCAAGTGCTCGGCAAGGCACTGCGCATCGATCCGATGAAGATCGGCACCAAGGTGGTCAACGGCCCTGGCGGCCGGCGCGTGATCGACTTCTTCATCACCATCGGCCAACGCACGGCCACCATCGAGGCGAAGTACGGCATTCCGCGGTTCGGTTCGCAGGCGTTCACGCGCCTGGTCGCGCAATTGCGCAGCGCGATGGCGACGCAGGACACCGGTCAGGTCGTGCTATGGACTCTCAGGGCGCCGACGCAGGCCGAACTGAGCGGGCTGCTGTCCACCCTGGGCACCGAGGCTTCGGCGATACAGTTCGTCTCGGGCCTGCAAGGACTGGCAAACTGGGCGAGATTCTTCTTCCTGGCGGTGTGATGCGATGCGCAAGAAGCTCAAGGACCAGCTGAGCCGCTCGTTGTTCGAGCGGCTCAAACCGGGGTTTCCCGGCATAAGAAAACTCGATGCGAAGACCGAGGAGTTCAACGGCAGCTTCGGGTTTTCGCTGGGTGATCTGGCGGGTCGCAACTACTTCGTCACCGTGATCGCACACGACGAGCAGGATACTTTTCGCGTCGTGGTTGCATGGGACAGGGAGCCGCGCTATCCGACATCGCCTTTCCGCGATCTGCGGGCCGGTTTGAGCGAGTACCTCGCGGCGTCCAGTGCCGAGATTCAGCTCGCGCAATTGGCCAGGGAAACCGTGCCGTATGAGTTTGCACTCGATCCCGAGGCGCAGGCGGGAGCGAAGGCGCGCGACGCCATCGCGCAGCGTCTGCAGCGTGGCGAGGCGGTGACGCCGGAGGAGTGGTTGCTCACGGTGCAGGCGAGCCGTTGCGATATCGAGACGGCGCTGGTGCAGATCGACGTCGCGTGCGAAACGATCGCACGCGCGTTGCAGAAACATTTGCCGGCAGGCGCATCCGCCAACGCCGGTTAGCGCGGGATGGTGAAGGACGCTTCCAGCAGTTGCGCGGGCACGTTGGCGTCGTCCGCGTCGGTGACCAGGTGCAACACATACGCGTCACCGAGACGGCGAGCGCTCAGGCCTTCGACTTTCTGCGCGGTGTCGAGCGGTTCGAGACAGACGAGCCGGCCGTCCGGCGCGAGACATCCGATGGCCGAGCCCAGGCATTTGCCGTCGCTGTAGCTGTCCGGCGTGTCTTCGGTGACGGCGGTGAATAGGATATGGCCGTCGTCGGTCGCGCTGGCGTCGGTGAAGGTCCACGGCACGTCGCCGGCTTGGCCGAGGCCGATGGTTTCGATGCGCGGCGGCTGGGTCGGTGCAGCGAATATGGACGTCGAAATCGCGCGCATCAGGTCATGCAGCGGCATACGCAGCAGTGCGTTGCGCGGGTCGCGTCGGCTGGCGCGTTGCAGCAGGATGAATTGGTCGGCGACGATCACCGCGCCTTCCAGATTCAACTCCGGCAACGAATCGCGCAGCATGGCGTAGAGCGGCGCGAGATCGAGCGGCGTTGCTTCGCCTTGCAGTCCGCCACCGGCATCTAGCGCGAACCAGGCGCCGCGCTCGCGCGTCGGCCGCGAGCCCGAGCCGAGCGCCAGCAAGGCGCCGTGCGGTGCGGCCGCGAACGCCGGCACGCGCAGCAGGATCTCGAGGTCGGCCTTGCGCTTCTTGCGCGCGGATTTTTCCTGCGGCAGGTCGCCGCGGAAAATCTGGCGGAGTGCGCCGAGTGCATTGCCCGTCGCGTCGAACACGCCCAGATGATTTTCATCGTCGGCGACGACGTGGAAGAAACGGCCGGCGGCAACCAGGCCGCTGGCCGCGCTCAGATGGATCGCGCCGCCGGCCGACTGCGGTTCGAGATCGAGTTCGCGAACGAGTCGGGTACGGATCATGCGCGCAGCGTGGCCGAATGCGCAGACAGGCCATGCATAGGTTGCCGCCGCACGTCAGCCCGCAGCCGAAGCGGGGGATTGTTCCGCGCTCTCCGTTGCGGTGTTCCGCAGGTCGGCTTCGAAGAACTGCATCCGCGCCAGCTCCGCATAGAGTCCGCCCTGCGCCATCAATTCATCGTGCGTGCCCTGCGCGACGATGCGGCCGTGATCGAGCACGACGATGCGATCGGCGCGCCGCACGGTCGCGAGACGATGCGCGATGACGAGGGTGGTGCGGCCCTGCATCAGGCGTTCGAGGGCCTGCTGGATGGCGCGTTCGCTCTGCGCATCGAGCGCACTGGTGGCCTCGTCGAGCAGTAGCACCGGCGCATCTTTCAACACCGCACGCGCGATGGCGAGGCGCTGCTGCTGGCCGCCGGAGAGGCGCACGCCGCGTTCGCCCAGATAGGTCGAATAACCCTGTGGCAGGGCGCTGAGGAACTCGTGGGCCTCGGCGTTGCGCGCGGCGTGCACGATGTCGTCCTCCGACGCATCGAGGCGGCCGTAGCGGATGTTTTCCGCCGCGTCGGCGCCGAACAGCACGGGGTCCTGCGGCACCAGCGCGATCTGGTCGCGCAGCGCCTGCGGATCGAGTGTGCGCAGGTCGAGGCCATCGAGACGCACGCTGCCCGCATCGGGATCGTGGAAGCGCAGCAACAACTGCAGCACGGTACTCTTGCCGGCGCCCGACGGGCCGACCAGCGCGACGGTTTCGCCGGGCTGCACATGCAGGTTGAAATCGCTGAGCGCGGCGGTATCCGGTCGCGACGGGTAGCGGAATTCGACGTTGTCGAAATGCAGTTCGCCGCGGGCCCGCGCCGGCAACGAAACCGGTGCCGCGGGCGCCGAAATTGCCGGTTTTTCGCTCAGCAGCTCGGTGATGCGGCCCATGCCGCCGGCGGCGCGCTGCAACTCCGCCCACACTTCGGTGAGCGCCGCGACCGAGCCCGTGCCGATCAACGCGTACAACACGAACTGGCTGAGCGTGCCGGCACTGAGCGCACCGGCGATCACGTCGCGCGCACCGATCCACAACACCGCCGTCACCGCCCCGAACATCAGCAGGATCACCGCGGCCGTGAGGCCGGCCTGGGTCCGGATGCGGCGCTTGGCACTCGCGATGCTGCGTTGCACGGCCTCGCCGAAACGCGTGCCTTCCCACGGTTCGCGCGCATAGCTCTGCACGGTGTGCATCGCGTTGAGTGTTTCGCTGGCGCGCGCGTTGGCGTCGGCGACGCGATCCTGGCTGTCGCGCGACAATTTCTGCACGCGGCGGCCATAGAGCACGATCGGCAGGATGGTGAGCGGGATGCCGATCGCGGCGAAGCCGGCGAGGCGCGGGCTGGTGACCGCCAGCATCACGGCGCTGCCGAAGAACGTGACGATGCTGCGCAGTGCGATCGACATCGTCGAGCCGACGACGCTGCGCAGCAATTCGGTGTCGGCGGAAAGGCGGCTGACCAGTTCGCCGCTGCGCGTGCGCTCGAAGAAGCCCATGTCGAGCGTCAGCAGATGATTGAACAAGCGCTGGCGCAGATCGGCGACCACGCGCTCGCCCAGCAGGCTGACGAAGAAGAAGCGGCCGGCGGTGGCGATCGCCAGCACGGCCGCCACCAGCAGCAGGCCGATGAACCAGCGATCGATGCTCGAGGGATCTTCGCCGCTGAAACCGCGATCGATCATCAGCCGCACCGCGACGGGCAGGCTCAGCGTCGCCGTCGACGACAGCGCGAGAAACCCCAGCCACGCGAACACCAGATGACGATAAGGCCGTACGAACGGCAGCAGCCCGCGCAGTGACGAAATCGGGCGTTTTACCAGGGTTTCAGCGGATTGCGCGGAAGTTGCGGACATTGGGTGGCGTAGGGGGGGGAGGTTGCGCGCAGCAACGGCGCGGCGAGGCGGCTATTGTCGCCCGGGCGGTGGACGGATGGGAAAAGCGGCGTATAGGCACAGCGCGCCTGGCGCGGAATCAACCACATTGGTGCGCCGCCGCGATTTGCCAAGCACGCATTCGCGGGGATTCGCAAAAATCAGGCCTGAAGGCCGTCAACTCAAACTCGAGTCGGCCCGCGAAGCGCCCTCACCACTCACCCCTAACCCCTCTTTCGCTTTGCCGTCACCCTTCCCGCACCACCGCCACCCCGATCTGCCCCCGCGTCGCATCTCGCAGCGCCCCCTGCAACGCGCCGGCACGTTCCGCGGGCAACCTCACGCGCAAACGAAGACCGTCGGCATCGTAGTGCTCCGATATCTTTTCCGCATGAAATTGCGCGAGCAGCGAATGCACGGTTCCGGCCTGCGTGAAATCGCAGCGCAAATCGAGCTGCTCGAACACGACGAGCGCGCGCCGCTCGGCACGGCGCAGGCATTCGGCGGCACTGCCGCCATAGGCACGCACCAGGCCGCCGGCGCCGAGCTTGATGCCGCCGTACCAGCGTGTCACCACCGCCATCACCTGGTCGAGTTTTTGACCATCGATCGCCGCGAGGATGGGCTTGCCCGCGGTGCCGCCGGGTTCGCCATCGTCGGAAAAACGATATTGCTGGCCGATGCGATAGGCCCAGCAGTTGTGGGTGGCGGCGCGGTCCTCGATTTCGGCGAGAAAGCGCAAGGCTTCATCCGGCGAATCGACCGGCGCGGCGTGCACCAGGAAGCGGCTTTTCTTGACCTCGAGTTCGAATTGCGCGCGTGCGGCCAGCGTGTGGCTCATTCCACCAGCAGCCGCTGCAACTCGCGCGGCACCGCGCGGTTCGGATGCCTGAGCACGAAGCGACGCAGACTGTGTTCGGCGCCCTGGCGGTCGCCGACGTGGACGCGATCGCGGATGCGTTCGAGCCAGGCGTCGGGCGCGAGGGTCGCGTCTTCGGCCCAGGGTGGCAGGGCGGCTTCCTGTTTCGCGGCCGCGCCGCGCGTCGCGGCGGGCGATGCCGGAGCCGTTGCGGCCCGATCGCGCTGATCTTCCGAACTCACGCCGGCGGCGGCACCGAGCGTATCGGCGGCCGCGTTCTCCGCCGGGAACGGCTGCGGCGCCATCTGCGCTTCGGGCGCGGCTTCCACCGGTTCCCGACGGCGACGCGTTTCCGCCAAAACTTCCTCAATTTGTTCACGCTGCACGGCCGGAGCCGGCGGCGGTGGTGGCAGCGCAGGCGGCGGCGCCGGAGCCGCGGCCGGAGCCTCCATCGGCGGTGCGGCGGCGGGTGCTTCGAGCGCTGCGTCGCGGCGTTCCTGCCGCATGAACTCGATATCGATGCGGTCGACATCCGCCTCGGCATCGGCGCCGGTAACGGCGCCTTCCGGCGCGCGCGAAGGAACCGTCGAGATGCCGAACTGGCCGTCGAGCAAGCCGATCTGCCACGCGATGCCCGCGGCCATCACCGCCGCCGCGGCCGCACCGAATCCGGCGCCGAACAGCCACGGACGGCGACGCGGCTTGCGCGCCGTGTTGGCGGCGCGGGCGTGCGCAAGAATGCGTGCATCGAGCGCCGGCGACGGCTCGCCGCCGGGCAAGGCGCGATAGGCACGCGCGATCGCGGCTTCTTCGGCGTCGAACGGCTCGTGCGGATGCGCGCTCACGGCCGCAACCTCGATTTCAGTTTGTCGAGCGCATAACGCAAGCGCGATTTCACCGTCTCGCGGCCCACGCCGGTGATGCGCGCGATTTCTTCGAGCGGCAATTCCTGCTCCAGGCGCAATTGCAGCGCCAGGCGCTGATCGTCCGGCAATTCCGCGAGCGCGAGCTGCAGCCGGCGGCGTTCCTCGAACTCCGACAACTGGCGCTCGGGCTGGCGATGCGCTTCGTCGGGAAACTCGCGCACTTCGCCTTCTTCGTCTTCGCTGACCGACACTTCCGGCCGCGTGCGACGGTATTGATCGATCAACAGGTTGTGAGCGATCTGATACAGCCAGGTGGTGAATTTCGCCTCGGGCCGATAGCGTTCGCGTGCCGCGACCACACGTCCCCACACTTCCTGGAAGCACTCGTCGGCCAGCGCGCGCTGCGACAGCCCGCGCAGCACGAAGCGATACAACGGCCCGCGATGACGCCCGTAGAGCGTCTCGAAAGCGCGAATATCGCCTTGCGCGTAGGCCAGCATCAGAT
This sequence comes from uncultured Chiayiivirga sp., assembly GCA_965653565.1. GTDB lineage: Bacteria > Pseudomonadota > Gammaproteobacteria > Xanthomonadales > Xanthomonadaceae > JALCLA01. The sequence goes on along the minus strand of CBFHAI010000014.1, from coordinate 54,835 downwards.
CCTCGTCGGTCGGTTCCCCCGTCATGCCGCGCAGCGTAAGCGATACGGTGGCGCGGCGGTAAGGAGGGCGGGTGAATTTCTTTTCGGCACCGCAGGGTTTTCGATCGGGCGGCCAGCCGCGAAGTGCGGATCTTGCGCGATGGCCGTCACGGAAAAAGGCGCGGTTCTCTTGCGTAGATGGGAGCGGCGGAGGCGCAGTCCAAGCCCTGCGCGGACCTGGATGCCGGGTCGTTCATGGAACTGCAAAGCGCGGGTTGGAAGGGCGGCCGCATCGCTGCGGCCGCCGATTCGTCCGGTTATTGCGCGATCGCCACCGGCGTAGCCACGCCTTTCAGTGCGCGCGCCTGCTCCACCAGCGCCACGAACTCGCCGCGATAGCCATCGGCATCCTTGCCGCGCGAGCTTTGCGCCAGCAGGGCGACATCGTCGAAGGTCCACTGGCCCAGGTGCGCGCCGCCGCGCAGCTCGTCCGCGAAGGCGGCCACGGCGGCGGCGAAACGCAGGCGTTCGCTCGGATCGGCCGCGATATTCCTGGCCGCGATCGCACGCTCGATCAGCTTGCTGGTGTCGCCGTCCGGCGCCTTGTAGCGCAACCGCAGGAAACCCAGTTCGCCGCTTGCGGCCGCAGCGGGTTGCGCGGTGCCGTAGCGCAGCGGATCGACGCTTTCGCTGCCCGAGCCCACCAGCGAGAGTTCGTACAGCGCCGTCACGTCGTGCCCCGCGCCGATCTCGCCCGCATCGATGCGATCGTTGTTGAAATCCTCGCGCCGCAGCTGCCGGTTTTCATAACCGATCAGGCGATATTCGGCGACTACCGCCGGATTGAACTCCATCTGGATCTTCACGTCCTTGGCGATCGTCATCATGGTCGAGGACAACTCGTCGACCAGCACCTTGCGGCCTTCGGCGAGCGTGTCGATATAGGCATGATTGCCGTTGCCGATATCGGCCAGCTGTTCGGCGGTTTCATCGTTGTAGTTGCCGGTGCCGAAGCCGAGCGTGGTCAGTGCGATGCCGCTTTCGCGCTTGGTTTCGACCATCGATTTGAGTGCATCGATGTCGACGGTGCCGACGTTGAAATCGCCATCGGTCGCGAGGATGACGCGATTCACGCCGCCATCGATGAAATGCTGCTGCGCGGTGGCATAGGCCAGTTCGATGCCGGCGCCGCCGTTGGTCGATCCGCCGGCATGAAGCTGCTCGAGCGCGGCAAGGATCGTCGCCTTGTCGCTGCCCGGTGTCGACGGCAATACCAGCCCGGCGGAACCGGCATAAGTCACGATCGAAACGCGATCCTGCGGACGCAGGGTCTCGACCATCTGCGCGAAAGCCTGCTTGAGCAGGTCGATCTTGTCGGGCGACTGCATGGAACCCGAGGTATCGATGAGGAAAACCAGGTTCGATGCCGGAATCTGCGCGGCACTCACTTCATAACCTTTGATGCCGACCAGCAGCAGCGTTCGGTTTGGATTCCAGGGCGCGGCGGCGAGCTCGGTCGTTACCGAAAACGGGGTATTGCGCGAAGCGGGAACTTCGTAATCGAAGTCGAAATAGTTGATCATTTCTTCTGCGCGCACCGCATCGCCCGGCGGCAGACTGCCGCTCACCAGCATGCGCCGCACGTTCGCATAACTGCCGCTGTCGACATCGATCGAGAACGTCGACACCGGTTGTTCGGCGACGCGCTGAATCGGGTTGCTTTCGATATCGGCGTAAGTTTCGGTGTTGGCCGGTTGCGTGTAGACCGGCGCCACGGAGGCCGCGGCGCCCGTCGTTTGCTGGATCATCGGGTAAGGCGGTGCCGGCGGGCTCGGTGCGGATACCGCGTTCGATTCGGCCATGACCGTGGCCGGCAGTGCCGTTACGGCCTGGTCGCGCGGCGCAGGCTCGGCGGCGATCTTGGGCGCATGAACCGGACTGCGGCGCGCCTCGACCGGCATCGCAGCAGGCGTGTCGGCGCGCGTGAAAGCAAGCTCGGAGTCGAGCGCGGCGATTTCCTGTCTCGCACGTGCATCGTCGTCCCGCTCAGCCTCCTCCTTCTGACCGACGACACGCGAATCGGAAGCCGAACAACCTGCGAGAACAGTGAGCGCGAGTGCGATAGCAAGCGAGAGCGGGCGTTTCATGGGTGACCTCCGGGTGGGGTGGTCGGTTGAAACGGTGGGGGTGTTGGGATGGGGTTAGGAGTTGAGTTGTTTTGCCGAAACGTCGGTGGCTTTCGTGAGTCTGGTTGCTGGGTTGTAGTCTGGATGCAGGCAAGCGGGATCCGGGAATGACGAAGATTGATGCGGCGCGGGAAAAAATCATTCCTCAGTCGCAGGCACAAACCCCACCTTCCCACCCGGCTCGAACCCTTCGCGCCAGGCTTCAAGTTTCGCGCCGATCAAACCGCCTTCCGCCATCTGCGGTTCCGAGGCAGGGAAGTCGCCGTCCCGCTCCCACTCGGCGACACTTTTCTTCGCCTGCGCATAGGCCGCGACGAAATCCGCCGTCGCGTTCAATGCATCGACCAGGAAAGCCTTGCCGAACCAGGTGATCTGCGAATCCGCGCCGCAGCCGAACGAGCTGCGATCGGCGCGCGAGGCGGTGATGACGAGGGTGCGTTCGTCGCGCAGCGGTTCGATGTAGCCGCCCGAATAACAGGCCGAAACCACCAGCACGCGCCAGCGGATGCCGGACGCGTCCAGCGCCGCGCGCAGACGTTGCGGGGTGAGCTGGTCGAGCGGCAGCGGCGGTTGGTTGACGAACAGGGAATGTTCTTCGTCGCCGTGCGTGGTGAGGTAGAGCAACAGCAGATCCTGTTCGACGTCCATGCGTTGCGCGACGCCGTGCAGGGCGCGTTCGAGGTTGGTGGCGGTGGCGAGCGGGCGGGTTGGCGCGGTGTCGGCGTGATTCAACAGCCCGAGCGTGCGGCCCTTGGCATCGAAGCGCTCGGCGAACAGACGTTCGATGTATTCGACTTCGTTGCGGAAGACGTTTTCGCCGGCGTCGCCGCCGAAGGCGACGAGATAGAGGTCGACCACATCGGGCCGTTGCGACGCCAACGCCGCGACGGCTTCGTCGAGCAGATCGCTCTGCCGATAAAACGTCGCCTCGGGCTCGGCGAGCGTGCCGGGTTCCTCCCAGGATTCGTCGAAACTTTCGGTTTCGTTCCAGTGCGTGATCCACAACCGTTGCGCGTCGAGCGCCAGCCACGGTGCGATCTGGATCAACAACGCCAATACCGCCGCGGCGGCGGCGCGCGCGCCGGATTTGCCGGCGAGAAAGGCGGCCAATCGCAGCATCGTCAGTGCTGTCCAAGCCAAGCCGCCGATCCAACCTATCCATGCCAACGGCATTTCGTTGTGCGGTCCCAGCACATACGGCAATTCACTTTGCCGCGCCAGCACGTAGAGCACACCGACCACGGCGGAAATCGGCAACCAGGCCGCCTGCATCCAGCACGCGACGGTCCAGAAAATCGCGCGCCGTCCGCTCACCGCGCACAACAGCGCGGCGGCGGCGAGCGCGAGGGAACCGGCGGCGAGCGAGGTTTGCACGCCGTAGCCGTTGAGCAGGCGCGGCGCTTCCACCAGCGGCCATTGCCAGGCGGCGTCGACGGCGACGCCGATCAGCCAGAGCAACGCGAAACTGCCGAAGCCTACATCGAGCGGCGTACGCCGTGGTCGACGCAAGAAAGCCAGGCCCAGCCCGTCGCGCAACAGCGGCGCAAACGAACCCAAGCTCAGGCGTCCGGCTCGACTTGCGCGAACGAGGTCGCGCGACGATGGCCGTTCGCGGCATCGCCCAGCCGCGGCTGCGGATAATCTTCGATGCGGTCGATCAGCACGGTCTGTAATCCGGTCTCGCGCGCGGCGTCGAGTTCCTGCACCACGTCGGACAGGAACACGATGTCGGCCGGCGCGCGCCCGATCGCTTCGGCGATGCGCGCGTAGCTGCGCGCCTCGCGCTTGCCGCCGATTTCGGTATCGAAATAACCCGACACCAGCGGCGTCAGATCGCCGGCCGCGCTATAGCCGAAAAACAGTTTCTGCGCCGGCACCGAACCGGACGAGTACACGTACAGCGGATGGCCCGCCGCATGCCAGGCGCGCAGTTGCACGGCGGCGTCCTGGTAGAAATGCGCGGCGTAGTCGCCGCTGCCGTAGCCGGCCTGCCAGATCAGGCCCTGCAGCGCTTTGAGCGCGGTGTGTTTGCGGTCTTCGTCGATCCAGCCCTGCAGCACTTCGACGATCATGCGGTCGTCGCACAGGCCGCCGTTTTCGGTCGCGACCTGGTCGAGCCAGCGCCGCACTTCGGGCTCGCTGCCGTGCTCGGCGACGAAGCGCGGCAACGCCTTGCGCGCATACGGAAACAGCACGTCCTTGACGAAGGAAATGCTGCTGGTGGTGCCTTCGATGTCGGTGAGGATCGCTTGCATCGGCCGATCAGCCGGTGGGGCCGGTGTCGAGACGCGGGAAACGCTGCGCGATATCGGTGCCGGTGAAGTGGCCAACCCAGCCGTCGGGCTCGGTGAAGAAGCGGATCGCGATGAAATACGGCGCCGGGCCCATGTCGAACCAGTGTCTGGTGCTGTCGGGCACGCCGATCAGATCGCCGGCCTCGCATTTGATTTCGTACACGCGATCGTCGACGTGCAGCGTGAAAAGCCCCGATCCGGCGACGAAGAAACGCACTTCGTCTTCTTTGTGGAAGTGTTCGTCGAGGAACTTGGCGCGCATGGTTTCGCGCTGCGGATGATCGGGCGACACGCTCACCACGTCGACGGTCTTGAAGCCGTTCTCGGCCACCAGGCGATCGACATCGGCGCGATAGGCCGCCAGCACGTCTTCCGGCTCGGCACCCGGCTGCACCGGCTTGGACGCTTCCCATTGCTCGAAGCGCACGCCGATCTTCTGCAGTTGCGCGGCGATGCTGGCGTGATCGGTGCTCAGGTAGTCCGGCGTGACCGGATCGTCGTGGGAAAAAATGCGCAGGCGGCTCATGACGTACCTCGTGATTGAAACTTCTGATCCAAAGCGCTCGATCGAAAATTCATGACACGGAACTTGCGATCGAAGATTCGCGCTTCAAAACTAGCGCTTCAAAACTTGTGACTAAAAAATTCCGCAGCGCGAACGCCGCGGCACGGTGTCGCGCCGTGCTCAGGCGCGCGTCGTCGCCGGCGCGCGCGGCAGCGCGTCGGGCGCAGCCAGCCGGCGCAGATCGAGCTCGCAGCCGAGCAGGAACTCGAACGTTTCCAGATGCCGGCGCGCTTCGGCCATGTCGCGGCCCCACGCGTAAAGCCCGTGGCCGTCGATCAGGTAGCCCCACAGCGGGCCGGCATAGGTGAGCCGTTCGACACGCGCGGCGAGCGCCGGGATGTCCTGGCTGTTGGGCAGCACCGGCACGTCCACCGCGAATTCGTGAGTGGTGTTGCCGGCGAAGGCTTTCAAGAGTTCGTAGCCTTCCAGCCGCACATGGCCGACCGGTGCGAACAGGCGCGAGGCCACCGTCTGCGTGCGCGAATGCGTGTGCAGCACGGTGTTGACGTCGGGATAGCGGCGATAAAGCTGGGTGTGCAACAGCGTCTCGGCCGACGGCCGATGTTCGGAGCCGACCGGCTTGCCTTCCCAGTCGACCACCATGATGTCGTCTTCGACCAGCTTGCCCTTGTCGCGGCCGGACACGGTGATCGCCACCAGGCGGCTGTCCAGGCGCATCGAGAAGTTGCTCGAGGTCGAAGGCGTCCAGCCCAGCGCGGCCAGTTCGCGCGTGTTGCTGACGATTTCCTGGGCGCGTTCGGAGAGGCGCCTGCTGTCGTAAGGCATCGAGTTCATGGCAGGAGTTTAGCGGAAAGGTGCGGCGCTTCGCGTCGCCGCCGCCGCGCCTGCGGCGTAAACTGCGGCCTCGACTTTTCGCCAGCCCTTGTTGCCAGACCCGGAGCCCGCCCGCCATGTCGTCCTCGTCCTGTTCGCGCCGCCGCTTTCTGCGGGGCACCGTCACCGCTGCGATGGCCGCGCCCTTCGTTGCCGTGCTGACTTTGCGCCGCGCGCACGCGGCCGACCTGACGCCGGTGCCGCTCGACAATCCCACCGTGCTCGCGCTCGCTTACACCGAAGACGCCAGCGAAGCCGCCGAACTGTCGAACTACCGCGAAGGCAGCCTGTGCGCCAACTGCCAGTTCTTCGGCACGCTGGAAGCCAACGGGCGCGGCCCGTGCTCGCTGTTCCCGGGGTTCAGCGTGCAGGCCAACGGCTGGTGTTCGGCCTGGGCGGCGAAGCCCTGATTGGCAGGCTCCACGGGCCCGGCACCGCGGTCGCGGCCGGTGAGACCGGCCGGCCGCTAGAATCGCCGCATAGTCGATGCGGGGTAGGGCGGTGACGAGTCCGTGGGTCTGGTTGGTGATCGGTGTCGCGGCCGGCGGGGTGCTCGCCGCCTCGCTCGCGTGGGTGATCGCGCGCGGTCGCATCGCGCTGGCTTTCGCCGCCGGGCGCGCGTCGCGCGACCCCGACACGGCGGCCCTGGCGCGCGATGTCGATCTCGCGCGCAGCGAACGCGATGCGCTGGCCGCGCGGCTGGCCGATGCCGAGCGCGTGCTGGCCGAACTGCGCTGCCGCGCCGATGCCTTGTCGGACGAACGCGCCGCACTTTCGGCGCGCGCCGAGCGTGTCGAAGGCCTCGATCGGCAACTGTCCGCCCTGCGCGACGAACTGCACGCGGTGCGCAGTGCGCGCCAGGTTGCCGAAACGCGCGCCGCCGAACTCAACGCGCGGCTCGAAGAGCAGCAACAGGCTTCCGCGCTGCGCTATCGCGACCTGGAAGAAGCGCGCGAACGCATGAAACTGGAATTTCAGTCGCTCGCCGCCAGCATCCTGGACGACAAATCGCGCCGTTTCGGCGAAGCGCAGCAGCAACAGCTCGGCCAGTTGCTCGGCCCGTTGCGCGATCAACTCGGCGACTTCCGCCGCGCGGTGAACGAGGCCTACGAAAAGGAAAGCAACGCGCGCGTCGCGCTGCAGACGCGCATCGACGATCTGGTGCGGCTGAACCAGACCCTCGGCCAGGAAGCGCAGAGCCTCAGCCGCGCGCTCACCGCCGACAATCGTTCGCAGGGTTACTGGGGCGAACTCAAACTCGAGCGCCTGCTCGAATCGGCCGGCCTGGAAAAAGGCGCGCAATACCTGACGCAGGAAAGCTTCCGCGACGCCGACGGCGATCGCTACCGGCCCGACGCCGTGCTGAAACTGCCGGAAGGCAAGGACATCGTGATCGATGCCAAGATGGTGCTGCTCGACTACCAGCGCGCCTGCGATTGCAGCGACGACGCCGAACGCGAGCAGCACATGGCGCGCCACGCGCTGGCGCTGCGCAATCACGTGCGGCTGCTGGGCGAGAAGGACTACAGCCGGCTCGAAGGCGTCAATGCACCGGACCTGGTGCTGTTGTTCGTCGCAGTGGAAGGCGCCTTCCTCGAAGCGCTGCGGCGCGATCCGGCGCTTTACGATTTCGCCTTCACCCGCAAGATAATCCTGGTCGGCCCGAGCAATCTGCTCGCCTCGTTGCGCCTGGTCGCACAGATCTGGCGCACCGAACAACAAAACCGCAACGCCAAAACCATCGCCGACCGCGCCGCCACCCTGTACGACAAATTCGTCGGCTTCGCCGAAGACCTGTCGCGCGTCGGCGAAGCCATCGACCGCGCCCAGAAAATGCACCAGTCGGCCGTCGGAAAGTTGTCGCAAGGCAAGGGCAACCTGATCCGGCAGGCTGAAATGCTGCGCGAACTGGGCGTCGCACCGACCAAGCGCCTGGCGGGTGGGTTGGTCGGTGCCGCAACGTCGGAAGACGACGATTTGCCTGCGGAGATTTCCGGTGGAGCCGGCTCGTGATTGGTCGGTTCATGAATGAAGCAGGGGTTAGGGATGAGTAGCGAGGGCGCGCTGCTCGTGAGACTGGAGTAACCCACAACGCACACACGTGCGCCCTCGCCACTCGCCCCTAATCCCTACTTCTCTTCTTCCCCACCCGCAGAATCAATTCCACCAACTCATCCAGCGACACCGGCTTGCTCACATGCGCATCGAAGCCCGCGCGGATCGCCTGTGCGATATCGGGTTCGCGGGCGAAGCCGGTGAGGGCGATGGCGGGGAGGTTGCGGGAGTTTTCTTGTTGGCGCAGGTTGGCGACGAATTCGTAGCCGTCCATGCCGGGCATGCCGATGTCGGACAGCACCAGGTCGAACCGATCGTCGGCCAGGCAGCGCAGGCCTTCGACGCCGTCGTGCGCGACGGTGACGTCGGCGCCTTCGAGTTGCAGCAGCACGCGCAGCGCGCCGGCGGCGTCGATCGAGTCTTCCACCACCAGCACGCGCAAACCGCCGAGCCTGGGCTCGATGCTGCCGGCCGGTGGCTGTTCCAGCGGGCGCGGCGCGGCGGCGTCGGCGCTGCACGGCTCGCCCAATGCACAGCAGGCGGCGAAGTCGATAAAGGGGCCGTGCTCACCTTCTTCGACATCATCTCGTTGCGCCACGCCGAAGACCGCTTCAGCGGGAGCTTCGCGATCGCGGTAAAAACTGGTGACGCTGATCAGCAGGTCGTCGAGCAGCGCGCGCGTTTCGCTCGGATTGTGCGTGAGGAAAACGCGATAAGCCGGCAGGTCGGCCAGCATATTCACCTGCAGCCGGCGCTCGATGCCGCGCAGCACGGTGGCGCGCTCGTAGTGGCGGAAATCGTGGCCACAGCGGAACAGCAGCATTTCCAGGATTTCGCGCAGCGCCTGCTCCGATTCGAGCCGCACGTCGGGCTGCTTGTGCATCACCGTGGTGCCGCCGGCGGTCGACAGCCGGATGCGCCGCGCGTTGTCCCACAACTGCAGCAGCCGCTGCGGCATCTCGGTGACCGGCAGCACGAAATCCACCTTGCCGGTGGCCATCGCGTTGCGCGGCATGTCGTCGTATTCGCAATCTTCCGGCAATTGCGCGAGCGTGACGCCGCCTTGTTCCTTGACCCGCGCGATGCCTAACGCACCGTCGGAGCCGGTGCCCGACAACACCACGCCGACGGCCTTGTCGCCGTGCGTATCGGCCAGGGTGCGGAAGAACAGATCGACCGCGACCGGCTGGCCGCGCGGCCGCCGCGCTTCTTCCGCGCTCAGGATGCCGTCGACCATGCGCAGATCGTTGCGCGGCGAGATCACATAGACGTGATCGGGTTCGATCCTGACCGGCTGGCGCACCTGCAGTACCGGCATGCGCGTGACTTGCGCCAGCACCGCATCGGCCGTGCTTTCGTGTTTCGGCGACAGATGCAGGATGACGACGAACGCCATGCCCGTGTTGGTGGGCGTGAGTTCGAAGAATTTGCGCAGGGCCAGCAATCCGCCGGCGGAAGCGCCGATGCCGACGATGGGAAACTCAAGCCCGCTTTGCACGCCACCGGAAGGTTCGGCGATGTCGGTGCCGGCCTGTTTGTCGTCGGTCATCGAGCCTGCCTGGGCAGCGGAACGGAGTCATCCCGGAAGCGCTCGGTAGCCGCCGGCGGTGCGAGACGATCTGCGTCGCTGCACGCTTACCTCGGCATGGTAGCTGCATCGATGCGCGCGTGCGCGTTTTTTTGATGCCGGGCGGTGAAGAACGATTACCGCCGAGGCCGCAGTCGAGGGCGGCGACTCGGTTGCGGTCGGGTTCGCATCGATGGGTTCGCATCGAGCCGGCGATCATTCGGGGGAGAAGCCGTGAAGCGCGCCTGCAATCGTTGCCACGACGATGTTTTCACCGGCAAGCACAGGCGACCCGGCGATGCCCCATTGGTGGCCGCCGGTGTCGTGCAGCGGGCGGCGCGTGAGCAGGCGGCCGCTGTGGCGATCGAGCGTCGAAAAGCTAGCCTTGTGCTCGATGAAGTACGGCGCGCCGCCGGCGGCGCCGACGTAGAGCCGGTCGCCGCGCACCAGCGGCGTGCCCCAGCTCCAGCCGTAGACATCGGTACGCCGGCGGACGTGGCCGTTGGCCGGATCGATCGCGCTGACGCGGCGCAGGTCGGACGAACCGATGTAGATCGTGCCGTCGGCCACCACCGGCGTCGATTCGACCCACGAGCCCCAGAAATACAGGCGCCATTGTTCGGCGCCGGTGGCCGCGTCGAGCGAATACAGGCCGGCGCCCCGATTGCCGACCAGCACGCGGCCATCGTGCAGCACCGGCGTCGCATCGATGGCGGCGCGCGTATCGACGCGCCAAAGTTCCTTGCCGCTGGCGCGCTCGAGCGAATACACGAAATGATCGGAACTGCCGACCACCACGCGCGCACCGTCGATGGCGGCGCCGTTGTGGATCGCAGCGCCGGTATCGAAACGCCAGCGGCGCGCACCGGTGTTCGCATCGACCGCGTGGAAGCCGCCGTCGGCTGCGCCGAGATAAACCACGCCGTCGGCGACCACCGGTTCGGGTGCCTGCCATTCCCATGCGAACACCTGCGGATGCGGCAGCACGCGCGACACCGCGTCGCTCAAACGGTAGCGCCACTGTTGCTTGCCGGTCTTGCGATCGAGTTTGTAGAGATGGCCGTCGTCGCAGCCGAAATAGACCGCGTCGTCGACGGCGGCGGCGCCGTAGATCGCGCAGCCGGCGGCGAAGGTCCAGGCGAAGCTGCCGTCGCGCGCATTCACCGCATTGAATACGCCGCCGGACGTGCCGATGAAAACCACGCCATCCGCCACCACGGGCGACGCAAAAATCTGTCCGCCCAGGCGCACCTGCCAGCGCGGTTCGGGACCGGTGGGTACGGCCGGAATCGGCGGTTCGGCCGGCAGCGCGTCGACGCGTTTCAACACGGCCGGACTTTTCGGGCCGGGAAAGTGGCCGGTGAGTGCACCGTCCTTCAAAGTGAGCTCGAGGAACAGCGCTTCGCTGCGCACGGTGTCGCCGTCGCGCTGCACTGCGCCGACGTCGGCGCCGAACTGGTTGGAGATCGGCTGCGTCAGCAGCAGGCCGAGTTGACCGTCGGGCAGTCGCTTGAATTCGAGGCCGACTTCGATGCGCTCCTTCGGCGAACCGATTTGGCCGAGCCATTTGCCTTCGAAGGGATCCTGCTGCGCCGCGCCGACGTTCGACGCCAGCGCCACGAGTCCGATCAGCCACGCGATACGCAACGCGCCAAGTGCCGGCGATTTCATCGACTACCCCAGGCGCCGCGCAGCGGCGACGCGTGCATCGACGCTAGACGCACGCTGCGCGAAAGGCGCGTGCCCAAAGCCATGCTCGGCGGCGCGCCTGACGACCTGCATGCGCGGCGCGCGAGTGAGCAGCGCCCGGAAACGACGAAGGCGCGGATCGCTCCGCGCCTTCGTGTTCTCGCGTTGCGACTATCGGCGCATCACGGGCCCGGATCGGGACCTTCGTGGAAGGCCGGCGCCGGTGCCAGCTTCTCGCCCTGCGGCACCACGCCGCGCGCGATATCGCTGTGGCGATAGCCGTACAGCGCATACACCACCACGCCGATCACCGCCCAGCCGAAGAACAGGCTCAGCGTGTAGCTCGACAGGTTCAGGAACAGCAGCAGACAGCCGGCCACCGCCAGCGGGCACACCACCCACACGAACGGCGTGCGGAACGGACGCGGACGATCCGGCTGCTTGACGCGCAGCACCATCACGCCGATCGACACCATGAAGAACGCGAACAGCGTGCCGGAGTTGGAGATGTCGGCCAGCACGCCAACCGGGAAGATGGCGGCGAACAGCGAGACGAACACGCCGGTGATGATCGTGATCACGTGCGGCGTGTGGTACTTCGGATGCACGCGCGAGAGCACTTCGGGCAGCAGGCCGTCGCGCGACATGGTGAAGAAGATGCGGGTCTGGCCGTAGATCATCATCAGGATCACCGACGGCAGCGCGATGGCGGCCGCGATGCCGATCACATTGCCCATCTTGCCCCAGCCGATCATGCGCAGCACGTGCGCCAGCGGTTCGCGGCTGCACACCAGCGCGTCGGAGCCGGCGCAGGCGGCGGCCAGTTCCTTGCTGCCCGGCAGCAGAGCCAGGCCGTCGGCGCCGAACATCGGCTGCGAACCCATCGCGCCGACCGCGCTGTAGCCGACCAGCAGATAGAAGATCGTGCACACGCCGAGCGAGGCGATCAGTCCGATCGGGATGTTGCGATTCGGATTCTTGGTTTCTTCGGCCGCGGTGGACACCGCGTCGAAACCGACGTAGGCGAAGAAGATCGAAGCCGCCGCACCGAGCACGCCGATGCCGCCGAGCGGGCTGCCCCAGCCGGTCGGGAAGAACGGCGTGTAGTTTTCCGCCTGCGTGGCGGGCAGCGCGATGATGATGAAGGCGGTGAGTGCGGTGACTTTCACGGCGACCAGCACCGCGTTCACTTTCGCCGACTTCGAGGTGCCGATCACCAGCAGATAGGTGACGACCAGCGCGATCAGGAAGGCCAGCAGATTGAAGGTGCCGCCGTCGAACGGACCGGTGCGCAGCGCGACGGGAATCGCCAGCGCCCCAGGCTCCACCGCCCCGAATAAATTGCTGTGCGCGAGCAGCCCGTTCATATAGCCCGACCAGCCCACCGAAACGGCGCCCGCCGCGATCGCGTACTCGAGCACCAGGGCCCAGCCGACCAGCCACGCCAGCGTCTCGCCCAGCACGCCGTAGGTGTAGGTGTAGGCCGAGCCGGACACCGGCAGCATCGACGCCAGTTCGGCGTAGGCCAGCGCCGCCAGCGCGCAGACCAGCGCGGCGATCACGAACGCCACCATCATCGCGGGGCCGGCCTTCTGGCCCGCCTCGGCGGTGAGCACGAAAATACCGGTGCCGATGATGGCGCCGATGCCGAGCATGGTCAGCTGCACCGGGCCTAGCTGGCGTTTGAGGCTTTTGCGTTCGGCGGTCGCGAGAATCTGGTCGAGCGGTTTGACGCGCGTGAATAGCATGTGGACTTCCCCGTGAAAATCGGCGTCGCAAGCCGGCCAACCGTGGCCGACGCTCCCCGCTGAGCGGCGCGACGGGCAACCTTAGCCCAGCCCGCTGGGAGCGGCAAGCCGCGTTGCGACGAGTGCAGCGGCTATGCTTTGCCCCCTTTGTGTTCAGCCGATCGACCGCCGTGACGCATCCCGAACTCGCCGCCGCCTTCGCCGACTACCTCGCGCGCCATCCGCAAGACGCCGACACCGTCGCGCAATTCGAAGCCTTCCTGCAGTCCTCCGCCGAGGTCTTCGAACGCCGCCACGCGCCGGGCCATTTCACCGGCTCGGCCTGGGTGGTGAGCGAGGACGGCGACCGCGTGCTGCTGACCCATCACCGCAAACTCGAACTGTGGCTGCAGCCCGGGGGCCACGCCGATGGCGATGCCGATCTGCCCGGCGTCGCGCTGCGCGAAGCCGAAGAGGAAACCGGTGTGCCGAATCTGCGCTTACCTAGCCGCGCCATTTTCGACCTGGATCGCCATCTGATCCCGGCCCGCAAATCCGACCCCGATCACTATCACTACGACGTCCGCTACGTGGTGCGCGCCGGCGCCGACGAACGCTTCGTGGTGAGCGAGGAATCGCACGCGCTGGCGTGGCGGCCGGTGGTGGATGTGGCGCACGATGAGTCGGCCGATGCGTCGGTGCGGCGCATGGCGCGGAAGTGGCTGGTGGAGCAGGGGAAGAGCAGGGGCGAGTAGCGAGGGCGCCCCGACCGAAACGCATCGCTGCGCGCCGACCTCGCACGAAGCCGCCCTAGGTACTAACCCCTAATCCCTGCTTTCCAAAAACGCGCGATGATGTACGCATGAAATCCGACCTCATCCGCGTGTTCCAGACCCTGGAGCATCCCTGCGGCTACTTCGCCGGCAAAACCGCGCGCAATCTGGTGATCGATCCACTCGCGCGCGGCTTGCCGCAGGTGTACGGGATGGCGGTGGAGCGCGGGTTCCGCCGTTCGGGCGGGCATGTGTATCGACCGCATTGCGCGACCTGCCGCGCCTGTGTCGCGGCGCGCGTGGCGGTGGGTGAATTCGTGCCCGACCGCAGCCAGCGCCGCTGCATCAAGCGCAACGAAGATCTGACCATGCACGTGGCGCCCGCCGCGCGCACCGACGAGAACTTCGCGCTGTACCGGCGCTATCTCGCGGCGCGTCATGCGGGCGGCGGCATGGACGATCCGGCGGAAGAAGATTTCGAGCGTTTTCTCGCCAGTCCGTGGAGCCCGACGCGCTTCGTCGAATTGCGCGCGGGCGATGAACTGCTCGCCGTGGCCGTCACCGATTTCCTGCCGCAGGGTTTGTCGGCGGTGTACACCTTCTTCTCGCCCGATCACGCCGCGCGCAGCCTCGGCACCTGCGCGATCCTGCGCCAGATCGCACTCGCCCGCGCGCAAAGCCTGCCGCATTTGTATCTGGGTTACTGGATCGACGGGCATCCGAAGATGCATTACAAATCGCGGTTCCAGCCGCTGCAGCGGCTCGGAGAAAACGGCTGGCAGTGAAGCCGTCGCAGACGCGTGCCACAATCGGCCGCATGCGCATCTTCCTGCTGCTCCTGCTCGCCATGACCTTGCCGATCGCCGGTTGCCAGCGCGACGCGGCCGACGCCCAGACCGCCGCGACCGCCGCCATCGCGGACACGCCGCCACCGCCGGCGCCGACGGTGCGCTTCGCGACCTACAACGTGTCGTTCTATGCCGATGTCGCCGGCGGCCTGATCCAGCGCCTGGAGAACGACGACGAGCGCGCCAGGCGCATCGCCACCGTGATCCAGCATCTGCGGCCGGATGTCCTGCTGCTCAACGAATTCGACTACGACGACGAAGGCCGCGCCGCCGATCTTTTCCAGGCGCGCTATCTCGACGTATCGCAATCGGGCCAGATGCCGATCCGCTACGAGCATCGCTACTTCGCACCGGTCAATACCGGCGAGCCGAGCGGGTTGGATCTGAACGGCGACGGTGAAATCGGCGGCCCCGACGATGCCTGGGGATTCGGCCGTTATCCGGGGCAATACGGCATGCTGGTGCTGTCGCGTTTTCCGATCGACGCGGCGAACGCGCGCACGTTCCAGCATCTGCGCTGGAAGGATCTGCCGAACGCGTCGCGGCCGATGAATCCGGACGGCACGCCGTTCCATCCGGACGCCACCTGGGAACAATTGCGGCTGTCGTCGAAATCGCACTGGGATCTGCCCATCGCCACACCGCTCGGCGAAGTTCATTTCCTCGTGTCGCATCCGACGCCGCCGGTGTTCGACGGCGCGGAAAATCGCAATGGCCTGCGCAACAGCGACGAGATCAGGCTCTGGCTGGAATATCTCGATGGCGAAGGCGACAAATCGTGGCTGTGCGACGATCGCGGCCGCTGTGGCGCGCTTTCCGGCGATGCGCAGTTCGTGATCGCCGGCGATCAGAACGCCGATGCCAACGACGGCGACGGCGATCACGCGACGATCGCCGCATTGCTGGCGCATCCGCGCGTCGATTCGAGCTTCGTGCCGCGTGCCGACGGCGGCGCCGCACGTGCCGCCGACTACGGTTTGCCGCGCAGTGGTGACACCCATTGGCACACCGGCGACTTCGGTCCGCAGGCCGGCACGCTGCGCCTCGATTATGTCTTGCCGTCGCGCGGATTGGCCGTCACCGACGGCGGAATTTTCTGGCCGGTTTCTCCCCAGCTGCACGTTCCCTGGGCCGACGCATCCGATCACCACCTCGTGTGGCTCGATCTGGCGCGCGCCCCGTCGAACCCACCCGGAGAAACCCCATGAGTCTGCGCACCGCTTTCTATGCCGCGCCCATCGCGCTCGCCCTGGCCGCTTCGTTCGCGGTCGCCGCTCCCGAAGCCGCCCCCGCCGCCGGCAAGACTTTCGAACAGCAGCTCGACGGCATGCTCGCCAACAGCCGCGACAACAAGCGCGGCCTGGTCTTCCATATCAAGGGCCAGAGCATCCCCGGCGTGGTGAAGGAAATTTCCGGCGATGCCGTCGTCGCCGCGAACCAGGAACACGGCCGCATCCTCATTCGTCGCGAGTGGATCGACGCGGTCGAAGGCGACTGAGTTTTGTCTCCCGATTGCGCCTCGCTTCCCGTTCGCCACTTCCTGAAGGAATTCCGATGACCCGCCGCTTCGCCACTCTGGCTTTGTTCGCCCTGTTACCGCTCGCCGCAACCGCCCAACCGCAACCCGCGCCGGCCCCCATGCCGCACGCGATGACCGTGCCCACCACCCATGGCTACATGGCGCGTCTGGAGAAAATGCTGCGCCAGAGCAAAGAACAGAGCCGCCGCGTCGTGGTGATGGTCGGCTACCAGGAAATCGCCGGCGTGGTGCTCGATTTCGGGCCGGGCTGGGTGGTGCTGTCGAATCAGAAGGATCAGGAGATTCTGCTGCAGACCAATACGATCGAGCGGGCGGAGTTTCGGTAGGTTTTTTAGTTTTCGCAAAATGTTTGGAATGACGGCGCTCGCTTGGCGACGTCAATCTCCGTCATTCCCGCGGAGGCGGGAATGACGAAATTGTTGTGCCCCAAGAGCCGACTGGGAGCGGCGTCGAAAAAGGCGAACCGCCAAAATCATTGGATTCCACATTCGCAAGAACCAACGAGATTGCAGGTCAAAAATCAGACCCGCGTACCAAGCACCCTCACCAACTCCCCATACTTATTCCCCATCCCCTCGGCAAAACTCCTTTTCGCCAGCAACTTCGCCAATGCCGGCGGTGGCTCCACCACCGTGCCGATCAGCGGTTCGATCACCGACTCGAACTTTGCCGGATGCGCAGTCGCCGCGACGGCCCAGCGCTTGCCGTCATCGCGAAACGCTTCGCGTCGGAACATGCCGGTTGCCGTGTGCGGACACACGGCTACGGCATGGCGATCCCATACCGCGCGAATCGTCTCGCGAATCTGCGCATCACTGACGGAAAACGCCGAAAACTCACTTCGCAAACGCGCATCGTCGGGGATCAACCAACGCAGCCGTTCGAAGTTGCTCGGTGCGCCGACATCCATTGCGTTGGCCAGCGTCGGGACACTGGCACGCGGCGAGTAGGCCGCTCCCGCAAAAAAATCCGGCAAGGTGCGATTTGCGTTGGTGGCAAGTTCGATGCGTCCGATCGACACGCCGGCTGCGCGTGCCAGCGCAGCCGCCAGCGCGTTGCCGAGGTTTCCGGTCGGGACGATGAAGTTCAGCGATTCGCCTTTTTCGCGGAAGAATTTGATCGCCGCGTGCGCGTAGTAAGCCATCTGCGGCAGCAGGCGGCCGAGGCTGATGCTGTTGGCGGAGCTGAGTGGAACCTGGCGCTGCAGGTCGGCGTCGTTCAAGGCGCGCTTGGCGAGGGCCTGGCAGTCGTCGAAGCTGCCGGCGACGCGGTAGGCCTTGACGTTGTCGCCGAAGGCGCCCAACTGGTGCGCCTGTCGCGGCGAGACGCGGCCGTCGGGATACAGGATCACGACGCGCAATCCATCGATGCCATGGAACGCACCGCCGACCGCGGCGCCGGTGTCGCCGGAGGTGGCGACCAGGATCGTCAGCGGCGGGTCGTCGGCAGCGCGCAGGCGCTTCAGGCAGGCGGCGAGGAAGCGGGCGCCGTAGTCCTTGAACGCCGCCGTCGGTCCGTGGAAAAGTTCGAGCAGGAAGGTCGTATCGTCGAGTTCGCGCAACGGCGCGTCGAAGTCGAATGCTTCGGCGCAGATGGGCGCGAGTTGCGATTGCAGGTCGTCGCCGGCAAAGAAGGGTCGCAGCAGTGCGCTTGCGACTTCGGGCAGCGAATCGCAGTTGCGGAAATCGTCCGTCCCCAGCGTCGGCAATTTCTCGGGGACGAACAGGCCACCGTCCGGCGCAAGCCCGGCCGCCAACGCATCCGACAGCGATGTCGCAGGGGTGTTGCCGCGCGTGGAAACGAAGCGCATCACAGCACCTCCGCGGCGGGGCCGGCGATCGGCGAAACCCAGGCCTGCGAATCGACGCCGACCGCGGAGAATCCCGCCTGCATCGGCAGCACCGCCGCCTCGGCGGCGGCGCGGGTTTCGAACCAGGCAAACACGCTGGGGCCGGCGCCCGAGATGCTGGCGCCCATCGCGTTGGCGTCGAGTGCGGCCTGTTTTACTGCTGCGAAGCCGGGAATCAACGGCGCGCGGCGCGGTTCGACCAGCACGTCCGCCAGCCCCGCACGAACCAGCGATGCGTCAGCGCGCGCGCAGCCGCTCAGCACGAGCGCGAGGTTGGCGCTTTGTGCGACGAATCCTTTCAGTTCATAAGTTCCGGCGAGCGCTTCTCGCGCACGGCGCGTTTCGAGCACTTGTTCGGGATGTACGAGAACGCAGTGCCAGTAATCGGGAACCTCGAGTTTCACGAGCCGATCGGCAGTAGCGAGCACGAGTCCGCCGAGCAGCATCGCGCCGAGGTTGTCGCCGTGCCGGCCGCCGCTCGCCACCGCTTCGCCGTCGAGTGCGAACGGGTACAAGGCCTCGCGCGACAGCGGCTCGTCGAGCAGTGCATTGGCGGCGACCAGCGCGGCCACGCACGAGGCGGCCGAGCCGCCCATGCCCGAACCCAGTGCGATGCCTTTGTCGAGTTCGAGTTCGAAGCCGAACGGCAGGCCGAGGCTCGCGCGCATCGATAGCAGCGCGCGCCCCGCGGTATTGCGTTCGGCTTCGCGCGGCAGATCGCCGGCGATGCCGCGCACGGTCGCGATGTGCACCGCGGGTGTGGCGATGCGGCGCACCGTCGCGCGATCGCCCGGGCCGGCCACGCTGTGGCCGAGCAGATCGAAACCCACCGCCACATTGCCGACGCTCGCCGGCGCGAAGGCGCTTGCCTGCAGACGCATCACAGGCGCGCTCCGAGTGCGGCGCCGACGCGCAGCAGATCGGCGAACACGCCGGCCGCGGTGACCTCGGGCCCGGCGCCGGGGCCTTGCACGATCAGCGGGTTGTGGCAGTAGCGCCGGGTGCTGTACTGCACGATGTTGTCGGTCAGTTGCAGGTGGGCGAAGGCGTGCGTCGATGGCAGTTCGACCAGGCCGACGCGTGCGCCGTCGCCATCGAGCCGCGCGACATAGCGCAACACGTTTCCGCCGGCATCGGCGCGTGCGTGGCGCGTGCGCATCGCGTCGTCGAATTCGCCGAGGCGGGCGAGGAAATCCTGCGGCGAAACCTCGGCCAGTTCGCGCGGGATCAGCGATTCCACCTGCACCTGGTCGAGATTGAGTTCGCGCCCGGCTTCGCGCGCGAGGATCACCAGTTTGCGCGCCACGTCGGTGCCGGAAAGATCGTCGCGAGCGTCCGGTTCGGTGTAGCCGAGTTCGTGCGCTTCACGCACCAGTTGCGAGAACGGTTGTTCGCCGTCGTAGCGATTGAACAGCCACGCGAGCGTGCCGGACAGAATTCCCTCGACCGCAATCAATTCGTCGCCGGTATCGAGCAGATCGCGCAGGGTTGAAATCACCGGCAGCCCCGCGCCCACCGTGGCCTCGTAGCGGAAGCGCGCGCCACCGCGCGCCGCGGCATCGCGGATCGCCTGCCATTGCGCCAGCGGCCCGGCGCCGGCCTGCTTGTTGGGCGTGATCACGTGGATGCCGGCAGCCAGCCATTCGGCATAACGCGCCGCCACTTTCGGGCTCGCGCTGCAATCGACGATCACCGCGTGCGGCAGATGCGCGGCGTGCACGTGCGCGGCGAAGGCATCCAGATCGCAGTCCTCCGCCTGTTCGAGGCGCTCGCGCCATGGGGTGGCGACGCCGGTGCCATCGGCCAGATGCATGCGGCGGCTGCTGGCGAGCGCGCGCAGGCGCAGGTCGAGATTCGCGCCGGCATGCAGCCGCGGCGCGGCACTGGCGATCTGATCGAGCAAGGCGGC
The DNA here is from genome assembly GCA_965653565.1 of uncultured Chiayiivirga sp. Lineage (GTDB taxonomy): Bacteria > Pseudomonadota > Gammaproteobacteria > Xanthomonadales > Xanthomonadaceae > JALCLA01. Next base: position 35,020 of record CBFHAI010000014.1, on the reverse strand, counting down.
GCCGACCTTGCCCGGGCCGATCACGCCGAGCGAAATCGTCTGTGGCGACAGCCAGAAACCGGCGTGCGCGGCGCGCAGCGCCTTGGTGGCGTCGTGCGACGAAATCGCGGCGGAAATATTCCTTTCGGACGCGCCCTGCGCGATCGCACGCACATTGACGCGGGCCCGCGCCAGCGCGCCGAAAAAGCGCGCGGCTACGCCGGGCGTTCCGGCCATGCCGTCGCCGACGGCGGCGAGCACGCTGATATTCGATTCGACCGTGACGCGCTGGATCTGGCCCTGCGCCAGTTCCGGCGCGAACGCGCGCGTCAACGCCGCGCGGCCGGCTTCGGCCTGCGCGGCGCGCACCACGCAGCAGATCGAATGCTCCGACGAACCCTGCGAAATCATCACCACCGATACGCCGGCTGCACGCAAAGTCGCGAACACGCGTTCGGCAGTGCCGGGCACGCCGATCATGCCGCTGCCTTCGACATTGAGCAGCGCGAGGTCGGAGGCGAGCGACAGACCCTTCGCCGGCATCGCGGCACCGCCGCCGCCTTCGGCATCGATGCGCGTGCCCGGGTGCGACGGATTGAACGTGTTGCGGATCAGGATCGGCAGGCCGCGCGCGATCGCCGGCGCCATCGTCTGCGGATGGATCACTTTGGCGCCGAAATAGGCCAGTTCGCAGGCTTCGTCGTAGGACATGCGCGGCAGCAGCACGGCCTCGGGAACGGAGCGCGGATCGGCCGACAACACGCCGTCGACGTCGGTCCAGATGTGCAGTTCGCCGGCGTCGAACAACGCGGCGAATATCGCGCCGGAGAAATCGCTGCCGTTGCGGCCGAGCGTGGTCGGCATGCCGCTGGCGTCGCGCGCGACGAAGCCGGTCACGACGATGCGCGGCTGCGGATGACGCGCGCGCCACGCGGCCAGATTGCGCGCGCTGGTTTCCCAGTCGACCGCGACGCCGAGTTCGTTGCGGCCGATGACGAGCACTTCGCGCGCATCGAGCACGGCGACGTCGTCGTGCTGCGAACGCAACGCCGCGCCGAGCAAACGTGCCGACCAGACTTCGCCCAGTCCGTGCACGCGCGCGAGCGCGGCTTCCGCGCCGCTGCCCAGCAACGCCACCGCGCCGAGCAGCGCCGCCAGTTCATCGAATTGCGCGTTGAGCCAGGCCGAGGTTTCGTCGAAAGCCGCGCCGGAAATCGTTTGCGCGGTCGACAGATGGCGGTCGCGCAGCGATTCCCAGCGCGGGTGCCACGAGGCGCCGGAGACCGCCGTTTCGGCGAGCGCGATCAGCGCATCGGTGACGCCGTGCATCGCTGATACGACCGTCACTTGCAGCGTCTCGGGCCGTTCGCGCAGCAAACTCGCGACATGCCGGTAGCGCTGCGCATCCGCCACGCTGGTGCCGCCGAACTTGTGGGCCACGGTGCGCGCGGGCTGCGGTTGCGGCGCGGGGGCGGGGTCTGGGGCGAGCGCGTTCATCAAAGCCTCCTGGAAGAGACTCCGAATCGCGGCGGGAAGGGGGTCGCTTGCGCGGTCCGCTGCCTCGTCGAGGTGCGGAGCCGGTCGGTGAAACTTAAGACACGACGGCGCGCACCACGCGGGGCGTGGTAATAGTCGTCGAGCCAGTCGTGCGGCGGCGCAGCATGGTGCTAGGGAAACCCGGGGAGGGGAGGGTTGTCAAGGGAGGGCGGGGCGGGTGGGCGAGGTACTGCTCGGATGTGCCGCTGCTCGATGAGGGGATAGGGACGAGTAGCGAGGGCGCGCTGTACGAAGCGCTTGATTGCTCGAAGGTCTCGGTCGAAGCGCCCTAACCACTAGTCCCCAATCCCGTGTCGGACACGCCCCTGTTTGATAAGGGAATAGGGACGAGTGGTGAGGGCGCGCTGCACGAAGCGGTTGGCCTGTGCGAAGGTCCCGATCGTAGCGCCCTAACCACTAACCCCTAATCCCTCACTCGACACCACCCCCATCCGCTGCCCCACCCGCACATGCTGCTCCGGCCGCAGTTCCGGATCGATGAAACCGGCCTCCCTGGGAATCAGCACCACCACCGTCGAGCCGTAATTGAAGCGCGCCATCTCGGCGAAGCGGCGCAGGACGATGTTCTTGCCGCGCCAGTCTTCGTGTCGCAGTTTGTGGCCGTAGGGCGGGATTTCTTCGCCGCTCCAGACGGTTTCCACGCCCGACACGAGCAGCGCGCCGACCATCACCACCGCCATCGGGCCGAAGTCGGTGTCGAAGTGGCAGACCAGGCGTTCGTTGCGCGCGAACAGGCGCGGCACGTTGCGCGCGGTGGCCGGCGAGACGCTGAAGAGGCGGCCGGGGATGTGCAGGGTTTCGCGCAGCGTGCCCGACCAAGGCATGTGGACGCGGTGGTAGTCGCGCGGCGCCAGGTAGAAATTGGCGAACCAGCCATCGGTGAACGGCGCCGCCGCGGCGTCGTCGCCGAGCAGTTCGGCGGCGGTGAAACTCTGGCCTTTGGCCTGGAAAATACGGCCGTTTTCGATGCGGCCGGCCTGGCTGACGCCGCCATCGCACGGCATCAGCAGCGCGCGCGGATCGGGATCGGCGATGCGCGCGCCGGGTTTGAGCGAGCGGGTGAAGAAGGTGTTGAAGCACGAATAGGCGAACGGATCGGGCTGTTCGGCCTCGCTCATGTCCGGCTTGAAGTTGGCGACGATGCGGCCGATGAAAAAGTTCTTCCACGGCTTGAAGCGCCAGCGCGCCAGCGCATTCGCGCAATGCGACATCAGGCGATGCGGCAGCAGGTACTGCAGGGCGATGAGGGGCGGCATGTCAGCGCGTCGCCAGCAGGCGCAGATCGGCCGCGATCTTCGCGGCGTCGAGCGGCGGTCGGATGACGCCGGCGTAGGCGCCGTTCGGATCGAGCAGGGCGAGCGACGAAGAATGATCGATCGTGTAATCGCCGTTGCCCAGATCGGTCTTGACGAAAATCATGCCGAGACTGCGCGCGAACGGTTCGAGCCGCGCGACATCGGCCGTCGCGCCGATCGCATTCGGACTGAAATAGCGGGCGTAATCGGCGGTGGCCTTCGGGGTGTCGCGCTCGGGATCGGCCGATACGAAAAGAATCCGCGGCTGTTTGTCGGCCGGCAGATCGGCGAGGGCTTTTTCGGCCTGCGCCAGTTGCGCGAGCGTCGTCGGGCAGATGTCGGGGCAGTGGGTGAAGCCGAGGAACACGACCGTCCAGCGGCCGGCGAGCGCCTGCCCATCGATCGTCTTGCCGTCGGCGCCGTCGAGTGCGAATGCCGGCAGCGTGCGCGGCTGCGGAAACAGCACGCCGTTGGCGAGCGCCGGCGTCGCGGCCTGCGAGCCGCCCATGAAGCGTTGCCCGGCCCACAGCCCGAGGCCGGCGGCGAAAGCAACGATGAGGATCGCCGTCAACGGCAGGCGGGCGGAGCGGGGCGGGCGTGGCTCATTCATGGCGAGATTATAGCGAGGCGCCGCGGCTATACTTCGCGCCGACTGCCACGCGCTCCTTCGAAACCCGCTTACATGACGGCCGAACTCGCCTCGATCATCGACTTCATCCGCTACGGTGCGAGCCGCTTCGGCGAGGCCGGCCTGACCTTCGGGCACAGCTACGACAATGCGATGGACGAGTCCACGCAACTGGTGCTGCATGCGTTGCATCTGCCGCACGATCTGAATCCGATCTATGGCCAGGGCCGGCTGACGGCGGCGGAAAAAACCAAGATCCTCGCGCTGTTCGAACGGCGCGTGCAGGAACGCATTCCGGCCGCCTATCTCACCGGCGAAGCCTGGTTCGCGGGCCTGAGTTTCAAATCCGACCGCCGCGCGCTGGTGCCGCGCTCGCCGATCGCCGAGTTGATCGAGTCGGGTTTTGAGCCGTGGATCGGCGGGCGCGACGTGCATCGCGCGCTCGATATCTGCACCGGCTCGGGCTGCATCGCGATCGCGATGGGGCATCACTATCCGGAGTGGCAGGTCGATGGCGTCGACATCAGCGACGAGGCCTTGTCGTTGGCCGAAGAGAACAAGGCGCGGCTGCATGCCGACAATGTGCGGCTGTTGAAGTCGGACCTGTTTGCGGCCGTGCGCGGCGAGCGTTACGAATTGATCGTGACCAACCCGCCGTACGTCACCGATGCCGAAACCGATGCGCTGCCGAAGGAATATTCGTACGAGCCGGAACTGGGGCTGCGTGCCGGGCACGACGGACTGGATCTGGCGCTACGCATTTTGCGCGATGCGCCCGACCATCTGACCGAGGACGGTTTGCTGATCTGCGAAGTGGGCGAAAGCGAGCGCGCGCTGGTGGCGCTGCTGCCGGACGTGCCGTTCTCGTGGATCGAGTTCAAGGTGGGGCAGATGGGAATATTCGCGATCGATGCGGTGGATCTGGTGGCGCATCGCGAGCGCATTCGCGAATTGGCGGATGCGCGGGGGTAGTTCTTTCGCATTCCCGCCTTTGCGGGAATGACGCAAGCGGGGCAGCAACAACAGCGAGAGTCGAATGGCCGGCAACACCTTCGGAACCCTGTTCGCCGTCACCACGTTCGGTGAGTCGCATGGCCCCGCGATCGGGTGCGTGATCGACGGTTGTCCACCGGGCATTGCGATCGCGGTCGAGGAATTCCGCAGCGACATCGAGCGTCGTGCCACGGGCAAGTCGCGGCATACGTCGCAGCGCCGCGAGGCCGATGAGGTCGAAATCCTGTCGGGTGTGTTCGAAGGCCGCACCACCGGCACGCCGATCGCGCTGCTGATCCGCAATACCGACGCAAAAAGCAAGGATTACGCCGACATCGCCGAGCAGTTCCGGCCGGCGCACGCCGATTACACCTACTGGCAGAAATACGGCCATCGCGATCCGCGGGGCGGCGGTCGCAGTTCGGCACGCGAGACCACGATGCGCGTGGCGGCCGCGGTGATCGCGAAGAAGTGGCTGGCCGAACATTTCGGCGTGCGGGTGCGCGGACACCTGGCGCAGCTAGGTGAAATCGTGCCGCGCGGGTTCGACTGGGACGTGGTCGAAACTAACCCGTTCTTTTGGCCGGATGCGGCCCAGGTCGACGAGCTCGAAACCTATATGGACGCACTGCGCAAATCCGGCGATTCGGTCGGCGCGCGCGTCACCGTGATCGCCGAAGGCGTGCTGCCGGGCTGGGGCGAGCCGATCTACGGCAAGCTCGATGCCGAGCTGGCCGCGGCGCTGATGAGCATCAACGCGGTGAAAGGCGTCGAGATCGGCGCCGGCTTCGACGCGGTGTCGCAGCGCGGCACCGAACACCGCGACGAAATGACGCCGGACGGATTCCTCAGCAACAACGCCGGCGGCATCCTGGGCGGCATTTCGACGGGGCAGGACCTGATCTGCTCGATCGCCCTCAAGCCGACCTCGAGCCTGCGCTTGCCGGGCCGCAGCGTGAATACCCGCGGCGAGGCGATCGAGGTGATCACCAAAGGTCGCCACGATCCCTGCGTCGGTATCCGCGCCACGCCGATCGCCGAAGCGATGGTGGCGCTGGTGCTGATGGATCAGGCGCTGCGGCATCGCGCGCAATGCGGCGATGTAGGCGAGGTGACGCCGAGGATTCCGCGCGGCTGAGGCGGGTTGCGCCTCCGCCGCGGACGTATATACTCAACGTATCTACGTTGCGGAGGCCGATCATGGGCATCGCGAAAGTGTTCCAGTCCGGCAACAGCCAGGCCGTGCGGTTGCCGAAGGAATTCCGCTTCGAAACCGATGAGGTGGAGATTTTCCGGCGCGGCCATGAAGTCGTGCTGGTCGAAAAGCAGCCCACGCTCGGCGAAATGCTCGAAGCCTTGCCGCCCTGGCCCGACGACATCGACGTCGAGATTGCCGACGATCCGCCGCCGCAGGAACGCGAATGGCTTTAGCCAGCCCGCGTTATCTGCTCGATTCTGATATCTGTATCTACGCGCTCAGCACCCGCGCCGACCTGGTGCGCCGGATCGACGCCCAACCGCGGGGCCGCGTCGTCAGTTCGCCGATCGTCTGGGGCGAACTGATGTACGGCATCGCCAAGAGCCAGCGACGCGATCACGCGCTGCTGCGGCTGGAAACGCTGCGCCGCATCGTCACGATCGAGCCGATGCCGATCGACGCCGGCGAGTATTACGGTGAAATGCGGGCATCGCTCGAGCGTGCGGGCACGCCGATCGGCGCCAACGACCTCTGGATCGCCGCCCACGCCCTGGCCGCCGATCTCACCGTCGTCACCAACAACGAACGCGAATTCCGCCGCGTGCCCGGCCTGAAAATGGAAAACTGGGCGGCCTGACCACCGCCACATGACGCATCGCCATAAGCAGGGCTGCGCGGCGCCACGAATTGTCGATACAGTGTCGCGCTGCGCCGCACCAATCGGGGAGCGCGCGCGACGGTTGATTCCAGAAAGGTGTTGCGATGAAGCGTGAACCGAAGATTGCCGTGGTCGGTGCCACCGGCGCCGTGGGCGAGGCCTTGCTCTCCATCCTGGAGGAACGCAACTTCCCGTTTTCCGACCTGGTGCCGCTGGCCAGTGAGCGTTCGGCCGGGGATCGCGTGCATTGCGGCAAACGCAGTTACACCGTGCTGGAACTGGAGAAATACGATTTCGCCGGCGTCGACATCGCGTTCTTTTCGGCCGGCGGCAAGCTGTCGAAAGCGCACGCGCCGCGCGCCGTCGCGGCGGGCGCCATCGTCATCGACAACACCTCCGAGTTCCGCTACGACGACGACGTGCCGCTGGTGGTGGCCGAAGTGAATCCGGAGGCGATCGCCGATCGGCCGCGCGGCATCATCGCCAATCCGAATTGCTCGACCATGCAGATGCTGGTGGCGCTGGCGCCGATCCATCGCGCGGTCGGCATCGAGCGCATCAACGTGGCGACTTATCAATCGGTGTCCGGCGCCGGTCGCTCGGCGATGGAGGAGCTCGGCAAGCAGACCGCCTCGATGCTCAGTTTCCAGCCGCCGAAGATCGACCGTTTCCCGGTGCAGATCGCTTTCAACGTCATCCCGCACATCGACGACTTCCAGCCCAACGGCTACACCAAGGAAGAAATGAAGCTGGTGTGGGAGACGCGCAAGATCCTCGGCGACGATTCCATCATGGTGAATCCGACCGCGGTGCGCGTGCCGGTGTTCTACGGCCACGCCGAGGCCGTGCATCTGGAAACGCGCGACAAGATCAGCGCCGAAACCGCGCGCGAATTGATCGCCGCCGCGCCCGGCGTGGTGGTGGTCGACGAGCGCAAGGCGGGTGGCTATCCGACGCCGGTCACCCATGCGGCGGGGCAGGACCCGGTGTTCGTCGGCCGCCTCCGCGAGGACATTTCGCACCCCAGAGGCTTGAGCCTGTGGGTGGTTGCGGACAATATTCGCAAAGGCGCCGCCCTCAATGCCGTCCAGATCGCCGAGCTATTGGTAAAAAGCGCCGGGTGATCTATAGTTACGATAGCGTTGTCAAGTCGTTTCTAGGTCAGGGGGAGACGGCCGGCGCCATTTGTAACAATTGGGGGAAGTCCTTGATGAACAAGCGTCTCCGACTCCCGCTGGCACTTTCGCTGGCGCTCGGCAGTTCCTCCGCGTTTGCGCTCGGTCTGGGCCAGATCGAGGTGAAGTCCGCCCTGAATCAGCCGCTCGCGGCCGAGATTCCTGTCCTGAGCACGCGCGAAGGCGAAACCGACGCGATCGTGGTTCGCCTGGCGCCGCCCGAAGCGCTGGCGCGCGTCGGCCTGCAGGCCCCCAGCGGGGTAGCGGCGAATCTGCAATTCGCGGTCGATACCAATGCACGCGGACAGACCGTGATCCGGGTGACCACCCCCGGCAAGGTCGCCGATCCCTTCCTCACCTTCCTGCTGGAAGTCGATTGGGGCAAGGGCAAGATGCTGCGCGAATACACCGTGCTGCTCGATCCGCCGACGATGGCGCCGGTGCGCCACACGCCGACGGCCGCGCCGCGCAGCGAACCGGCGCCGCTGGTCGACGCCGAAACCACGCCGCTGGCCGAGGCTCCGCCGCCGCCACCGATGGATCAGACGCCGGCCCAACCCGTTGCCGCCGAGCCGGCTGCGGAAACCCCGCCGCCCGAGCCGCTGGCCGAAGCGACGCCCGAACCCACACCCGAACCCGTCGCCGAAGCCGAGCCGCCCGCGCCGGCCAGCCTGCCGGAGCCGGCGCCCGATGCGCCGCGCACGCGCACCGATACCTACGGCCCGGTGTCCGAGGGCGAAACGCTGTGGTCGATCGCGCAGTTCGCGCGGCCCGACGATTCGGTGACGATGAACCAGATGATGTTGGCGCTGCTGTACGCCAACCCCGATGCTTTCATCGACCAGAACATCAACCGCCTCAAGCGCGGCGCCGTGCTGCGTATTCCGGCGCGCGAAGAAGCCGTCGCGATCGCCGCCGCCGAAGCCGCGGCGCAGGTGCGCGAGCAATCGGCCGCCTGGCGCCAGAGCACGGCCTCGGTGCTGCAACCGGCCGAAGCGCAGGATGACGGCAGCGACGACGGTGTCGCTTCCACATCGAGCGCGTCGCCCGGCACGGCCGAATCGCGGCTCGAACTGGTGCCGCCGCGCGGCGCCACCGCGAATGCGTCGAGCGCGCAATCGGGCGCCAGCGTCGAGGGCGAAGGCCGCGAACTGCGCACCGAACTGGCGCGCAACCGCGAGCAGGTCAATGCGCTGACGCAGGAGAACGTCGATCTGAAATCGCGCGTCGGCGAACTGGAGAAAATCCAGGGCGACACCGCGCGCTTGATCGAACTCAAGGACAGCGAACTGGCTGCCGCGCAGAAGCGCCTGCGCGAACTGGAAGCGCGTGCGGCCGCCGATGCCTCGCCGGCGACGGATGCCGCAACGCCGCCCGTCGCCGACACGCCGGCCACCGACGAAACCGCAACCGACGCCGCGCCGACGTCGCCGACCGCGATCGACCCGGCCGTGCCGCCGCTGGTCGAACCGCCCGTCGTCGACAGCGCCACGCCAGCCGATCCGGACAGCACGACCACCACGACGCCGACCACCGACGCCGAAGCCCAGCCCGAAGCCGTGCCGGCTGAAACGGTCGCGGCCGAGACGGCGCCGGCAGAAGCGGTACCGGCAGAGACGACGCCGGTCGCCGAGCCGGTCGTCGACACCGCGGCGCTGCCGCCGCGGCCGGCGCCGACGCCGTGGTACATGAACCTGTGGGTGCTGATCGGTGCCGGCCTGGTCGTCGTTGGTGGATTGGCGCTGATGCTGGCCCGCCGCCGCTCGTCCGCGACAGTCAGTTCGCCCGCGCGCTATGACAGCGGTGCGGTCGCCTCGAGCATCGCCGCGGTGCAGGCCAGCGCCAACGCGCGCGACGCCGACGGGTCCGACGACGATCGCCTCGACGACCTGGTCGCCGCGGTCTCGCGCGATCCGGGCAACCTCAACCGCCATCTCGACCTGGTGCGTCACTACTACGACACCAACGATGCCGCCGGCTTCGAAAACGCCGCCGAAGCGATGTACTCGCGTGTCTACGATCCCGACGACCTGGCCTGGAAACAGGTGATGGCGATGGGCCAGGAAATCGCGCCCGAGCATCCGCTGTTCGTGTTGCCCGACGAAGTGATCGAGCCGACGCCGGCGCCGGTGCCGGCCTATACGCCGCCGCCGGTCGTCAAGCCGGCGCCCGTCGTGCCGCCGGTCGTCGTCGCGCCGCCCGCTCCGACCCCCGCCGTGCGCGAAATCGACTGGGGCCTGACCGCCAAGCCCGACGCCGACGCGACCCAGCAGATGCGCCTGGACGACATCCGCCAGGCCGCACCGAAAGCCACGCCGCCGGCGACGTCGACGGTGTCCGGCAGCTTCAGCTTCGAACCCGCGCCGGACATCGATGTCAACGCCGGCAGCGAAGGCTTCGTCGACGCCGACGCAGCCTCGACCAAGCTCGAACTGGCACGCGCCTATCTCGACATGGGCGACGTCGAAGGCGCGCGCGGCATGCTCGAAGAAGTGGTGAGCGAGGGCAACCCCGGCCAGCGTGCCGAAGCCAAGCGTTTGCTCGACGAAATCCGCTAAGCTGCACTGCAGCATTCGCGAGGGCCGGAAGCGAGCTTCCGGCCCTTTTCATTTGCAGCCCCGCCGAAAAATGGCTGGGGCTGCGAAGGTGCGGATGCCGGCCTTCGCCACCGTTGCATCGCCACCGTTCGACACCCGCCCGATCTCCCATGCGCTACGCCCTCGGCATCGAATATGACGGCACCGACTTCCTCGGCTGGCAACGCCTGCTCGAAGGCCGCACGGTGCAGGGCGTGCTCGAACAGGCGCTGTCGTTCGTCGCCGATCACCGCGTCGAAGTGGCCTGCGCCGGCCGCACCGATGCCGGCGTGCACGCGACGCTGCAGGTGGTGCATTTCGACAGCGGATCGGTGCGCTCGCCGTATGCCTGGGCGATGGGCGCCAATTCGCGGCTGCCGCCGAGCGTGGCGGTGGTGTGGGCGCAGGAGGTGGACGGCGGATTTCATGCGCGCTTCGCGGCGCGCGCGCGACGCTATCGCTACCGCCTGCTCAACCGCCGCATCCGCCCCGCGCTCGAAGCGCGCTTCGTCGCCTGGGAACGTCAACCGCTCGATGCCGCCGCGATGCACGCCGCGGCCCGGCAGCTGCTCGGCGAACACGATTTCAGTGCCTTCCGCACCTCGCAATGCCAGGCGCCCAATCCGGTGCGCGATCTGCAGGCGCTCGACATCCGCCGCGAAGGCGACGAAATCGTGATCGAGGTGCAGGCCAATGCGTTTTTGCATCACATGGTGCGCAACCTCGTCGGCACCTTGATCCCGGTCGGCCGCGGCGAAAAACCGATCGGCTGGCCGCGCGAAATCCTCGACCGGCGCGACCGCAATCTCGCCGGTCCGACGGCGCCGGCCGCGGGGCTGGTTTTCCTCGGCCCGCGCTATCCGGCCGAGTGGAAGTTGCCGGCCGAGGTGACGCTGTGAGGACGCGCATCAAGTTCTGCGGCATGACGCGCGCCGAAGACCTGCGGCTGGCCTGCGACCTCGGCGTCGACGCGGTCGGATTGATTTTCGCGGCGCGCAGCCCGCGCCGGCTCGATCCGTCGCAGGCGCGTGCGCTGCGCTCGCAACTACCGCCGTTCGTTGCAGCCGTCGCGCTGTTCATGGACAACGCGATCGCCGAAATCCAGACCCTCGTGCAGATCGTCAAACCCACGCTGCTGCAATTCCACGGCGAGGAAACGCCGCAGGATTGCGCCGCCTTCGGCCTGCCGTATCTGAAGGCGGTGCCGATGGGCGCGGCCGTCGATACCGCCGATTACGCCGCGCGTTACGCGCAGGCCGCCGGTTTCGTGCTCGACAGCCACGCTGCGGGCGAAGCGGGCGGCAGCGGCCGGCGTTTCGATTGGAGCAAGATTCCGCGCGATGTCACGCGCCCGCTGCTGCTGGCCGGCGGCCTCACGCCCGACAACGTGTACGACGCCGTGCGCACGGTGCGGCCGTACGCGGTCGATGTTTCCAGCGGCATCGAATCTGAGCCCGGCATCAAGGATGCGCAGCGCATGCGGCGATTCGTCGCCGAAGTGCGCCGCGCCGACGACAGCGATTGATGGAATGACCATGACCGACCGCAGCGAATTTCCCGACGTGAAGAACTACTTCGACTATCCCGACGCGCGCGGCCATTTCGGCCCGTACGGCGGCAGTTTCGTCGCCGAAACCCTGATGCGTCCGCTGAAGGAGCTGACCGAGGCCTACGCGCGCTATCGCGTCGATCCGCAATTCATCGCCGAACTCGACGCCGACCTGAAAAACTACGTCGGCCGGCCGAGCCCGATCTATCACGCGCAAGGCTTGTCGGCCAAGATCGGCGGCGCGCAGATCCTGCTCAAGCGCGAAGATCTGAACCACACCGGCGCGCACAAGATCAACAACACCATCGGCCAGGCGATGCTCGCCAGGCGGATGGGCAAGACCCGCATCATCGCGGAGACCGGCGCCGGCCAGCACGGCGTCGCGAGCGCGACCGTAGCGGCGCGCCTGGGCCTGGAATGCGTGGTCTACATGGGCGCCACCGACATCGAGCGCCAGGCCATCAACGTGTTCCGCATGAAGCTGCTCGGCGCGCGCGTGGTGCCGGTGACCAGCGGTTCGAAGACATTGAAGGATGCGCTCAACGAAGCGATGCGCGACTGGGTCAGCAACGTCGAAAACACCTTCTACATCATCGGCACCGTGGCCGGGCCGCATCCGTATCCGATGATGGTGCGCGATTTCAACGCCGTGGTCGGACGCGAAGCGCGCGCGCAGATGCTGGCGCAGTACCAGCGGCTGCCCGACGCGCTGGTCGCCTGCGTCGGCGGCGGCTCGAATGCGATCGGTTTGTTCCATGCTTTCCTCAACGATCGCGACGTCGCGATCTGGGGCGCGGAAGCCGCCGGCCATGGGCTCGAAAGCGGGCTGCACGCGGCGTCGCTCGCAGCCGGACGCCCCGGCGTGCTGCACGGCAATCGCACCTATCTGCTGTGCGACGACGACGGCCAGATCATCGAGACACATTCGGTGTCGGCGGGGCTCGATTATCCGGGTGTCGGGCCCGAACACGCGTGGCTCAAGGATACGAACCGCGCGAAATACGTCGGCGTCACCGACGACGAAGCGCTGGAAGCGTTTCATCTTTTGGCGCGCACCGAAGGCATCCTCGCTGCGCTCGAGTCGTCGCATGCGATCGCGCAGGCGATCAAGCTGGCGCGCGATCTGCCGAAAGATAAATTGATCCTGGCGAATCTGTCCGGCCGTGGCGACAAGGACGTGCACACGATCGCCAAGCGCGAAGGAATCACGCTTTGAACACGTCCGCCACGACCAATCGCATCGACGCACGCTTCGCCGGACTGCGTGCGAAGAATCGCGCCGGGCTCATTCCGTTCATCACCGCCGGCGATCCGTCGCTCGAAGCGACGGTGCCGGTGATGCACGCGCTGGTGCGCGCCGGTGCCGACGTCATCGAGCTGGGCGTGCCGTTCTCCGATCCGATGGCCGACGGCCCGGTGATCCAGCTGTCGAGCGAACGCGCGCTGGTACGCAAGGTCGGCCTGCGCCGCGTGCTGGCCGATGCCGCCGAATTCCGCCGCACCGATACGGCCACGCCGCTGGTGCTGATGGGCTATCTCAACCCGGTCGAGTTGTACGGGCTCGATCGTTTCGCCGGCGACGCGGCCGCCGCCGGCGTCGACGGCGTGCTGCTGGTCGACTGTCCGCCGGAAGAAGCCGCGCCGGTGCGTGCCGCGCTCGAAGCGCGCGGGTTGCATCAGATCCTGCTCGCGGCACCGACCAGCGACGATGCCCGGGTCGTCGAATTGCTGCGCGGCACGCGCGGTTATCTGTACTACGTGTCGTTCGCCGGGGTCACTGGCGCGGCCGGGCTGGAAGTCGGTGCGCTCGGCGAGCGCGTCGCGGCGATCCGCCGCAGCAGCGCGACGCCGGTGGCCGTCGGTTTCGGTGTGCGCGATGCCGAATCGGCGCGCAGCGTGGCGGCGTTCGCCGATGCCGTGGTGATCGGCAGCGCCCTGGTGCAGACCTTGTCGGATGCCGCCGATGCCGACGAGGCCGCAGGCCGCGCCGAGGCCTTCCTGGCGCCGATCCGGGCCGCCCTCGACCGCCACCGCTAGCCGGCGGGGTGGCCGGGGCGGATGGCCGGCGGCGGCCGACGCGATACACTACAAGGCCGGCCTTCACGCACCGTCCCCGATGAAAAATCCCGATCCCCGTCCGAAGCCGCGCGGACTGCACCGATGAGCTGGCTCACCAAGCTGATGCCCGCGCGCATCCGCACCGAAGGCGGCAGCAAGCGCCAGGTGCCCGAGGGCCTGTGGGAAAAATGCGAAAGCTGCGCGGCGGTGCTGTACCGCCCGGAGATGGAGCGTAACCTCGATGTGTGTCCGAAATGCGGCTATCACATGCCGATTCCGGCCCGCCTGCGCCTGCAGCATTTCTTCGACGCCGGCAGCACGGTGGAACTCGACGCCAGCCTCGAACCGGTCGACGCGCTGAAATTCCGCGACTCGAAAAAATACATCGATCGCATCAAGGCTTCGCAGAAACAGACCGGCGAAAAAGACGCGCTGATCTCGATGCACGGCGCGCTCAAGGGCCGCCCGGTCACCGCCTGCGCCTTCGAATTCCGCTACATGGGCGGCTCGATGGGTTCGGTGGTCGGCGAGAAATTCGCGCGTGCGGCCGAACATTCGCTGGAAAAACGCTGCCCGCTGGTGTGCTTCGCCGCCACGGGGGGCGCACGCATGCAGGAAGGCCTGTTCTCGCTGATGCAGATGGCGAAAACCTCCGCCGCGCTCGGCCGCATGCGCGCCGCAGGATTGCCGTACATCTCGGTGCTGACGCATCCGACCACCGGCGGCGTCTCGGCCAGCCTGGGCATGCTGGGCGACATCAACGTCGCCGAACCGTTCGCGCTGATCGGTTTCGCCGGCCCGCGCGTGATCGAACAAACGGTGCGCGAAACGCTGCCGGAAGGCTTCCAGCGCAGCGAATTCCTGCGCGATCACGGCGCGGTGGACCTGATCATCGATCGCCGCGAACTGCGCGATCGTCTCGCTGCGCTGCTGGCGCTGATGATGCGCGCGCCGCAGCCGGCCGCCGACGCACCCGCCGCATGACGCGCAACGCAGGGCAGGCATGAGTTCGCGCAAATATTTCGGCACTGACGGCATCCGCGGCCGCGTCGGCGAAGGCCCGATTTCCGCCGATTTCGTGCTCAAGCTGGGCTGGGCCGCCGGCCGCGCCCTGGCGCGCGAAGGCCACGCCACCGTCGTCATCGGCAAGGACACGCGCATCTCGGGCTATATGTTCGAGGCGGCACTCGAAGCCGGGCTGGTGGCCGCCGGCGCCAACGTCAAGATGCTCGGTCCGATGCCGACGCCGGGCGTGGCGTATCTGACCCGTTCGTTGCGCGCCGATGCCGGCATCGTGATCAGCGCCTCGCACAATCCGCATTACGACAACGGCATCAAGTTCTTCTCGGCGCAGGGCGAAAAACTCGACGACGACACCGAGCTTGCGATCGAAGCCGAACTCGATCGCCCGTTCGGCACGGTGGCCTCGGAAGAGCTCGGCAAGGCCGCGCGCATCGACGATGCGCGCTCGCGCTACGCCGAATTCTGCAAGTCGACCTTGCCCGACGATTTCGATCTGCGCGGCATGAAGATCGCGCTCGACTGCGCGCACGGCGCGACTTATCAGATCGCACCGCGGCTGTTCGAGGAACTCGGCGCGGAAGTCTCGGCGATCGGCATCGAGCCGGACGGCCTGAACATCAATCGCGACGTCGGCTCCACGCACATCGATGCGCTGCGCCGGCATGTGCTGCTCACCGGTGCCGACCTCGGCATCGCTTTCGATGGCGACGGCGATCGTCTGCAGATGGTCGATCGCGCCGGCCAACCGCTCGATGGCGACGACCTGCTGTATCTGCTCGCGCTCGACTGGCAGGCCAGCAAGCGTCTGCGCGGTCCGGTGGTCGGCACCCTGATGACCAATTACGGCCTGGAAAAAGCCTTCGGCGAGCGCGGCATCACCTTCCTGCGCGCCAAGGTCGGCGATCGCTACGTGCACCAGAAATTGATCGAAGGCGACGGCGTGCTCGGCGGCGAAACCTCCGGCCATCTGTTGTGCCTGGATCGCGCCACCACCGGCGACGGCATCGTCAGCGCGCTGCAGGTGCTCGAAGTGGTGCGCCGCCGCGGTGTCGAATTGCGCAGCCTGTTGGGCGGGCTGCAGAAGGTCGCCCAGCGCACCGCCAACCTGCGCGTCGCGCCCGGCGCCAGGCCGCATGAAACCGATGCCGTGCGCGACGAGCTCGAACGCGCGCAGCAGGCGCTGCACGGCCGCGGCCGCGCCTTCGTGCGCGCCTCCGGCACCGAGCCGGTGGTGCGCGTCACCGTCGAAGCCGACGACGCCGACCTGATGCAAGCCGTGCTCGACCGGCTCTCCGAGGTCGTCCGCACCGCCGCATGATTCGCGGCGGCGCTGCGGTTAAGCTCGCCACTCGCCCTGACAACCGACCCCGAAAGACGCACTCATGAGCCAGATCCCGACCCTCGACATCCGCCGCTACGACACCGACCGCCACGCGTTCGTCGCCGAACTGGGCGCGGCGTATCGCGAGTGGGGTTTCTGCGGCATCCGCGGCCACGGCATCGCGCAGGCCGCGATCGACGGTGCCTACGACGCCTTCAAGCGCTTCTTCGCGCTGCCGCCGGAAACCAAGATGAAGTACCACGTGCCCGGCTCGGGCGGCGCGCGCGGCTACACGCCGTTCGGCATCGAAACCGCGAAGGATTCGAAATATCCGGATCTGAAAGAGTTCTGGCACATCGGCCGCGAACTGCCGCCGGGTTCGAAGTACGCCGACGTGATGCAGCCCAACCTGTGGCCGGACGAAGTGCCGGGTTTCCGCGACTACGGCTACGGCCTGTACGAGGCGCTCGACCAACTCGGCTCGCGCGTCCTGGCCGCGCTCGCGCTGCACCTGGAATTGCCGGAGAACTTCTTTGCCGACAAGACCAATTTCGGCAACTCGATCCTGCGCCCGATCCACTATCCGCCGATCACCGCCCCCGACATCCCGAACGTGCGCGCCGGCGCGCACGAGGACATCAATTTCATCACGCTGCTGGTCGGCGCCAGCGCCGCCGGCCTGGAAGTCAAATCGCAGAAGGGCGAATGGGTGCCTTTCACGTCGGACGCCGACACCATCGTCGTCAACATCGGCGACATGTTGCAGCGCCTGAGCAACCACGTGTACCCGTCCACCACGCACCGCGTGACGAACCCGCCCGGCGAAGCCGCCCGCAAGCCGCGCTATTCGGTGCCGTTCTTCCTGCACCCGAATCCGGATTACCTGATCGAAACGCTGCCGATGTGCATCACGCCGGACAACCCGAACCGCTACCCGACGCCGATTTCGGCGCACGATTATTTGCTGGAGCGGTTGCGCGAGATCAAGTTGATTTAAGGGCAGGGGATAGAGCAGGGTCGAGTGGTTAGGGCGCGTTGCACGAAAAGTTTCGGCGCGTGCAATGAGACTGCAAACGGGCGCCCTCGCCACTCACCCCTAACCCCTGCTCCTAATCGACCTTACGAAAATCCTTCGACCGCTTCTTCACCATCCGCTGGAGCGGATTGCGCGAGGTCAAGTTGATTTAAGGGCAGGGGATAGAGCAGGGTCGAGTGGTTAGGGCGCGTTGCACGAAAAGTTTCGGCGCGTGCAATGAGACTGCAAACGGGCGCCCTCACTACTCGCCCCTAGCCCCTGCTCCTAATCGACCTTACGAAAATCCTTCGACCGCTTCTGCACCATCCGCAACGCCATCCGGTCCGGCATCAGCTTCGTCAGCGCCTTGATCGCGCGGTTCGCGCGGCCGGTGACGTGCACCACTTCGCCGCGTTCGAAGGCATCGATGCCTTCGCGCGCCACTTCGTCCGCCTTCATCCACATCCACGGCGGCATCTTCGAGACCTGTTCGCGGGTGCCGGTCACGTCGTGGAATTCCGATAGCGTGAAGCCCGGGCACAGCGCGCTCACTTTCACGCCGGTGGTGACGTTCTCCAATGCGAGCGACTGCGAGAACTTGATCATGAAGGCCTTCGAGGCCGCATAAAGCGTGTGGCCGGCCGAGCCCGGCACGTGGCCGGCGAGCGAGGCCACGTTGATGATGCCGCCGCGCCGGGCCTTCTGCATTTCGGGCAGGAAGCGATAGCTCAGTTCGCACACCGCGTTCACCATTACTTGCAGAAAACGCGTGTGTTCCAGCCACGGCTGCGACAGGAAACTGCCGGGCAGGCCGTAGCCGGCGTTGTTCACCAGCACGTCGACGGCCAGGCCGCGGCGTGCGGTTTCGTCGTAGAGCTGCTGCGGTGCGGCCGGGTCGGACAAGTCGGCGGCGATCACCTGGCAATGCACTTTCGATTGCAGTTCGCGTGCGAGTTCGTCGAGTTTGTCGCGCCGCCGGGCGGTGAGCACGAGCGGATGGCCGCGCCGCGCGTATTCGCGCGCCAGTGCCGCGCCGATGCCGCTCGAGGCGCCGGTCACCAGGACGAAGCCGCGGGGCCGGTTTGCATCCATCTGCGCATCCATCGTGTGTTTCCTCGAACTGCGTCGCAAAGATGGGCGGATCATAGCTTCTGCGCCGCGCGCGTTGCCCCTCGAGCACCTGCGCCGCTATCCTTTCGCACACCGCACCCTTCGTGCGGACGGAGCGGCTTCGATGCGGCGCAAGCTGGTGGTGGGAAACTGGAAGCTGCACGGCGATCGCGCCTTCGCGCGCGCGCTGCTCGATGCACTGGTGGCCGGTCCGCGCGCACAGGGCGTCGACCTGGTGGTGCTGCCGCCGGTGCCTTATCTGAGCGAGCTGATCGAACGCTACGGCAACGTCGGCATCGGCTTCGGCGCGCAGGACGTGAGCGCCAACGAGCAGGGCGCCTACACCGGCGAAACCTCGGCCCGCATGCTGCTCGACGTGGGCTGTCGCTACGGCCTGGTCGGGCACTCCGAGCGCCGCCAGTACCATGGCGAATCGAGCGAGCTCGTCGCCGAGAAATTCATGGCGGCCAAGCGCGCCGGGCTGACGCCGATCCTGTGCGTGGGCGAAACCCTGCACCAGCGCGAAGCCGATCAGACCGAGTGGGCGATCTGCCGCCAGCTCGAGCCGGTGCTGGCGCATGGCGTGGACGCGCTCGACGGCGCGGTCATCGCCTACGAGCCGGT
This sequence comes from uncultured Chiayiivirga sp., assembly GCA_965653565.1. Classification (GTDB taxonomy): domain Bacteria; phylum Pseudomonadota; class Gammaproteobacteria; order Xanthomonadales; family Xanthomonadaceae; genus JALCLA01. Next base: position 16,261 of record CBFHAI010000014.1, on the reverse strand, counting down.
CTGGGCGATCGGCACCGGCCGCACCGCCACGCCGGCCCAGGCGCAAGCGGTGCATGCATCGATCCGTAGTGAAATCCGTTCGAAAAGTGCTAAAGTAGCGGACTCGCTGCCCCTTCTTTACGGCGGCAGCGTGAAACCCGCCAACGCAGCCGAGCTGTTCGCGCAGCCCGATGTGGATGGTGGCCTGATCGGGGGAGCCTCCCTGGTCGCCCTGGAATTTCTCGCCATTGCCGCAGCCGCGGCACGGTGAAGTGCGAAGCTCATGATTCTTACGCTGCTCAATGTTCTCTACGTTCTGATCGCGGTCGCGATGATCTCGCTGATCCTGTTGCAGCGCGGCGCGGGTGCCGCCGCCGGCTCGGGTTTCGGTGCAGGCGCGTCGGCCACGGTGTTCGGTGCGCGCGGCGCTTCGAACTTCCTGTCCAAATCCACCGCCGTGCTCGCCGCGATCTTCTTCGCGATGAGCCTGGGGATGGCGATGTACGCCACCAAGATGCACGGCGGTTCGGCGGTCGACGCCGATCTGGGCGTGATGGGCGCCGCCGCCACGCAACCGCCGGCAGCGACGTTCGAAACGCCCGCCGCGCCGACCGACGCGGCACCGGCCGCACCGGCGGCGACCGACGTTCCGGCTCCCGCACCGGCCACGCCGGCAGCGAGTGAAGCGGCCACTCCGGCAAGCAGCGAAGTGCCTGCCGCGCCAACTGCGACGGACCCCGCAAACGCAGAAGAAAGCGGCGCCGAGAACGACAAGGGCGATTGAACGCCTGATACAATGTGAAACCCGCCCGCGTCGATGAAACGTCGCGGGCCACCTGCCCAGGTGGCGGAACTGGTAGACGCACTACCTTGAGGTGGTAGCGACGTAAGTCGTGGGGGTTCGAGTCCCCCCTTGGGCACCATTTGAGCGCAATCCCCCGCAACTGCACTGCACTCCTCATCGTGCGGCGGTCGTGTGGGGCCAGCCCGCGAAGATCCGCGCCTGGAAACGCCGCGGTTCTGCGTCGGGAATGACCGAAGAGGCGAGCCGTGCTGGGCGAATATCTGCCGATCCTGCTGTTCGTATTCGTCGCGGTGGTGATCGCCGTCGCCCTGCTTGTGATCGGCTGGCTGCTCGGGCCCAAGCGCCCCGCCGCCGACAAACTCTCGCCCTACGAATGCGGCTTCGAAGCCTTCGAAGACGCGCGCATGAAATTCGACGTGCGCTACTACCTGGTGGCGATCCTCTTCATCATTTTCGATCTGGAAATCGCCTTCCTGTTTCCGTGGGCGGTGGTGTTCAAGGATATCGGCGCCAGCGCGCTGATCGCGATGACGATCTTCCTCGGCATCCTGGTGATCGGCTTCATTTACGAGTGGAAGAAGGGAGCGCTGGAATGGGAGTGAGTCAGTTCTTCCACAATCCCGAGCCGATCGGCCGCCTCGACGACATCCTGCGTCCGGAAGGCGACAATCCGCTGCTCGAGCGCGGCTTCGTCACCACCTCGGTCGATACGCTGGTCAACTGGGCGCGTACCGGTTCGATGTGGCCGATGACCTTCGGCCTGGCCTGCTGCGCCGTCGAAATGATGCATGCCGGCGCTTCGCGCCTGGATCTCGACCGCTTCGGCGTGATCTTCCGCCCCAGCCCGCGCCAGTCGGACGTGATGATCGTCGCCGGCACGCTGGTCAACAAGATGGCGCCCGCGCTGCGCAAGGTCTACGACCAGATGCCCGATCCGAAATGGGTGATCTCGATGGGCTCGTGCGCCAACGGCGGCGGCTATTACCACTATTCGTACGCCGTGGTGCGCGGTTGCGATCGCGTGGTGCCGGTCGATGTCTACGTGCCCGGCTGCCCGCCGACGGCCGAGGCGCTGGTCTACGGCATCCTGCAGTTGCAGAAGAAAATCCGCCGCACCAACACCATCGCGCGCTGACGCATTCCCCTACACGGATCAGGCCCGCCACGCCTCATGGCCGAGCAAGCACTTTCGCTGGTTGAACGACTCAACGCGCGCTTCGGCGCCAAGGCGCTCGCCTGCACCCAGGTGCGCGATCACGCCGTGCTCGACGTGGCGCCGGAAAACTGGATGGAAATCGCGCGCGTGCTGCGCGACGAGCCCGACTTCCACTTCGAACAGTTGATGGACGTCTGCGGCATGGATTACCTGAGCTACGGCCAGGTCGAGTGGGATACCGACAACGTTTCGTCGGAAGGTTTCTCGCGCGGCGTCGAAGGCGCGGGCCCCGGCCGTTTCAGCTGGGCCGGCCGGCCCGGCGTGGCGCGCGGCGAAAAGCGTTTCGGCGTGGTGGTGCACCTGTTGTCGGTGCGCCACAACCGCCGCTTGCGCCTGCGCTGCCGCTGCACCGACGACAGCCTGCCGGTGGTCGCCTCGCTGGTCGACGTGTGGCCGGTGGCGAACTGGTTCGAACGCGAAGCCTTCGATCTGTTCGGCATCGTGTTCGAAGGCCATCCGGACCTGCGCCGCATCCTCACCGACTATGGTTTCGTCGGCCATCCGTTCCGCAAGGATTTCCCGCTGATCGGCAACGTCGAAGTGCGCTACGACGCCGACAAGGCGCGCGTGGTGTACGAGCCGGTCAGCATCGACCCGCGCGTGCTGGTGCCGCGCGTGATCCGCGACGATTCGCGCTACGAGCAGGCCCAGGCCGAAAGCGCCGTCGGCGTGCCGGGAAAATAAAATGCAGGAAATCCGCAATTACACGATGAATTTCGGCCCGCAGCATCCGGCCGCGCACGGTGTGCTGCGCCTGGTGCTGGAGCTCGACGGCGAAACCGTGATGCGCGCCGACCCGCACGTCGGCCTGCTGCATCGCGGCACCGAGAAACTGGCCGAATCCAAACCGTACAACCAGTCGATCGGCTACATGGATCGGCTCGATTACGTCTCGATGATGTGCAACGAGCACGCCTACGTGCGCGCCATCGAGCAGCTGATGCAGATCGAAGCGCCGGATCGCGCGCAGTGGATCCGCACGCTGTTCGACGAGATCACGCGCATCCTCAATCATCTGATGTGGATCGGCTCCAACGCGCTCGACCTGGGCGCGATGGCGCTGTTCCTCTACGCGTTCCGCGAACGCGAAGAACTGATGGATTGCTACGAGGCGGTGAGCGGCGCGCGCATGCACGCCACTTATTACCGTCCGGGCGGCGTCTATCGCGATCTGCCGGCGACGATGCCGAAATACCGCGAATCGCCGTGGCGCCGTGGCAAGGAGCTCAAGCGCATCAACGAGTGGCGCGAAGGCTCGATGCTCGATTTCCTCGATGCGTTCTGCGCCGATTTCCCGCGCCGCGTCGACGAGTACGAAACCCTGCTCACCGACAACCGCATCTGGAAACAGCGCACCGTCGGCATCGGCGTGGTGCCGCCGGAAAAAGCGCTGGCCTGGGGCATGACGGGGCCGATGCTGCGCGGTTCGGGCATCGCGTGGGATCTGCGCAAGAAGCAGCCGTATGCGCGTTACGCCGAAGTCGATTTCGATATTCCGGTCGGCGTCAACGGCGATTGCTACGACCGCTATCTGGTGCGCGTCGAAGAAATGCGCCAGTCGGTGCGCATCATCAAGCAATGCGTCGAAAAGCTGCGCACCGTGCAGGGCCCGGTGATGCTGCACAACTACAAAGTGTCGCCGCCGTCTCGCGAAGAGATGAAGGACGACATGGAAGCGCTGATCCACCACTTCAAGCTTTTCACCGAAGGCTATTGCGTGCCGGAAGGCGAAGCCTATGCGGTGGTCGAAGCGCCGAAAGGCGAATTCGGCGCCTACATCGTCTCCGACGGTGCCAACAAGCCGTTCCGCCTGAAACTGCGCGCACCGGGTTTCGCGCACTTGTCGTCGATGGATGAACTGGTGCGCGGCCACATGCTGCCCGACGTGGTGGCGATGATCGGCACTTACGACATCGTGTTCGGCGAGATCGATCGATGAGCTTGCCGGGAGTCGGGAATCGGGAGTCGGGAATCGGAGCCGCCGCGGCCCCGCGCTCTTGCTTCGCTCATTTCCCGATTCCCGATTCCCGATTCCCCGCTGCATCCGCTGCATCCGCTGCGCAAAGCGCGCGACTCCACTCCATTCCCAATACCCGATCCCCGGCTCTATGAAAGCCACAGGCAACTTCGCAGCGGTGAAAGACGTCGACCCGATGGTCGCGTTGAACGATCACACGCGCGCGCACATCGACCACTGGGTCTCCAAGTTTCCGCCCGATCGCCAGCGTTCGGCCGTGATCCAGGGCCTGTTCGTGGCGCAGGAACAGAACGGTGGCTGGCTGACCGACGAGTTGATCGCGGCGGTCGCGAAATATCTCGATATTCCGCCGGTGTGGGCCTACGAAGTGGCCACGTTCTATTCGATGTTCGAAACCCACCCGGTGGGCCGCAACAACGTCGCGATCTGCACCAACATCAGCTGCTGGCTCAACGGCGCCGAAGATATCGTGCGCTACTGCGAGAAAAAACTCGGCACGAAACTCGGCGAATCCACCGCGGACGGCCGCATCTACCTCAAGCGCGAGGAAGAATGCCTCGCCGCCTGCGCCGGTGCGCCGATGATGGTGGTCAACGGCCATTACCACGAGAAACTCGACACCGCCAAGGTGGACGAGATCCTCGACGGATTGAAGTGAGCACCATGGCGCACGGACCTTCCTATCTCGATCAGCACGGCCCGGTCGGCCCCGTGCCGCAGGAACACAACGTCGTGTTCACCACGCTGCATTTCGATCAGCCGTGGTCGTACGACAGCTATCTGAAAGCCGGCGGCTATCAGGCGCTGCGCAAGATCCTCAGCGAAAAGATGGACCAGGCCGCGATCATCGACATGGTGAAAGCGTCCGGCCTGCGCGGCCGTGGCGGCGCCGGTTTCCCCACCGGCTTGAAGTGGAGCTTCATGCCACGCACCGCGGCGGGGCAGAAATACATCCTGTGCAATTCGGACGAATCCGAGCCGGGCACCTGCAAGGATCGCGACATCCTGCGCTTCAACCCGCATGCGGTGATCGAAGGCCTCGCCATCGCCTGCTACGCCACCGGCTCGACGGTGGCCTACAACTACATGCGCGGCGAATTCCATCACGAGCCGTTCGAGCGTATCGAACAGGCGCTGAAGGATGCATACGCCAACGGCTGGCTCGGCAAGAACGTGCTGGGCAGCGGCATCGATATCGACATCTACAACGCGCTGGGCGCGGGCGCCTACATCTGCGGCGAAGAAACCGCGCTGATGGAATCGCTCGAAGGCAAGAAGGGCCAGCCGCGCTTCAAACCGCCGTTCCCGGCCAATTTCGGCCTGTACGGCAAGCCGACCACGATCAACAACACCGAAACCTATGCGTCGGTGCCGGCGATCATCCGCAACGGCGCCGACTGGTTCCTGAATCTGGGCAAGCCCAACAACGGCGGGCCGAAAGTGTTCTCGGTGTCGGGCCACGTCAACAAGCCGGGCAACTACGAAATCCGCCTCGGCACGTCGTTCAAGGATCTGCTCGACATGGCCGGCGGCGTGAAAGGCGGCCGCAAGTTGAAGGCCGTGATTCCCGGCGGTTCGTCGATGCCGGTGCTGCCGGCCGACACCATGATGGCCTGCACGATGGATTACGACTCGCTGCAGAAAGCCGGCTCGGGCCTCGGCTCCGGCGCCGTCATCGTGATGGACGAAACCACCTGCATGGTGCGCGCCTGCCAGCGCATCGCGCGTTTCTATTACGCCGAATCCTGCGGCCAGTGCACGCCCTGCCGCGAAGGCACGGGCTGGATGTATCGCGTGCTCACCCGCATCGTCGACGGCAAGGCCACGATGGACGACGTCGCGCTGCTGAAAGCCGCGGCCGGCCAGATCGAAGGCCACACCATCTGCGCCTTCGGCGAAGCGGCGGCGTGGCCGGTGCAGGGCATGCTGCGGCATTTCTGGCATGAGTTCGAGTATTACGTGCAGCATGGGCGTTCGATTGTCGATTCGGTGCGGGAGGTGGCGGCATGAGCGCGCAACCCGCCAACCCGAACACGCCGCCGGATCACGTCAACATCGAAATCGACGGCGTCGCGATGACGGCGCCGAAGGGTTCGATGATCATCCATGCCTCCGACAAGGCCGGCATTCCGATCCCGCGTTTCTGCTATCACGACAAACTGCCGATCGCGGCGAACTGCCGCATGTGCCTGGTCGACGTGGAAAAGGCGCCCAAGCCGATGCCGGCCTGCGCCACGCCCGTCATGGAAGGCATGAAGGTCTACACGCAGTCCAAGCGCGCGCTCGATTCGCAGCGCAACGTGATGGAATTCCTGCTGATCAACCACCCGCTCGATTGCCCGATCTGCGATCAGGGCGGCGAGTGCGAATTGCAGGATCTGGCGATGGGCTACGGCCGTTCGGTGAGCCGTTTCACCGAGCGCAAGCGCGTGGTGCCGGACGAAGACGTCGGCCCGCTGGTCGCCACCGACATGACGCGCTGCATCCACTGCACGCGCTGCGTGCGTTTCGTCGCGGAAATCGCCGGCACCTACGAACTGGGCGGCATGAGCCGCGGCGAAAATCTGCAGATCGGCACGTACATCGGCAAAAGTATCGAAAGCGAACTGTCCGGCAACATCATCGATGTCTGCCCGGTCGGCGCGCTCACCAACAAGCCGTTCCGTTTCCGTGCCCGGCCGTGGGAATTGATCGCGCGCGAATCGATCGGTTATCACGATGCGCTCGGCTCCAACCTGTTCCTGCACACGCGCCGCGGCGAAGTGCTGCGCACCGTGCCGCGCGACAACGAAGCGGTGAACGAAGCCTGGTTGTCGGATCGCGATCGCTACAGCCACACCGGCCTGCGCGCCGCCGACCGCCTCACTGTGCCGATGCTGCGCGATGCCAACGGCCTGCGCCAGGCGACCTGGGAAGAAGCGCTCGCCAAGGCCGCCGAATTGCTCAAGACGCAGCGCGGCGACGAACTCGGCGTGCTGGTGCATCCGGCCACCACGAACGAGGAAGGCGCGCTGCTGCGCCGCCTCGCCGACGCGCTCGGCTGCGGCAATATCGATCATCGTCTGAAGTCGGCCGATTTCGCCGATTCGGCCGTCGCGCAGCCGTTCGAAATGCCGCTGGCGGAAGTCGAGAAAGCGCGCAGCGTGCTGCTGATCGGCTGCAATCCGCGGCTGGAAGCGCCGCTGCTCGGCCACCGCATCCGCAAGGCCTGGAAGGGCGGGGCGCAGGTCAGCGCGATCAATCCGGTCGATTTCGATTTCAACGTCGAGTTGCGCCAGTTGCAGTTGGTGACGCCGAACGCGATGGTCGATGCGCTGCTGCGCGTCGCGCGCGCGGTGGGCGAGGGCAGGTCGGAAACGCCGCCCGCCGGCACCGCCGAAGCGCTCGGCAGCGCGCGCGCCGATGAAACCGATGAAGTGATCGCCAAGTCGCTGCGCGAAGCCTCGAGCGGCGTGATCGTGCTCGGCGAAATCGCGCTCAATCATCCGCAGGCCTCGTGGTTGCGCGCGATCGCGCGCTACATCGCGCGCTGCACCGGCGCGCGCGTCAACGAATTGCCGCAGGGTGCGAATGCGGTCGGCCTGGCCCGTGCCGGCGTGCTGCCGCGCGATTCGAACGCGCAGGAAATGCTGGCGCAGCCGCGTCCGGCGTATCTGCTGTACGGCATCGAGCCCGAATACGATTTCGCCGACAACGCGCAGGCGCTGCGTGCGATCGCGCAGGCGCAGAACGTCGTCGCGTTCGCGGCGTACGCATCGCCCGCACTGCAAGCCACCGCACAGGTGTTGTTGCCGATCGGTCTGCTGCCGGAGATCGAAGGCTCGCTGAGCAATGTCGATGGCATCGAACAGACCGTGCTCGCCGGTGCGAAGCTGCCGGGCGAAGCGCGTCCGGGTTGGCGCGTGCTGCGTGCGCTGGGTGAACTGCTCGGTGCGGCCGGTTTCGCGTTCACCGATTTCGCCGGGTTGCGCGCCACCTTGCAAAGCATCGAAACGACACCGCCGGCGATGCGTCTGGCCGAACGCCGTGCGGCGTCGAAGGATGGCCTGCAGCGCATCGCCACCACCGGCGTCTATCGCACCGATGCGGTCGTGCGCCGCGCCGCGCCGCTCAATGCGCATCCGTTGAACAAGGGCGCCGGCATCACGCTGCATCCGGAAGACGCATTGGCTCTCGGTTTGTCGGAAGGCGCGGTCGCCAAGATCGACGACGGTCGCGGCACCGCCGCGCTGCCGGTGCGCGTGAGCACCACGGTCGCGAAAGGTGCGGCGTGGATCGAAGCCGGCCATGCCGCCACCGCGCCGATCGCCGGCGCCGGTTCGCGGCTCACGGTCAACAAGGCGTAAGCAGGCATGGAAGAGTTGCTGCTACTGATCTGGACGCTGGCGAAGATCATCGCCATCACCTTGCCGCTGATCCTGTGCGTGGCGTTCTACACGCTGTGGGAACGCAAGGTGATCGGCTGGATGCACGTGCGTCACGGGCCGACCTATATCGGCAAGGGCATCCTGCAGCCGTTCGCCGACGTGTTCAAGATGCTGTTCAAGGAACTCATCGTGCCGTCCAGCGCACACGCGTTCCTCTACAAGCTCGCACCCGTGCTCGCCCTTGCGCCCGCGTTCGCCGCGTGGGCCGTGGTGCCGTTCGACGATGGCGTGGTGCTGTCGAATGCGGACGCCGGATTGCTGTATCTGCTCGCGATGACCTCGATGGGCGTGTACGGCATCATCATCGCCGGCTGGGCCTCGAACTCGAAGTACGCCTTCCTCGGCGCGATGCGTTCGGCGGCGCAGGTCGTCAGCTACGAAATCGCGATGGGCTTCGCGCTGGTCGGCGTGCTGGTGATGGCCGGCAGCCTGAACCTGAGCGAGATCGTGCTCGCGCAGGACGGCGACATGGGCGTGCTCGAGTGGTTCTGGCTGCCGTTGTTCCCGCTCTTCATCATCTACTTCATTTCCGGCGTGGCGGAAACCAACCGCGCGCCGTTCGACGTCGCCGAAGGCGAGTCGGAAATCGTCGCCGGCTTCCACGTGGAGTATTCGGGCGCCGCGTTCGCGGTGTTCTTCCTGGCCGAATACGCCAACATGATCCTGATCAGCTTCCTCACCGCCGTGTTCTTCCTGGGCGGCTGGCTGTCTCCGTTCCCCGCCTCCTGGGGGTTCCTCGGCGCGCCGGGCATCTGGTGGCTGCTGCTGAAGGCCTTGTTCTTCGCTTTCTGTTTCCTGTGGTTCCGCGCCACCTTCCCGCGCTATCGCTACGACCAGATCATGCGTCTGGGCTGGAAGGTGTTCATCCCCATCACCATCGTGTGGATCCTGGCCGCGGCGTGGTTCGTCCACGCGCGCTGGGTCGACATCGGCGCCTGACGAACGAGGATCCGATGAGCCGCATCGTCAGCTATTTCAAAAGCCTGCTCCTGCTCGAGTTGCTCGGCGGCATGGGCGTGACCCTGCGTTATTTCTTCAAGCCCAAGTACACCATGCGGTACCCGGCCGAGAAGATTCCGCAGTCCAACCGTTTCCGCGGCATCCATGCGCTGCGCCGTTATCCGAACGGCGAAGAACGCTGCATCGCGTGCAAGCTGTGCGAGGCGGTGTGCCCGGCGCTCGCCATCACCATCGATTCGGAACCGCGCGAAGACGGCACCCGCCGCACCACGCGCTACGACATCGATCTGTTCAAGTGCATCTACTGCGGCTTCTGCGAAGAATCCTGTCCGGTGGATTCGATCGTGGAAACCCACATCCACGAATACCACTTCGAGAACCGCGGCGAGAACATCATCACCAAGCCGCAGTTGCTGGCGATCGGCGACCGGCTCGAAGCCGAGATCGCCGAGCGCCGCACGCTCGACGCGGCCTATCGCTGAGGGCATGGGCATGAGCTTCGAATTGATCGCCTTCTGGATTCTCGCCTCGGTGACGGTGCTGGCCGCATTGAGCGTGGTCACCGTGCGCAACCCGGTGCATGCGGCGCTGTTCCTGGTGCTGACGTTCTTCTCGAGCGCCTGCGTGTGGCTGCTGGCGGGCGCCGAATTCCTCGCCATCGCGCTGATCCTGGTCTACGTCGGCGCGGTGATGGTGCTGTTCCTGTTCGTGGTGATGATGCTCGACGTGAAAACCGATCCGCTGCGCGAGGGCTTCGCGCGCTATCTGCCGGTCGCCATCGTGGTCGCCGTGGTGATGGCGGTCGAAATGTTCACGCTGATCGGCGTGCAGCGCGCATCGACCGCGGTCGATGCGGTGGCGCCGAACATCGCCGCCGGCATTTCCAACACCGAGTGGCTGGGCCGCGCCATGTTCACGCAGTACCTGCTGCCGTTCGAACTGGCGGCCGTGATTCTCACCGTCGCGATCGTTGCCGCCATCGCACTTACGTTGCGCCGCCGCGTCGGCACCAAGCATCAGGATCCGTCGCGCCAGGTGATGGTGCGCCGCGAAGATCGCGTGCGCCTGGTCAAGATGAACGCCGAAACGCAGGAGCGCCAGCCGTGATCACACTCGGTCATTTCCTGGGCCTGGCCGCGCTGCTGTTCTGCATCAGCGTCGCGGGCATCTTCATCAACCGCAAGAACGTCATCGTGCTGCTGATGGCGATCGAGCTGATGCTGCTGGCGGTGAACCTCAACTTCATCGCGTTCTCGCGCTATCTGGGCAACGTCGACGGCCAGGTGTTCGTGTTCTTCATCCTGACGGTGGCGGCGGCGGAAAGTGCGATCGGGCTGGCGATCCTCGTCGTGCTGTTCCGCAATCGCGGCACGATCAACGTCGCCGAACTCGACGAGATGAAGGGTTAGCGCGGTGCGCGGCGGCCATTGGTCGTCGCGAGGTCGTCGTACGCGGCACGCGTCATCTCCGGCCGTCGGCCGGAACAACAAGAATCACGTCCTGCCGAAGGTGCGCATCGCGCGCAATCGGCGGACAAAAGCTACGGAATCCGAAACGTGATCTCCCAGAATTTCCTGCTGATCATCGCGCTGGCGCCCCTGTTGGGAGCGATCGTGGCCGGCTTGTTCGGCCGCCAGATCGGCCGCGCCGGCGCGCACTGGATCACGATCCTGGGCGTGGCGGTTTCCTGCGCGCTGTCGTGCTACGTGCTGTATCAGCTGGTGTGGGGCGGGGCACCGACCTTCAACGCCAACCTCTACACCTGGTTCGATGTCGGCGGTTACTCGGCGCACGTCGGTTTCCTCGTCGATCGGCTGTCGGCGATGATGATGGTGGTCGTCACTTTCGTGTCGCTGCTGGTGCACGTCTACACCATCGGCTACATGGCCGACGACGACGGCTACCAGCGCTTCTTCAGCTACATCTCGCTGTTCACCTTCTCGATGTTGATGCTCGTGATGAGCAACAACTTCATGCAGCTGTTCTTCGGCTGGGAAGCGGTGGGCCTGGTGTCGTATCTGCTGATCGGTTTCTGGTTCAAGCGGCCGACCGCGATCTTCGCCAACCTCAAGGCCTTCCTGGTCAACCGCGTCGGTGATTTCGGTTTCCTGCTCGGTATCGCCGGTGTTTTGTATTGGGTCGGCAGTCTCGACTACGCCACCGTGTTCGCCAACACCGCCGCGATCGAAGGCCAGACCTTCTCACCGTGGGAAGGCACCACCTGGGCGATCCCGACCTTCATCTGCGTGTGCCTGTTCATCGGCGCGATGGGCAAGTCGGCACAGGTGCCGCTGCACGTGTGGCTGCCCGATTCGATGGAAGGCCCGACGCCGATCTCCGCGCTGATCCATGCCGCCACGATGGTGACCGCGGGCATCTTCATGGTGGCGCGCATGTCGCCACTGTTCGAACTTTCCGAAACCGCGCTCGCCTTCGTGCTGTTCATCGGCGCCACGACCGCGTTCTTCACCGGCCTGATCGGCATCGTGCAGAACGATATCAAGCGCGTGGTCGCGTATTCGACGCTGTCGCAGCTCGGCTACATGACGGTGGCGCTCGGGGTGTCGGCCTACGCCGGCGCCGTGTTCCATCTGATGACGCACGCCTTCTTCAAGGCGCTGCTGTTCCTCGCGGCGGGTTCGGTGATCATCGGCATGCATCACGAGCAGGACATGCGCAAGATGGGCGGCCTGCGCAAATACATGCCGATCACGTGGATCACCTCGCTGATCGGCACGCTGGCCCTGGTTGGAACGCCGTTCTTCGCCGGTTACTTCTCGAAAGACAGCATCATCCTCGCCGCCGAAGCCGCGGCCGAGCACGGCGGCTGGGTGCAGATCTATGCCAAGTGGTGCGTGCTGCTGGGCGTGTTCGTCACCAGTTTCTACAGCTTCCGCCTGCTGTATCTGACCTTCCACGGCAAGGAACGCTTCCGCGATGCGCACGCCGACGCGCACCCTGCTGACGCACACCAGGCCGGCGCCCACGCGCCGAAGGTCGGACACGAAGAGGCCGATCACGACGGCGATCATCACGATGACCACGGCCACCACGGCGCGCACGAACCGCATGAGTCGCCGTGGGTCGTCACGCTGCCGCTGATCCTGCTGGCGATTCCGTCGGTGCTGATCGGTTTCTTCACCGTCGGGCCGATGCTGTTCGGCGATTTCTTCGGCGATGCGATCGTGGTGCGCGATGCGCACAACACGCTCGGTGAGGTTGCGAACCAGGTGTGGCATGCGGATCACGGCTGGGTGTCGGCCGCGATCGGATTCGGTCTGCATTTCTATGCATCGCCGGTGTTCTGGCTCGCTTTCGCGGGCTTCGCGCTCGCCACCTTGATGTACCTGATCAAGCCCGATCTGGCCGCGAAAGCGAAACACATTTTCCAGCTTCCGTACCGCATCCTCGAACGCAAATACGGCTTCGACGAACTGTGGATCAAGGGTTTCGCCGGCGGCGGCGTCAAGCTCGGTCGCGCCTTCTGGAAGGTCGGCGACGCCGGCCTGATCGACGGCGTCATCGTCAACGGCTCGGCCGCGGTGGTCGATCGCGTCGCAACGATTTCGCGCTCGCTGCAGTCGGGCCGGCTCTATCACTATGCCTTCGCCATGATCCTGGGTCTGATCGCGCTGCTCGGCGCGCTGATCTGGGCGCTGCGCGCATAACAGACTTCAGAGAATCACGATGTCGAACTGGCCTTTGCTTAGTCTGTTGATCTGGCTGCCGATCCTCGGCGGTTTCGCGACGCTGGTGTTCGGCGAACGCAACGGCGCGGCGCGCGGTTTCGCGCTGCTCGTCGCGCTCGCCACGCTGGCGCTGAGCATCCCGCTCTACACCGGCTTCGACGCGGGCAGCGCGGCGATGCAGTTCACCCAGGACGTGGCGTGGATCGACGCCTACAACATCCGTTATCACCTCGGTGTCGACGGCATTTCGATCGCGCTGATCCTGCTCACCACGCTGACGACGGTGCTAGTCATCATCGGCGCGTGGGAAGCGATCGACGACAAGGTCGCGCCTTATCTGGCCGCCTTCCTGATCCTCGAAGGCCTGATGATCGGCGTCTTCTGCGCGATGGACGCGATCCTGTTCTATGTCTTCTTCGAAGGCATGCTGATCCCGATGTTCATCATCATCGGCGTGTGGGGCGGACCGCGGCGCGTATACGCGTCGATCAAGTTCTTCCTCTACACCTTCCTCGGCTCGGTCTTCATGCTGATCGGGCTGATCTACCTGTATCTGAAAGGCGGCAGCTTCCAGCTCGCCGATCTTTATGCGCTGCCGCTGACATCGGTCGAGCAGATGTGGCTGTTCTTCGCCTTCCTGCTAGCTTTTGCAGTGAAGGTCCCGATGTTCCCGGTGCACACGTGGTTGCCGGACGCACACGTCGAAGCGCCGACCGGCGGCTCGGTGATCCTGGCGGCGATCATGCTCAAGATCGGCGGCTACGGTTTCATCCGTTTCTCGTTGCCGATCGTGCCCGACGCGGGCCAGGAATTCGCCTGGCTGGTGATCGCGCTGAGCCTGATCGGCATCGTGTACGTGGGCCTGGTCGCGCTCGTGCAGGAAGACATGAAGAAGCTGATCGCGTATTCGTCGGTCGCGCACATGGGCTTCGTCACGCTCGGCACCTTCATCGCGTTCGCGCTGGTGCGGCAGGACGGCAACACCGACGGCGCCGAACTCGGCCTGCAGGGCGCGATGGTGCAGATGATTTCGCACGGCTTCATTTCCGGCGCGATGTTCTCGTGCGTCGGCGTGGTGTACGACCGCATGCACAGCCGCATGATCAAGGACTACGGCGGCGTGGTGAACACGATGCCGTGGTTCGCCGCCTTCTTCGTATTCTTCGCGATGGCCAATTCCGGCTTGCCGGGCACCTCGGGCTTCGTCGGCGAATTCATGGTGATCCTGGCCGCGTTCCAGCAGAACTGGCTGATCGCCGCGCTCGCCGCCACCACGCTCATCATCGGCGCGGCCTACACGCTGTGGATGGTCAAACGCGTGATCTTCGGCGAGGTGGCCAACGAGAACGTACGCGCGCTCAAGGACATCGGCGGCCGCGAGGCGCTGGTGCTGGGCGTGTTCGCCGCCGGCACGCTGCTCATCGGCCTGTGGCCCAAGCCGCTCACCGACCTGATGGATTCGTCCATCGCGCAGCTCGCCGCGCAACTCGCGGCCTCCAAGCTGTGATGGCCCAGAAGATTTCCGGATCGAGTCCACGATGATCACCTCCGCCGAATTCCTGCCGCTGGCGCCCGAGATCTTCCTGCTCGGCGCAACCTGCGCGCTGCTGCTGATCGACCTGTTCCTGACCGACGCGCGCCGCGGCCTGGTGCATTTCCTTGCGTTGCTGATACTGGTCGCGGCCGGCGTGATCACGCTGCGCGAGAGCGGCGCCGAAGGCTTCGCCAACGGCAGCGTCACCGTGTTCAGCGGCATGTTCGTACGCGACATGATCGGCGATGTGCTGAAGGTGGCGATCTACATCGTCACCGGTGCGGCGTTCGTTTACGCCAAGCCTTATCTGATCGATCGCGGCCTGTTCAAGGGCGAGTTCTATACGCTGTGCCTGTTCGCCGTGCTCGGCATGATGATCCTGGTGTCGGCGGGCAATCTCGTCACCGTGTATCTGGGTCTCGAATTGCTCGCGCTGTCGCAGTACGCGCTGGTCGCATTGCAGCGCGACAACCGCTTGTCGTCGGAAGCGGCGATGAAGTTCTTCGTGCTCGGTGCGCTGGCGTCGGGCATGTTGCTGTACGGCATGTCGATGGTCTACGGCGCGACGGGCACGCTCGATCTCGCGCAGATCTATCCGCAGGCGGCGACGCACGCCGGCAACCGCACGATGCTGTTGTTCGGCCTCGTGTTCCTCGTGGTCGGCATCGCGTTCAAGTTCGGCGCCGCGCCGTTCCACATGTGGCTGCCGGATGTCTATCAGGGCGCACCGACGGCGGTGACGCTGTTCATCGGCTCGGCACCGAAGCTCGCGGCATTCGGCATGGCCTACCGCCTGCTCGAAAGCGGCGCCGGCGCGCTCGACGGCGAATGGCGCGTGATGCTGGCCTGGCTGGCGGTGGCGTCGCTCGCGATCGGCAACATCGCGGCGATCGCGCAGACCAATCTGAAACGCATGCTGGCGTATTCGACGATCTCGCACGTCGGCTTCCTGTTCCTCGGCCTCGCCAACGCGACCGCCGAAGGCTATGCCGCCGCGATGCTCTACGCGATCTGCTACGCGCTGATGTCGGCCGGCGCCTTCGCCACCATCATCCTGCTTTCGTACAAAGGCTACGAAGCCGAAAACATTTCGGATTTCGCCGGCCTGTTCCGCACCCATCCCTGGCACGCCGCGATGGTGCTGCTGCTGATGGCCTCGCTCGCCGGCTTCCCGCCGCTGTTCGGCTTCTGGGCCAAACTCGCCGTCATCCGCGCGGCCGTCGATGGCGGCATGCTGTGGCTGGCGATCGTCGGCATGGTGTTCGCCGTGGTCGGCGCGTTCTACTACCTGCGCGTGATCAAGGTGATGTTCTTCGACGCGCCGCTCGATCACGGCAAGGCACGGCCGATCGCCGATGCGCAGCTGCGGTGGTTGCTGAGTGCGAATGCGTTGTTGATGTTGGTGTTGGGGTTGTTCTGGAGTCCGTTGTTGGATTTGTGTGTGCGGGCGTTTGGGGCGTAGTTGGGTTTTGGTTGTTTGATGTTGCGGAGTGGGTTGCATAGCTAGCGCGGTCGTTGCTCGCCCACACTTTTCGCGACTTCACCTCAGATTCGTCATTCCTGCGCAGGCGGGAATCCAGCGACTTTGAAGCGGTCCGCTTCCGTCGGTTTTAGTTGTTGCGACGTCGCGAGTTTCGTCCCCCTCAGCGGGGGCCGAGTCACTTTCTCTTGCT
>CBFHAI010000013.1:0-95940 GCA_965653565.1 uncultured Chiayiivirga sp. | reverse complement strand
GAGGGGGACGAAACTCGCGAAGGCGCAACAACTAAAGCCGAGGGAAGCGGAACGCTTCAATTCGCCGAGAAAGAATCACGAAAACCGGAACGCCTCAAAGTCACTGGATTCCCGCCTTCGCGGGAATGACGGAGTGTGCGGCGACGAGTCCTACCCTCCCTCCCACCACGCGCCGCCCGCTCCAGCCCCCAAATCCCCCCCATCACCGCCAGCCACCCAGACAACAACACCACCCGCCACAAACTCCGATCCAGCCCGCCACCCTGCGGCGCATCGTTCCGACTCACCAAGGCTTCGGTCGCCTTGCGATTTTCGTATCGCAGCAACGATTCGACCTCATCGCGCGAATACACATATACCGACTGCACAGCGGATTCCTGCGCACCAGTCCCGCCGTCGACGGACGCAGCAGACTCGCTGCGCACGCGATGCCATCCCGACTCCCGCGGCCAGAACGCGGCGCAGTCGCGCGCGGCCGGATCGCCTACTAGTTCGATCGCCGTGCCGGACGGAGCCTCGATCTTCGTCGTCGTGGAAAATCCGCAGACCGAACCGCGGTTCCCGACTATCAGATGCTCACTAACTTGCAGTTCCTGCGCGCCGCGCGCTCGCGCGAGCGTCGACCACGCTTCGGCCCACAGCGTGGCGTAGCTTGCGCGGTCGCCGCGCGTGTAGAGCCGGTGCGTGTCGGTCAGCCACCACAAACCGACGCGTCCGCGGCCCAATGCAGCGAATGTGGCCAGCGCCTTGCCTTCTTCGTCCCGTACCAGCGCGGCGTTTTCGACGGTTACCGGCCACGCATGCAGCTCGATCGGCTCAGTGGCCCCGGCGATGCGCCATGGAAGGCTTCGCGGCCGTTCGGTGCCGAAAACCGCTGCAAGGCCTAGTTCGTTCCAATCCTGCGCAACGCGCGCCGGCACCGGCCCGGTGACGCGAACGAGAACGCCCAAGCCATCGGCAATCGCGCTGCGGATCGCAGCCTTCTGCGCGGCGAGTTGCGCCCAGCTGCGCTCGTCGACGATCAGCAGATCCAGTTCCGCCAGCGCTGCCGCATCGATCGTCGCCTTGCCGCGACGTTGCAAAAGTGTTGGCGCCAGGGCAGTGCGGCTTTCGAAATCGACGCCGGCGTCGAGCGACCAGCGGCGTAGATATTTCAGTTCCGGCGAGGGCGCGGCGGCCAGCACCAGCACGCGAACCGGGGGCCGTTCGCGTGCATCGACAGGCAGGGCCATCGATTGAATCTCGCGCTCGCCATCGCGTAGCCGCAGCGTGAACAACGCAGGTCCTGCGGCGTGCGACAAACCGGGCAGCGAAAAGCTTCCTCGTTCGTCGAGCACGGCTTCTGCGAGTGCCTGCTGCGCAGGATCGAGCAGTTCCAAGCTCATGCCAGACGCATCCGACACGCGCCCGCTCACCTGCCACCATGCGCCGGGTTGTGCGGACTGCGGCGCTTCGATCTCGACGATGCGCGGCGCGGCCGGCTCGGCGATCGGCGGTGCGAAACTCACGTCGCGTCCTGCAAGCGCCAGGCGATCGTGCTCATCGAGTCCGTCGCCAACGATGTGCACGTGCCCGGCGTCCGGGTATCGCCGCAGTGCTGTCGCGAGGTCCGGCGTCCGTTCCACGTCGGGCCTCGCTGCCGCAGCGGGCAAGGCGACAATGGGAACGCCTTCGAAACTGCCGGAAACAGCCGAAATATCGCCATTTTTTGCAATGACGAACAGTGCGGCCGGATGCGTCCCGTCGTGCAATGAAAGTGCGGCCAGCAGCAACGCGGCGGCAATGGGCTGCAAAGCGATCAAGGGCCATCGATGGCGCCGGGCAAACAGCAACAGCAGCACCACCGCGCCGCCCATCGCTGCGCCGATCGAAATCGCGAGCACCGGATCGAACACGAACCACGCGCTCACAGCGATTCTCCGGCCGGTGCCAACGCATCCAGATACGCGCGACCGGCCGCATCGGGCGCGGGGCGCATCGACGGTGTTGCAGGTGGCGGCGTCAACACGGACCAAATCTGCTTCGCCAGGCGTTCGCGGCAGTCGCCGCAATTGGCATTGCGCCGCAGTGCGTCGATCTCGGCGAGCATCGACAGCGGATCCTCGAGTCGTCCGCGTTCGCCGTCGATCCACTGCGCCAGTGCATCTAGCGGCAGATCGGTGCCGTACTGCAATGCCTTCCACATCTGCGCCGGCACGTTGTCGGCGTCGTGCGCAGCCAGCGGATCATTGCGCAACGACGCCGCCGGCCGCTCGCCGGTGAGGCGGCGCGATGCATCGAGTTGCGGCAATTCCAGCCCCACGCGCGCGAGATAGATTCGATCGGCCTGCTGCACGCGCTTGATGAATTCGAGCGCGCGATTCTCGTACGGAAGCGCCGCTACCGGATTGCCGGTGCGCAGTTCGCGCTCGGCCTGCCACATCGCATCGAGCGCCGAACGCAGCAGACGCCGCGTATCGGGATCGAGCAGCGTCGCGGCTTCGGGCAGATCGTGCAGGTGGCCGGCATCGGCCATCAGCTCGTGCGCCTGCTCGAACACCGAGCCGCCGCCTTCGTCGTGATGCTCGGCGACTTCGTTCTCGCTCTCCGACTCTTCGCCGAGGAATTGCCCGTATTTCAGCCGCAGCAGTCGCTGGTCGGCGCCGATCACATCGGAACGTACGACATACTCGTCGGCCGGCAATTTAGAACGCTGCGCGATCAGTGCCTCGGTGTCGATGATGATCTGTCGCTGGCTGCGGAAATAGGCGGGCATGTTCTGCTGCACCAGGCCTTCGACGCCGGTGCCGTCCGCGCCGCGCGGCGGTGGCCAGCGCAGGATGAAACTCGGGCTGCGCGTGATGTTCGGCTTCGGCGCGCGGCGATCGCGAACGACCACGCGCGCGATCAGATCGTCGCCCTGCGCAAAACCCAGCGCCGTCAGATCGATGCGATGTTCGAAGTGCTGCCGCCGCGCATCGCCTGCGCCGCGCAGTGCGACGCGGCGTTCGCTCACGGTGACTTGCTCGCCGCTGCCCTGCGCGAGCGTCAGTTCGAGCTCGGCGGCGCCCAGCGCGTAGTCGTCGATCGCATCGAACGCCAACGACCAGCGCGCCGTGGCGGCATCGAGCACGGTCAGCGTTTTATCGGGCTGCAGCATCGTGATCTGCGGCGCCAGGTCGGGCTTCATTTCAAGACGATAGGCCGCGCGTTCGGGCAACGGGGGCGCGCCCTCGAATTCGATGCGATACAGCGTCGACGCCGTAATCGTTCGTGTCGCGCGCCAGCTGCCTTCGTGCTGCGCCAGCTCCAGTGCGTCGCCCTCGACGAAACGCAATCGCGCGGCCGCCGGTTCGATCGCGAAGCGCAGTTCCCAGGCAAGCTCGCTGCCCTCTTCCACCACGCCTTCGATGTCGTCGAGGCGGCGCACCGGTAAACCCGTGTACTTCGGCGGTGCGGCCTGCAACGTGGCTTGCAGCGACTGCAGCGCGGGCGGCGCTTCGAGCGCTGCCGGCACGGTCGTGGAAGCGGTTTCGGTCTGCAACGTGGTCGGTTGCCAGAAACACAACACGATGGCGGCACCAGCGGCGGCCAGCATTGAAACGAAAATGCGCTTGTGCGGCCATGGCTCGCGCAGGTCGAGGCTCGCGTGCCGCTCGAGCG
Organism: uncultured Chiayiivirga sp.; assembly: GCA_965653565.1. Taxonomy (GTDB): domain Bacteria; phylum Pseudomonadota; class Gammaproteobacteria; order Xanthomonadales; family Xanthomonadaceae; genus JALCLA01. Next base: position 92,298 of record CBFHAI010000013.1, on the reverse strand, counting down.
CGGCGCGCACTCGCGCTTGCTGCAAAGTCTGGAGAGGATTGAGCGCGGTTGCCGGCGCGAACAACAGGTCGGCGCTGTCCTGCAAGGCCGTCTCGCGATCATCCAGCGACCGGACCAGCCAGTCGCGACCCAACGCGCGCGTCGAGCGCCACGACAGCAACACCAGCGCAACAAGGCCAAGGGCGGCGATCGACGCGGCCGACGGGGCGCCACCGAAACGCCATGCGGCATACATCGAAACGAAAATCCAGAGCAACCACAACGTCCATTGCACGGCGATGCGTCGCCGGCGTGCACGCGATGCGATGCGGGCAAGTGCGGAAGCCGTCATGCCGCGCGTGCCAGGCGGCGACCGCTGGCGAACAGCCGCTCGACCAGGAACAGCGCAGCGATCAACCAGGCCAGTTGCGGACGCAGCGGCGACTCGCGCTGCCGTTCCTGCGCCGCTACGGTGGCTGGTCGCACATCCTGCGCGCGAGCGCGCGATGGCATCGGCTCCGTGCCGAAGAGCGCTTCATGCAATCGCGCCGGAAACTGGGCATCGAGAAGTGCCGCATTTCGTCGCGCATCGACCGGCCAGGAAAGTTGCAGCAGCTTGCCGCGGCCGACGCGCGTCGGTGTGGCAAGCGCGAAGTCGATGGCGACTTCGTTATCTGGCGTTTCCGATATCCGCAATAAGGTTGCGCCGGATTCGACAGCTTGCATCGCGCTGCCGTCGGGCTCGCCACCGAGCCAGATCACTGCATCGGCCGGCGCGGCAATCGGTTGCGAGGCCGGCGCATCACCGAGCGCAACCGGAAACATCGCCGATGCTTCCCACGCCTTCGCCGCCGCGCGAACGATCGCCAACGATGGACTGTCGGGATCGGAATAGCGCACGGCAAGTGTGCGTTTCACCGGCGCGAGCGACGCCGCCGCGGAAGGCGCGGTATTCGCGATTTCCCATGAGACATCGCGACTCAGTTCTACCGCACGCGCATCCAGTCCGGACAACTCGCGCGGCAGCAGCACCGTCAGCTCATCATCCGGCGAAAGTGTCGAATCGAACTCGCGCAGCAGACTGGAAATATTGCCGGATTCCGCGGGTTTCGCAGCCTCCACGCGCGGAAAATCCGGCGCCAGCCAGACCACGTGCTGGCCGTCGCGCTGCAATCGCGTGATCTCGCTCGCATCGACACCGGGCACCACGGCCAGCCAATGCTGCGGTTCACGTGCCGCACCGCGCAGCAGCGGCTGCGCGAGCCACAAGGCAATCGCCGCGAGCAACAACAAACGCAGCGCGAGCAAGGTTAGTTCGATCAGTCGCCACGAGCGCCGCGGGCGTTGCCGTTCACCGATCCAGCGCAAGGCCGCGAAACGCAGCGTCTGCAAAGTGCGACGGCGATCCAGATGCAGCAGCACCGGCAGCAGCAGCGCCGACAAAGCGAGCAGACCGAGCGGCCAGCCCCACGCAATACTCATTGCGCGGCTCCGGCCGTGCGCGCATCGCCGAGCGCGGCGCGCAAGGCGCGTTCGAGCGACTGGTCGAGCACGTATTCGATGTGCCGGACGCCGCCAGACGCGAGCCGTCGGTCGAGCTTCGCGCGCGCTTCGGCGAATCGCTGACGAAAACCGGCACGCGCCTGCGCCGAATCGGTTTCGATACGTTCGCCGGTTTCGGGATCCTCGAAGGCATACGCGCCGCGCAACGCGAAATCGCGCTCGTCGACCGCGGTGATCGCGATGCTGCGCACGTCGCGCCGCGTCGCTGCCAGTTGCAGCGCGAATTCGGTAGAGGTTTCATCGAAGCTGTCGCCCAGCATCACGACGACGGCGGCCGGATCGATCCGCGCCCACGCGCTGCGCAGCGCGGCGAGCGCCGGCCATTCGCCGCGGCATTGCGCGCGCAGCAGCGCCAGCGTGCAGCGATCGCGATGCCGCGCGCCGCGGCCGAGCGGCACCCAGTCGAGCGCACGGTCGCCGACGATCAGCAGACCGAATCGGTCGCCCTGCCGCAGCGCGATTTCCAGCGTCGACGCGGCCAGCGCGCGCGCGGCGGAGAACTTGTCGCGCCCGGGCGCGTCGTGATCGGCCTGCAGCATCGATGCGGTGGCATCGAGCACCACCCACACGGCGAGGCCGGCTTCGCTCTCGGCTTCGCGCACGAAATAGCGATCGGAACGCGCGAACAGTTTCCAATCGATATGGCGCGGTTCGTCGCCGTGTTCATAAGCGCGATATTGGGAAAATTCGAGACCCTGGCCGCGCTGCCGGCTCGCATTGTGGCCGAGCGGACCCGGTGGCGGCGGCAGGCGCGCCGCGATGCGCAGACGCGCCAGACAAGGGCGCAGCGTGGCGGGAATCAACGAGGCGACGCCGTCGTTCATGGGCGCGGGATCACGTCGGCCGATGTCGGAACGCGTCGCCGCGCTCAGGCGGCGAACGCGACGCTGTCGAGCAGGACGCGCACGACGTCGGATGTCGTGCGTCCATCCGCTTCGGCACCGAAACTGAGCAACAGACGATGCCGCAGCACCGGCAACGCGAGCGCCTGCACGTCTTCGCGCGTTGCGGCGAGGCGTCCGTGCAGCAACGCACGCGCCTTCGCGCACAGCACCAGTGCCTGTCCGGCGCGCGGGCCCGCGCCCCAGCGCACCCACTCGCGCACGGCGGCAAGCTCGCTGGTCTGCGGCCGCGACGCGCGCACCAGGCGCGTGATCCAGCCCATCAGATCGGCGCTCACATGCACTTCGCGCACCAGCGCCTGCAGCTCGAGCACGCCCTGCGCATCCATCACGGCACGCGCCAGCGAACCGCTGCGGCCGGTGGTGTGTTCAAGGATGGAACGCTCTTCTGCTTCGCTTGGATAGTCGACCAGGATGTTGAGCAGGAAGCGATCGAGCTGCGCTTCGGGCAGCGGATAAGTGCCGGCCTGTTCGAGCGGATTCTGCGTAGCGAGCACGAAGAACGGTTTCGGCAGCGGATGCGTGGTGCCGGCGTAGCTGATCGTGCCTTCCTGCATCGCTTCGAGCAGCGCCGACTGCGTCTTCGGCGGCGTGCGATTGAGTTCGTCGGCGAGCAGCAGGTTGGTGAATACCGGGCCGGGCTGGAACTTGAAATAGCGTTTGCCGGTGCCGTGTTCCTCTTCGAGGATTTCGGTGCCGACGATGTCGCTGGGCATCAGGTCCGGGGTGAATTGGACGCGGCGGAAATCCAGGTGCAGCGCGCGGCCGAGGGCGCGCACGAGCAGCGTTTTTCCGAGACCGGGCACGCCTTCGAGCAGCGCATGGCCGCCGGCCAGCAACGCGACCAGCAATTGCTCGACGACGTCGGTCTGCCCGACCACCTCGTTGGCGATCGACGCGCGAAGATCGGCGAGGCTGGCCAGTTTCGCCTGGATGGCGGATTCGTCGTACGCGTTCAATTGCTTGCTCCTTTACCTGTCACGTACCCGCTTGCTCCTTTACCTGTCACGTACCCGCTCCGTTCGTTATCTTCGTAAAACACTTGTTCCAGCCACTTCGCACGCCGTTATCACCTCACGCACTCAACGCATAAACCACGATATTGACGGCGAACTTGCTGTTGTCCTCCGCCAGCCACCGCTTGTTGCGCCAGTCGTAGTCCCATTCGCAGCCATAGTCCTTGTTGCTGTAGAGCACACCGAGGCGATCGTCGATCTCGATGCCTTTCAGGTAGTCGTGCACGAGGTCGTCGCCCCAGCCGTTGAGTTCGAGCGTGGTCGGTGGCGGGCCGTCGTTGAAATCGAAGAAGCTGTGGTACAGCGGATGCTGCCGGGGCAGCTTGCGCAGCGCATCGGCGCCGAAAATGCGCGACATCTCGGCCTCGAACGAACGCGCGAACAAACCGTCGATATCGTGATTGCAATCATCGACGAAGACGAAGCCGCCGGCGCGCACGTAGCGCTCGAAATTGCGTCGTTCCTCGGGATTGAACTCGACCAGCTTGTGGCCGGCGAGATAACAGAACGGCGCGTCGAGCATGCGTGGATCGGCGAGCGGAACCACATGTTCCACCGGATCGACGCGCAGCTGCGTGTACTGCAGCAGCGCATCGTTCACCGTCGACGGCATGCGCTGGTCGACGTCCCAGTCGCCCGATTCGTACATCAGGCGGGTGAGCCAGAAATCGTAGCGTCCGTCCGACGCCCGTGCGCCGCGGCCTTTCGTCAAAAGCGCCGCCGCAACCGCGGCGGCGCTCAGTTTCAACCACGCCCGTCGATCCATGTCAGGCGCGCGCTCCTTCGCTACACCGCGTCGGACAGCGAGGTGAAGGTGAAGTCGCGGATCTTCATCGGCGGCATCTTCATCAGGAACGGCACTTCGTCCGGCGAGATGCGTTCGGGCTTGCCCAGTTCCTCGATGTTGTTGAGCATGATCACCGGCGATTCGTTGAAGCGGAAGTTCTTGATCGGATACTTCACTTCGCCGTTCTCGATGTAGAACGTGCCGTCGCGCGTGAGGCCGGTGAGCAGCATCGACTGCGGATCGACCAGGCGGATGTACCAGGTGCGCGTGACCAGCACGCCGCGCTTGGTCGACTTGATCATGTCTTCGGTCGACGCGGTGCCGCCCTTCATGATCAGGTTGCCCGGCTGACCGACGGCGCGCTTGTTCTTCTGCTTGGCCCAGAAGCGCTCGTACTGCAGATACTCGACGACGCCGTCTTTCACGATGTCGTGTTTCTCGCGGGCCAGGCCTTCGGCATCCCACGGCACCACGGCCAGTTCCGGATCCCACGGATCGGCGTACAGGTTCACGCGCTCGTCGAACACCTTGTCGCCGATGCGGTTGCCGCCGCCCTTCTTGGTGAGGAAGCTGCGGCCTTCGTCGGCCTGGCGTGCGTCGAAGCCGAAGATCATGAAACCGATCAGGCCGGCGGCGGCGGCCGGTTCGAGAATCACCGTGTATTTGCCCGGTTCCAGCGCTTTGGCGTCGACCGAGCCTTTCGCTTTCTGCATGCCGGTGCGGATCGCTTTCTTGGCATCGAACTGCGCGATGTCGGCGACATTGCTCGCCACCCAGCCCGAACCGCGTTCGTCGTCGGTGCGCACGGTGCAGGTGAGATCGGCGGCGGTGAGTTGCTGGTAGCCGAAATTGCCGTTGGTGTCGGCGATGGCGGTGAAACCGGCCGTGTCGTTGAAGAAACCGGCGGCGACGAGCTTGTCGGCGCGGCACGGCTCGATGCAATCGGCGGCGACCTGGGCGCGGAAATCGGGCGTCACCTTGGTCGTGGCTTCCACGAAGGTCGGCGTGGCCTTGTATTCCTGCTTCGGCACCAGCGGCATGAATTCGGCGTTTTCCGGCGCCAGGCGCGCCAGTTCTTCGGCGCGGCGGACCACGCGTTCGAGCGCCGCATCGTCGAATTCGCCGATCGTGGCGATGCCGACCTTCTTGCCGAACGACACCTGCACGGCGAGCGTGCAGGTCTGCACTTCGCCGCTGGTCGACACGCTGTTGCGCGCGAAGCGGATGTTGCCGGCGACCTGGCCCTGCAGCGTGGCGGTGCACTCGTCGCCCTTGGAGAGCTTGAGCACCTTGTCGAGCAGGGTCTTGGCTTCGGATTCAGTGAAAAGACTCATGAGTAAGGCTCCTCAGCCGAGATTGCGCGCGGTGTTGATGACGTTGATGCCGTTGAAGCGCGCGGTGGACGACCCGTGCGACACGGCGGAAACCTGCGGCGGCTGGCCCTTGCCGTCGAAGAACGATCCGCCGAAGCGGTAGTCGCGCTCGTCGCAGATGGCGGCGCAGGCGTTCCAGAATTCCGGCGTGCGGATCTGGTAGGCCACGTCTTCGATCTGCTCGGTGATCTTGCCGTCCTTGATCTGGAAGAACAGTTCGCCGCCGAACTGCGCGTTGTAGCGCTGCTGATCGATCGAGAACGAACCGTCGCCGACGATGTAGATGCCGTTCTCGACATCGGCGATCAGTTGTTCGGGCGTGAGCGGCTCCTTGCCCGGCGCCAGCGAAATGTTCGCCATGCGCTGGAACTGCACGCTCGACCACGAATCGGCGTAGCAGCAGCCGTGCGATTCCTTTTCGCCGAGCATGTGCACCTGATCGCGCGTGGCCTGGTAGTTCACCAGGATGCCGTCCTTCACGATGTCCCAGCGCTTGGTCTTGACGCCTTCGTCGTCGAAGCCGACCGCACCCAGGCTGCCCGGCTGCGTCTTGTCGGCGAACAGCGTGACGCGGTCGCTGCCGTAGCGGAAATTCTTCGATTCCCATTTGTCCATCGTGGCGAAGCTCGTGCCCGCGTAGTTGGCTTCGTAGCCGAGCACGCGATCGAGTTCGGTCGGATGGCCGACGGATTCGTGGATCGTGAGCCACAGGTGGGCCGGATCGAGCACGAGGTCGTACTTGCCGGGCTTCACCGAGGTGGCGGTGAGTTTCGCCTTGGCCTGCTTGGCGGCGGCGCGCGCGTCTTCGATCATGTCGTACGACTTCGAATAGCCGACCACGCCGCCCGGCATTTCGATGCGGCCGTCCTTGCTCGGCTCGAGATATTCGTAGCCCATGCCCATCGGCGCCGAGAGGCCGCCGCGGTTGCGGAACTTGCCGCTCTTGGTGTCGACCGCCGTGATATTCATCGGCGCCCAGATGCGGTGCACATCCTGGTCGATGTAGGAACCGTCGGTGGAGGCGAAATACTTCTGCTCGTTGACCAGGAACAGGGTCGAATTGACGTAGTTGGCGCCGGCTTCGAGCGCCGCGGCGTTGACCGCGAGCAGCAGGTCGACCTTTTCCTTGATCGGCACCAGCATCGCGTTCTTCTTGATCGGCGTGGCCCAGCTGACCTCGCCCACGCCCTTCACCGGTGCCAGTTCGACCGGCGTCACCTGCAGGCGCGAGTTGGCCTTGGCGATGGCGACGGCCTGCCTGGCCGCTTTCGCGACGGCCTCGGCGTTGAGTTCGTTCGAGGCCGCGAAGCCCCAGGTGCCGTTGGCGATCACGCGCACGCCGAAACCGGTGGTTTCGGTGTTGACGACGTTCTGCACCTTGTCTTCGCGGGTCACCACGAACTGGTTGAGATAGCGGCCGATGCGCACGTCGCAGTACGTGGCGCCGGCGTCGCGCGCGGCGCCCAGGGCGACGTCGGCGAGCCGTTTTTTCAGCGAAAGCTCGAGCTTTTCGCTCAGCGCTTCGGCGGCAATCACCCGGCCGTAGGCCGGGACGAGCAGCGCAGCACCCAGGCCTAAGCCGGACGCCTTGACGAATGTGCGTCTATCCATTGCTTCCTCCACGCTGGCGATTCGGGGGCGACGCGCCGCCACACATCGATCGGACTGAGATCGATCTGCCGCGGGCACGCGTCGACCCGTCGATTCTCAGGGGCGGCCCGGGCAGCGGCATGTGGCGAATGGCATGGACGACGACATCCGTGACGACCGGCCGCGCGTGACAATTGTTGCCGCCGCCCCCCGCGAACGCGGGGGCGCACCGGCGCGGCAGGCCGCGAATAATGGCCGCAACGCGTACCGGGGGTCGGTGCGCGGCATCCACCCGAGGCCTGCCATGTCGATCTCCACCCGTTTCCTGTCCCGCGCCGTCGTGCTGGCGCTCGCCGCCGTCCCCGCCCTCGCCGGCGCCCAGACCGCGATGAAGTCGGCCACCTGGTGGAATCCTGCCGAGGGCGGCTGGGGCGTTTTCACCATCGACCAGGGCAACGTGGTCGCACCCGGCTGGTTCACCTACGACAGCGACGGCGAGCCGGTGTGGTTCCTCGTGCCCGGCGCCACCGCGCAGGCCGACGGCAGTTTCAAGGGCGACATCCTGCGCTTCACCGGCGTGCCGTTCGCGCAGATCGCCGGCAGCGCGGCCGATCCGGCCAACAAGATCGGCGAGGCGACCTTGCGTTTCAGCGGCGACAAGTCGCTCGAGTTCACCACCGTGATCGGCGGCGCCACCCAAACCAAATCGCTGACGCGTTTCAACTTCAGCGGCAAGGATCTGGTGTGCAAATCGACCGCGGCGCCGCGCGCTGCAGCGACCAATTATTCCGATCTGTGGTCGAGCCCGGGATCGAGCGGCTGGGGTGTGCACATGTCGCATGTCGACAACGATCTGTATGCCACCTGGTACACCTACGACAGTGATCGCGAAGCGATCTTCCTGATCGGTGCGACCACCAAGCAGGCCGACGGCAGTTTCACCGGGCCGCTGCTGCGCCAGAAGGACGGCACGCCGTTCCCGCAGATCAACGGTGCGAAGCCGTCGGCCGGTGCCGACCAGATCGGCACCGTGACATTGCGTTTCAGCGACGGCGAGAACGCGACGTTCTCCTACACCGTCGGCAACGTGACGCAAACCAAATCGCTGAAACGCTCGCAGTTCGGCAGCGTCGCCAGCGTCTGCGAAGTGCAGCCCTACCAGAGCAACACCGGCGGCACCGGCGAAACCTGCATGCCGCCGTACACGATCGGCGACCGGCGCACGGTGCGCGTGGACAGCAGTTCGAACGGCACCGCGGCCGTGCCGCTGACGCACAACGAACGCATCGTGCGCGAAGCGACCTTCAACGGCCAGGCCGGGTTGCTGCAGGAATACGACCGTCAGACGGGCGCAGGCGCCGGCGTCTATGCGCGCAACTACGTCGCCAACGGCAACGGCACCCTGGTGTCGTTCGGCGCCGAAGCGATCGATCCCGCCGGCGGTGCAGTGCTTTCGACCACGGTGAACGATCCGGCCCGCATCGAAATGCCGCTGGCTTTTGCGATCGGCCAGACCAGCACGCTTTCGTGGACGGCGCGCGGCAGTGCGCAGGGCTTCTCCACCAGCACGCAACTGACCAACGTCTGGAAACTGGTGGCGCGGGAGAACGTCACGGTCGCGGCCGGCACCTTCGCGGCCTGCAAGTTCGAAGTCACGATCGGCGAAAACACCTCGGTTTCGGGCGTTTCCACCGACACCGACCTCACCGGCACCGCCTGGACCTCGCCTGCGTTCGGCCTGCTCAAACGCAGCCTCGCCGGCACCTCGCGCGTCACCGGCTTCGGCCAGAACATCACGACCACTTTGACGAGCACCGAAGAACTGGTGTCGGCCACGATCGGCGGACAGAGCACGCGCTGAGTTCGCCGCGCGGATGAATCGAAGTACGCCCTGAACCCGGCATTCGATCGGGACGAAGCCGGCAATCGAAGGATTGCCGGCTTTTTTTTCTCGAACCTGAGGGCATCAAGGAGGCTTTCGGTTCGGCAGATGCCGGCCGAAGTTTCGACCGTGATTTGCTCGTCTTCCGGGTCATGCGTCGCTGCGGCGAATTCCCGCAAGCACGCTCGCCCTGTTAGGGTGGCGATCGGCCTTCCCGCATTTCGCACCCCCGCATTTCGCACCTAGGTAGACGTGCTTCCGATTCCGCGCCTGTGGCTGCTCGCTTGCGTCTTGTCAGTCGCCGCTTGCAGCGCACCCCCGCCGATGCCACTGCCGCATTCGGCGTATGTCTGGCAACGCGTGTGGACACCGGCGGTGATCCAAGCCGTTGCCGCAACCCCCACGCAATTTTCGACCTTGCGCGTACTCGCGTTCCAGCAGATCGGCGAGCGCCGCGTGATGACCGACGTCGATCTCGACGCGCTGGCGGCGACGGGCCTGCCGGTGCGCGTGGTGGCGCGCATCGAAGGCCATCGGCCGCCGACCCTGGCTGACGGAATCGACGCCGAACTCGTCCGCACCTTGGCCCGTTGGCAGGCCCGCGGCGTGCGCGTGGATGGCGTGGAGATCGATCACGATTGCGCGGTGTCCGGCCTGCACGACTACGCGGCGTGGCTGGCCGCATTGCGCGCGGCTCTGCCGGCCGGAACACGCCTGTCGATCACCGCGCTGCCGGCGTGGCTCGATTCCGATGCGCTCGACGCGGTACTGGCGCAGGCCGACGACAGTGTGTTGCAGGTCCATGCGGTCGAACGCCCGGATCGCGCATTGTTCGATCCGGCGCGCGCATTGCGCTGGGCGCGCGCGTATGGCCAGCGGGCGCCGCATCTCTTTCTGCTCGCGCTGCCGGCCTACGGTTTGCGCGTAGCGACGGACACCGATGGCAGCGTGCGTCGCGTCGATGCCGAGGGCGCACTCGATCACGCGGTCGGCGGGCGCGAGCTGCGTGCCGATCCGCGCGATGTCGCGAGCGTGCTGCAGACGCTTCGACACACGCCGGTGCCGCGGCTCGACGGCGTGATCTGGTTCCGCCTTCCCGTGGCGGGCGATCGCCGCAGTTGGAGCACGCGAACGCTTTCGGCGGTGATCGCCGGTGAGCCGCCACAGGCGCGTTTCCGCCTGCAGGCCGATCCCGCCCCGAACGGCGCCAGCGACCTATGGCTGCGCAACGAAGGCGCTTACGATGGTGCCGCGCCGGCGCGCCTGTCGTTGCCCTCGCATTGCCGCAGCGCCGACGGGGTGGACAACTATCGCATGCAACTTCAGACCGATACGCTGACGCTGTACGCCGCGGCGCCACCGTGGTTGCGTGCGGGCGGCGCGCAGCCGATCGGCTGGGCGCGCTGCGATCCCCCTTTGGCGGCCGGATGGAGTGCGAATGTCCCCTAGTTTTCGCGTGGCGCGCCTGCGCGCAGCGATGCTGCTTGCGCTGGCAACATGCTCGCTCGGATCGTTAACACCAGTGCTGGCCTGCGGCCCGGATTTCCCGGTCACCCTCCTCGACCGGCGGGCCGAGGTGATGCAGCAGCTGGCGGACAGCGCCTTCGAATTCGCGCCGCTGGCGCACGCCGACGGACTGGTGGCGGTGGAAACGCAGGGCGGGGAAGACGGCCACCGCGCGCGGGTCGAACGCGCGGGATTGGAACCCGCGCAACTCGAATGGCTCGATCGCATGCGCACGATGAGCGATGCGGAGAGCGCACTCGGTGCGGCGGGAGATCTGCCGGCCGAGATCGCGCTTTACACCGCCGGTGCCGTGGCGTGGCATGCCGGCGATCTGGATCGCGCGGCCTCGCTGTTCCGGGCGGTGCTCGACCTGCCGCCCGCGCAACGTACGCAACGCGGCCTGTGGGCCAGCTATATGGACGCACGCGTGCTGTCGTTTTCCAACGATGACGTCGCCGCCGATGCCGCTTTCGAACGTACTCGCGAGTGGGCGCGTGCCGGTGCACCCGACCCGCTCGGCCTGGGCGTGGCCAGCTTCGGCGAGCAGGCGCAAATGCATTTGCGGCGAGGCGATCTGCCGCGCGCCTTGCAGCTGTATCGCGAACAAGCGGCCTATGGCTCTCGCATCGCGGTCGACTCGCTGCACGAAATCATGCGCGAGCACTTCGCCGATGCGGCCCTGCTCGACCGCCTGCTCGAATCGGATATCGGGCGCGAGATGGCGATCCGCTACCTGTCATCGCATTCGTCCTCGCTGCCGAATGCCGCGGCCCCGCCGCCCGCCTTCGATCCTGACGCCGATGCCGACGATGTAGACGCATCGGACGACGAGAGTCACGACGACCGTCCCGATCTCGCCAGTGTGTTCGATCGCCTGGCCGCTCAACCGCCGGCGTCCGGTGAAGGGCTCGACGAACTGGCTGCCATTGCCTATCGCGCCGCGCTCTATCCGCAAGCGGCCGCGCTGGCCGCAGGTACGGATACCCCGCTGGCGGCCTGGGTGCGCGCCAAGCTGGCACTGCGCGATGGCGACACCGATGCCGCGGCGAAGGCTTATGCGCAGGCCGCGCAAGGCTTCCCCGCCGATGCTGCGCAAGTGTATGCGACCGGCGAAACGCCTCACCCGGCCTGCCGCGTGCGCGGCGAAGCGGCCACACTGGCATTGTCGCGCGGCGACTTTGTACAAGCGCTGGATCTGTTGTACGCCGCCGCAGACGACTACTGGACCGACGCGGCCCACGTCGCCGAGCGCGTCGTCACCAGCGACGAATTGAAGACCTTCGTCGATCGTGTCGCCCCTGCCGCCGTGGCGGAGCCCGACCCACGGGGCGACTGGGCTCCACCGCCCGTCGCCAATCAATTGCGCTGGTTGCTGGCGCGCCGCCTGTTGCGCGAGCAACGTTTCGACGACGCGCTCGCGTATTTCGACGATGCCGACCTGCGTGAGCGTGCGCAGCGTTACGCGCAGGCGCGCCGCGAAGCCGACGACAGCGATAGCGTGGATCGTGCGCGCGCCCTGTTCGTTGCCGCGAAAATCGCGCGCAGCCACGGCCTGGAACTGCTCGGTTACCAGGGCGACCCGGACTATTTCGAGTGGGACGGCAACTTCGATCTCAACGACCCCACCACCTGGGACGAGAACTACCAGCCGGTGTACCACCCGCGCAGCGACGTGAAAACGGAAGGCCCGTTCACCAGCGATGCCGAGCGCACGCGACTGGCTGCCAGCCGCGCGCAGCCGCTGGAACGGTTTCACTATCGATTGACGGCCACCGGCCTCGCCGCGCAGGCGGCCGACGCGTTGCCACCTCGCTCGCAAGCCTACGCGGCCGTGCTGTGCGAAGCGACGCGCTGGATCATCGATAGCCACAACACGCAAGCGCAACAGCTATACCAGCGTTATCTGCGCGAAGGTGCCTACGTTGCGTGGGGCGCGGGTTTCGGACGGCAATGTCCGGCGCCGGACTTCGACAAGGTCGAACGCGAACTGCACGTACTGTTCGTGGCGAAAATGAAACGCGCCGCGCTGTGGAGCACGCCATTCTTGTTAGTGGCGATTGGTGTGGCGGCGTGGCTGCTACGCAGGCGCCGTCACATCGCCGGCGTGCTGTAATCTTTTGCAAGGTCGCGGTTGGAATCTCGAAGGATCCTGACGATGAGCGAACTTGGAATCACCGATGTCCGCCCCTTCCTTCCAAGCAAGGATTTTGCGATTTCCAAGGATTTTTACCTCGCCCTCGGCTGGACCGTCGAATGGTCGGACGACAGCCTGGCGCTAATGCAGAACAGCGGCCGGCGCTTCTATCTGCAGCGCTATTATTCGAAGGAATTCGCCGAAAATTCGATGCTGCATATCGGCGTCGCGAATGCCCGCGCCTGTCACGCGCAAATCCGCGACTTGCTGGACTCGGGCCGCTTCCCCGAGGCGCGCGTCGCCGCACCAAAACGCGAACCCTACGGTGCACTCGTCACCTACGTGTGGGATCCTGCCGGCGTGCTGCTGCATCTGGCGCAGTGGGACGACGCGTAACAAGCGGCTCGCAGCAGCGGCGATCAGTCGACGATGAACACCGTCGCCCCGCTCGTGGTACGCGAGCGATGCGGCTCCGCGCCATCGGCGGTCTGGTAGCTCATGCCGGGACGCAGCGTGAAGCTGCGGCCGTCGTCGAGTTCGGTGTGCAGTTCGCCTTCGAGGCACAGCAGGATGTGGCCTTTGCTGCACCAATGATCGGCGAGGTAGCCGGCGCTGTATTCGACCAGGCGTACGCGGATGCCGCCGAACGATCGCGTGCGCCAATGCGCGACGCCGGTTTCGCCGCGGTGTTCGGTGCGCTCCACCTGCGACCAGTCGGTGATGCCGAACGGCATGTCTGAAATCTGCATGATGGCGTCGCTCGCGGCACGGTGGGCCGCAGTATAGAGACGGCAGGCCGCACGGATGCGCGGCTGACTCCGGCAGCCGCACCGGCACGCCCGCCGGCTTTCAATTTCCCGCCGGGCCGCGCATCATCCGGTCGCATTCTCGAAGGCGGAATCCGGCGCATGACGACGCTGCAAAGCGGTGGTCCGATGGTGGTGAATTGCGTGGCGTATTCGTCGCAGGGCGAGCGCCTGCGCGATATCACGCTGGACGAAATCAGCGACGTGCTCGAGCAGCCCGACGGCTTCGTCTGGGTCGGCCTGCACGAGCCGAGCGAGGGCGTGCTGGAAAAGCTGCAGGAGGAATTCGGCCTGCACGATCTGGCGGTGGAAGACGCGCACCACGCGCATCAGCGCCCGAAGATCGATGCCTACGGCGATTCGCTGTTCATCGCGCTGCACACCGCGCAACTGGTGCAGGGCTGCATCCAGTTCGGCGAAACCCATGTGTTTCTCGGCGCACGCTACCTGCTCACCGTGCGGCACGGCGCGTCGCTGTCGTATGCGCCGGCGCGCGCGCGCGGCGAACGCGAGCCGGAGCTGCTGGCGCTGGGGCCGAGCTACGGGCTGTATGCGGTGCTCGATTTCATCGTCGACAATTTCGCGCCGATCGCCGACGAGTTCCAGCAGGAACTGCGCGATCTGGAGAAGGATATTTTCTCCGACACCTTCAAACGCGAAACCATCCAGCGGCTTTATGAATTGAAGCGCGAACTGGTGACGATGCGGCTGGCCGTCGCGCCCATGCAGGACATCCTGAGCCAGCTGGTGCGGCTGCATCCGACGCTGATCCGCGAGGAAGTGCGGCTGTATTTCCGCGACGTTTACGACCACGCCGTGCGCATCAACGAATCGACCGATGCGATCCGCGAAATGTTGACGGCGGCGCTGTCGGTGAATCTTTCGCTGGTGACGGTGGCGCAGGGCGAGGTGGTGAAGCGCCTCGCCGGCTGGGCCGCGCTGCTGGCGGCGCCGACGCTGATCGCCAGTTGGTACGGCATGAATTTCAAGAATATGCCGGAGCTGGCCGGACGGTTCAGTTATCCGATCCTGATCGGCGTGACGGTGCTGATCGTCGGCGTGTTGTTCCGGGTGTTGCGGCGCGCGCGCTGGCTTTGAGCCGTTGAGTTTTCCGCAAACGTGAGGCCCTGCGGCGAGCCGGTCCCGGATTCCGCTGCGCTGCCTCCAGGCTGCGAAAGCGGCAAGCGATCGGCGTACCATCGCCTTTGACTCACGCAGGGAGTGACTCATGTCCGTGATCCGTGCCATCACGCTGGGTACGCTGGCCTGGCTGGTCGCCGGCGAGAGTCGGGCCGAGCCGATCTACGCCTACAAGGTCGCGAGCAATCGGCTGATCGCATTCGATTCGGCGCGACCTTCGGTGCCGACGACCGATCTGCCGGTGACCGGCATCGCCGCCGGCGAAATCCTGGTCGGCATCGATTTCCGCCCGCAAAACGGCCAGCTTTACGGCCTGGGCGTCAACGCCACCGCGAACACGGCCACCTTGTATTGCGTGTCGCTGCAAACGGGCTTCGCGGGCGCGGTGGGCGCAGTGGGCAGTGTCGCTTTCGTCGACGCCGGCAGTATCCCGATCGATCTGCCGGATCCGGGCACGCAGAGCTACGGCTTCGATTTCAATCCGAGTGTCGATCGCGTGCGCGTCACCACCGCCACCGGGCTCAACTTCCGCATCAATCCCAGCAACGGCGCCCCGGTGGACGGCAACGGTGGAGCAGCCGGCATGCAGCCGGACGCCAGCATCAACGGCTCGGGCGTGCTCGGCGTGGCGGCCGCCGCCTACACCAACAATCAGCCGAACGGCTTCGTCAGCACGCAGTACACGCTCGATCACGTCAGCAACGCGCTCTATATCCAGAACATGCCCAACGGCGGTACGCAGACGCTCGGACAAACCGTGTTCCTGAGCGGTTCGCCGCTGGATTTTGGCGCGATCAACGGATTCGATATTCCGGCCGGCGTGAATGCCACCATGAACAACAGCGCGGTGCTCGCCGGCAGCGCTTATGCCGCGCTCGGCGTGGGTGGCTTGAACGGGCTGTATCGGATCAATCTGACGAACGCGGTGGCAACGCTGATCGGCCCCGTCGACACCGGCGCCGCACCGATCCAGGGCCTGGGCGCGCAACTCAACCTGCCGCGCGCGTTGATCGGGCTCGGCGGCAGCGGCACCACGCTGGTGCGCTTCAACGCTTCCACTCCGGGAACCTCGACCACGGTAGCGATCACCGGCGTGACCGCGGGCGAAAGCCTGGTCGGCATCGATTTCCGGCCGCAGACCGGTCAACTCTACGGCCTGGGTGTCAACGCCATCGCCAATGCCGCGACGCTGTATCTGATCGATGCGCAGACCGGCGGCGCGCTCGCGATCGGCGTGCCTGGCAGCGTCGCCTTCGTCGATGCCGGCGGCGTCACGCCGATCGACCTGCCCGATCCCACGACGGCCGGCTACGGCTTCGACTTCAATCCCACGGTCGATCGCATTCGCGTCGTCACCGGCAACGGCCTCAACTTCCGCGTCAACCCGACCAACGGCGCTCCGATCGACGGCAACGCCGGCACGCCCGGCGTCAACACGGACGCATCGATCCAGGGCTCGGGCGCGAACGGCACGATCGCCGCGGCCTACACCAACAGCTTCGGCCGCGCCATCGTCGCCGCCGAACCGGCCACGCTCTACACGCTCGATGCCGCGCAAAACATTCTCTTCATCCAGGAACCCGCCAACAGCGGCCTCCAGGTACTCGGCGTCAGCGTGACGCACAACGGCGCACCGCTCGATTTCAGTGCGATCGGCGGCTTCGATATCCCGCCCGAAGTGAGCGTCACGACAACCGGCACCAAGGCCCGCGGCCAAGGCTTCGCGGTGCTCACCGTGGGCGGTATCAGCACGCTTTACAACATCGACCTGACGACGGGGCAAGCCTTTCGAATTGGCGCGGCACCGGCTGCACTCGTTGGATTGACGGTGGCGCAAGGGTTGGATTCGATTTTCGCGAATGGGTTTGAATAGAAGCCTGTCGCAAAAGCTCCCCGCCGCTCGACTGTCGAAAAGCGCGTGGAATTGCCGCGCTTCTGGGCAGGATCGCGCTGCAATGACGAAGTCCAGGGCGCGGCGCTGAGCATGATGCAACGCCAGGCGTTGAGCGTCTGGCCAGTTGCGACCGAAGTCAGTCGGACGACGTTGCAACCCGGCCGCGCTGCGTTAGACCTTCACTTGACTGGCCAGGAATAGCGCGATCGGCGTGCTGCCGATCGCGTCCTGCTTGTTCGTACGATGCGCCGCAAGTCAGCAAGTGCGCCGACAGCGGCGCTATCTCACCGCGCGGCAGCGCCCTCGAATCCGTTCGCGAAGATGTCATCGACGACACCGCCCTGCGGCAGCACGGTGAATTCGTACGTTGCGCTATCGTTGGCGGCGTTGTTGTCGGTGCCCGAAGTCAGCGTTGCAGTAGCGGTGTTCGCGAGTTGGCCGATTGGTGCGTCGGCATCGAGCGTCGCAGTGAGGATGATGGTGATGCTTGCGCCGGTCGGGAGGCTGGCAGCGACGGCGATGTCGCCGGTGCCGTTCGCCGTTGTGAAGCCGTTGCACAGGGCGCCGCCGTTGCCGGTGCACTGCCACGCCGCGTTGGCGACATCGAAATCGTCGGGGATCACGTCCACGACATCGACGTTCGCCGCATTGCTCGGGCCGGCGTTGCTCACCACGATCGTGTAGACGACCTGCTGGCCCGCTTCGGCGGCGGTGGTGGTGCTGGTCTTGCCGATCGCGATGTCGGCCACTTCGGCACCGGTGGCGGTGAAGGTGAGCGTCGGCAGGCCGGCGAGGCCGTCGACGCGTGCGGTCATCGTGTTGGTGCCCGCGTCGGCACCGAGGGTCCAGGCAGCGACGGTGGCGATGCCGTTCGCATCCGTCGTCACCGATCCGCTGCCGCTGCCTCCGCCGGCAGTCACGGCGAAGACCACGGTGACGCTCGGCACGCCGTCGCCGTTCGCATCGAGCACGCGCACGCTCGGGCGCGCGCCGGCGAGCGGCGAGCCGGCGGTGCCGTCGAACGTCGCTGCGCCATCGATAGCGAAATCGGAAATCGCGGCCGCCAGGATGGTGAGCGTGCCGCTCGCGGTGCCCTGGTAGTTGACCTCGTTGACGCTTGCGACGACGTCGTAATGGCCGACCGCCGACGGCGCCGCGGCCGATCCGTCGTAGGTGATCGCGACCGAGAGCGCGGCCGGCACGGTGGTGACGACCACCGGTTTCGCGCTGCCGTCGAACACCTGCGTCAGGTCGGACAGGCTCACCTGCGCGGTGGCTTTTGCGATCGTCAGCGTCGCGCTGTTGCCGCCGTCGAGCACGTAGTTCGGGTTCGCCAGTTGCGCGGTCACGGTGTAGCTGCCGGCGTCGATCGGCGTGGCGTCGGGCGCGTGATCGAGCGTGATGCCGGCGACGCCCGCGGGCGTGGTGCTGACGCTGGCGAACTTCGCCGAGCCATCGTAGACGTGCGACAGATTGCCGAAGGTGAGCGACACGCCGGCCGGATCGATCGCGATCGCCGCGGTGAGCACCGACGGTTCTTCGAAATCCGGATCGTCGACGGTGAGCGTGGCTTCGTAAGTGCCCGCATCGGTCGGCGGTGTGCTGGTCGGGCCGAAGCTCGTCGCGCCGGTGCCAGCGTAGCTCAGAGTGAAGCCCGAGCCGTTCGGATTGCTGACCGTCGCAGGCTTGGGCGAGCCGTCGTAGGTGAAGGTGCCGCCGGTCAACGCGATACCGGAATCGGCGCGCGCGATGGTGAGCGTGGCATCGGCCGAGCCGCTGTGGTTCGGACCTTCGCAATCGATCGCGATGGCGTAGCTGCCCGCGGCCACCGGGTCCGCGCTACCGCCGTTGATCGTCGCATCGCAGACGATGCCGTCGCTGCCGGCGGCCGGCGCTGCATTGAAGACGATCGGATGCGGCGCGCCGTCGTAGGCGACGCTGGTGCCGCCTTCGGCGAACTCGATGCCGCTGATGTTCACCGCGGCCTTGTCGATGACGATCGTGCCCGACATCGCGTCGGCGTCGTAGTCCGGGTTGTCGAGCGTGGCGAACACGGTGTACGAGCCGGCATCGGTGGGCACGGTGGCGCCGCCGTTGTAGGTGATCGTCACGGCCGACAGATTCGCCGGCGTGGTGACGACGCTGGCCGCATGCGGATTGCCGTCCCACGTGAACGTACCGGTGCCGCTCAATGCGAGCGTCGCGGCGCCTTTCGCGACAGTCGTCGACAGATTGTCGGCGGCGTAGGCCGTGCGGCCGTCGGTGTCGGCGCCGGCATCAACCACCAGTGTCGCCAGCGACAGCACGCCGGCGCGTTCGAAGCTCACCTCGAAGCACAGCGTCGCCGACAAATCTTCGTCGAGCGCGAAGCTGCCAACCAAAGTGCCGGTCAAACCGTCGACGCCATCGCTGGCCAATGCGACTTGCTGCGGCGCGGCGGCCTGCGTTGCGCAGGTGCTGTCGCCGCCGGGCTGCCAGTAGTCGATCGACAGATCGGTTGCTGACATCGCGCCGTAGCTCGCGCCGAATTGCAGCGTGCGCGCGACGAGATCGGCCACATCGCCACCAGTGTTGTCGAGCGTGCTGCGGAAGAAAGCGCTTTCGCCGACACGCGCCGCCGCCGCAGTGTTACCGGCGGCGGTGGTGAACGGACCTTGCAGCGTGAGCACGATGTCCGGATCGGATTCGATCACCTCGGTCGACTGCTGATCGGCGGCGTACGCGGCGACACCGTCTTCATTGCCCGACGCATCGATCACCGTCGCGGCGACAGAGAACGTATCCGGCGCGACGTGATAGGTGACGCGCAGATGGCTGGTCGCGTCGTAACCCGCGCCGAGTTCGAAGCCGGCGCCGCCGAACTGTGCGACCAGTTCGCCGCCGTTGTCGAACAGCGGAATCACCGCGTAGTTGCCGCCGCCCAGGTCGTATTCCACCGTCACGTCGCCGCCGGCGATGCCACCGCTGCGCGTGAGGGCGAACTCGACGACGACGTCGTCGCGCACTGCCGCTTCGCTGTTGGTCAGGCGCGCCGAGTAGGCCGTCGGCACGTCTTTTTCGACGCCGGCGATCGGACCGTTGAGATCGAGTTCGATGCCGGCCGCCTGCGCGATCACTTCGGTCGCGATCACATCGGTGGCGTAGACGGTGCCGGTGTCCGAACCGATCACCTGCGCGGTGGCGGTGAACACGCCGGCTTCGCCGTAGATCGTGCGCAGCGCGTGGGTGAAGGCGTACGGCAATGGCGAGGTGATGTCGAAATCCTGCACGCCGCCCAGATCGCCGGGGAAATCGAAGCTCAACGTGGCGCCGTCGTCGGTCCACGCGAACGGCAGGCATTGCGAGGAATCGGAAGGATTCACCACGCACATCGCGACGTCGGCCGGATCGAGCGCCGCGGTGCCGCCGACGATCAAATGCACGAAGACGCGTTCGTTGACGTTGCTGTTGCTGTTGCCGATGAAACCGGCGTAGGCGATTTCATCGCCGACTTCGACACCGCCGAGCGGGCCGGTCAGATCGAGCACGACCTGATCCTGCGCGGTGTTGGTGAGCGCGAAGGCGACGTTGCCGGACGTGTGCGACGCGTTCACCGAATAGCTGCCGGCGAAACCGTTCGCGATCGCCGCGGCGACCGCGACGCCGTTGTAGTTGGTGAGCTGCGGCGTGCCGTTCACCGGCGTGAGCAAGGCCGAGGCACCGGATGCCGGCGCCGCGATCGTCACCGATTCGCCCATCACCGCGCCGCCGAGTGGATCGACCACGCGCGCTTCGAGCACCTGCGCGAACGGCTGATTCACTTCGGCGCTCTGGTTATTACCGGCGTACAGCACGAGATCGGCGGCGGTGTTGTCGCCGCACAGTGCATGGCCGATCGGATTGACGGGCAGCGCGTCGGCCACGAGCAAGCCGACGGCGGGCGCACCGATGCCCGGCGCCGCGCCGTCGTACCAGTTCGAACCGACAGTCAGCCCCTGCGCCATCGCATTGCGCAGATCCGCCGTGCCGCCGCGGATCGCGTTGTGGAAGATGCGCACCTGGCTGTTCGCCGCGCTGGAGAAGAAATCGCTGGCATTGAGCGCGCTGCCGGTCGCGTCGAGCGTGTTGCAGCTGGCTTCGAGGTCGACCGTGCGATCGGAGATGAACAGGCCGCCGCCGGTCTGCAGCGAGGTGTTGTACTGGAAGCGCACCTGGTTGGAGCCGGTGATCGCATACGCGGTGCCGGTGCCGAGCGCCTGCGAATCGAGCGCCGTGTTGTTGGTGACGACCACGTCGACCACGCTGCCGTTGCCGCCGTTCACCTGCACGGCGAGCTGCTGCATGCCGTCGAAACGGTTGTTGTTGACCAGCGCGTCGCGCGTGCCCTTGAACAGGCGGATGCCGGTGCCGCTGGCACCGCGGATGTTGGCGAACAGGTTGCCTTCGATCTGGAAGCCCGAAGCCGGCGAGCCTTCGCCCGGCTCGAACAGGATGCCGGCACCGTTCGCGATGTCCTGCACGCGATTGTTGGTGAAGCGCAGATTGTTGCGGTTCGCACCGCCCGGCAGCACCGCATTGCCGGTCGTGCCCTTGATCGTGAAGCCGCGGAACACGGCGCCGTTCGCGGCGAGCGTGAGCGCGGTGCCGGTCGCGGGACTGAGGATCGCTTCGCCGCTCGACCCATCGCGCGACGGATCGAAACCGGTCAGCGCGTGCATCGGCCCGCGCACGGTGACGCTCTTGTTGATCGTCACGTTCTCGCGATAGGTTCCCGCCGCCACCTCGATGATGTGGCCGGCCTGCGTGTCGGCATCGGCGATCGCGGCCTGGATCGAACAGAAACGTTCGAGCGTCGTCAGGTTCTGCACACTGCCCTGCAGATTCTGATTGGCAGGATTGCTGACGAGACTGGTCGGTCCGTCGACTGCGGCGCTGTCGATGCTGTTGGCACCGACGAAGCTGCACGTGGTCGGCGAATTGGCGCGCGAGAAGAACGGCGACGTCGCAGCCTGGTTACTGTCGCCCGGGTAGCCGTCGTTGCCGGATTGCAGCTGGATCGCGACGTCGCTGCCGGTGATCGTGTTGCCGAACACGCGCGACAACAGGCCTTCCACCACGATGCCGAAGCCGTCGTTGGCGTTCGGCTGGCTCCAGCCGTGCACCAGGTTGTTGCGTACGATCACGCCCACCGGCACATCGGCATTCAGCGCGGTCTTGCTCCGGCG
Source organism: uncultured Chiayiivirga sp. (assembly GCA_965653565.1). Classification (GTDB taxonomy): domain Bacteria; phylum Pseudomonadota; class Gammaproteobacteria; order Xanthomonadales; family Xanthomonadaceae; genus JALCLA01. The sequence goes on along the minus strand of CBFHAI010000013.1, from coordinate 70,522 downwards.
CATCACGGCGATGCCGGCGACGTCGTCGGCCTTCGCCGTGGCCGTCATCGTCACGCTGTTATTGGCGACCACGATGGCGCCGTCGGGCAACACGTCGACGTCGACGCCGAGCGAAGCATCCGGCACGTCGACGCCGCTGCCGCTCGGATTCTTGATTTCGATGCCGAAGCGGCCGGCGTTGGTGATGCTGTTGCCGGCGATGATGTTGGCGCCGGCACCGGTGGTGAGGCCGATGGCGCCGATACCGTTGTCGCCGGTGTTGGAAATCACGTTGCCGCTGATGCGCACGCCCGAAGCCGCGCCGTCCTGCAATTCGATGCCGCAGCAGCCGGCGATATTGCTGACGGTGTTGCCGGTGAAGGCGATATCGGTCTTGACGCCGTCCCAGATCACGATGCCGCGCACGCCGCCGCCATCGACCAGGCTGTCGGCGACGGTGACATGGTCGATCGCCGTTCCGCCGTTGAACTGGATCGAACCGCCCGGGCCGGTCGCGCTGCACGACAGCGCATCGATGCGGCGCACGATCGAATCGCTGTTCGACAGCGCGCCCAGCACGCAATGACTGGCGAAGTTGCGGATCGTCAGGTCCTGCAGCGTGGTGCCGGTGATGCCGTTGTCGAAGCGCACGCCGGGCGACGTGCTCGAAGTAGGCGTCGTCGCCGGGCCGCGACGGCCTTCGATGATGGTGGCGCCGCGGATGCCTTCGAGCGTCAGGCCAGGTTTATTGACGACGAGGTTCTCGGCGTAGATGCCGGCACCACCGCGCAACACGTCGGCGGCGACGGTGGCCGCGTCGGCGATCGCCGCATTGAAGCTGGTGAACAGCGCACCGTCGCGCACGCGCAGTACCGGCGCGTTGATGTTTTCGGTGTTGCCGAGGCTGCCACCGGTGATGTTGACGACCGGCTGCGTCAAGGTGACGCCGTACTGTTCGTAGCCGCTCACGCTGTGCGCCAGGCCGGCGAAGCTGTTGCTGGCGCAGACTTCGACCGGCTGGTAGCCGGTGTGATTGGTCTGGTCGAACACGTAGATGCCGGTTTCCTGCGTGCCCGGCGTACCCGGATCGTCGCTGAAGGTGTTGCCGCACAGGCGCACGCCGGCGAAGAACGTGCCCGCGCGCACGCGGATCGTGATGCCGTTGGCGTTGATATTGCGCGCCGGCTGCAGCGGGAAGCTGTTGCTGCGGCCGGTGCCGTTGTCGGCGAACACCGAGTCGACGATGTCGACGTTTTCGATGCGGCTGCCCGCGCGGGACGTCTTGAGCCAGATGCCGCCGCCGGCGCTGCCGCCGTCGACGCGGTTGTTGCGATTGAATTCGCTGCCGCTGATCGACACGTTGCGCACGATCGAATCGCTCGACGGCGCGCCAATATCGTTGAAAGACAAACCGGCCGCGTTGTTGCCGCTGAAGCTCGAATCGACGATGGTCAGGCCGTCGACGCTGGCGTTTTCGTCGAACAACACGCCGGCGACGAGACCGTTGAGATCGTTCGCGGCAAGATTCGGATTGCCGTTGTCGAGGAATTGGCTGTCGGCAATGCGCAGGTTGGTGGTGAGCGTGGAGACGGCGCCGTTGTTGGTGGTCACCTGCAGACCGTTGCCGGCATTGCCGGCCGACACCACGCCTTGCAGCCAGACGTGGCTCTGGCTTCCCACCAGCGTGATGCCATCGCCCGCCGCGTTGTTCGCGCGCAGGTCTTCCACGCGCAGCGGGTCGGCGGCCGACGCGCCGCTCGCGGCGAGCGTCAGGCGGCCGGTGAGCACCGTGCTGTTGGCGGGGTTGGTATCGTCCGCGCCATCGCCAAGCAGATGCGCGAACTTGCCGAGCGTGACCGCAGTTGCGTAGCCGCCCTTCGCGACGAATACGCGGCCGCCGGCGGCGACCGCCGCGATGCCGGCGTTGATGCTGTCGAAGGCATCGATGCCGTAGTGCACGGTGATCGTGCCGGTGCCGGCATGCGTGAATGTGCGCGAATCGCCGTAGGCCGAGCCCGCGAAACCATCGTCGACGTAGACATCGCCGGCCGTCGCACCGACGCCGTAATCGACGATGCCGAGGGCGTTGTTGGAACGATCGTCGAGCGTGCGCGCGAACAGCGCATTCACCTGCGCCGGATTCATGTCGGCCGGCAGCAGCCCGCCATACAGATTGTTCACCGCGCTCGCATCGCCGCGGAACGCGCGCACCTGCGTGTTCGACAGCGGCTGTGTCACCGAATTGTTGTAACCGAGGAAACTGCACACGCCGATCGGGCCGTCGGCCACGTGCGTGTTGCACTGGTGATCGTCGAGGCGGAAATACCAGCGATGGCCATCGCCGAATTCGTTGGCCAGGCCGACACCGCCGAACAGCAGCGTGCCGAAGGCGGCGCTGCCGTTGGCATCGTTGTCGTTGAGCAGTTCAACGGCGCGACCGGCGCTCGCAAGGCCGCTGTCGTTGAAGATATTGGCGCGCACCGTGGCCGTCATCGTGCGCGGCGCGGCGGCCGGCGCTTCGGAGGTGACTTCCTTATTGCTCAGCACCAGGCTGGCGAAATCGCCGGCACCGGCTTTCGGCGCGAACTCGTTGCCGAGCACCTGCACGTTCGGCCAGTTCTCGATCAGCAGGCCGCGGAAATGCCTGGCGTGGCCGTTGAAGCGGTTGTTGACGACGGTGGTGGAAATCGGATGCGGGTTGCCGATCAACCGCATCAGCGAATAGTCGGCGAAGTTGCCCCACAACGCGGTGTTGTCGGCGTCGGCCGGCGCGTTGAAGGTGTTGTCCTGCACCACGATGCCGCCCGGCAGCGTCGCGTTCGGCGCGGAAATCTCCAGGCCGCGGCGGCCGAAGGTGTTGCCGTCGATCAGCACGCCACTCGCGGACGAAACGCCGGCCACCGAACTCATGAAGCGCATGTGCAGATCGTGCGTGCCGCAGGCCAGCAGCGGGTTGTCGCGGATGCGGCCCAGGCTGGCATCCATCGAGATGCAGGCGCGGAACGAGGTCGGATTCGGCAGTGCCGAACCGGTGATGCTGTTGTTCTCGATCGTCACCGCCGAACCGTCGAAGCGATTGAGGCCGGCGCTGTTGTCGGTCGCGCCGCGATTGATCGAAATCGCATTGGTGAACTTGAAGGTGCTGCTCTGGCCCGGATCGCTCCAGCGCTGCACGATGGTGTTGCCGCGGATGCGCAGCCCATCGACGTTGCCGTTGGCGACGATGGCTTCGCCGACGAAGGATTTGTCGACCTGGAAGGCCAGGTTCTCGATCGTGACGTTGCGCGCGCTGGCGATGCGCAGCAGATGCTGGTTCGCCGTGCCGGCGGAGCGATCGATGATCGGCTGCGAGGCGCCTTCACCGATCAGATGCAGACCCGGTTTGGCGATCGCGACCGGGTCGATGTAGACACCGGACGCAATGTGAATCGTATTGCCGGCGTCGGCCTGATCGATCGCGTACTGGATGGTGCGGCACGGCGCCGTCGGTTCGCTGCAATCGCTGTCGTTGGTGCCGCTGGCGATATCCACATAGCGATCGGGACGGATCCACGCCACGGCATAGACTTCGAGCATCTCACCATGCGATTCGACGCCGCCGGCGACGTTCGGCGGCGCGCCGGCATACGGCAGGAACTGGCCGCTCGCCTGCTGCAGCGATTCGATGTAGTTGGCCGCGGCCGCAATCTGGCTGCGATAGAGCACGCGATTGGTGGCGTAGAGCGCCTGGATCGCGAAGGCGGTGGTCTGGCCGTCGGTGTTGTCGTCGGTGACGGTGACGGCGGTCGAGTAGACGAAGCCGCCGTTCGGCGCCTGGCGCGCGAGCAGCGCGGTGGCAAGGCCGGCATTGTCGTTGGCGGCGGCCCAGGTGCCGCTGGTCGGATCGAGGTTGGTGCCGAGCGACGCCGCGGTCCACAGGCCGCCGGCCAGGCCGAGCACGTCGTAGGTGTCGTTGGTGGCGTTGGCCAGATTCAGGCTCGCCTGCACGCGCTGCAGGATCGCGCTGGCGATGGCGTCGTGGCCGGCGAGGTCGGCGGCGATCGCGATCTTGCTCAAGTCCCACGCCACCAGTTCCGGGATGTTCTGGCTGCTACGGCTGGCGAGCACGGCGTCGGCGTAATCGCCGGCATCCAGATCGTTGCCGGCGCCGTACTCGCCATCGGCGAATTTCTGCCAGAGGTAGGTTTCGACGAAGTCGGCGTAGTCGGTGTCGCCGGTGGCGGCGGTCAGTTCGACCAGGAACAGCGGATCGTGCGAGGCGAAGCGGTGGTCGCCGTCGGGATAGTCGAAACCGGCGACGCAGGCGTTGCCGGCGAGCTGGCAATCGCCGTTGGCACGCGCCGCGTTCAAGTGCGCGGCGTTGCCGGTGTGCGCGAACGCACGCACCCAGCCGAGTGCCGAGGCCCCCTGGGTGTTGGCGAAATACCCCTCGCCGGCGGTCCACGGCAGCGCGCCGGCGCTGGGCGCCAGCACCGACTGCTGCGCGATCATCCAGGCCGATGCGGCGACGAGCGCCTGCACTTCGCCGGCTTTCGCCAGCGCTGCGGGCGATCGAGGCAGTTGCGCCTTGTCCGCCGTCAGGCGCGCGGCGCTGACGGGCAGCGGCATGAGGCCCAGGTCGTATGCGGTATCGGCGCCGGCCGTCGGGCTGATGCCGACCAGGCTCAGCAACACGAGCGAACGCGCAAACACGCCACCCTTCCCGAAAGAAGTCAAAGTCATCGGATTTCCCCCTGCCACAGCCTGCCGATCATCACGACCCGAACGGCATCGCCGCCCGGTTCGTATCATCGAAGTCGAACACCCCTGTTCCGGCTTCCATCGGCACGGTGACGTTGCCCTTGGGGCAGCGATTTGGCCGACTGCATCACAGTACTGGCTCCGGGCACCAGGCGCACCCCCCATTTGGGGTAGGAATTTGTTACCTGTTTTTTGCCGGCGCGACCGGGTCTAATGAGGAATCCGGTTTCCTCCCGTTGCGAATTCACGTGACGGACATCGCGGAAACCGTCGGGGACAGGATTGCGCAGCCACTCGAAGCCAGCCGATGACGGCCGCTGCCGGACCCCGCCCAGGGGGCCTGCAAGCCCGATGGCGCAAGGCTTTGCGGGTGCTCAGGACCAGCCGCGCGGATGAATTCGGCGAACATCGAAGCACTGCTCGGCGCCGTCGCGCCATTGCACGAAGCGCCGCAGGATTCGGGCGCCTGGCATGCCGCGCTGGTGTCGCTGGCGCGCGCCATTCCCTGCGAACAGGGCGCCCTGTTCGAGCGCTTCGGCCGCGGCCCGACCCCTGTGAACTTTGGTCTCGCGGTCGGCACCGACGCCCAGTTCCTCGGCGAGTACCAGCGCGAATATCACCGCATCGACCCCTTCACCACCGACGATGTGGTGTCGCGGCTGCATCACCTGGGTCGCGCCGCCCTGTCGAGCGAGGTGCTGCTCGATACCGATCTGCAGGTCAGCGCCTTCTATACCGATTTCCTGACCCGCTACGGCGATCTGTTCCACGGCGTCGGCGGTTCTTTCCCGGTGGCCGACAACGCCTGGGCGCATGTGTGGCTGCTCAGGCCGCGCGGGCAGGCGTTCGACGAAAACGAGCGCCGCGGCATGGACGTGTTCTTCGCGCATGCGCGCGCCGCGCTGCGCCAGCGCCGCTGGCTGGCGCAGATCGAACTCGAGCGCGATGCCGCGCTGTCGTGGATGGATTGCTGGAGCGACGCCACCTTCGTGCTCGATGCGCAGGGCGCGGTGGTGATTTCCAATCTGATGGGCGAGCGCATGCTGCATGCCGGCGACTGCCTGGCGCTGCGCAACGGACGCCTGCGGCCGGCGCGCAGCAGCGATCTGGATTGGGTCGGCACCGCGGTGCGCGCGGTGATTTCCGAGTATCGCGAGCGCGGCACCGATGCCACGCGCTGTCTCAACGTGCCCGGACGCAACGGCCAGGGCACGCTCAACGCCGTGCTCACCACCCTGCCCGGCGCACAGGGCCGCGCGGCCGGCGCGCAACCGCGCGTGGCGCTGATCCTGCGCGACCTGCGCCAGGCGCTGCCGCAATACGGCACCGAACAACTGCGTGAACTTTTCGGTTTCACCGCGGCCGAAACGCGCGTCGCCAATGCCCTGCTGGCCGGCGCCTCGGTCGAGGAAATCTCGCTCGCCACCCAGGTGCGCCGCGACACCGTGCGCGCCCACGTCAAACGCATGCTCGCCAAAACCGGCACGCGCCGCCAGAGCGATCTGCAGAAATTGCTGGTGAAAGCGTTGCCGAACCTGCGCAGCCTGCACACACCGCCGACTCCGGACGCCTCGCTCATCGGACCGGAGCGCTGAGCGGCCCGTGGCGCCTGTCCTGCCGCCGCGGCGCGAAGGGTTTATAGTCGCCGCGTCGGCGGGCAATCCGCCGGGATGGCACCCGGGGGGCCAGGCATGATCGGCGACGCCGTCAAGCCCGACGCAATTCCGATCGGCGCAGGCTTCCGTGATCTGCTCGAATCGATGCCGGACGGCATTCTCGTGGTGGCGCCGAGCGGCCGCATCGTGGTGTGCAACTCTCAGGCCGAACGCCTGTTCGGCTACGACATCGGCGAACTGCAGGAACAGCCGGTCGATCGACTGCTGCCGGCCCGTCTGCGCGAGAACCACGGACACCATCGCGCCGATTTCTTCGCGCTGCCGCGCACCCGTTCGATGGGCATGGGCCGCGAACTGCACGGCGTGCGCAAGGACGGCACCGAGTTCCCGGTCGAGATCAGCCTGAGCCCGCTGGAGACGCCGGACGGCACGCTGGTGCTGAGCGCGGTGCGCGACATCGGCGAGCGCACCAAGGCCGAACAGAAATTCCGCGGCCTGCTCGAATCGGCGCCCGATGCGATCATCATCGTCGATCGTCAGGGCCGCATCGTCATCGTCAACACGCAAACCGAAAAGCTGTTCGGCTATGCGCGCCAGGAACTGCTCGGGCAGGCGATCGAACTCTTGCTGCCGGAGCGTTTCCGGCGCGGGCATCCGGCGCGCCGCGATGGTTTCTTCACCGATCCGCGGGTGCGCCCGATGGGCGTGGGCCTGGAGCTCTACGGACGCCGCCGCGACGGCTCAGAGTTCCCGGTCGAGATCAGTCTGAGCCCGCTGGAAACCGCTGACGGCACCCTGGTGTCGAGCGCGATCCGCGACATCTCCGAACGCAAGCGCATCGAACGCAAGCTGCAGGAAGCCAGCCGTATGAAGAGCGAGTTCCTCGCCACCATGTCGCACGAGCTGCGCACGCCGCTCAACGGCATCATCGGTTTTTCCGAACTGCTGGTCGACGAAAAGATCGGTGTGCTCAACGCCCGGCAGAAGGAATTCCTCGGCGACATCCTGCGCAGCGGCCAGCACCTGCTGCAGCTGATCAACGACGTGCTCGATCTGTCGAAAGTGGAAGCCGGCAAGATGCAGCTGTCGCCGCAGGTGTTCTCGCTGCGCGATGCGATCGACGAAATCTGCACCATCGTCTCGCCGCTGACGCGCAAGAAATCGATCCGCGTGCAGACCCACGTCGATCCGCACGTGGACCGGGTCGAACTGGACCTGCAGAAGTTCAAACAGGTGCTCTACAACCTGCTGTCGAACGCGGCTAAGTTCACCGACGACGGCGGCCGCGTCGACGTACACGCCGAGCTGGCGGCACCCGGCCGCCTGCGGCTGCGGGTGAGCGACACCGGCATCGGCATCGCGGCCGGCGATTTCGACAAACTCTTCATCGAATTCCAGCAACTCGATGCCGGCGCCTCGCGGCGCTACGAGGGCACCGGTCTGGGACTGGCGCTGAGCAAGAAGATCGTCGAGTTTCAGCGCGGCAGCATCGCGGTCGACAGCCGGCTCGGCGAAGGCAGCAGTTTTACCGTCGAACTGCCATTGGGCACCGCGATGGCGGGCCCGGCATGAACGTGCAGATGCTGGTCATCGACGACAACTCGATCAACCTCAAGCTCGCTTCCGAAGTGCTCGAGATCGAAGGCCACCTGGTGGTGCGCGCGAGCGATGCCGAAGAAGCGCTGCAACTGCTCGAAACGCTGACGCCTGACCTGATACTCACCGACATCGGTCTGCCCGGCATGGACGGCCTGGCGCTGGTGCAAAGGCTGCGGCGCGATCCGCGCCTGGGACGGATTCCGATGGTGGCGCTGTCGGCCTTCGCGATGACCGGCGATGCGCAGCGCGCGCTCGATGCCGGCTGCGACGGCTACATCACCAAACCGATCAACACGCGCACCTTCGCCGCCCAGGTCGGTGCCTATCTGCACAGTGCCGCGCCGCCATGAGCCTGCCGCCGTGAAGCTGCTCATCGTCGACGATCACGACAGCAACCTGAAACTGCTGCGCGTGCAGCTGGAGATCGAAGGCCACTGCGCGATCGAGGCCGGCAACGGCGTCGAGGCATTGGAACTGCTCGCACGCGAAACGGTGGACGGCGTCATCTCCGACATCCTGATGCCGCGCATGGACGGCTACCGACTGTGCCTGGAAGTGCGGCGCGACCCGCGCCTGCATCACCTGCCCTTCGTGCTCTATACCAGCACCTACAACTCGCCGGCCGACCGCAAGCTGGCCGAATCGGCCGGCGCCGATGCCTACATCGAAAAGCCGGCGCCCACGCGCGCCCTGCTCGATGCCATCGAAACCGCCCTGCGGCGCCCGCATCCGCCACGCTCGGCCGCGCTCAGCGACGAAATCGAAGCGCCGGTGCTCAAGCAATACAGCGAATCGCTGATCCGCAAGCTGGAAGACAAGAGTCTCGAACTGGCGCGCACGCACGAAGGCCTGGTGCAGGTCGAACGCCGCCTGTCGGGGCTGGTGGAATCGGCGATGGACGCCATCATCGCGATCGACGAACAGCATTGCATCCTGCTGTTCAATGCCGCGGCCGGCCAGTTGTTCGGCATTGCGCCGACGGCGGCGATCGGACGTTCGCTCAACGATTTCCTGCCGCAACGCTTCCGCGACGAGCACACCCGCCAGATCGAAGTGTTCTCGCGCGAAGCGCGGCGCGAGCGCCCGATGACGGCTCGCACCGTATGGGCGCAGCACAGTAACGGCACGGAGTTTCCGATCGAAGCCACGATCTCGAAACTTTCCACCTCGCAGGGCCGCATCTTCACCGTCTTCATCCGCGACATGACGGAGCGCTATCGCTCGCAGCAGGCGCTCGCGCGCAGCGAAGCGGGCCTGCGCCGCGCGCAGGATCTGGCGCGCCTGGCGCATCTGGCCACCAGCGAAGGCGGACGCATCGTGAGCTGGTCGCCGACCTTGCCGCACTTGCTCGGCCTCGATCCCGACGGCGATATCCCGCTCGATCTGCAGGCCTGGGCCGAGCATGTGCATGCCGACGATCGCGAACGTTTTCTTGAACGCGTGGCGCAACTCAATCGCAACGACAGCCGTCGCGACATTGAATACCGCATGATCATCGGCGGCCGCACCGTGACCCTGCGCCAGGTGATGGAACCGGTGCCGCCGGGCTCGCTCGAGAACACCGCCGGCGCGACCTGGTGCTTCCACACCGTGCAGGATGTGACCGAGCAGAAGAAAACCGAGGCGCGCATTCTGCGGCTGAACCGCGTGCACAGCATGTTGAGCGGCATCAACGGGCTGATCGTGCGGGTGCGCGAACGCGACGATTTGTTCCGCGGTGCCTGCCGGCTGGCGGTCGATGCCGGCAATTTCCTGCGCGCCTGGATCGGTCTGCTGGAAGACGACGGTTCGCTGCGCATCGCGGCGCAATACGGCGGCGCTGACGAGTTTTTCAGCGCGCTTGCGACGCTGGTTTCGAACGACGACTGGAGCCGCACGCAGATCGCGCGCGTCGTGCTGGCCGGCCAGCCCTACGTCTCCAACGATCTGAAGAACGATCCGAACGTGCTGTCGCGCGACTACGCGGTGACTAGCGGTTCGCGCTCGATGGCCGCCTTCCCGCTGCTGCAGGCCGGCCGCGCCATCGGCGCGATGGTGCTGCATTCGCAGACGCAGGATTTCTTCGACGACGAGGAACTGGCGCTGCTCGGCGAACTGGCGCGCGACATCTCGTTCGCGCTCGAACATCTGCAGACTGCCGCGCAACTGCGTTATCTCGATGATTTCGATGCCGTCACCGGACTGCCCAACCGCCGCCAGTTCATCGAACGACTGTCGCAACGCATCGACGCCGGCGGCGACAAGGCCGACATGCTCGCCGTGCTGCTGGTCGACCTCGTGCGTTTCCGCCACATCAACGAAAGCCTCGGGCGAGCCGGCGGCGACGATCTGCTCAAGCAAGTCGCCGCGCGGGTGAAAGCCTGCAATGCGACTGCAGCCTGCATCGGCGCGGGTGTCTTTGCGCTGCTGGTTTCCGACCGGCATTCGGCGGCCGAGGTGGCGCGTACGGTGGAGGATTATGCGGCGCGCTGCTTCGGTGAAGTGTTGACCGTACGCGACAGCGAATTGCGACTCGGCGTGCGCACCGGGGTCGCGGTATTCCCGACCGATGGCCGCGATGCGGAAACCTTGTTGAGGAACGCGGAAGCCGCATTGCGCCGCGCCAAGGCGCGCAACGTTCCCTGCGTGTTCTACGCGCCGGAAATGGACGCGCGCGCCGCCGAAACGCTGGCGATGGAAACCAAACTGCGGCGCGCCATCGAGCGCAACGAATTCGTGCTGCACTATCAACCGAAAGTGCGCTTTTCCGACATGGCAATCAGCGGCGTGGAAGCGCTGATCCGCTGGCAGGATCCGGAAAACGGCTTGATTCCGCCGATCCGCTTCATTCCGATCCTGGAGGAATCCGGCCTCATCGGCACCGTCGGCCATTGGGCGCTGCGCCAGTCGATGGCCGATCATCGGCGCTGGCGCGACGCCGGGCTCGGCGCCTTGCGCGTGGCGGTGAATGTCTCGCCGCTGCAACTGCAGCATCCGGATTTCACCGCCAGCATCGGCGAAGTCATCGCGCTCGACGGAGGCGCCGCGCTCAAGCTCGAAATAACCGAAAGCGTGCTGATGGAAAACCTCGAACGCAATGCCGCCGCGCTGGCGCAGATCCGCGCGCTCGGCGTCGACATCGCCATCGACGACTTCGGCACCGGTTACTGCTCGCTCGCCTACCTTGCCAAGCTGCCGGTCACCTCGCTGAAAATCGACCGCACCTTCGTTAGCGGCATGACCGAAGGGCCCGAAGGCATGGCGATCGTCTCGAGCATCATCGCCCTCGCCCATGCCCTGCGCCTGCGCGTCGTCGCCGAAGGCGTAGAAACCGAAGAACAAGCCCGCCTACTGCGCCTGCTCGCCTGCGACGAAGCCCAAGGCTACCTGTACAGTCGCCCGGTCACCGCCGACGCGATCGAGGCCCTGCTCAAAACCGGCGGCCCGCTGCCGCGGGCCTGACGCCGCGCGATGCGCATCAAGCGCGCCCACTCACCACAACTCCGCAATGCCGCCGGCCAGCCGCTTACTGGTAGGCTTCCCAAGTAAAACAAAACCCAACCTCCGCAAACACTCTCCGCGAGCGACATTTCCCTTTTCTTTCCTTCGCGTCCTTTCTTTTAAATCTCTGCGTCCCGCTCTGGCTCTGGCTCTAGCTCCGGCTCCCAACACCGCATGCCGATCCCAACCCCACCCAGCCGCCTGCAGCTGCCACCCGGCGACTGGCCCACGCTGCTCGACGGCCTGTGCGCGCGCTTCCCCGCGATAAAGCGCGAAGCCTGGCTCGATCGCTTCGCCCGCGGCCGCGTACAGGATGAGTTCGGCACGCCGCTGCAACCCGACGACGCCTACCGCACCGGCGCGGAAATCCGCTATTTCCGCGAAATAATCGACGAACCGCCGATCCCGTTCGAGGAGACCATCGTCTACGCCGACGAGCACCTCGTGATCGCCGACAAACCGCACTTCCTCCCCGTCACCCCGTCCGGCCGTTTTGTCCAGCAGACTCTGCTCGCGCGGCTGACGCAGCGCCTCGCCAACCCGCAACTCGCGCCGCTGCACCGGATCGACCGCGAAACCGCGGGGCTCGTGATGTTCTCCGCCAACCGCCAGACCCGCAGCGCGTATCAGGCGCTATTTCGCGAATTACGTATCCGCAAAACTTATGAAGCGATCGCACCGCCGCTGCCTGATCTGGACTTCCCACTGGTGCGAAAATCGCGCCTGACGCGCGGCGAACCGTTCTTCCGCACCCGGGAAATCGACGGCCCGCCCAACAGCGAAACCCGCCTTCATGTGATTTCGCGCGACGCCGCACTCTGGCGCTACGCCCTGACCCCCATCACCGGCCGCAAACACCAACTGCGCGTCCACCTCGCCGCACTCGGCGCACCGATCGTCAACGACCGCACATACCCGACGCTGCAGCCCACGTCTTCCGACGACTACTCACGTCCGCTGAAACTGCTGGCCGCATCGCTCGAATTCGACGATCCCATCGATGGTCGAAGCCGGCGATTCGAATCTTCGTTGCAACTGTGAGTTTGCGCGGGAGGCACTGCCGGGACGTGTAATCGTCCCGGGTTGCCAAGATAGCCAGCAGCCTGCGCGCTCGAGATCATCTGCTCCAGTGAACGGGACCTTGGTCGGGCCCGACTAGAATCCAAATCGCCGATAATCCTCCGAACCGACTTTCCCTTCGATTTCATAGTCGACATGCAGCGCGTCGATGCCTTGGAAGTGCAGGAAGATTTCGCCGACTTTCGTCGTCTGGAATTCGGAACCGACGTAAGGCTCGCCGAACGGCGAGCCCCGGCTGCGAAAGACATCGCTGCGCGCAGTGTCGAGCCGCGCATCATGCCAAGCCGCCGGCGCCAACGTGTACCAGACCGGATTTTTGTTTTCGTCATACCCATAGAGTCCACCGGCCAGATCGCGCGTCACCGGACTTTGCACCAGCACGATCGACGATCCGGCTTCGCCCGGTTTGTACCAGAGCCCGGAGTGGTCGAGGGGTGCCTGCGCCTCCAGGTCGCGGCCGATGAGGCGATGCCTGAACGAACTCTCCACTGTGAATTCGAGCGTGGCGAATGCGGGCGAGTCCGGATACCCCAGGATCACGGTGTAGCTGCCTTGGGGCAACCTGCCCAGATAGAAAGTGTGATCCACCGGCGAATTGTTCGGCGACAAGGCTTCGCCGCTCGGAATGATCCGGAACTGATTGGTCGGCAGCGCAACCACGCTCGAACGCTCGTACAAAAACATACCGGCGAATATGAGATCGCCCGGCTCGCTGCGAATGCGCACGTGTAGCGGTTCGTTCTGCACTGGAGCAGCGGGAACCAGCGTCATCGTTATCGTGGCGCGCGCCATGGCCGATAGCATCAACGCGACCAGCATCATCACCAAAGAAATCGTCTTCATCGTCTGCTCCTGAGTGTTCGGCCGTAGCCGTGATCTGCGGCTAGAAACCGAATCGCCGATAGTCGCCCGAACCGGTTTTTCCTTCGATTTCGTAGTCGACGTGCAGCTTGTCGATGCCGTCGAAGTGCAGGAAGACTTCGCCGATTTTCGTAGCCTGGAATTCGGAACCTACGTACGGCCCGCCGAGCGGCGAACCGCGGCTGCGGAAAACGTCGCTGCGCGCAGTGTCGAGCCGCGCATCAAGCCAGACCGCCGGTGCCAGCGTGTACCAGACCGGATTGCCGCCTTCGTCGTACCCGTAAAGACCCCCCGCCAGATCGCGCGACACCGGACTTTGCACCAGCACGATCGACGATCCGGTCTCGCCGGGCTTGTACCAGAGGCCGGAGTGGTCGAGCGGCGCATTCGCTTCTCTTTCGCCACCGATAAAGCGATTCCTGACGGAAGTCTCTACCGTGAACTCCAGCGTCGTGATTGGGGGCAAATCCCCGTTTCCTAGGATTACTGTGTAGCTGCCTTGCGGCAGCCGACCCAGATAAAAAGTATGGTCGACCGGCGAGTCGCTCGGCGACGCGAGTTCGCCAACGGGAACTATCCGAAACTGATTGGTGGGCAGTGCGCCTACACCCGATCGCTCGTAGATGAACATGCCGGTGACAAGAAAATCACCCGGCTCGCTGCGAACGCGCACATGTACCGGCTCGTTCTGCAACGGCACGGGAGGAATCAGTGTCATCGTTATCGTGGCGCGCGCGGTGGCCGATAGCATCAACGCGACTAGCATCGTCACAAAAGAAGCGGTCTTCATCGTCAGCTCCTGATAGTCCGGCCGTAGTCTTGGCCTGTGGCTAGAAACCAAACCGCCGATAATCTTCCGAACCGACTTTCCCTTCGATTTCATAGTCGACATGCAGCGCGTCGATGCCGTTGAAGTGCAGGAAGATTTCGCCGATTTTCGTCGTCTGGAATTCGGAACCGACGTAAGGCTCGCCGAGCGGCGAACCGCGGCTGCGGAAAACGTCGCTGCGCGCGGTATCGAGCCGCGCGTCGAGCCAGACCGCCGGCGCCAGCGTGTACCAGACCGGATTGCCGTCTTCGTCGTACCCGTAAAGACCCCCCGCCAAGTCGCGAGATATCGGACTTTGCACCAGCACGATCGATGACCCGGTCTCGCCGGGTTTGTACCAGAGGCCGGAGTGATCGAGCGGTGCATTCGCTTCTCTTTCGCCGCCGATAAAGCGATTCCTGACGGAAGTCTCTACCGTGAACTCCAGCGTAGAAACCACCAGCGTCCCCGAGTCGCCGCCCAGAATCACGCTGTAGCTGCCCTGAGGTAATCTACCAAGATAAAAAGTGTGATCGACCGGCCGATCGTTTGGTGACAAGGCTTCGCCACTCGGAACGATGCGGAACTGGTTCGTGGGCAGTGCGCCGACACCCGAGCGCTCATACAGGAACATGCCCGCGAATATCACATCGCCAGGCTCGCTGCGAATGCGCACGTGGACCGGCTCGTTCTGCACGGGCGAGGCAGGAATCAGGGTCATCGTCACTTCGGCACGCGACGTTGCCGACAACGTCAGCGCTACTAGCAAAACCAACCAGGTGGTTTTCATCGTCTGCTCCTAGTAAACCGGTCGCGCGCCGGTCGCGTTGAAATAGACATAGCCGAGCGTTGTCAGCGATCCCGTATATCCCAAAGCTGCCATCGCTGCCTTTTGCTCGAACGGAAATACCGCGTAATCGTCGTCGGCCAACTTGAACGCGCGCAGCAGTGTCGTGGTTCCGGCCGGCTGCGCCTGTGTTGTCGGATAAACGTAACCCTCGATTCCGTCCGGCAGGTAACCATGGCTGGACTTGTAGGTGATCAGCTCATTGACGTCGGTCGTGTAGAAATGATCGACATGGTAGGGATGGGCTGCGCAGATGTTTGGTCTGCCAGACGGAATCGCATCGCCGCATTTGTAGCTCAGACGCCAAAGAGGCTTTAAATCCACCGCCGCGTTCAACGGATTCACATGCGTCGAAAAGAGCCAGACTTGCGCCTTCGGAGTCAGGCGCGTCAACGGCGGATTGGCGCCCACCGTATAGGTGTTGCCGCCCGGCTTGACCTCCGTGCCGACGAAGGCATAGCCGTAGTACCCGGGAATTCCATTGCCCGCCACCTGCGGTTCCAGCGTTCCGAGGACGGCGGCGCGCGCATGCTGCGGAACCACTGTATAGAAATAGTCCTTCAGGTTTGCGCTGTTCAAGGAAAAGAGTGGCGTCAGGCGATTCGTGGTGGCGAGCACGCTGGCAACCGCGCTATTGGCGTTCACGAAACCAAAACCATGTTCCTGGTCGGGCACGCCGGCGCGCGAACCCGCTGCGAACACGCGCGAGCGCACGAGCGCCGCCGTCTGCAACGGGTCTACTGTTTTCACCAATGCTGCAACGCCGGAAATCAGCGGCGCTGCCATGGATGTGCCGGTGCATAGTCCGTAACCGTCGAGCGCCGCACCGTTCCCGTACTTGTCACCGCACCGGATGTCGGCGTTCCAAAAACGGTTGCTGTAGGTTGTTGAAAGCACATCGTGCCCAGGCGCAATGACGCCATGATTGAACAGATGATTGCCGTAGGCACTGCCCAACGCCGAAGGCGACGGCTCGCGCCACCGGGGATTTCCGAAGCCGCTGGAAGTATCGAACATCGATGCGCCCACAGCGATCACTGCGGCCAGATTCGCTGGTAGTTGGACATACGAGTCGCCGTCATTGCCCGATGCCACAACCAACGTCACATCGAGATAGTCGGCGTAGGTCACAAAAGCGCACCACACTGACTCGTTGGTGGGCGAACAGTCGTACTGCAGAAAGTCCATTCCCTGGAGCTCGCTGCCGAAGCTCAGATTGACGACCTGCGCGCCGCGCTGCACCGCCCAATACGCGCCCGCCACGGCATCAGCCGTAGAAGACGACAGCGTCGCTTCATTGCGTATCTTCACCACAATCAGCGAACACCACCAGCAAGCCCCGGCCACCCCGGTGGCAGGGTAGTTCGCCTCACCCGCAGGCAGGTTCGGATGTCGCGTATTGGCGGCGATGATCCCGGCGGTGTGGGTACCGTGGCCGGCTCGAAGCGTGCCGTCGCCGGCGGGAATCTTGTTCGAATACATCTCGTCGACCTGCCGGTTGTTGCTCTGCACGTTGTAGGCGAACTGCGGGCGATAGGCGCCGCTCAGGTCCGGATGATTGACCTGGATGCCGAAGTCGACGTGCCCGACGTAGGCGGTGCCGCGCACTTTTTCCCAGGCCGTCTGGAACGCCATCGTGCGCGTGAGCGCGTAGTCCGGAAACGTCTGGTACTCCCATTGGAAGTTCTGCACCACGACGGGATTGGTCGGAGAGAATTCCGGATCGGCCGGCGCGACCGAAAACTCGACGCGCGTGTTGCCGCTGGCGGCGAGCACGTCGCCATCGTGTTCCAGGTAGGTCAAGGCTGCGCTTGCGTCGAGCGGCGTCTCGTAGGTCAGAACGACGTAGCGTTCCAACAGGGCCTGCTGATCCGTCGCGGGACGATGAAGACGTTCGGACGCCGGCAGTCGCGGCTCGCGAATCATCAATCTCGCGTCGACGGGAAAGGCGAGACGGGCGTCGAGACCTTCGATCGGCGCGCCGCCGGTGATCGAGGCGACGATGTTCTCCGGCGTCAAATCGGGCAGCGATGTCTCGTCCATCGCGACAAGCAGCTGCTGTTCGGGCTCGTAAAAGTGCGCGCGTTCCTGTGCGCACGCCGGCCGTTGAGACAAAGAAAACACCAAACCAAGAACTGCCAGGACGCTAATCGCTCTCATGCACTCGCTCCGTGTGACGGCATCGCGCGACTCGATCGGGACGATCGAAGGACCTGACCCATCCGACGCAACGAACGCGCGCAGCCGTTCGCGGCGGCGCCGACACTAGGGAGCGCAGTCAACTGCCACAAGCGAAAAAGCGACGACCCGAATCGGTCGCGGAACTTCCTGAGGCCCGGAGTAGGAAAATCCCTAGAAGAACTGACGCACAGCGTCAGTTTTCAGGGAAATATCGGGTCTGAAGCGCGTTCCGTTTGTCGCCGATCAACGGAAACGAGCGCTTATTTCGCCAGTTCTGGACGGCCCGGACCGTTGCATTCGGCGGGTGTCGACGAACGACTAGCACCCCCAAGTCGAGGCGCTTTTGCGAGTGAGCGACCGGGCTTTCGCTGCCAGACGCAGGATGCGTTGCAGCAAGAAAAACCATGCGCGAATGCGCAGCGGCTCCGAATTTGCGCGGCGTGCTCGTGGAGGTTGGGAATCGGGAATCGGGAATCGGGAGAAAGCATTGGGAGGCTTTCTCCCAATTCCCGATTCCCGACTCCTAGAACATCGCTAGCCGCCGATATGCTTCTTCAACCACGCATTCACCGTGTCGTGCCACAACTCGCTGTTCTGCGGTTTGAGCACCCAGTGGTTTTCGTCGGGGAAGTACAGCAACTGCGAGTCGATGCCGCGGCGCTGCAGCGCGGTGAAGGTGGCCAGGCCTTGCGTCACCGGGATGCGGTAGTCGAGTTCGCCCTGCACGACGAGCATCGGCACGCGCCATTTCTGCACGTGCAGTGCGGGATTGAACTTGTCGACGTTATCGGGCTTGTCGAACGGGGTGCCGGCGTTTTCCCACTCGGTGAACCACAGCTCTTCGGTTTCGTAAGCCATCGCGCGCGTGTCGAACACGCCGTCGTGGTTGACCAGGCAATCCCACGGTTCATTCCAGTTGCCGGCGATCCAGTTGATCATGTAGCCGCCGTAGCTGGCGCCGAGCGCGCAGGCTTTTTCGCCGTCGAGGAAGTCGTATTTCGACAGCGCTGCGGCCCAGCCTTTCTTCAGATCGTCGAGCGGCGCGCCGCCCCAATCGCCTGAGATCGCGTCGGTGAATTTCTGGCCGTAGCCGGTGGAACCGTGGAAGTCGACGAACACCACGGCATAACCCTGCGCCGCATACGTCTGCGGGTTCCAGCGATAGTGGAAGCTGTTGCCCATCGAGCCTTGCGGGCCGCCGTGGATGATGAAGGCGACCGGATACTTCTTGCCGGCTTCGAAATTCCACGGCTTCACCACGTAGCCGTGCACGGTATCGTTGCCGTGGCCCGGAAAGCGGTATTGCTCGAACGCGCCGAAGCGCACTTCGGCGAGTTTGTCGGCGTTGAAGTTGGAAATCTGCCGCGCCGGCTCGCCGCGTTTGGCGACGAACAACTGCGCCGGCGAGGTGAGCGTGCTGCGCGTGAAAACCACGGTATCGCCGCGCACATCGAAGGCGTCGATCGCGCCATCGGCCGCCACGCCTTCCACTTCGCCGTTCTGCAGGTTCACCGCGAACAAGGGATGCGCGCCCAGTTCGGTCGAGGTGGTGTAGATGCGCTGGCCGTCCTGCGACAGCACGATGCCGTCGGCCGAGGCATCCCACTTCGACGCGATTTCGCGCGTCTGCTTCGAATCCAGATCCATCGCCATGATGGCGAAACGATCGGCCTCGAAACCCGGCCGCTGCATGGCGCGGTAATACAACGTGTTGCCGTCGGCACTGAACACCGGGCCGGTATCCCACGCCGGGTTCGACGCGGTGAGATTGACCGGCGTGGCGCCACCGTCGGCGGGCACGCGGAACAGATCGAAGTTGGTGGACCAGGCTTCGTCCTTGCCGGCGATGCGTGCGTTGAACACGATCTCTTCGCCATCGGGCGACCAGGTGTAGTCGGTCTGATCGCCGAACGGTTTCGACGGCACATCGCCGTCGATATCGCGGCTGAGTTTGATCGGTTCGGCGGCCGCCGCGCCGTTGGCGGCGAGTTTCGACACGAACAGTTGATTGCGCCGCCCGTCGGCCCAGGCATCCCAGTGCCGCACGAACAGGCGATCGTAAACACGGCCGGTCGCCTTGCTCGCTTGCTTGTCGTCGAGACGTTTCTTGCTGCACGCGAGCGTGTCGCAATCGGTGAACACTTCGAGGCTGAAAGCGAGTTTGTCGCCTTGCGGCGAAAGCTGATAACTGCCGACGTCGAACGCGTAGTTCGTCACCTGCTGCGCATCGCCGGCATCGATCGGCTGGCGCCACACCTGCATCGAACCGGAGCGCGACGACAGGTAATACAGATGCTTGCCGTCGGACGACCACTGCGGGCTCATCGCACTCGAATCGGTCGGCGTGAGACGCCGCGGCGCGGCGCCGGCGGTGTCCGTCAGCCAGACGCCCGTGATGCCTTTGTTGGCTTCGTAATCGACCTGACGCAGCACGTACGCCAGGCGCTTGCCGTCGGGCGAAAGCGCCGGTGCCGAGACGCGATCGAGCGTGACCAGATCGTGCGGCGACAAACCGCGCGGCGCAGCTTGCACACCGGCGGCGACGGCTATCGCGCCGCCGAGCAAGGAACCAATCAGTTTTCTCATGCCTTCGCTCCATGGATGGCGCGACCGCCGATGCGGATCAGCATCCAGGCGATCACGGCCAGCAGGATCAGGCCGAGCCAGCCGCCGAACTGCAGGTTTTCCGGCAGATTCAGCACATCGAGCCGCTCGCTGTAGACGATCGGGAACGCGATCGCGATGCCCATCAAGGCCTCGCCCGTGATCAGGCCGGCGGCGAACAGCGTGCCCTTCTGATGCACCTTCGCGACGGCTTCTTCATCGTTGGGATCGACGCCGCTGCGGCGCTGAACCACGTACGACACCAGGCCGCCGAGGAAGATCGGCACCATCAATTCGATCGGCAGATAGATGCCGATCGCGCAGGCGAGCACCGGCACGCGGAATTTCTTGCCGCTGGCCTTGAGCCAGGAATCGATCGCGATGATGACGGCGCCGATGCCGGCGCCGACCGCGATCGTGGTCCACGGCAATTCGCCGCCGAACATGCCGTTCGCCACCGAGGCCATCAGATTCGCCTGCGGCGCCGGCAGCGGATTCGGATGCAGTTCGGTCGGCACGCCGATGCCGTAGGCCTTCGCGAGCAAGGTCAGCACTGGTGCCATCACCAGGGCCGACGAAATCGAGCCGATCGCCAGCATCGTCTGCTGTTTCCACGGCGTGGCGCCCACCATGTGGCCGGCTTTCAGATCCTGCAGGTTGTCGCCGCCGATGCACGCGGCGCAACACACCACCGCGCCGATCATGATCGCCGCAACGGGGCCGAGCGGCGCGTCGCCGCCCATCAGCATGATCAGCATGGTGGCGGCGAAAAGGATGGTGCAGATGGTGATGCCCGACACCGGGTTGTTGCTCGAACCGACGATGCCCGCCATATAGGCCGACACCGAGACGAACAGGAAACCGGCGACGATCATGATGATCGTCATCGGCACGCTCACGGTCCAGGCGCCGACGATGTTCTGGTACAGCACGAGCAGCGGAATGGTGAACAGCACCAGGCCGATCAGGATGTACTTCATCGGGATGTCGCGTTCGGTTTCCGCCATCGGCGCGTCGCGGCCGGCCTTCGCCACCGCCAGGCCGCTGCGGATGCCCGAGAGCAGCGAGTTGCGCAGCGAGATCAGGGTCCACACGCCGCCGATCAGCATGGCGCCGACGCCGAGGTAGCGGATCTGCGCCGACCAGATCGCGAACGCCGCGGTTTCCGCACTGCCGCCGTCTTCCGCGATCTGCGCCATCAGCGCCGGATTGCCTTCGAGGAAGAACGTGCTGTAGATCGGCATCGCGATGTTCCAGCCGATGATCGAACCGAGCAGCACCACGATGCCGATGTTCAGGCCGACGATATAGCCCACGCCGAACAGCGCCGGCGAAAGATTGGTGCCGAAATAGGCGATGCCCTTGCCGGCATACGCCGCTGCCGCAGCGGTATCGGGAAACAGCCGCAGGCCGCTGCCGGCCGCGAGTTTTCCGAGCCCGCCGAGGAAGGCCGCGCCGCCCAGCAATTTCAGGCCGGCCGCGGGGTTTTCACCGGTGCGCAGCACTTCGGCCGCGGCCTTGCCTTCGGGAAACGCGAGGCCCTGATCGACGATCAGCGAACGGCGCAGCGGCACCGAGAACAGCACGCCGAGCAGGCCGCCGAGACCGGCGATGGCGAGCACCCACAGGTATTCGAAATCCTGCCAGTAGCCGAGGATGACGAGCGCGGGCACCGTGAAGATGACGCCCGAGGCGATCGACGAACCGGCCGAGGCGCCGGTCTGCACGATATTGTTTTCGAGGATGTGGCCGCCGCCGAACAAGCGCAGCACGCCCATCGAAACCACCGCGGCGGGAATCGCCGAGGCGATCGTCATGCCCGCGAACAGGCCCAGATAAGTGTTCGCCGCGGCCAGGATCATCGCCAGGATGATCGAGAGCAGCACGGCTCGGAAAGTAAGTTGCGGCGGTTGCGGAAGACTCATCGACGGCACTCCAGGATTGCGGCCCGCCCGCACCCGCAGGGGCCGGCGAAAGGTGCTCGAAGGATAGCCGATCGGGGCGGCGAAACCGTGCGAATTTGCGAGGTTTTACCGAACGGGATGGCGGTGCAGGAGGAGGCTTGGGGCGGGTGTGCCGATGCTGCCGGGAAAGCTCCTGCGAAAAAACAGCGCTTCCTTTCGCGAGCTGTCCGGTTGTCCGCAGCGATTCGTAGAGCTGTCGCACCGGCTCTCGGAGCGATGCGATGAGCTAGACGAGATATTTGGCGAACCCAAACACGCCTAGCTGGACGTCAAGCCTTCCCGCTACCCAGAGACCTCAAACTTGCTTGTCAGGAGGATGATATGGATGAAAATTTTGAATGGTTTTTGAGCAAGTTCACACCGATGCCGAATGCAGCTACCTTCCCAGATAGCTCGCTTCGAAAATATAGCGGACGGGTTCCTAACCAATTGCTCGGGTACTGGCGCCGTATGGGGCTTTGCGGCTTCAACTCGGGCTCCTTCTGGTTCACGAACCCGGACGACTACACCGACCTGATGGCGGTGCTGCTTGAGGGAAAATCGACATTCCGGCCAGAGGAGTGCTTCGTGTTCGCGAGGAGTGCTTTTGGGCACTTGCATGTGTGGTGCGAACGTATTGGCACATTTTACCTTTCCGTCCCCGAGCTGAGGCTCAACTTTGGACCGCCCAATGCCCTCATGCGAGCTGGCAAGCAGGAGTTGCAGGTAGGCGCTCACCTGACCGGCCGCAAGCCTTTCGACGACCCGAGCATAGATGTCCTGGATGACAACGGAAATTTTCTGCTGAAGCCCGCGCAAACGAAGCTCGGACCCTTGGCGGTCGACGAGTGCTACGGATTTTTCCCAGCACTGCCCCTTGGTGGAAGCAAAAAACTGGATCTTCTAGAAAAGGTCAAGGTGCACGCGCATCTCATGATGGTGGCCCAAATGGATTCGCTTCGGATCTTCGACGTAAGCCAATTCCCTCCTCGACAGATCGAATAGTCGATTGCGGTGACCGTGCAGCAGCATACGCAGGTCATGGCTGCGCTCGCACTCTCTTCGTAGCGTCCCGCACCTTTATCCCCGGCGCCCTTTCCCCGAAGTGACGGTAGTTGAGTTCCGTTTACGAAAAAACAACATTGCATAGAACAAAACGGCGCTGTAAGCGCCGTTCTATTTTGTTCCCGGGCCTGCGATCAGGGCGCGTCGTTCGCTGACGCCTGCGGCCTGCCGATATGCCGATCGAAAAAATCGATCATCTTGGTATAAAGATTCAAATTGGCTTTTTCGTCGTAGAAGCCATGCATTTCGCCGCTCTGGACGATCATGCCTTCGGGTTCGTTGCCGGCCTTTTCCAGCGCGGCGTACATCGCTTCGGTGTGTTCGGGCGGGCAGCGCGGGTCGCGGGCGCCGGCGGCGAGATAGACGGGAAGTTTGATTTTGTCGGCGTGCTCGATCGGCGACATCGCGTCCTGTTCGGCGCGCGTCGCGCCGAAGGCGCGGCGCAGATAGCGCAGGCCCGAGTCGCGCTTGCTGGTGTCGCTCAGTTTGAACTGGATCTGCGCGTCGTACATGCCGACATAGCCGAACGCGCACTTGAACATGCCGGGCGCGCGCACCGGTGCCATCAGCGAGGCGTAGCCGCCGAAGCTGCCGCCGTAGATGCAGATGCGGTCCTGGTCGGCGCGGCCCTGTTCGATCGCCCAATTCGTCGCGTCGATCAGGTCGTTCATGATGCCCTCGGCCCATTGGCCATAGGCCTTGTCCTCGAAGCCTTTGCCGAAACCGCCGGAGCCGCGGTAGTTCACCTGCATCACCAGATAGCCGCGGCTGGCCAGCAACTGCGTTTCGGTGTTGAAGCCCCAGTTGTCGCGCGGGCCCATCGGGCCGCCGTGTGGGTTGAGGATCATCGGCAGATTCTTGCCGTCCGAACCGTTCGGAATCGTCAGATAGCCGTGGATGAGCAGGCCGTCGCGGCTGGTGAATTTGAACGGCTCCACGCGCGCCATGTTTTTCGGATCCAGCCACTGGCGGCCCTGCATCAGGAAGCGCGCCTTGCCGGTGCCGCGGTCGTACAGATACAACTCGCCCGGATTGCTATCGCTGTAGACGCTCACGATGATCTGGCCGCCGTCCTGCGTGGCGCTGGCGAAGTTGACGAACTGGCCGGGAAAGGATTTCGCGAGCGAGGCATACAGCGCCGCGTCGGGATGTTCGTCGTCCACCAGCGTGACCTTCGGCGCGCCGGCCATCGTGATCACACCGAGCACGGTTTCGCCGTCGGCGGCGCGCAGGTAGGCGTGCGGATCGGAAACCGGGTCGTGGAAAAGTTGTTCGAAGGCGCCGCTTTCCTGGTTGAGCGTGCCGAAGGCCTGGGTGCCTTTGCGATCGCTCTGCGTGGCGTAGATGCGGCCGTCGGCCGCGGTGCCGGCGATGGCGATGTCCTTGCCGGTGTCCTGCGAACGGTTGAGCAGGGTCCACTTGCCGTCGTCGCTGCGGCGATAAAGTTCGGTGAAGGAATCGTAGACGCCCTCTTCGCTTTCGTCGTCGAAGCACAGCGCGAAGCGCGGCTGTTTCTTCACGTCGAGTGCGATGTTGCAATTGTCGCGCGGCGCGCGCGCGAGGGTCTTCGGCCGCCCGCTCAGCGTATCCATCAACACGATCTCGGTACCGGCGCCGTCGTTGCTGGCCTGGTAGCTGGCCGACATCAGCACATTGGTATCGTCGCCGCGCAGCGTATCGAGCATGTTGAAGATGCGGTTGCCGATCTGCTTGCCCTTCTGCGTCGCATCGCGCGTGCCGTGGAAGATCAACGGACGCGGCTTGCTGCCATCGGCGTTCACCGCATACCACTCGCCGGTGTTGAACGGCTGCGCGTAGCTGCCGAACTTGCGTACCGAGTTGAACATCAGGCGATCGGGGCTGGTCCAGTAGAACTGGCCCACGCTCTTCTTGTCCGGCAGTTGGTTGAGTTTCACCACCGACAGGTCTTTCGTGCGCAGCACCAGCAGCACGTCCTGCTCACCGCGGTCGACGGTGAGCGCGAGATAGTCGCCGTTCGGTGAAATCCGCACGCCGCTGTAGGTCGGGTGCTTTACGAAATCCTCGATGGGCTGAAGCGCGGCGGCCTGGGCCGTTGCCATCGCCATCGCTGCGGCGCCCAACCGCTTGGTCCACTTCATCATTTGGTTCGCTCCCGTCCCCGATTTTTTTACTTCAGAAGCGGGAATCGGGAGTTGGGAATCGGGATAAGAGCAGTGCCGGCCGCTTGCGCCGGAGTTCACGCGCTTTGCGGCTTTTCTCCCGATTCCCGATTCCCGCCCCCCCAACCCGCGGCCGCAAGCAACGCTACTTGCGGCCGTAAACGTCTTCGAGCCGAACGATATCGTCCTCACCGAAATAATCGCCGCACTGCGTCTCGATCAGGTGCAGATCGCGCGTGCCGGGATTCTCCAGACGATGCAGCGTGCCCATCGGGATGTAGGTCGACTGGTTGCGTTGCAGCAGGGTTTCGCTGTCGCCGACGCGCACTTTCGCGGTGCCGTCGACCACGGTCCAGTGTTCGCTGCGGCGGTGGTGCATCTGCAGCGAGAGGATGCCGCCGGGTTTCACGGTGAGGCGTTTGACTTTGCAGTCGGCGGCGTCTTCGAGCACGGTGTAGCTGCCCCACGGACGGTGCACGGTGAGGTGATGCGTGGCGGCGCCGTGGCGTTCTTCGCGCAGGCGATCGACCACGGCGCGCACCGATTGCGCGCGGTCGCGGTCGGCCACCAGCACGGCGTCGCCGGAGTCGACGATCACCAGATCGCGCACGCCGACCGCCGCCACGATGCGATGCTCGCTTTGCACATAGCAGTTGTCGGCGTCGATCAGGATCGCGCTGCCGCGCACGCGGTTGCCGCGCTCGTCGGCTTCGTCGAGCTCGCTGATCGACTTCCACGAACCGATATCGCTCCAATCGAATTTGGCGGGCACCATGGCGCGCTTGGTGGCGCGTTCCATGATCGCGTAGTCGACCGAAATATCCGGCTGTGCGAGGAAGCTTTCGCGCTCGAAGGCGAGCGGATCGACCTCGGTTTTCGATGCCGCATAGCAGGCTTCGGCGGCACGCAACACTTCCGGCGCCGTGGCGGCCGCCGCTGCCAGCAGCGCACGCGCGCTGAAGCAGAACATGCCCGAATTCCAGAAATAATCGCCGGCCGCCAGATAGGCCTCGGCAGTGGCGCGATCGGGTTTTTCGACGAAGGCTTCGATGCGGCGGCCGCCGCTGTCGCCGATGCGGGCATCGGCATGGATGTAGCCGAAACCGGTTTCCGGATGCGTCGGCTGGATGCCGAAGGTGACCAGATAATCGTCGGCGGCGAGCGCCGCGGCATCGCGCACGGCGGCGGCGAAGTTGTCGATGTCGCGGATCAGGTGATCGGCGGCGAGCACCAGCAGGATGGCGTCTTCGCCGTGGCGCGCGCGCACGTCGAGCGCGGCCAGCACGATCGCCGGCGCCGTGTTGCGGCCCGCCGGTTCGAGCAGGAAGCGCGCTTGGGTGTCGGCGCCGCGCGGATGGCGCAGGTATTCGTCGCGTGTCAGGAAGTAGTGATCCTGCGCGGTGACGGTCACCACATGGCCGCCATCGGCGACGGCGAGCGCACGGTCGAGCGTTTTGTAGAGCAGCGTCTGGCCGTCGCCCATGCGCATGAAAGGCTTCGGATAGGCCTGGCGCGACACCGGCCACAGGCGAGTGCCGGCGCCGCCGGAAAGGATCACGGGAATCAACATGGGGCTGTGCAGTCCTGGGTTTTCGTTACGTGCGATGCGAGAGTCATGCGAGTTCGGCGATCACGTCCGACACGCCGCGGCGCCAGTCGGGCAGCCGCAGGCCGAAGCTATCGTACAACCGGCTGTTGTCGAGTCGGGAATACGCCGGACGTTGCGCGCGCGTCGGATAGTCGGCGGTGGCGATCGCTTTGACGAGCGGCTTGCGGTCGATGATGCCGGCGGTCGCGGCGTCGTCGAATATCGCCTGCGCGAAGCCGTGCCACGAGGTTTCGCCGCCGGCGCTGAGATGGAAGGTGCCGAGCCTGGCGGCATCGTCTTGCTGCTGCCAACGCGCGAGCGCGGCGGCGGTTGCCGCGGCGATCCAGCGCGCCGGCGTCGGCGCGCCGATCTGGTCGGCCACCACGCGCAGCTCGTCGCGCTCGCGTCCGACGCGCAACATCGTGCGCAGGAAATTCTGCCCGCGCGCGGCATAAACCCAGGCCGTGCGGAAAATCAGATGGGCCGCGCCGGCGTCGCGAATGCCTTGTTCGCCGGCCAGTTTCGAGCGGCCGTAGACGCCGGCCGGTGCGGTCGCGTCGTCTTCGCTATATGGCCGCGACTGCATGCCGTCGAAAACATAGTCGGTCGAGTAGTGCACCAGCAGCGAACCATGCTGCGCACACCATTGCGCCAGCATCGCGGGGCCGGCGGCATTGATCGCGTGGGCGAGCGACGGTTCGTCTTCGGCGCGATCGACCGCGGTGTGCGCGGCCGCATTGACGACGATCTGCGGCATCTCGTCGTCGAGCAGCACGCGCAGCGAAACCAGGTCGGCGAGATCGGCCACCACGCACTCGGTGCCGCCGACGAGCTGGCCGTTGCGCGTCGTGCAGATCAAGTCGCCGAGCGGCGCCAGCGCGCGCTGCAACTCGAAACCCACCTGCCCGTTCGCGCCCAGCAGCAACAACTTCATGCGATGTATTTCGGCAGCGTTGCCGGATCGACGTCGGCGAGGAACGGCGCGCGTTCGTCCTTGCCGGAAAGGATCGGCTCGGCGATCGGCCAGTCGATGCCGAGCGCGGCGTCGTTCCAGCGCACACCGGCATCGGCTACCGCGTCGTACGGTTCGGTGCACAGGTAGGTGAACGTCGCACGTTCCGACACCACGACGAAGCCGTGCGCGAAACCTTCCGGAATCCAGAAATGCCGCTTGTTGGCGGCCGTCAGCATCACCGCGGTCCAGCGGCCGAAATGCGGCGAACCCACGCGTATGTCGACCGCGACGTCGTAGACCTCGCCTTCCAGCACGCTGACCAGTTTCCCCTGCGGGTTCGGGTTCTGATAGTGCAGCCCGCGCAGCACGCCGCGCGTGGACGACGACACGTTGCTTTGCACGAACTGCGCATCGATGCCGGCTTCGACGAAACGCGGCCGGTTCCAACTTTCGTAAAAGAATCCGCGCTCGTCGCCGAACACGCGCGGTTCGATCACCACGCAGCCGGGCAGATCGGTTTCGATCACTTTCATCGCGCCAATCCGTGTTCGAGCAACGACAGCAGATACTGGCCGTAACCGTTCTTGGCGAGCGGCCGTGCCAGCGCTTCGAGTTGCGCGGCGTCGATCCAGCCGTTGAAGTAGGCGATCTCCTCCGGACACGACACGCGCAAGCCCTGGCGCTGCTCGATGGTTTCGATGAAATTGCCGGCCTGCAGCAGCGATTCGTGCGTGCCGGTGTCGAGCCAGGCGTGGCCGCGACCGAGCTTTTCCAGGCGCAGCGAACCATCTTCGAGGTAGCGCCGGTTCAGATCGGTGATCTCGAGTTCGCCGCGCGGCGAAGGCTTGAGTTGCGAGGCGAATTCGCTGGCGCGGCCGTCGTAGAAATACAACCCGGTGACGGCGTAGTTGGATTTCGGTTTCGCCGGTTTCTCTTCCAGCCCGACGACGCGGCCATCGGCATCGAATTCGGCCACGCCGTAGCGTTCCGGATCGCGCACCCAATAGCCGAACACGGTGGCGCCATGCGATTTCGTCGCCGCGCCGCGCAACTGCTCGCTCAGTCCATGGCCGTAGAAAATATTGTCGCCGAGGATCAGGCAGCTCGGATCGCCGGCAATGAAATCGCGACCGATCAGATAGGCCTGCGCGAGCCCGTCGGGGCTCGGTTGCACCGCGTACGAAATCTTCATGCCCCAGCGCGTGCCGTCGCCCAGCAACTGGCGAAACAGCGGCTGCTCGTGCGGCGTGTTGATCACCAGCACTTCGCGGATGCCGGCGAGCATGAGAGTGCTCAGCGGGTAATAGATCATCGGTTTGTCGTACACCGGCAGCAGCTGTTTGCTGATGCACTGGGTGATCGGATACAGCCGCGTGCCCGAGCCGCCGGCCAGGATGATGCCTTTCTGGATCATGCCTTTCTGGATCATGGTGCTCAGCCCTGCCCGATGCGTTCGAGACGGTAGCTGCCGTCGAGCACGCGCTGCACCCACGGCTGGTTGGCGAGATACCAGTCGACGGTCTGCTGCATGCCCTGCTCGAAGCTGAGGCTCGGCGTCCAGCCGGTTTCGCGGCGCAGCTTCGACGAATCGATCGCGTAGCGGCGATCGTGGCCGGGGCGATCCTTGACGTAGGCGATCTGGCTTTCGCGGCGCGTGCCGTCCAGACGCGGATGGCGCGCATCGATCAAGTCGCAGATCGTGCGCACGACATAGATGTTTTCCTGCTCGGCATCGCCGCCGACGTTGTAGACCTCGCCGACGCGGCCCTTGTCGAGCACGGCGCGGATCGCGCGGCAGTGATCGCCGACGAACAGCCAGTCGCGCACGTTGCGGCCGTCGCCGTACACCGGCAGCGCTTCGCCCGACAGCGCCTTGGCGATCATCAGCGGCACGAGTTTTTCGGGGAACTGATACGGCCCGTAGTTGTTGGAACAATTGGTCGTCAGCGTCGGCAGGCCGTAGGTGTGATGGAACGCGCGCACCAGATGATCGGACGACGCCTTCGACGCGGAATACGGCGAATTCGGCGCGTACGGCGTGGTTTCGCTGAACTTGCCGGTGGGCCCGAGCGAGCCGTAGACCTCGTCGGTGGAAACATGCAGGAAACGGAAATTCTCGCGCGCCGCGCCGTCGAGCTCGCGCCAGTAATCGCGCGCGGCTTCGAGCAGCGCGAGCGTGCCGAGCACATTGGTCTGCAGGAATGCCGCCGGGCCGTCGATGGAACGATCGACATGGCTTTCGGCCGCGAAATTGACGATCGCATCGGGACGATGCTCGGCCAGCAGGCGGCCGACGAGGGCGCGATCGGCGATGTCGCCGTGCACGAAGACGTGGTCGGGGTCGTCCTTCAGATCCTTCAGCGTGTCCAGATTGCCGGCGTAAGTGAGCGCATCGAGATTGATCACCCGGATGCCGTCGGCGCGCGCGGCGTGCACGAAGTTGCCGCCGATGAAACCGGCGCCGCCGGTGATGAGAAGTGTGGGCATGTGGGTTCGCAGGTCGGGATTCGGAGGGCGGCGCGGGCGGCAACGCGCGGCGGCCGGAGCGCGGCGCGGCGCGCACCACGCTGCGCCGCGCATTCTATTACGAGCCGGACGGCAGGCTCCCCCAAACACGAGCCTGCTCCGCGGGAACTTGGTTCCGGGCAAAGGCCGGGCTTGCTTGCACCATCCACTTGGATGGAACTAGGATGGCCCATGCCCAGCAAAGCCCTCACCCGCACCACCACGACCCTACCCGAAAGCGAGAAGGTCACCATCAACCTCGGCTTCGTCGATCTGGGCCAGATCGATCTGCTGGTGAGCGAAGGCTTCTATTCGAATCGCACCGATTTCATCCGCACCGCGATCCGCCAATTGCTACTGCACCACCACGACGTGCTGCGGCTGGCCGCTTCGCGCAAGACGCTGGTGCTGGGTCTGCAGCATTTCTCGCGCGCCGATCTGGAAGCCCTGCGCGATGCGGGCGAGAAATTGCAGTTGAACGTGCTGGGCCTGGCCAGCATCGCCGCCGACGTGACGCCCGAACTGGCGCTGGCGACGATCGAATCGGTGCGCGTGCTCGGCGCCTTCAATGCTCCGGCCAGCGTCAAGGCCGCCCTCGCCTCCCGTATGCGCTGAAACCCGAAAAAGATGAATTGGACACGATGAAATTATTTGGCGCCAAAATCTGGAAACGTTTACTGCCCGCGATGCCCGCGAAACGCGCGAAGCCGGCGTTCGCGTTCGACCCCGGCACGACTAACCCCGGCACGACGATCGAACGCGCGCTGCGCGAGGCCGGCCTCACTCCGGCGACGATGCCACCGATGCCGCGGCGCGTCTGGAATCCGGTCGACGAGGTTGTCCGCGAACCCGCTGTCGTCCCGACCGACGACACCGCGCGATTCATCGCTGGCACGCACCAATCGCCTGCCGGCTTTCGCCACTACAAGATTTTCCTGCCGCCCAATCCCTCCGGCGCGCCGCGTCCGCTGCTCGTGATGCTGCACGGCTGCACGCAGGACCCCGACGATTTCGCCGCCGGCACACGGATGAATCTGCTGGCCGAGAAAATCGGCGCCGTCGTGTTGTATCCGACGCAGGGTGCGCATGCGAACGGCGCGCGCTGCTGGAACTGGTTCCGCCCCGGCGATCAACATCGCGACCACGGCGAGCCGGCGCAACTGGCCGCCCTCACGCGACACATCATCGCGACCGAAAATATCGACCCCGACCGCGTATATGCCGCCGGACTTTCCGCCGGCGGCGCGATGGCCGCGATCCTCGGCCGCGAATATCCCGACCTGTTCGCCGCGATCGGCGTGCACTCCGGCCTCGCCCCCGGCGCGGCCTCGGATGTGCCTTCGGCGTTCGCTGCAATGAAGCAAGCGTCGGCCCGCACCTCGACAGGCGACGCAGCCAACCCGCTGCCGGTGATCGTCTTCCACGGAGACGGCGACGCCACGGTCCATCCGGCCAACGCCGAGCAAGTGTTGCAAGCCTTCGTCGCCGCCGGCTTGCGTCGATCCGTCGCCGAGAAATCCGCCGGCTTCACCCGCGAAACCTTCGCGCGCTTGCTCGGCACGCCGAGCGCCGAATCCTGGACCGTCCACGGCCTCGGCCACGCCTGGTCCGGCGGCAGCCCCGACGGTTCCTACACCGCCCAGCAAGGCCCGGACGCCTCCGCCGAGATGCTGCGATTCTTCCTCGCCCATCCCAAACCGCACTGACGCCGCAGCGTGACGCGATTATCCGTAACCCCGCCAACCTCGCCCGACGAATCATCTACACAACCGCGTCAGCGGCGGCTATCGCCCGTCGCATTTTCCAATTTCCACCTCCGCTCTTCTTCGCGTCCTTTCTCTTGAATCTCTGCGTCCTCTGCGTCCTTCTCTTGCTCTACTAGCCAGCACCAAAGCAACGCCGCGCACCGTCAAATGCGCGGCGAAGCACCGATCAATCCTCCAATCCGTCGCGGAAGATCAGATCCGTACCGGCGAACGAAAACCGCGCGAATCCATTGCGCGCATTCGCTCCCATCATCGCGAACTTGCCGCCGGCCCATAGCCGCTGTCCGCCGGCATCCCACGAAAGCGCCCGCACATGATCGTTCGGCAGCGGCAGCCACGTCGCATCGACGGCGCCGCTGCCGGCGAGCGGCGTGCGCACCAGGTTCAACGGCTGGCCCGCGTTGTCGCGGAAATCGCCGCCGTAGTAGAGCGCGCCGCGCGTCAACGCCAGCGCCATCACGCCGGCCGACGGATTCGGCTTGAAGCCGCCGTCGACGATGCCGGCCGCATCGGTGCGCACCAGATTATTGTGCTGGCCGACGAAGAAACGTCCGCCGGCGTACACCTGTCCGCTGCGCGCATCGCGCGCGAGGCTGTAGACGATGCCCGACAGGTTCACCTGATAGGCCGACACGCTCACCTGTTCGTCGACGCCCGGCTCGTCCTGCGCCGGCGCCTGCAGCGACAGCCGCGCGATATAGCGGCGCGGTACGCCGGCGATCTGTTCGAAGTTGCCGCCGACGATCAGATCGGTGCCGGTGTAGAGCAGCGAATGCACGCTGCCGCGCGCGCCGCCGCTCGGCTCGGCGATGACGCGCGTCTGCGTTTGCGCACGCCAGCGCAGATCGCGTACGCCGCTCTGCGCATCCACTTTCGCCAGGCCCCACAGATCGTCGGTGACGATGCCGCCGCCGACGTACAACTGGCCGCCGCCGAGCGCCAGCGCATGCACGACGTCGTTGTCGTCGAGGCCACTGTTCCAGCTCTCGACCAATTCGCCCTGCAGATCGAGCTTGGCCAAGGTCGGACGGAACGTGCCGTCGACGTTCTGCCAGCTGCCGCCGATGTAGATGCCGGTGGCGTCGGCGGCGATGGCGTTGACGTGGGCCGCGCCGTTCGAGGTGAGAGCCACATCGAAATTCTCATCGAGCGTGCCGTCGGGCAGCACGCGCAATAGATGCGTGCGCGCCGTGCCGTCGCCGGTCTGCAGGAAATCGCCGCCGGCGATCATGCCGCCGTGCGGATGCGGTGCGAGCGCGTAGACATGGCCCGTGGTGAGACCGCCGGCGGCATCGTTGCGCATCAATCCCAGGTTCGGACTGGCATCGGGATCGTCGGTTTCGAGCACGCCGGCCTGCACGCCGGACACCAACAGCAACGCCAACGAGGCAGCAGCCAGACGCTGCAGGCTCGATCGGCGAGAGAACGAGGATTGCAAATGCATTACGACTCCCTTCGGAAACAGCCGCTCGCGCCCCGTGCGCG
This sequence comes from uncultured Chiayiivirga sp., assembly GCA_965653565.1. Lineage (GTDB taxonomy): Bacteria > Pseudomonadota > Gammaproteobacteria > Xanthomonadales > Xanthomonadaceae > JALCLA01. The sequence goes on along the minus strand of CBFHAI010000013.1, from coordinate 37,279 downwards.
GCGATACCGGAGCCGTCTAACGCGCCGAACAAAAGATTCGCATCGGCGCGTTTTGTGCTGATTTTGCGCTTCCGCGCGACGCGCTGCGCCGTGTGGAAAATCCTGTGCCGCAAGTCATGCCGCGACGAAAAAAAAAAAAGCAGCGAGCTTTCGCTCGCTGCTGCAGGGCATCCATGCATCGGTACGCTTTTTGTTCTTGGACGATCCTTTCGTCGTTACGGCGATTCGAAGCCATTGCGGAACAGGCCGCCGATCTGCGAACTCACTTCGACCGGCTGCGGCCATCCGTAGGTGATGGCGCCCGAAGTGTGCGTCGCGCGCAGTTGCAGTTGCGGGCGGCTGCCGGCGGTGACAGCGAACTCCACTTGCCACGGAGCGGCGGTGTCGGTCGCGACGACGACGCCGTCGAGCAGCGCGTCGATGCGGGCGAGGCCGGCGAGATCGGAATTGACGGTCACTTGCAGCGGACGTCCCGGATCGGCCTGCTCGCCCGAGCGCGGCTCGGCGATCTGCAGCGCGAACGGCGCCGGCGCGGCCGGTTCGTTGTCGTCGATCGATAGCAGATAGTCGCGCAACTGCTGGCGCTGCGTGTCGCTCAGCGTACCGACGGCGCCGTGGCGGCCGGCCGGCGTCGTCGTGAGCGCGGCGAGCGGATCGGCGTTGCGGCCGTCGTGCATGAAACGCGTTTCGTGCCACAGACCGCGCAGCGTCGGTGTATCGAAGCCCTGCAGCACGCGGCCGGCGCGCATGTCGGTGGCCGCGACGGTACCGACATCGTGCCAGCGTTTCGATCCGCTGTCGGTGAACGCGGCGCCACCGTGGCAGCGTGCGCAACCGAGCTGGCCGAACAAGGTACGACCGGCGGCGGCGCTCACGCTCAGCGTGTTGGCGTCGACCCGATGCGGACTTCTGCCGAACTTGTTGAGACTCGAGACGTAGGCCGAAAGCGCATCGAGATCGGCCGACACGCCCGCCTTCGCGCCGCCCATCGGCGTGTCGCGGCCGTTGGCGAAGAATTGCGCGTTGGCCATCAGGCCAGTGCCGCCGAAACCTTCGCGGATATCGTGCTCGAAGTCCTGCACTTCGTCGAAGTTCGCGGTCCAGTGCAGCGGCCCGTGCGCCACGCCGGCGCGGCCGTTGAGCGGCATGGTGCGGCGCAGGCCTTCGCCGCGCTGAGTGAAGTCCCACACGCGGCCGTCGCCGCCGCCATCGAGATGGCACGAGGCGCAGGCGATGTAGGCATCGGCGCTCATGCGCGCGTCTTCGGCGCGATAGAAGATACGTTTGCCGGCCAGCACGCTGGCGGGCAGCACCTCGGCAGTGACCGACGCCGCCGTGCCCAGTACCGGCATCGATGGCGTGCCCTGCCCGCTCAAAGCAGCGATGTCGAGCACCGTGACGCTGCGGCCGATGTCGTTGCGCACCCACAGTCGGCCGCGCGCCGCGTCGACGGCCAGGCCGCGCGGCGCCGCGCCGACGTCCACGCGTGCTACTTCCGCGCCCTGCCAAGGATCGAGCGCGACGATGCGATCGTTGCCGGCCAGCGCGACGAACAACAGTGCGCCGCCGGGCGACGGTGCCAGGGCCAATGCCAGCGAACTGTTGTCGATGTCGCGCCGCGCGGCGACGCGCTCGCTGGCGCCGGCCGTGTCGACGGTGCCGATCAGCACGCGCACCGTCTTGTCGAAATCCAGCTCGGTGTTTTCGCGCGCGACGCCGCGCAGGATATTGTCCTTCTTCGCGGCGAACCAGACGCGCGAATTGTCGGGCGATACCGCGAGCGCGGCGAGATAGTTCGGCAGGCCGCGGCCGGCCGTGCTCGAATCGGCCGACGTGGTATCGAGCGGCAAGGCGATGCCGGGGTTGCCGCTGCTGCCGGCCACCGCGGTGAACGAGGCGAGATCGAGCGCGGCGATGCGGCCGGCATCGTCGGCCGATTTCAGCCGCGCCGCGTACAAACGATTTCCCGCACGCGCCAATGCTTCGGCGGCAAAACCGAGTGCGACACGCGGTGCGTTCTCGCTGGCCGTGGCGGCAGTGAACCGCAGGACGTTGCGCGTTCCGGTCAACGTCGCATAGCCGGTCGTGCCGGCGGCATCGAACAGCACCGCGGCCGGCGCGGTGCCGTAGCCGGTGGCCAGCGAGCCGCCCGCGCTACCGTCGGCATTCAAGGCCACCAGTCGATCGTCGCCACGACAGGCGATCCAGATCTTGCCCGCGCCGTCACGCGCCAGGCTGCGCGGATCGCTGCACACCGGATGCACGGCGAGCCGCTGCCGGGTGTCGGCATGGAACACCGCCACGCTGCCGTGATCGGGATTGAGCACCCAGACGCGATCGCCGGCGACCAGAATCGATGTCGACGCCGCTGGCGCCTGCGCCGCGGCGATCGGGTTCACGACCATTCGCAACGTCGCACTGACGACGCCGCCGGTGCCGTTGCGTGCCTGCAATCGCGCCACATACACGCCGGGCGTCGCATACGGATGATTCGCCGCCGGCGTTGCGGCCCAGGCGGTCGGCGCGCTGCCGTCGCCGAAGTCCCAGCTGAATTGCGTGGCATTCACCGCGACCGCGTTGAACGCGACAGACTGACCGGCTTGAACGGGGCTCGCCGGATTGGCCGACAACGACTGGATTTCAGGTGCGGCCTGCACCGTGTTGCCGGTCGAGAAGAAAAAACTTTTCGCTGCAATGCCGTTGCCAGCGACGTCGCGCACGCCGTTGGCGACCAGCCGCACTTCGTAGGTCGTATCGGCCAGCAGCGGACTCACCGGCGTCACATTGATCACGTCGTAGCTGGTGTGCATCACGATCGCCGGCACCGGATCGCCACCGAGCACACGCAGCTGGATGGTCTGTTCGTTGACCGTGGTGGAATCGAGTAGCTCGTTGATGACGAGGCCGACGACGGTAGCGCGCGGCTGATTCACCGCGTTGTTCGCCGGCAAGTGGTAACCGACGGTCGGCGGCGTGCGATCGAGTCCGTTCTGGTGCGCGAAGATCGCCGAGGCGCTACCGCTGAGCTCGGAGCCGGAGACAAAAAGCAGATGGCCGATCGGAATCCACTGGAAATCGGTGCCGGTGTTGCTCGGATCGAAGGTCATCTCGACCTTGCGCGTGAGCATGTTGTACTTCACGCCGTGGCCGCCGCCGCGACCGTCGGCGACGTGGCCGGCGAAGGCGTAGTGGTCCTGGAAATGCACGTAGCGGCCGGGCATGTAGTTGTCGGTGTTGGCGCCCGACGGCTTCAGCGGGATGGTCCACGCCACGCGCAGATTGGTCGGATCGGAAAAATCGACCACCAGCGCATTGGCATTGGCGTCCGGCCCGTTGCCGCCGTGCCCGATCAGCATCACCAGGTAATTGCGCCACACCTGCCAGGTGGTGGTGTATTGCAGGTAATTGCCCTGCAGCACATCCAGCAGACGCGGACTCGCCGGGTCGCCGATGTCGAACACCGCGACGCCCTGTTGCCCGTCACCCGGCGTGAAGAACAGCAGATTGGCGATGCGGAAACGATTGCCCGCCACGATTCCCATCTCGGCATTCAGATCCTTGCGCGGCGCGTTCTCGCCGAAAGCCGGCGGCCACCAGCCGAAGTGCGGATCCAGCGGATAATCCGTATAGCCGTAGGCATACGGATAGGTGGATATCCAGAAATCTCCGCCGAGCTTGGCATCGCTCACGGGAAAATTGTAGATCGGCGTCGTCCACTGCTGCCACGCGCACGGGTTGCTCGAAGCGGAAAGATTGAAGTTGCTGAAGTCGGCGAACAGCGGAGGTGTTCTGCCGAAATCCCTCAGATTCTGCCGATAGAACAGATCGCCGATCTTGTACCAGACGTGGCTATTGCCTTCGGTGGGCGCGGTGCAGCGCAATCGCGGCGACTGCGGATTGGAAATGTCGTAAATCCAGGTGGCCTGGTTGTCGTGGCCGCCCATGTACACCAGACCGCGATGGAACGTCGTGATGCGGCCGCCGTGCGCGAACTCCGCCAGCTTGGTGCCGGCGTTCCAGGTGGTGGACGGCAAGCCCGCGCCCGGCACGTGCGCCTGCGCGCAGGCGAGCCCGATGCAGGCCACGAACAAGGCCGCGATGCGCGACGCAAAACCCATCATCTGTTCGACACCCGTCATATTTCGGCTCTCGGCTTGCGGACGGCGAGATCGTCGCGCGACGACCGGCATGACGCAAAACGAGGCGATCACACTTCGCCGATACCAGCAATTTCCGCAAATTGACGCGCTGCGTCGTTGATTGCCGTGCGCGGATGTGGTGCGTCAGGAAGCAACGCGGGGCGTCATCTGGGCGGGCTCGGCTCGGGTTTTGTGGCTGCGGAAGCAAGGGCGGGACACAGAGGGCGCAGAGGAAAAGCAGAGAGGGCACGGAGGAAGTAATTTATGAGAAGCCGAGCCCGATTTCATTCTTTCTCTGCGCCCTCTCTACCTTTCCTCTGCGAACTCTGCGTCCTGCTTTTCACTGAAGTCGCCGGAACCAGAGCGAGAAGTAATCGGAAAACCAAAACCGACATCAACGGAGCGAGCGTCGCTCTTTTCCCGATTCCCGGCTCCCGGCAACTCCGACCCGCCCTACTCCCGCCCCGCAAACGTCAACACATCGACATAGGCCTCACTGGCTTCGATATCGAACTGCCAATGCACGACCTGGCCGGAATCATTGGCCGGCGCGACGAAGATTGCGGACGTCAGATCCGAATAGCGCGCGGCGATATCGCGTCCGTCGGCGCGCGCGCGAATCACCTTGAACGACAGATAGCGATGTGCGCGGTGCGAGATCAGAACCGCCAACTGTGGGGCTGCTTTTCCTTCCACCGTGAAGATGCCATCGACGTGAGACAGCGAACGCGGAAAGTTGGAAAACGTGGGAACCACGGGCACCAACGGTACCGGGCTGTGCCAGATTTCGTGAGGCCGGCGGATGCCGAGCGAACCTAGCCAAGTTTCCGGCGACATTCCGATCGCGAGCCACGCATCCCGATGCAAGCCCATCAGACGTCCGCGACCGGATTCCGCCATTCCGCCGAACTGCACGTTTTTCGTTGACCCGCAGACGTGCGCCGCACTCGCGGCGTAGGTGTAGTCGATCAGGTAGGCGTAATGCCCGTACAGCGCGACCGGCTCGCACAGCGGTTTGCCAAGGGCAAACAATTCGCGGAAGGGAACGCGTGCGATCCGCAAGGTCTGGCTCGCATCTTCGTAGTCGCGCACGTCCATGAAGCCGTGCTTGCCCGGCGACGGCTGCATATTGGTGAACTCGGTGGAACCGGCCATCAACTTCGCGTAGATCGAGACTGTCGACCACGTCGTCGTTGCGAGCAGCAGCGCGATGACGGTCCGCAGTACAGCGAAACGCCAGAGCCGGCCAAGACCAAGCGCGATCAACCCCGATAGCAGCAGCCAGTGGCTGTAGATCATCCACGGCGGCATCAGCACGCGGATCGCGCATACGAACATCGAGTGCAGCAGCAACGCCCCGAGCAGAACCAGCCCATATTTGCGCAACACGGAATCCGTGCAGAGCGCGACCGCCAGCCCGATCGCCGCAAGCATCACGACAAGCGCGTACACGGCGAACACAAGCCGGGCAGCCTCATCGGACAATTCGAGCCAATAGCGCGTGACATAGTTCGGACCATGGATCGCTATGGCATGGATCAGTTCCAGCGCCTGCACCGGCGACGGGAACGATAGTTCCGACCGGGTATGCGCTGCCGCCTTGTCGGCGTCCGAGAATCCGAGCAACCACTGTTCATACAACATCGGCAGCGAAGCGGCGGCGACAAGCGCAACAATGATTCCGAGATGATGCGCGCGTGTTTTCCAGCCTCGAGCGTGTCGGCCGCACCATAGGAGAAGAAGCAAACCGGGAAGCGCCAGCGTCGGATGCGCCGTACCCATCAGCACCAGTGCGAGTCCGAGCTTCGTCGCGTGCGGGGCATCCGGTTCGTCGTTATAGGCGATCGCAGCGAGCGCGCCGAGCAGTAGCGCCGGAATCGCGATGATCGGATGCGTCAACGATCCGAACGACGTGACGATCCAGCCCGGCATCGCAAGGCTCAACGCGAACAGCAGACCCTCATCCGGATTCCTGAGTCGGCGCCCGAGCACATACGCAAGCGGAAACTGCGTCGCCGACAGCAACCCCATCATCCCGGTCACCGCCGCTGCGTTCGGCACGAAAAGCAGCGGTATCGCCAGCAGGTAATACCAGAGCGGACCCAGATGCAGCATGCCGTTGATCGCCGGCCCGGTCAGCGGAAACGACTGTCCCGCGGCGATCTGTTGCGCGAAGAAAATATCCCGGCTCGTATCGGAACTCGCCACGGACGCGAAGAAACCGCAAGCGATCTGCGCTGCCATCAGTGCGCCCAGAATCAGCAGATGCGGAACAGGTGCCCGCGTTACAACGCCTGCGCGCAAGACGGCATGGTTCGACACGTGATCGCGATCCTGCAACTCCAGAGGTCCGCGCAAGCCTTACGCGGCGATTGGAGATTTCGGACCGGGTTTCAGTGTTCCTCAACGGATCGATGTTGCTTGCCGGGCATCGAACCTGTGGCAACCGGCAAGTGTCCGCGCAGCGTGGGCGCGATATCACTGCGAATCAATCGCATGAAATCCTGACACTGGGACCGAGGCCATCAGGCCTGGAGCGCCGCACGATTTGAACCTACTCCAGATCGCACGAGGCGCCGACGGGCACCCGATTGCCGTTCGCGCAAACGCCAAAATTCTGCTGTGCCACGCGCAGCGAGGCACGCAGCTCGGCGCCCAGACCATATTTCTCGGGCGGATGATAGGTCGCAGCGATCGAATCACTCAACGCGGCGCACGGCGAATCGCGCAACCATTCATACCCATGATAGTCGGGCTGCGGAGGATGGGCCAACTCGGCTGCCACTTGCGGACCGACAGCGCCGGTTTTTGCGCAATCGCGGCCCGCTTTCGCCAGCACCATTCGAGGATCCGACGGTGCCGAGTATTTCGTCAACGCAGCGACCAGCAAGTCGAACTGGCCCGCCGTTGGCTCGCCCGGCGCGTAATTCATCAAAACGTACGTCAGGGCCAACCAGAACTCTGCGTCGTAACCGCCGATATCGATCGGATTCCGCTCGCCCGTGAGCCTGAGCGCTCGGGCGGTGTCCACAGCTGCGGCGCGCTGCCCATGCTGCAGTTGTAGCTTTGCAATAAACGCCGAGAACTGCACTTTCCACGTGCCTTCCGGCCAGACTGCGGCGCGCTCGGCCTCGAGTTGCCTCGCCAACTCCAGATCATCGCCGCTGCGGAATTCAGGCGGCAACCATGTCAACTCGTGAATCGCCAGATAGGCGCGCGCGCCGCGGCTATCGGCGTAGGTTCCCACTTCATGCGCGATCAGAAAATTGCGTGCGGCTTCCCGATAGTTGCGCGTCACGCGCAAGGCCTGGGCGAGCGCCGTGTAGTCGGCCGCAACGGGTATGCCTTCGCGGTTGAGCCGGATGCCCTCCTGGTGCAACGACAGCATCAAGTCGTATCTGCCTTGATCGCGATAAACACTGGCCAGCGCGTACGCGATACGCGAGCGCTGGAAATCGCTCAGGCCGGGCAAGGCGTTCGCCTTCTGAATCGTCGCACTGGCGGCATGCAGGTCGCCGTTGTAGGCGTAAGACAATACCAGGCGCATTATCGCGTCGAATTTCCGATCGAGCCCGACCGGAAGTTCGTCGTACAACGCCACCGCGCGTTCGCCCGCCTGTATCGCGCGCTCGCGCGATCCTGCCACGTGGTATACCCGCGCCAGCGACCAATATAGATCCGCACGCGCGAGCGGCTGGTCGGCCAGTTCGCGATCGAGATTCTCGAAGGCGCGATCAGCCAACTCGAGCGCATCGGGCGGCGCGCCATCGTTTTTCCACGGATCGGCCTGCAGGAAAATTCCCTCGATGAATTTTCGTGCCGCTTCCGCGCTGCGCTCGTTCTCTCTGGCGGCCTGCGCTTCGATCGTTGCCACCGACGCCTGGTGCACGGCAACGGCGGCCGTGACCGCCAGCGCCAGTGTCGCGATGACCGAGACCGCGGTCGCAAGCCGATGCCTCCCCACGAACCGCGAGACGCGATAGAGCCTGGTCGCTTTTCTCGCATGCACGACGCGGCCGGTCAGGAAGCGTTCGAGGTCGTCGGCAAACGCGTCCATGCTGGCGTAGCGTTGTCCTGGATCCTTCGCCAGCGCCTTGTCGACGATCGCATCAAGATCGCCGGTCAGCCGGCGTGCGATGCGCTTGGCGGTGTCCATGCGCCAGTACTGTCCGGGGTTCTCGCGCGAATTCCTTGCAAAGGCCTTGGACAGGAACATCGCCGGCGAGCGCGTCACCGAGTTCGCCCACGCCAACGGATCGGCCGGACTGGTCTTGTAGGGCAAACTTCCGGTCAACACCACGAACAGCAGCACGCCGAACTGGTAGACGTCGGTGGCCACCGTGATCGGTTCGGATCGGAATTGTTCGGGCGCGGCATACTCGGGCGTCATCGGACCGAACTGGGCACGGGTGAGCGCCGCCCCTTGATCGCCCGACGCCAATTTAGCTATGCCGAAATCGACCAGCTTCGCAGTGCCGGCGCCATCGACCAAGATGTTCGATGGCTTGATGTCGCGATGAATGACGAGGTTCTGGTGCGCATACCCGATGGCCTTGGCGACCTGCAGCATCAGCGCGACGCGCTCTTCCACCGTAGGCAGATAGTCGTAGCAGTATTTGTTGATCGGCATGCCGCGCACATACTCCATCGTGAAGTAAGGCGTGCCATCCTCCGTCGTGCCGGCATCCAACAGGCGCGCGATATTCGGATGGTTCAACTGGGCGAGAACTTCGCGCTCGAGCGAGAAGCGGGCGCGCGTCATCGAGCCTGCGAGGGTTTCCCGCAGCAGCTTGATCGCGACCTGCTGCGTCACTTCCCCGTCCATCCGCCGCGCGAGGTAGACCGCGCCCATGCCGCCCGAACCCAGCAACTCGACGAGTTCGAACGAGCCGACCCGCATGCCGATCCGGCTGTGTTCCTCCGCCTCGTCTAGCTCAGGATCGGAGGCGATTATGGGAGAGATCAGACTGCTCAGATCGCGGTCGAGCAACGACATGCCGGAATTGCGCAGCGCGCTTTCGACCTGGCTCGCCATCACTGGATCACGGGCACGCAAGGACCGAAGAAAGTCAGCCAACTCCGATCCGTCGAGTTCTACCACCTGCTCGAGGAGTTGCTTGAAGGCCTGAAGATCCACCGCGCTCATTGTCACGCACTTCTTCACTTTGGCGAGCTCGCGTCGGTCCAGCCGTGCACGAGCCGGGAGCCCAGCTTACATCGCCTAATTCGACCAGTCAGGCTCTCCGGCTGCATGTGCCAATCGGCGGGGATTGCGGGGGCGGACCTTCGAGTTGGCAACTCTGATCGTGATGTGCGATACGCGTCGGCTTTGCACCGAGCACGGCGGCCCTTGGATAGGAACGATCTCGATCTGATCGCAATTGATCTGTCGAAACGTTATCGTGCCGACCGCTACCTGACGCGGCGCCCTTGGACAGTTGCCGATCGAGGAATAGGCCGCCGGACGAACGCCAAATATCCACTTTGACCGGCTCGCCTTCCTCAATTCGGCGCTGCCGAAATGCCATTCGGCTTGTCCCTCTGGTTCCTTTCCGTAGTGCGTGGCGATGAACTGCCGGCTCGGCGAAACCATCAGGTTCGAGCCGGTCCCCGGCTCGGTTGGGGCGTACCAAGTTCCCGTGAGCAGCGCATTGGCCACACTCAATAGGCATCCTCCGGCAACGCCGGAGGCTTTAGTTTGTGAACCGCTCAAAACGGCTATTCAGGGCCCCGATCCACGCCGAGCAGAACTGGCAGAAAGAGCTGTAGTCATCTCGGATTCCGCATCCGACTTCCACCAGGAGCGCCGGACATCGGGGAAATTGGATTCACGTTCCAGCGCTATTCAATCCCGACGGCACGTCGGAACTCTACAACCACCGCTTCGTAACGACCTGCCTCGCCAACTTCTTTGACAACCTCGCTTTGAGTAAAGCCGTGCCTCTGCGCCTGTCTTGCGGTCCATGTTTTTGTCACAGCCTCTGGAAGTGGCATACCACGAGAAGTGAGTTCGTTGACCCGTGCCAGATTGTCCCCATCCACCCATGTGCCGAGGATTGCATCAATCTTATTACGTCCATGCGCGGCGATCGCTGCGTCAAACATCGTTTTCCCACGAACGGCTGCTCCTGCTTGAGCTTTGATGGAGAGCTCAAGCACGCCGGGCACAGAAAAATCGGAAAAAACTTCATAACCCGGCCCGGCCCAAAAAAAGTGCCTGCGACCTATCATCATCCATGGACCACCCATGTCCTCCGGCCTAAACAAAGGGGAGTTATTGACGACAGGGCCCTTGTAATACTCGGACCTATTAGGCGTCCCCGTGGGTGCGTTGAGCTGGCGACTCGGTCGAGTCGCCATGATCGCGCCGATCCCAATCGCGGAAGTATAGAAGTACGCTGTGTTTTCTTCGCGCGAGCGAGCTTCTGACGTGCACGTGTAAGGGCCGTAGTTCCCCCACACATGACTCAGCTCCCCGCAGATTTCCGAATGATTCGCGAGAGACCCGATGGCTGTGTAATCGTCTCCCTTTTTCGGGGGGTTACTCCATCTCGGCAGCACCATGTCCGGCTGAGGGCCCGATACGATGGTTACGGGTTTGGGAGCATCCACGTACTCCACGGTGACGTGGGGCGGGAACAAGGGTTTCCGCTTGGTCTTCTTGACGCTCCTTCCGGATTTCGAATCCTGCTTTTTTGCCTTCCAGGTATCGTGCTCCCAGATGTCGATCGCTCCGTAGCCGTTACCATTCGGCCCCTTTTTTTCAACATGGATGCACATATGTTCGGCGGGGCACTCCATTAGTCCACTCGGATCGGTCACATTAAGCGGACTATTCCAGGCATAGCTGTAAAGGTTCCAGTCCTGACTGAACCCCGGTGCCGAGATGATCGAATCGGCGGTGAGGAAGCGCTTCATCGCGGGGTCGTACATGCGCCCCTTCATGTTGATCAGGCCGAGCGCATCGTCGTGCTCATGGCCGGCGAAGCCTTCGTGGGTGACTTTCTCGCGGTACAGCACTTGCGTCCATGTGCGCTGGCCGAACGGATCGAAGCCGTAGCTTTCCTTGACTTGACCGTTCTGATCGATCACCTGACCGACGCTGCCGAGCGCATCGTCGAGCGGATAAAAGATGCTGGTCGCCGCCGTGCCCACGTCGTAGTCGACCTGGGCCGCCGTGCCGTCCGGGCCTTCGATGTGATAGACGTAATGGACACCGGCGGACGTCTCGCGCCGCTCCATGAGGCCCGGCACGTAGAACGTGTTCTCGCCTCCGGCCTTGCTCTTGGTGATACGCCGGCCGAGCGCGTCATAGCGGAACGTCCAATCCGCACCATCGACCGTCATGGTCTTGGGCAAGTCGAACGAGGTGTAGGTGATCTGGCGCGAGGGATCGGCGAACATTCGCCCCAGCGCGTCGTACTGGTATGTCTTGCTGGTCTGGGATGACGCATTGGTGATCTGGGTCAGGGTGTGCGGCTGCGTCCCGCCCAGGCCGTACTTTCGATCCTCGATCAGCGCGCCGTTCTTCAGGATCTGCGTCAGGTTGCCGATGGCGTCGTAGCGGTACTCGGTCGGCGAGGGCAAATAACCCGGCGCCCCCATGCCTTCGTTCCACTTTGTCAGACGGCCCAGCGTGTCGTACTCGAACGCCTCGAACCGCTGCGATGTCGACATCTGCGTGATCCGCGACTTGACGAGCCCATTGGCCCAATAGGTGTAGTCGATGTCCAGCAGGTCCGGCAGGGCGGCAGTCTTGGCCGTCATGCTCTTCAGTCGGCCAGTGACCGAGTCGAAGTCACGCATCAAGTCAATCTGTCCCTGGCCATGCCCAAGCGTGCCCTCGACCAATGCCATGTCGAGATTGCGCGCGGCAATCGTCATGAAGGGATCGGCCGGCTGACCCGGTGTCGCATTGCGTATGGCGCTCAGGTGACCGGTGGCATCGTCGTATTCGTATTTGACGGCCAGGCGCGGCGCATTGTTGGACTCGATGACGGCCGGATAGGTGAGGGTGTCGAGCCGCCCCTGGTTGTCATAGGCAAGATTGGTGGTGAAGTTCCAGCCTTTGACGCTGTCGGTCAGCGTCTCGTGGCTCAAGCGCCCGTGCGTGTCGTAGGCATACTCGGTCTTGAAGCCATCGAAGCCCCAGGCATAGGCAAGTTGACCAACGCCGTTCTGGCTCTCGTCCCAGACGAACCAACGATGACCTTCAGCGCCCCCCACCTTGTACTCGTCATAGACACGGCCCAGGTCATCGTAAAGCCAACGCAGCTGTTGACCGATGCCCAATGCGCTTTGTTCATGCAACTCGCCGAAGCTTGTGTAGCTGAATTCGGTGATGCCGCGATCCGGATCGGTCATCTGCCGGCGACGACCGAGCGAGTCGTATTGAACCGAGGACTCGTTACCTTCCGGGTCGATCACTTTTTCCAGCCGACCGAAGGGGCCGTAGCGGAAGAGCGTCGAGACGTTCTGGAACGGATTGGCAAAGCCCGGCTTGAGCAGCACGTTGCCGCTTTCAACGATATTGCCGTCGACGTCGGTCTTGATGTAGCTCTTGTGGTTGAGCGGGTCGACCGTCTCGCTCTCGAACAGCGACAGGTACTTGTGCGTCGTCGCCTTCTGATCCGGGGTCAGCGTCTTCAACACGCGGCCGAGACTGTCGTACTCGACCGTGCTGAAATCGGTCGGCAGGTTGCCTGTCGTGTAGGGGCGACTGGCCGCAACCACACGGCCCAGGATGTCGTACTCGAGCGAGCTGTGGATCCAGTCGCCATCGAACCCGGTCCGTGAGCTCGTCAGCGTCTGACCGAGCCCGCCTACTACGACCCTACTCGCCTGCAGACCGACGGTCGCGTCGACAATCAAACCGTTGTAGCAGGGGTTCGGCGAGCAAAAGGCCAAGCCTGCATCGGGCCTGCCGCTATAGCTCATCGCAACCGGCAGCTCGCCGCCGACCTGTCTCGTCAGCAAGCGACCGAAGCTGTCGTAGGTCCCCGTCGTTTGGACACCGTTGACATCCATGCTCGCAATCGCGACGCCGAGCGCCGGATGTGTGATGAACCATTCGGAGGGTCGGCAATCCTTGAGATCACACGCCGGTTGGTTGACCGCGTCGTGATCAGCCCAGACTTGGCTCGGGAAGACCTTTTCATCCGGCGCACCCGGATAGGAAACACCGTATTCCGCGCGCGAGGTGCGCGGGCCGGCGAAGGCCGAACCTTGAACGGTCGTGCTCGTCAGGAGCCCGTAGATCGAATCATAGGTGAACGAACTCCACGACGTGAGGGAAGGATCCGCGTTACCTGGTTCGATATCCGCGCGCTCGAGACGGCCGAGTGCATCGAACTGCGCCGTGGAATGTCTTGTGACTGTGACGCCTTTGACCGTCGAGGACACTGTCGTGTCGATCGGCAAGCCGATCAGCCACTCCTCGAGTCGATTCTCGAACTGGATCGCGACGATGTTCATCGCACCATTCATCACGCCGACCTGCGTGTTCTGCATCGTCTGCTGCGTGACGTTGCCGTAGTCGTCGACGACGCTCGTCGAGGTCGTCTCGACCTGATTGATCGGCGGGTCGGGATTCCACAGGTGGCGATCTTCGGTATTGGCTGCCTCGAGCGCCCCCATGTCGATCTCGACCATACCCTCATAGATGACGCGCGTCGTTTCCTTCGGGAAAACCGCGTAGGTCTGGTCCTTGTTGAGGAGGCGGAACTCGGTATCGCTCGTCGTGACGCTGATTCGCGCTTTCGCCTGAGCAGGCGGGTTTTGCATCTGCGCGGACGTCAGAATCGGCGTGATCGTGGTCTGGGTCTTCGGGACGTCGGCATACGGGAAGTAACGGAAGTTCTCTTCGTGCTTGCGATGGTCATAAGTCGTCTCGGTCTCGATGAGAGCGGTCGGGTCCCAGACCCGGACCTTTCCGAAACCCAGGTCGCCACGGCCCTGACGATGCCCGATGGGATCCTCATAGGAGTAGTGCAGCGTGCGCGCTTTGGAAACCGTCTCCGACGGGGTGGGATTGACCAAGTGCGCGCGCGAGGTATAGGTCCGCACCACAGGGAAGCCCTGCCGCACGCAAGTCAGCGGGAACCAACATGACAGATCGTCGAACTTGTGTTCCGGATCCGCCGACCACTCGGTGTCGTAGGTCACTTCCTCGCGCGCCCAGTCGGTCGGCTCGTCGTAGACGCGGGCCAGCGTTTCCGACGGCTGTCCGGCACCCATGGAGTAAACCTCGAACTTGCCGGCGCCGCTCACTTTCGTGTGTCGCAGGATGTCCAAGCGTCCATCGCCGTCGAAGTCGCCGAACGTCGACAGCAGCCAGCCGGCCGCCACTTCGGTCGGCATGGGACCCGTCTCTACCGTGTGGTTCTCGATCTCTTCGCCCAACGGGTTGTCCGCCCAGTTGATGACCGGACTCGTAGGCGTGTCGTCGGTTTCGCGCACGACATCCAAGCGCGTGCCCGGCGTGGTGAACGAAAGAGTCTGATGATCGAATTGACCATTGCCTTTCGAGATCAACAGATTGAGTTTCGGCGCGGTGTCGTTCGGCCCGTTCTGAAAGCCGACCAGATCCGCCATACCGTCATCGTTGATGTCCACGACGCGATAGCCGTCGTCGGCAAAGATCACGTTGTTCGATAGTTCGTCGACCGGTACGACTTGCGTAACGGCATTCTTGTAATACCCATTGCCAGTGTTCCAGGCAATCGTGTACTTGCGCGTGCCATCGATGACAGCCGGGGAACGGACCAGCGAATCGGTGAGGCCGTCGCCGTTGAAATCACCAGCCATGCCGCCGAGGGGGTATTTGATTTCGGTCTGGATGACACCTTGATCATTCTCGAAGGCACGGATGTAGTCCCCAAGGCATACCCAGCGCTTTTTGGGAAGAGCCGGCGTACCCAGTTGTCCGTCGTGATTGCACTGGCCGCTGGGAATCTCGACTACCTGGCGCGTGAAAAGCTCTTGCCGGCCATCGCCGTCGCTGTCGACGAACTCGGCCGGGCATTGTGCCGGCACCCACGTGCTCGGATCATCCGCTTCACCAAAGCGCAATGACGGCACCAGCTGATTGGGTTCGCCGCAGTCGACGTCATCGGGGGAATCGGGCCATTCCGCGTACACTGGCGCGGTCTTGGGCAACTGCTCGAGCAACGAGTCACCGTTCATGTCCGCGAACGGCGGCTCGTCGAGAGCGGTCGCGATGACGTCGAACTTCACGCCGTTCCAGTGACGCGCCGTGTAGCTGCCGTTCGATGCATAGGCCATGAGCTCCGACACGCCGTCATGATTGACGTCGAGTGGAAAACTCGCTTCGAGATACACCGGGCCGTACCCAGGTCCCGAGCGCGACAGTGTTTCGGTCTTCTTGAACATCTGCGTGCCAGAAGGGCCTGGCGCCGACAGGTAGAGCTTGTGCGGCTCGTTGAAGTCGCCGGCACCATCACCGCCCTGCTGCATCAGCACGTCATCACCACCGTCGCCGTTGAAGTCGGCAACTCGGATCACCGGCGCATATCGTTCGGCATTCGGGGCAACCGATGGGAGACTGAGTGGTGCGTCAACCGTTTTGACGAGCTCAAAGCCCGTCACCGGATGCCCGTCGTTCCACTCGAAGTCCTTGCTCCACAAGCACTGACCGCCAGCTGCACAGCGCTTGACCTGCGTCAGCAGGCTGCGGCCGGTTCCTGAAGCCTGCAGGTAGTCGAAATGATAGGTCCACACCGGACTGGTCTTGGTCGGGTTGGGCGCATACATCGTGACACTTTCGACCCGTTTGCTGCTGCGGGTTCCCACGCCCGCCGACCATCGCACGCGAGTATCCGGTCGGCTCGCATAGGCGAACTCGATGTAGCGCTGGCTCGGCGTTCCCTTCGAGTGACTCGTGTAATGGATGCGCTTGGGGACGGTCTCAATCAAGGACCCGGCCTGGTTCACATTCCAGGTCAGTTCGGTTTGATACTCGTAACTGATCTGGTTGCCCGCACGATCTTCCTCGAGCCTGATCACCCAGTACGCACGTACTTGACCCATGAACATCGGACCCGCGTAGTGGCCCTCGATTCGATCGGCAGTCACCGCTTCAAAGGTCTGGATCGAACCGGACTTGCGATAGACCTTGAACTTCGCCGGGCCGCGCTCGTCGACGTCGAGCGCGACCACACGCGCGAAGCTGTCCGCTTCGGTGCGGTACTCCGTGCCTTCGCCGCCATAGACCTGAATCTGGTTGGGGCTGGCCGGGCTGACTGGCGCCACCAGCATCAACTTCTCGCCATCCAGGCAGAAGCGATCCCCGCCATCGAAATCGACCCCGTCGACTTCACCTTCCGTCGCAATGGACTTGCCGCAGCGGGTGATTGTCGAGAAGCCTGAAATGCCAAAGCCCATACCGAGCAGACCGTTACCGGCACCACTCGAATAGCTCAAGGCCAGTGCGGGCTGCATGCCCGCGCGACCGGGCGGAATCTCCAACGGCATCGACCAGGAAAAGTCGCCGGTCGGAGTCACGCTGCCACTGCCCGGAAGATAACCAACCGACGTGCCGGCGACGATCGGCGTTGGCGGCAACTCGAATGCGTGCGGTAACGCTGGCGAGGAGAGCGGCCCGCTGCCGAGCGGAGTAGCTGCCGACGGCGCACTCGTCAACGCAGCACGCGAATGTACCGGCGAACCATACCCAGCCACTGCCGTCACGCCCGCCAGGGCAGCCACCAGTGTCAACTTGCGCGATAGCAAAAACGAAAGATTTGTATGCATGTATATCCTTGGTGCGTGACCTGCTCGTTGTGTGAATGCACGAAGTAGCAACCGCCAAAGGAGTGGCCGTTGACCAGCAAGTTACGCACGTGGGGAGTTATGTGGACACGTAAGGAACGAACGTTCAACGACAGTCCCAGAGGGAGCGCACGCTGCTCGATTAGTGCTTCAGTGTGGCCGGCGACCTGGCACCTCGCGCCCGCGGCAACCTCGAACACTGTCATCAAAGGCTATGGGCTCAATGGCCCATCGGAACTCGTCTTCGTGGCGCTTGGCATACGCAGCTGAGGAGACAATTCGTTACAGAAACTACAGTCCAGCCCCCGCTAGTCGAACCGTACTGCGACAGACAGGCCCATCAGAAAGCTTGCTGCTCGAAATCTCCACCGAGGAAAACCAAATGAAGAAGCTCTCGCTACATCGCACAGAACACGAGCCGACGGCGCAGCGCGATCCCGAACCGCGTCGCGCGAATGCAGGGTTACGCCATCAGCTGGGTGATCCGCAAACGCATTGAGCAAGGCTTCGGCTGGACAAAAACGATCGGCGGCTTGCGCAAACTCACGCGCATCGGACTGCAGAAGGTTCGCGCCTGGACGGCTTGGTCGGTCGCAGGCTGCAACCTGATTCGGATGGGCGGCATCAAGGGCTGGTGGCAGCCATCGCCCACCTCACGAGAAATGCGTGTGATGCGTGAAAATCACCGCGACTCGGCTTCCGACGTCGGCCTTCGATCATTGATGCGATTTGATTGAAAAATCGTAAGCGTCCGGTGACGTCACGTGTTCAGAGGAGGAGCGCCGTGCTTTCCTCGCCGCTCTATACCGGGCTGCAAAGACATTCCGGTATTGGCTACGTGCCTCAAAGCCGCGTCCGGCGGAGTGGCTTTGACTTAGCGACGCGGCCTTCAACGCTGACCACGTTGGGAGGATTCTGATCACCATGGCCGCGGGGATTGCGTGCTGAGAACCGGGCAAAGCAATTGGTTCAGAACTCAACGGGATTGGCTATGCAGAGTGCATATATCAGAGCGAGCATCCCAATCCCCCAAAGCGTCGGCGCAAATGTCCACAAAGAGAAACCCGGTTCCAACACAGACGATGATGGCGATAGAGGGTCGTAGTAGACTCTGACGCTACGGCCCGCGGGATAGCGATCAATGTACTTTCTGGCGAAGCTTCCGCCGGAGAAGAAATTGTCTTGCAAGCCGAACGCAATCTGGCTGCCGATAAAGTGCATACCGCCTACCGAGTACTCGTAGGCGATCACAGGTCTCACTCCAGGCTCTCCGATCATCGATCGCTCACCTATCTCTGCTGATCGTACTGTGCCGTCTACCCAGGGCCATTGGCCGCTATGACTGGCTGCAACAAATGCTCGATAGCCTGCCCATAAATCGGTTGCCGCAAAAATGCCGAAAACTGCCGGAAGCACCACAGAAAAGATGTAGTTGAGCATGGTTATGGCCGCCTTTGGCGAACCAATCGGGTGCGAGGCTGCGATAAATGTGGGAGCGGGCGGGCAGGCTTGTACTGCGTGCGGTTCGGCAGCAGCCCGCCGACATCTCGATCCCGCGTAGTTGGCAGCCGCGTCAGCACGTCGGTCAACCAGGCATGCGGATCCAACCCGTTGGCCTTTGCGGTGGCGAGTAGGCTCATGATCGCCGCCGCGCGTCGTCCCGCGGTCTCCGAGCCAGCGAACAGCCAGTTTTTCCGGCCGATTGCAATGGGGCGGATCGCATTCTCGATCACGTTGTTGTCGATCGCGAACCCGCCATCGTCGAGATAGCGCGTGAGAGCAGCCCAGCGCTTGAGGGTGTAGTCGATGGCGCTCAGCGTGCCGCCGGCGCCGAGCACCTGCGGCCGCAGGCGCGTGAGCCAGTGTTTGAGATCATCGACTCGAGGTCGCGCGTGCTGCTGTCGGAAGCGCTGTCGTTCCTCAAGAGTCAGATCTCTTGCTTCGGACTCGATCCGGTATAGCGCGGCGATGCGCTGAATCGCTTCGTTCGCGATCGGACTGCCGCTGGCCTGGTGCAGGTCGACGAACTTGCGCCGGGCGTGTGCCCAGCAACCCAGTTCCGTGACGCCTTGGGCGAACAGCGCCTTGTAGCCGGCGAAGTCATCCACCATCAGCGCGCCGCGCCAGTCGCCCAGGAAGGCGGCGGCATGCTTGCCGCTGCGGCTGGCGGCGTAGTCGAACACCACGATGGGGTTTGCTTCAGCCGTGCGGTACGCGAACAGGTAGGCGCGCTTGGTCTTGCCGGCGCCCGGATCAAGCTGCGCCACCGGCGTCTCATCGGCGTGCAGCACCGCGGACTGGAGCAGTTCGGTCCGCAAGGCGTCTACCAACGGCTGCAGGCGTAGCCCAACCATGCCGCACCACTCGGCCAGCGTGGTTCGCCCGATCTCCATGCCGCTGCGCTGGTAGATGGCTTCCTGCCGGTACAGCGGCAGGTGATCGACATGCTTGGCGATGACTACCTGGGCCAACAGACCCGGCGCGGCGATGCTCCGATCCAAGATCGCCGGGGCCACCGGCTCGGCCGTGATCGTCTCGCACGCACGACAGGCGTACTGCGGATAGACATCGCGGCGGACAAAGAACTTGAGAGGCTCGCAGTCGAGCCTCTCGCTCACGTGCTCGCCGATCGGCACCAGGGTGGCCCCACAGGTGCTGCAGTCGCAGGACTCCGGTTCGTGCCGGGTCTCGATGCGCGGCAATTCGGCTGGCAGCGGACGGCGCTTGGGAATGGCACGAGACGGCCTGGCCGGCTTCGTCTCGCCATCGGAGTGCTGCGCCTCCTCGAGCTCGGCTTCCACGACCGCCAGGTCGGCAGCCATCGCCTCGTCGAACAGAGCCCTCTGCTCGGGATCCATTTTTTCTGAGCGCGCCGCGAACTGCACCCGCCGCAGCCGCATGATCTCGGCGGTCAGCTTGGCGATCTTGGCTTCTTTGTAGACGATCGTCTGGTCACGCTGTGCGAGGCGTACGTCGGCTTGGGCCAAACAGGCATCGCGCTGCGCGATCACGGCCAGTTGCGCCGTCACGATCTCATGCAGCTGCTGCACGTCAGTGATCGAAGACAGCTGCGCCAGATCCATCGAGACGGTCAACTCACACCCGTTTGCCAAGCTGCTCCAAGGAATACGAGAGACGGTGCCAATCCACGCCAGCGCTCAGCCAACGAAATTGTTCGGCCGTGAGCTTGCAAACCGCGTCGCCGGGGCGTGGCCAATGGAACGTTCCCTCGTGCAGTCGTCGAACGCAGAGCCAGATGCCTTGGGCATCCACGCATAGCACCTTAATACGTGAGGCGGCGCGATTTCGGAACACGTACGCTCCGCCGTCGGTCGGCGCATGACCGAGCGTCTCGCTCACCGTCACCAGCAATCGATCGATTCCGCAGCGTAAGTCCACCGGGGCCACGGCCAGCCACCAGCCGGTCGGACTCAGCATGCACACATCTTGCGGAGCACCGCGCCCAGCCAGGCCGAATCCACCGAGGCGGGGAATGACACCGCCCACGGCCCCCGGCGAACCTCAATGCGATCCGAGTGCGCGGGCTTGGAGCCATCAAGCACCACCGGCACCATCGCGGTCGAGGCGCTCCCGGGGCGTTTCGATGCACGCAACCAGTACTGCAACGTACTCGGGTTCCAGCCGTGCTCGCGACAGAACGCCGCCTGGGAGCGGCCGCTCTGTCGCCAAGCCGCGATACGTGCGGCCCACGTCTCTTGTCTCGTCGCCATCGCAACCTCGTCGCTCGTAACCGAGCGACGAGAGAATCACGAACTACCGCCTCTGAACAGGTGACGTCACCGCTCGCTTACGAAAAATCGCGTGATGGGTGTTTCTCAACAGTCTGTCAAATGCCACAGAACAGGCCGGCAGGTTGTTGCGCAGATCGCTCTTGGAACGGACACGCCCAAGAAAAACCCCGCTAAAAAGCGGGGTTTCTTTTGAAAACGCAACAAAAGAGCTAGCGGTAGCTTTTAGAACGGAATATCGTCGTCCTCGAAATTCTCGTTCGAGGTCGGCCGTCCGCTGCTTGCCGGCGCCGGGCGCGAAGCCGGGGCGCCGCCGCGGGCTGCCGGGCGTTCGCCGCCGCGGTCGCCGCCGCGATCTCCACCACGCTCGCCGCGGTCGCCGCCGCGATAACCACCGCCACCGCCGCCGCCTTCGCTGCCCGGGTTGCCGCCGAGCATCTGCATTTCGTCGGCGATGATGTCGGTGCTGAAGCGTTCGATGCCGTCCTTGTCGGTGTATTTGTCGGTGCGCAGGCTGCCTTCGACGTAGACCTGGCGGCCTTTCTTCAGGTACTCGCCGGCGATTTCCGCCAGGCGGCCGAAGAACTTCACGCGGTGCCACTCGGTGCGTTCCTGCTGCTCGCCGGTCTGCTTGTCTTTCCACGATTCCGACGTCGCGATGCGGATGGTGGTGATGGCCGAGCCGCCGGCGGTGTAGCGCGTTTCGGGATCGGCACCCAGGTTGCCGACCAGGATCACCTTGTTGATTCCGCGTGCCATGTGACTGATTTCCCTGATGATGCCGCGCAGTGCAGCGGGTTTCTCAGCCTATTATAGCCAGACTGCCGACGCACTCAGGCGAGCGGAAATTCCGGCTAGGAATTCGCCTCGCGTGCGGCCGGGAAGTCGCGGCGCGATTTCGCCCGCTTCGAGCCGGCCCCTATAATCGCGGGCATGAACGCCGCCTTCGCCCACTCTTCCGCCACGCCCTCCTTGCGCGATGTGCAGGCGCTCGCCGCCAACGACATGACGGCCGTGGATAGCTTGATCCGCGCGCGGCTTTCGTCCGATGTGCTGCTGATCAACCAGATCGCCGAGCATATCGTGGCGGCCGGCGGCAAACGGCTGCGGCCGATGCTGCATCTGCTCGCCGCGCGCGCCGCCGGTTACGACGGCCGCGAGCATTTGCAGCTGGCGGCGGTGATCGAATTCATCCATACCGCCACCCTGCTGCACGACGATGTGGTGGACGAATCCGATCTGCGCCGCGGGCGCAAGACGGCGAATGCCTTGTGGGGCAACGCCGCCAGCGTGCTGGTCGGCGACTTCCTGTATTCGCGCAGCTTCCAGCTGATGGTGGAGCTCGACCGCATCAGCGTGATGCGCATCCTGGCCGATACCACCAATGCGATCGCCGAAGGCGAAGTGTTGCAGTTGCTGCACGTGCACAACCCCGATACCGACGAAGCCGCCTATCTGCGCGTGATCGAACGCAAGACCGCGGTGCTGTTCGCCGCCGCCACGCGCCTGGGTGCGGTGCTCAGCGGCGCCGACGAAGCGACCGAGCATGCCCTGGCGTCGTACGGATTGAACCTCGGCTACGCGTTCCAGATCGCCGACGATGTGCTCGACTACACCGCCGACGCCGAAACGCTGGGCAAGAATCTCGGCGACGATCTGGCCGAAGGCAAGGCCACGCTGCCGGTGATCCACGCGATGCAACACGGCGACGCCGCGACGCGCCAGCGCCTGCGTGCGGCGATCGAGGAAGGCGATGTCGGCGCACTGCCTGCGGTACTCGCGGCGGTGCGCGAAAGCGGCGGCATCGCCTACAGCCAGCGCCGTGCGCATGAATATGCCGATGCGGCGACGGCGGCGATCGCAGGGCTTGCGGGCAACGAGTATGTTGCGGCGCTTCGGGCGTTGGCGGTTTATGCGGTGGATCGGGATCGGTAGGTTGTGAGGAATCGGGAATCGGGAGAGAGCCTGCATGGCTTTCTCCCGATTCCCGATTCCCAAAGCGCCCCGGCGCGCAGTACTAGCCGCGCAAATTGAGGAAGTCCGGGCTCGCCACCAGACGCAGCGCATCGAGCCGCGGCCGCGCATTCGGTAACGCCGCGCGCAGTCCGTCGAGTTCTTCGCGCAGCGCGGCCACTTCTTCCGGCTTC
This sequence comes from uncultured Chiayiivirga sp., assembly GCA_965653565.1. GTDB lineage: Bacteria > Pseudomonadota > Gammaproteobacteria > Xanthomonadales > Xanthomonadaceae > JALCLA01. The sequence continues at coordinate 14,455 of CBFHAI010000013.1, read as the reverse complement.
ACCGCCGGATTCACCCGCGACAACGCTTCCAGGCGGGAAATCTCGCGGCCGAGCAAGGTTTCGGCATCCTGCATCGCCTCGGCGATGCGCGCCTGCGATTGCGATTGCGCTTCGTGCGCGGCGCGTTTGAGCATCGGCGGCAGCAGCGTCGCGAGGATCTTGCGGTATTTCAGCAGATCGATCGGACGATCGGCGGCGCGCTGCACGGCGCGCGCGCTCGGTTGGAAATCGGTGCGCGGCACCATGCGCGTGTCGACCACGCAGCGCACCGGCAGCGGCGGCAGGAAACGCGCGGCGTTGAGACGGCTGTCGGCGACGCATTCGAGCACGAACACCGCATCGAGCAGCACCGTGCGCAGCGGCAGCGCTTCGTCGATCAGCATCGCGGCGTTGCCGGTTTCGGCCGACAACATCAATTCCTGCGCGCCGACGATCATCGGGTGGTCGGCACGCAGGTAAAGCAGGTCGTCGCGTGCCAGCGCGGTGCTGCGTTCGAGCGTGGCCTGGCGTGCGCCGCCTTTCAATTCCTCGAAGGCATCGAGCGTCACGTATTCGGGATCGAGCAGATAGATCGACGGACCGAGCGGCTCGTGATGCACGCCGAATTGTTCGAGCAGGCGCAGCGGATAATCGTCGATCGCGGCGACCGAATCGTCGCGCTGCAAGGCCGATTGCAATTCGCCGGCGCCGGCGCCGCGGCGGCTCGAGAGTTCGAGCAAACGGTCGCGGCCGCGCGCGATGAGTTCCGACAATTCTTCGTGCGCCTGGCGCGTTTTCCCGATCAGCGATTGCAGCGCGGCTTCGCGCGCTTCGCCGGCACCGTAATCCTTCGCCAGCGCCACCAGCGGCGCACCGAAACGGCGCAACAGTTCGCGACCATCGGGACAGACGCGCGCGAACGCATCGAGGCCTTCGTCGTACCAGCGCAGCAGCAACTCCTGCGGGCTGTCGGCCACGGCGGCGGCGTGAATCTGCACATCGCCACGCTGGCCGATGCGATCGAGACGGCCGATGCGCTGTTCGAGCATGTCCGGATCGAGCGGCAGATCCCACAGCACCAGATGCTGCGCGAACTGGAAATTGCGGCCTTCGGCGCCGATTTCCGAGGCGATCAGCAGACGCGCACCATCGGGCTGCGCGAAGAACGCGGCGTTGCGATCGCGCTGCAGCAGGTTCATGTCTTCGTGGAAGCGCGCGACCGCGACGCCCGAACGCAGACGCAGCACTTCTTCGAGCGCCTGCACCTTGGCGCGCGAGCGGCACAGCAGCAGGCACTTCTGCGGCGCCAGGCGATCGAGCAGTTCGAGCAGCCAGTCGATGCGTGGATCGCGCGCGTAATCGTGCTCGGGCTCGACGTGGCCGGGCGTGCCGACATCGCTGTGGAATTCGGCCAGCAGGCGGCCGTCGAGCGAAGGATCGTGCTCGGCCGGCACCAGGCGCGTCAGATGCTTCACGCGCGCCGGGAAACCGCCGACCGCAGCGCGCCGGTTGCGGATCATCACGCGGCCGGTGCCGTGGCGATCGATCAGGTTGTCGATCAGCGCATCGCGCGCGCTGCTGTCGCCGTTCGCGATCGCACCGAGCACGGCCGGCAATTGCGCGGCTTCGTCGCCGAGCAGCGAGGCCAGGGTTTCGACGTCCTGCGGCGACAGCGATTCGGCTTCGAGCAGTTTGTCGACGGTGCCGGAAAGCCGCTGGAAACCGGCCGTTTCGGCCTCGAAGGCGGCCAGATCGGCATAGCGAGCCGGATCGAGCAGGCGCAGGCGCGCGAAGTGTCCGCCGATGCCCAGTTGCTCGGGCGTCGCGGTGAGCAGGATCACGCCCGGCGTATCGGAGGCCAGCGATTCGACGAAACGGTACTCGGCGCTCGGCGCGTCCTCGCTCCAGGAAAGATGATGCGCTTCGTCCACCACGAGCAGATCCCAGCCGGCGTCGAGCGCCTGGCGCGAACGCTTCGGATGGTTCGCGAGCCAGCCGGTGGCGGCGATCACGCCCTGTTCGTCTTCGAACGGATTCGCCGTGCTGCCGCCCATTTCCAGCGATTCGCAGCGCTCTTCGTCGTAGATCGCGAAGCGCAGATTGAAACGCCGCAGCAATTCCACGAACCATTGATGCACGAGGCTCTCGGGCACCAGGATCAGCACGCGTCCGGCGCGACCGGCAGCGCGTTGTTGCGCGACGATGAGGCAGGCCTCGATGGTTTTGCCCAGGCCCACCTCGTCGGCCAGCAACAAGCGCGGCGGACGGCGTGCGGCGGCGGTTTCGGCGACGCGCAACTGATGCGGGATCAGATCGATACGCGCACCGAGAATGCCGGCGCCCGGATGACGTTGCGCGGCGGCGCGGCGTTCAAGGGTCTCGACGCGTACTTCGAACTGGTCGTTGCGATCGACGCGTCCGCCCATCAGGCGCGCATCGGCTTGCGAGACGGGCTGCTCGGCGTCGAGCTCGCCCTCGGCGATCCAGCGCTCGCCGCAGCGGTAATGCAGCAGGCCTTCGCGCACGTCGACCGCATCGACGCCGAGTTCCTCGCCGTGCGCCCGCAGGCGATCGCCGGCGCGGAATTCGGCGCGCGCCAGCGGTGCGGTCTCGATTGCATACATGCGGACTTCGCCGCTGCCGGTGTAGACGATCTGCACGCTGCGGCCGGCGAGCCGCATGACGGTGCCGAGACCGAGTTCGGGCTCGGCGGTGGAGAACCAGCGCTGGCCGGGGAGAAATTTGCTCATCGCGCAATTTTACGCCCTGCGGGCCGCGAGCGTCCGGCTGGGGGTGTTACGCGTGGTGACGATGCGGGGCGGCGAGGGGACGTGCATTCTCAGAATGAAGCAGGGGTTAGGGATTAGTAGCGAGGGCGCGTTGATGTCGGCTCGCGCGCGATTGCCGCGCCTCAATCCATCAACAGCGCGCCCTCGCTACTCGCCCCTAACCCCTTTTCTCAGAATCGCGCGCAGATCCACGCCACCGCAAGCAGGGGCGAGGGATTAGTAGCGCGGGCGCGTTGATGTCGGCTCGCGGACAATCGCCGCGCCTCAATCCATCAGCAGCGCGCCCTAACTACTCGCCCCTAACCCCTATTCGGCAAACGGCACGCCGACGCCGCGCAGCCCCATGCCACCCCGCGTCACCACACCTGCACCCGCTCCGCTTCCTTGCGCACGAATCCCGTGCCGGGCTTGCACTTGAACGTCGCCGCGAACGGGGCGAAGTTGGCGAGCGGGCCGTTGACGCGGAACTTCGAGGGGGCGTGGACGTCGGTCTGCAGCAGCAGCGTCAGTTCTTCGTCGGTGTAGTTGCGCCGCCAGACTTGTGCGGCGGCCAGGAAGAAGCGCTGCTGCGGCGTGTGGCCTTCGAGAGGTTTGGTGTCGGGCGCGGTGGATTCGTACGCGCTCCACGCGGTTTCGAGCGCCGCCAGGTCGGCGATGTTTTCGGCCAGCGTCAGACGGCCGCTCACTTTCACCGGGCCGAGCGCGGTGTACTGGTCGTACTGCGTTTCCAGTGGTTTGGTGCGCGCGGCGAAGGCCGTAGCGTCGGCCGGAGTCCACCACGGCGTGAGTTTGCCGGTGGCGTCGTAAGTCGCGCCGAGCACGTCGAAACCGTGCATCAGTTCGTGCGCGACCAGCGTGCCGATGCCGCCGTAATTCACGGCCGCGTCGGCGGCCGGATCGAACAGCGGCGGCTGCAGGATGCCGGCCGGCAGCACGAGCTGATTGCGCGAGGGATCGTAGTAGGCGTTCACCGCGTACGGCGGCTGCGGCCACTGCCAGTCTTCGCGCGGTTTGCCGACCGCGGCCATCTCGGCCTTGTGACGGAAAGCGACGGCGGCCAGCACGTTGCCGGCGTAATTGTCAGCGGCAAGCGTGAGGCCCTCGTAGCTCGGCCAGCGCGCCGGATAACCGACTTTCAGGTCGAGCGCATCGAGTTTCGTCGCCGCGGCGGCGCGCGCGGCGGTGCCCATCCACATCGCCTTTCCGATGCGCTCGCGCAGCGAGCCGTGCACGGCCGCGACGAGTTTTTCGGCGGATGTCTTCGCTATTGCCGGCAGATATTTTTCCGAATAGCGGCGGCCGAGTGCCTGCCCGAGCAATCCATCCACCGTGCCCAGCACGCGGCGCCAGCGCGGCAACGGTTCCTTGCTGCCGCGCAGCGTGCGCACATAGAGCGCCTCGTGCGCATCCTGGAAACCGCGCGACAGATACGGCGCCAGCGCATGCGCGCTGTGGAAACGCAGATAAGCGCGCCATTGCTCGGGCGGCAGCGTCTTCGCCATCGCCTCGGCTTCGGTGAAGAAACTGTCGTGCGCGAGCGAGAAGCCATCGAGTTTGGCCAGGCCCTGCGCACGCAGGAATTTTTTCCAGCCAAGCGTCGGGAAGCGCTTGTCGAGTTCCTTGGTCGGCACCACGCGATACGAATTGTTCGGATCGCGCAGTTGCAACAGCGTGAGCGACACCCGCGCCAGGCGCGTTTCCATGTCGAGGACCCAGCCGGCGTCGCGCGCGGCATTGGCGCTGCCCGACAGCGTCAACACGCGCTCGACGTAGGCGCGATACGCAGCGAGCAAGGTGCGCGTGTCCGGATCGTCGCGCAGGTAGTAATCGCGGTCCGGCAGGCCCAGCCCGCCCTGGTTCGCATACGCGATGCGCACGGTCGGATTCTTCAGATCGTCGCTGGCGCCGAAATCGAACAGCACCGGCACGCCGCGCGCATGCAGATCGGCGAGCGTGGGCGCGAGGTCTTTCGGTTTCTTGAGTTTCTCGATGCGTTCGAACAACGGCTTGAGCGGCGCGGTGCCGGCCGTTTCGATGGCGGCTTCGTTCATGCCGCTCGCGTAAAGCGCGCCGAGCAGCCGATCGACATCGTCCTGCGGTGCGGCGGCCGCGGCTTCGAGCAATTCGCGCTGTTGCAGCAGATTGCGCTGGCCCATTTCATCGAACAGGCCCCAACTGCCATGCCCCGCCGGCACCGGATTGGCTTTCAGCCAGCCGCCGTTGGCGTATTGATAGAAGTCGGTGCAGGCCGCGGTTTTCGCATCGAGATTGCGCGGGTCCAGGCCGCTGGCGTTGGATTGCGCGGTGGCGGTTTGCGCGAGGGCGAGCAGGCAGGCGCCGAACAGGAGCTGAGAACGCATCGGATTCCAGGCTGGAAGTGGACGATGCGGCAGAGTCTACCGGGGCCTGTGGACCTCGTGCGCGCCGGGCGGTGGCAAGTTCTTCACTTGCGTGACCGGGTGCACGGCTTTTGAACATCGCGGGAATCGGGAACCGGGAATCGGGAGAAAACCTCCACCGCTTTCTCCCGATTCCCCATTCCCGATTCCCAGGGCTCCCGATTCCCAAAAAAGCAGAGGCCCGGAGTCCCGGGCCTCTGTCCGCTACCGTTGCGGTGTCGCGCAACTACCAGATGTTGATCTGCGCCTCACCGCTACGCACCATCGGATCGCCCGGCTTGCACTCGAACGCGGTGGCGAACGAGGTCATGTTCGACGGGGCGCCGATCGCGCGGAAATTGGCCGGAGCGTGCGGGTCGGTCTTCAGGCGCACCTGCAGTTCGCTCTGCGTGAAATGGCGGCGCCACACGGTGCCCCAGTTCATGAAGAAGCGCTGTTCCTGGGTGTAGCCGTCGACCATCGGATCCTTGAAATCCGGTCCCTGCGCGCGCTTCATCGCATCGAACGCAACGGCCAGGCCGCCCAGGTCGGCGATGTTTTCGCCGAGCGTGAGGTTGCCGTTGACCTTCGCGCCCTTCAGCGCTTCGTAGCCGTCGAACTGGCTGACGAGTTTCGCGGTGAGCGCTTCGAAGCCCTTCTTGTCGGCATCGGTCCACCAGTTTTCGAAGTTGCCGTTGGCCCCGAAGCGGCTGCCCTGGTCGTCGTAGCCGTGGATCATTTCGTGCCCGATCACCGCGCCGATGCCGCCGTAGTTGAGCGCGTCGTCGGCCTTCGGATCGAAGAACGGCGGCTGCAGGATGGCGGCCGGGAACACGATCTCGTTCTGCTGCGGGTTGTAGTAGGCGTTCACCGTCTGCGGCGACATGCCCCACTCGCTCTTGTCGACCGGCTTGCCGATCTTGGCGAGGTTCCACTGATAGTTGAACTCGTTGCCGGCCAGGATGTTGCCGACATAGCTTTCACGCGAGGTCTTCAGGCCCGACCAGTCGCGCCACTTGTCGGGATAACCGATCTTCGGCGTGAATGCGGCCCATTTTTCCAGCGCTTTCTTCTTGGTGTCGGCACTCATCCACTCGAGGCCTTCCAGACGCACCTTCAAGGCCGCGCGCAGATTGTCGACCAGTTCGACCATCCGCTGCTTCGATTCGGGCGGGAAATTGTCGCGCACGTAGAGCTGGCCCAGCGCTTCGCCGGCCTGGCCGTTGAGCGCGTTGAGCGCGCGCTTCCAGCGCGGCTGCATTTCCTTCTGGCCGCGCAGGGTCTTGTTGTAGAAATTGAAATTTTCCTGCGCGAATTCGTCGCTCAGGAAGGGCGAGGCGCCGTCGACGGTCTGGAAGCGCAGGTAGTGCTTCCAGGTCGCCAGCGGCACATCGGTGATCATCTTGTCGAACTCGGCGTGGAAGGCCGGGATCGCCATCGAGAACATCTTCGGCGCTTCGATGCCCTGGGCTTCGAAGAAGCGCGTCCAGGAGAAATTCGGCGTCATCTTGTCGGCGTCGGCGATGGTCACCGGGTTGTAGAACAGCGACACGTCGCGCGACAGTTCTTCGCTCGACTTCGACACCTTGGCCAAACGGGTCTCGAAGTCCATCACTTCTTTCGCGGCCTTGTCGGCTTCGGCCTTCTCCATGCCCGACAGTTCGAGCACCTTGCCGATGTGCGCGACGTAGGCGGCGCGCTGCTCGGCCTTGTCTTCGTCGAAGTAGTAGTCGCGATCCGGCAGGCCGAGGCCGGCCTGCGCGACGTAGGCGATGTTCATCGAGGAATCTTTGAAGTCCGGCGACGGACCGAAGCCGAACACATAGCCCTGGCCGCGCGCGTAGCTCTTGCGCAGGAAGTCGGCGATGTCGGCCGGCTTGGCGAGCGCATCGATCCGGTCGAGTTCGCCCTGGATCGGCTTGATGCCCAGTTCGTTGGCGCGCGCTTCGTCCATCGCGGTGGCCCAGAAGTCGCCGACGATGCGATCGGGCGTGCCGACCGCGGTGCCGCTCTTCTTCGATGCGGCTTCGGCCAGTTCGGCCTGGATCTGCAACGAGCGCTCGCCGAGCACTTCGAAGCTGCCCCAGGTCACGCGGTCGCCCGGGATCGGGTTGGCGGCCAGCCATTTCTTGTTGACGAACTCATTGAGATCGCTGCACACGGCGACGTCGCCATCGATCTGGCTCTTCTCGAAGCGGATCGGCTCGACCGCAGCGGCTGGCAAAGCGAGCGCCAGACCGAGCGCGAAAGTGAGCGGATTCAACCGGTTGCGTAGCATGGATAACTCCTGGACGAAAACGAGAACGCAGCGTTGCGCGCCGCGAAAGCCGGCCGCGCGCGCATGGCGCCCGCGAGGGAGCCCGGAGTCTAGGCGGCGGCCGGCTCCGGGGAAAGTGACGAAGGTTGGGATCGCCTGCCTGAGCCGTGGCGGCGGGAAAAAAGCGCGATCGGCAGAGCCGCAGCCGTAGCGGCTAGTTCAATCGGCGATCGTCGCGTCCTCGGCATCCTTGCCCATGCCGTATTTGCGCAGCTTTTCGATCAATGTGGTGCGGCGCAGGCCGAGCAGTTCGGCGGCGTGCGCGACGACGCCGTGGCTGCGCGCGAGCGCGGCGCGGATCAGATCGGTTTCGATGCGCGCGATGTGCTCGCGCAGGTCGAGGCCTTCGTCGGGCAAGGCATTGGCGATGGCTTCGACGACGGGTTCCTCGCTGCCTTCGTCAGGCAGCGGCGCGAACGACTCCGGCGCCTGCCCGCTGAGATAGCGGTTCGGCAGTTCGCGCGCATGCACGGTCGCATCGGGATGCAGCACGGCGAGGCGCTCGATGAGATTGTCGAGTTCGCGTACATTGCCGGGCCACGCGTAAGCCTGCAGGGCACGCAGCGTGTCGAAGCCCAGCCGCACGCGGCCGCGGCCGCTGCGTTCGAGCTGCGCGCACAATTCGGCCACCAATTCGGGCAAGTCTTCGCGTCGTTCGCGCAGCGGCGGCAGTTCGATCGGGAACACGTTGAGGCGGTAGAACAGATCCTCGCGGAAACGTCCGTCGCTGATCGCCTGTTCGAGATTGCGATGGGTCGCGGCGATGATGCGCACGTCGACTTCCATCGTTTCGCTGCCGCCGACGCGCTCGAATCGGCGTTCCTGCAGCACGCGCAACAATTTGACCTGCATCGGCATCGGCATGTCGCCGATTTCGTCGAGGAACAAGGTGCCGCGATGCGCCAGTTCGAAGCGCCCGCGACGCTGCGCGGCGGCGCCGGTGAACGCACCTTTTTCGTGGCCGAACAACTCGCTTTCCAGCAGATCGGCCGGCACCGCGCCGCAGTTGAGCGCGACGAACGGGCCCTCGCGCCGCGGCGAGCGCTGATGCACGGCGCGTGCGACGACTTCCTTGCCGGTGCCCGATTCGCCGAGCACCAGCACGGTGGTGTCGCGCGGCGCGACGCGGTCGATCAACTGGCGCACCTCGCGCATCGCGGGCGACGAACCGGTGGGGCCGATCGCCTCGTCAACCGTCGCTTCGTCCGCGCTCAAGCGACGCAGGCTCGCGCGCCGCAGCAATTCGGTGAGCGGCGCCTGCCGCACCGGAGTTTCCAGCGGCCACACATTGTCGGCACCCAGGCCGGCGTCGTGCAGCAAGGCGATTTCGCCAGCGCCCAGCGCCAGCAACGGCGTATGCTTCGGCGTGCGCGCCAGCCAGGTCGCGAAACGCACCAGCGCGGTGCGGTCGTCGCACTCGCCGAGGATCACCGCGAGCCAGGCATCGGGCTTGACGTCGTCGAGCGCGATTTCGCCGGCGTCGCGCACCAGCACCGGCGTGCAATCGACGAAATCGAGGAGCGCGCCGAGTTGCTCGGCGCGCTTGCGATCGGCATCGAGCACCAGCACGCGCGATTCAGGCACCGGCCGGCTCCGCGCCCAGGCGCTCGAGGATCGGCAACAGGTCGCGCGTGTACTCGGCCTTGCCGACGAAGGCATCGGCGCCGGCGCGCGCGGCATGCTCGCGGTGTTCGGCGTCGTCGAAATGACTGACGATGATGACGAAGGGCGGCTCGTCCTGCGCCTTGATCAGGCGTGTGGCCTGCAGGCCGCCCATTTCCGGCATCGCCAGATCCATCACCACCACGGCCGGACGCAATTGCTCGGTGCGCATCACCGCTTCGCGGCCGTTGAGCGCGCGGCCGACGATCTTCAGCCAGCCATGCGCGCGCAATTCGCGCTGCGCGGCGTTCAAGAAGGCCTCGTGGTCGTCGACCAGAAGCAGGGTGAGTTCGCGCATTCGTGACTCCCGGCCGCAAGGCGCGGCGCAGCCAGACTACGGCGCTCGATTTTGCGCCGCAAGGCTCGTGACGGTCGCGTGCCGCGTCGCGATGGCATAGGCTGTACCCATGAGCGATCTCCCTGCCCGCTCCGGCGATGTCGCGCACGAACTCGCGCAGCGCAACGCCGAGCTCGAGCGTGCCAACGCGCAACTCGCCCGCACCCAGGAAAAACTGCTGCAGTCCGACAAGCTGGCGTCGATCGGCCAATTGGCCGCCGGCGTGGCGCACGAGATCAACAACCCGATCGGCTACGTGCATTCGAACCTGGGTTCGTTGAAAGGCTACATCGAATCGCTCGGCACCTTGATCGAAGCCTACGAGCGCGCGCTGGCCTCGCCCGATCCGGCCGCCGAACGCGATTCGATCCAGGCCCTGCGCGAACGCCTCGACGTGGCCTTCGTATTGCAAGACTTGCCGCTGCTGCTGGCCGAATCGCGCGAAGGCATCGAACGCGTGCGCAAGATCGTGCAGGATCTGAAGGATTTCTCGCGCGCCGGCCGCGACGAAACCTGGACCGAAGTCGACCTCCACCGCAGCCTCGACACCACCCTCAACATCGTCTGGAACGAGCTCAAATACAAAGCCGAAGTGATCCGCAGCTACGGCGACCTGCCGCCGATCGAATGCCTGCCGTCGGAGATCAACCAGGTCTTCATGAACCTGCTGCTCAACGCGGCGCAGGCGATCCCCGAGCGCGGCGTGATCGAAGTGATGACCGAAGTCTCGGGCAACGAGGCGCACGTGCGGATCTGCGATAGCGGCCCCGGGATTCCCGACGAGGTGCGCGAGCACATGTTCGAACCTTTCTTCACCACCAAGCCGGTCGGCGCCGGCACCGGGCTTGGCTTGTCGATCAGCCACGGCATCGTGGCGAAGCATGGGGGACGGATCGAGGCCTGCAACCGGAAGGTTGGCGGAGCATGTTTTACGGTGGTCCTGCCGTTGGGGCGGCGGGGGAAATGAATGAAGTTTTTGCTTTTTGAGCTCGTCATTCCCACCCTTCAACACCAGACTCTGTCGGCAGGCCTGCGACTAGAGGAGAGTTCGGCGACTTTGAAGTACTAGGTTTTCGCAGCTCCGCGTCAATCGTGGTCATTCCCGCCTGCGCGGGAATGACGGAGTGTGCGGCGGGGCAACGATCCGAACCATCCTCACCCCAGCCCTCTCCCCTTCGACAAGCTCGGGACAGGCTTGAAGGAAAGGGAGAAGTGCATTGCAGAGCAAAAAGCGGGACGCTTCAAAGTCACTGGATTCCCGCCTGGCCACAGGCCAGCCGGCCTGAGCTTGAGGGCGGAATGACGATTATTGGTGTGGAGTGGCGAAGACCGAAATCTCCTGGATTGCGCGATGAAGCCGCTTCACCCAGGCCACAAGCGCGAATCAACACCAAGCGCCTCGCATAACGCCAAACCGGCCGAAAGTCCAAAAAGAAAGCCGCGCATCGCGCGGCTTTCTCATCAACAAAAAACCCAACCGTTACGGCCGTCGCGCCAACTCCGCCTCATCACGCGCCTTCGGCATCAAATCCTGCTTGCTCGCGCCGAGCCAATACAACAACGGACACGCCACGAAAATCGAAGAAGCCGTGCCCAGCACGATGCCGAACATCTGCGCCGCCGCCATGCCTTCGAGCGACGGGCCGCCGTAGAGGTACAGCGCCAGCACGGTGAGGAAGGCGACGAAGGAGGTGATGACGGTACGCGACAGGGTCTGGTTCACCGAGCGGTTCAGCACTTCCATCGAGGTGACTTTGTGCATCGCACGGAAGTTCTCGCGCACGCGGTCGAAGACCACGATCTTGTCGTTGATCGAGTAGCCCATCACCGACAACACGCCGGCCAGGGCGGCGAGGTCGAACTCGCGCTGGGTCATGGCGAAGAAGCCGGTGGTGACGACCACGTCGAACATGGTGGTGACGATCGCCGATACCGCGTATTTCCACTCGAAGCGGAACACGATGTAGATGACGAAGCCGACCGCCACGAACACCACCGCGAGCACGCCGTTGTAGGCCAGTTCGCTGCCGACCTGCGGGCCGACGAAGTCGCTGCGCACCACCTGGCCGGGATTGTCGGGCGTGGCGACGGCCTCGAGCACGGCACCGCCGGTCTGTTCGGCGTTGGCCTGGCCGGCCTGCGGCTGCAGGCGCACGACGATGTCGGCTTCCGAGCCGAAGGCCTGCACGATCGCGCCCTTGTAGCCGGCGGTTTCGAGCTTTTCGCGCACTTCGTCGAGGTCGACCGGCTTGGCGAATTTCATCTCGGCGACGGTGCCGCCGGTGAAGTCGAGCGCGTAGTTCAGGCCGCGGCCGGCGAGCATCGCCACCGCCGCCACCAGCAGCACGGCGCTGACCAGCAGGGCGAGGGTGCGCAGGCGCAGGAAATCGATCTTGCTGTCGTAGGGGAAGATATTCACGGCGAGGCGTCCGGCGTCAGATCGACAGGCCGGCGAGCTTGCGCCGGCGGCCGTAGATGAGGGTGGTGATACCGCGCGAAACCGACACGGCGGTGTACATCGAAGTCAGGATGCCGACGCACAGCGATACTGCGAAGCCCTTGATCGGGCCGGTACCGAAGGCGAACAGCGCGATACCGGCGAGCAGCGCGGTGACGTTGGCGTCGAGGATGGTACCGCCGGCTTTTTCGTAGCCTTCGGTGATCGAGTTCATCGGCGTGTTGCCGGCGCGCAGTTCTTCGCGGATACGTTCGTTGATCAGCACGTTGGCGTCCACCGACATGCCGATGGTGAGCGCGATGCCGGCCAGGCCCGGCAAGGTGAGCGTGGCGCCGAGCAGCGACATCACCGCCACCACGAGCAACAGGTTGAGCAGCAGCGCCATGTTGGTGATCAGGCCGAACATGCGGTAGTACACGACGAAGAACACCAGCACGAAGGCGAACGAGAACGCCACGGCCTTCCAGCCTTTTTCGATGTTCTCGGCACCCAGGCTCGGCCCGATGATGCGTTCTTCGATGATGTCGACCGGTGCGGCGAGCGCGCCGGCGCGCAGCAGCAGCGCTAGTTCGGACGCTTCCTGCGAACTGTCGAGGCCCGTGGTCTGGAAGTTCTTGCCGAACACGCCGTTGACCACCGCGTAGTTGATCACCTCTTCGGTGACGCGCACGGTGGACACTTCCTTGCCGTCGACGATCTTGGTTTCCGGGATGCGCTCGATGTAGACCACGCCCATCGAGCGGCCGACGTTGTCGGTGGTGAAGTCGAGCATGCGCTGGCCGGCGACGTTGTTGAGCTTGACCGACACCATCGGCGTACCCGAGGTCGGATCGAAGCCCGAACGCGCATCGACCAGCTGATCGCCCGAGGCGAGAATGCGCTTGGACAGCAGCACCGGCGTGCGCGAACCGCGCATGTAGTAGACGCGCGCCTCGGGCGGCACGCGGCCGGTCTGGGCTGCGTCGAGCGCGTTGCCGTCGACCTGCGCTCGATATTCGAGCGTGGCGGTGGCGCCGAGGATCTTCTTGGCCTGCGCGGTGTCCTGCACGCCGGGCAGCTGCACCACGATGCGGCTGGCGCCCTGGCGCTGCACGATCGGTTCGGACACGCCCAGTTCGTTGATGCGGTTGCGCAGCGTGCCGATGTTCTGCTCGAGCGCATTGTCGAGGATGATCTTCAGCTCGGCCGGCGTGATGGTGGTGACCAGCGCGTCTTCGGCGGCGCCGTTCTGCACCTGCAGTTCCGGCAGGTTGCTGGCGATCAGGGCGGCCGCTTCATCGCGCCGGCCCGCATCGCGCAGCTGGATCGCGATGCCGTTGGCGCCGCGCGTCACGCCGGTGTAGGCGATGTCGTTGTCGCGCAGCAGCACGCGCAGGTCTTCGGCAAAGCCATTCTCGCGCTTTTCCAGCGCGGCGGCCTGGTCGACTTCCATCAGGAAGTGCACGCCGCCCTGCAGATCGAGGCCGAGCAGCATCGGTCGCGCGCCGATCGCGGTAAGCCAGTCGGGCACGGTGGAGGCGAGGTTGAGCGCCACCACGTAGCCGTCGCCCAGTTCGCCGCGCAGCACGTCGGAGGCGCGCGCCTGCTGGGTGGCATCGGTCAGACGCACCAGCAGGTTGTTGCCTTCGATTTCGATCTTCTTGAACGACACCTTCTCTTTGTCGAGCGCGCCCTGGACGCGTTCCTGCAGGGCTGCGTCCACCGTGTTGCCACGGTTGGCGGTGATCTGCACCGCGGCGTCCTGCGGGAAAAGATTGGGCAGCGAGTAGACCGTCGCGATCAGCAAAACCAGCGCAGCGACGATGTATTTCCAGCGGGCGAACTCGAGCATGTGGATTACCGCGAAGGGCCGCGGATCGCGGCCACAGGGAAGGGGCCGTTAGGCAGGGATCAGACCGACTTGAGCGTGCCCTTGGGCAGCACGGCGGCGATGGCGTGCTTCTGCAGTTTCAGGCGCACGCCGTCGGAGACTTCGACCGTGATGAAGGCTTCGCCGATGTCGTCGACGCGGCCGAGGATGCCGCCGGAGGTGACCACTTCGTCGCCCTTGCTGATCGCCGAGATCATGTTGCGGTGATCTTTCGCGCGCTTCATCTGCGGGCGGATCACGAAGAAGAAGAACACCGCGAAGAACACCGCGAGCATGATCAGCGGCGACCACGGCGAGCCTTGCGCACCGGCGGCCTGGGCGTAAGCGGGGGAAATCAGGAAATCCATGGATCTTCTCGCTTTGGAAAGGTAAGGAGCGCCGACTGCGCCGACGCCCGCAAAGGGCGCGGATTATGCCACGGCCCGGCCCAGCAGGCTCCATGCGGCCGGGCTCGGCGGTATTCAAGGGCTTGGGCTCGCGGGGTCGTGGGGAGGTCAAGAGAAGGACGCAGAGGGCGCAAAGGAATAAAGAAAGGACGCAAAGGGAAGCATCCAGATGGGAAGAGCGCGACGCCTCCCGCCTGCGGCACTCCTTCAAAATCTTTCTTTGCGTGGCGGTCTCAACCAGTCGATGCAACGCTTACGCTCAGCACCTGGGCTGGCGTT